>DATJMW010000018.1:0-98570 GCA_035508515.1 Solirubrobacteraceae bacterium | reverse complement strand
GAGGCCTACATCGAGGACGCCGCCGAGCGCATGCGCAACGTCTGGGAGCTCTTCAAGACGATGGAGCCCAAGCAGATCGAGCACGACGAGTCGACCTTCCGCGAGCTGAAGGAGCGCTTCGGCTCGCCCTACGGCTTCGGCGAGTACTTCCGCGGCGGCATGGGCGCCGAGGCGATCCGTGACCTGCTCCAGCAGGTCGACCTCGAGGCCGAGCGCCTCGAGCTCGAGGACCAGGTCAAGACCGGCAAAGGCCAGAAGCAGGCCCGCGCCGTCAAGCGCCTGAAGGTCGTCTCCGCCTTCATCCAGTCGGGCAACAAGCCCGAGATGATGGTGCTCGACGCGGTGCCGGTGATCCCGCCGGAGCTGCGCCCGATGGTGCAGCTGGACGGCGGCCGCTTCGCGACCTCCGACCTCAACGACCTCTACCGCCGCGTGATCAACCGCAACAACCGCCTCAAGCGGCTGCTGGACCTGGGCGCGCCGGAGATCATCGTCAACAACGAGAAGCGCATGCTCCAGGAGGCGGTCGACGCGCTGTTCGACAACGGCCGCCGCGGCCGTCCGGTGACCGGGCCGGGCAACCGCCCGCTGAAGAGCCTCTCCGACATGCTGAAGGGCAAGCAGGGGCGCTTCCGCCAGAACCTGCTCGGCAAGCGCGTGGACTACTCGGGCCGCTCGGTGATCGTCGCCGGGCCGTACCTGAAGCTGCACCAGTGCGGCCTGCCGAAGATCATGGCGCTGGAGCTGTTCAAGCCGTTCATCATGGCCCGCCTGGTCGAGCGCAAGTCCGCGCAGAACATCAAGGCCGCGAAGAAGATGGTCGACTCGATGATCGGCGAGGTCTGGGACGTGCTGGAGGAGGTCATCCACGAGCACCCGGTGCTGCTGAACCGCGCGCCGACGCTGCACCGCCTGGGCATTCAGGCGTTCGAGCCGCTGCTCGTGGAGGGCAAGGCGATCCAGGTGCACCCGCTGGTGTGCCACGCCTTCAACGCGGACTTCGACGGCGACCAGATGGCCGTGCACCTGCCGCTCTCGGCGGAGGCGCAGGCCGAGGCGCGGATCCTGATGCTGTCCTCGAACAACATCCTCTCCCCGGCGCACGGCGCGCCGCTGGCGACGCCGACGCAGGACATGATCCTGGGCGCCTACTACCTCACCTACGGCCCCGAAGCCGACGAGCTGGGAGGGATCGACCGCGCGACCTACGAGCCGAAGCCGCACGTGTTCCGCACGGCGCAGGAGGCCGAGATCTCGCACGAGGCCGGCGTCGTGAAGCTGCACGACATCGCCGAGTTCCGCCCGTTCGGGCGCGAGGGCGGTCACGTGCTGACGACCGTGGGCCGGATCATCTACAACGACCGCATCGAGCGCGCGCTGCACGAGGCGCTGGGCGACGAGTTCGACGCCTCCAAGTACGTGTTCGTGAACCAGTCGATGAAGAAGCGCGACACCACGCGGCTGATCGACGTGCTCGTGCAGACCTACGGCGCGACGACGATCTCGATGGTGCTCGACGCCTTCAAGGACCTGGGCTTCAAGTACGCGACGCAGGCGGGGATCACGATCTCCAAGAACGACGTCGTGGTGCCGCCGGACAAGCAGAAGATCCTCGACAGCTACGAGCAGCAGGTCGCGGAGATCTCAGACCAGTACGACATGGGCCTGATCACGCAGGAGGAGCGCCACGAGGCGGTGGTCGAGAAGTGGAACGCCGCCACCGACGACGTCGCGGAGGCGATGGTCGCGAACCTCGAGACGCTGAACCCCATCTTCATGATGGCCAACTCCGGCGCCCGCGGTTCCTTCAAGCAGATCCGCCAGCTCGCCGGGATGCGCGGTCTGATGGCCAACCCGAAGGGTGAAATCATCGAGCGCCCGATCAAGGCCAACTTCATGGAGGGCCTGTCGGTGCTGGAGTACTTCATCTCCACGCACGGCGCGCGAAAGGGCCTCGCCGACACGGCGCTGCGCACCGCGGACTCCGGCTACCTGACGCGGCGTCTGGTCGACGTCGCCCAGGACGTGATCATCCGCGAGCCGGACTGCGGCACCGAGGACTACATCGAGATGTCGGTGTACAAGGACGGCGGCGAGCCCAACGACGGCCTCGTGGGCCGCGTCGCGGCGCAGGACATCACCACCAAGCGCGGCCGCATGCTGGCCGAGCAGGGCGGCGAAATCGGCCGTGAGCAGTTCGACGACATCGCCACGGCCTTCGCGGAGGATCACGAGAAGGGCAACGACGTGAGGGTGCCGGTCCGCTCGGTGCTGAAGTGCGAGGCGCAGAGCGGCGTGTGCCAGGCCTGCTACGGGCGCGCGATGGCGACGGGGTCGCTGGCGCAGATCGGCGACGCGGTCGGGATCATCGCCGCGCAGTCGATCGGCGAGCCCGGCACGCAGCTGACGATGCGTACGTTCCACACCGGCGGCGTCGCCGGCGCGGACATCACGCACGGCCTGCCCCGCGTGGTGGAGCTGTTCGAGGCGCGCAAGCCGAAGGGCCTCGCGAAGATCGCCGAACAGGACGGCACCGTCTCGATCGAGGAGACCGACAAGGCGCTGAACGTCACGATCACCGACGAGGCCGGCGAGGAGCACAAACACTCCTTCCCGCGCCGCACGCGGCTGTTCGTCTCCCAGGGCGAGAAGATCGCCGCGGGCAAGCAGCTCAACGAGGGGTCGGTCTACCCGCACGAGCTGCTGGCGATCCGTGGGCGCACCGACACCGAGCAGTACCTGGTGAAGGAGGTCCAGGAGGTCTACAAGTCCCAGGGCGTGGACATCAACGACAAGCACATCGAGCTGATCGTGCGCCAGATGCTGAAGAAGGTGCGGGTCGACCAGAAGGGCGACACCGACTACCTGCCCGGACAGTTCGTGGACCGCTTCGAATTCGCGAAGGTCAACGACGAGATCGCCGCCGGCAAGGGCGAGACCGCGCAGTTCGAGGACATCATCCTCGGCATCACGAAGGCCTCGCTGAACACGGACTCCTTCCTCTCGGCGGCCTCCTTCCAGGAGACGACGAAGGTGCTGACCGACGCGGCCCTGGAGGGCAAGACCGACCGCCTGAACGGGCTCAAGGAGAACGTGATCATCGGCAAGCTGATCCCGGCCGCCACGGGCCTGAAGCGCTACCGGCGGATCGAGATCGAACCGTCCGAACCGCTGCCCCGCGCGATCGACGATGTCGGCCTGCTGGACCAGGACGAGATCGCCGCTGAGCTCGGGCTCTCGAACGCCGACAGCTTCGGCGGCGGCTACGGCAGCGAGTTCGACGCCGACCTCGCCTCGCTGGAGAAGATCGGCGCCGGCGACACGGACCCCGGCTTCGTCGAGGAGCTGGCCGAGCTCGAGGTCCCGGAGGAGCCGAGCGGGGAGTAGGGATTGGGCAAGGGGGCGCTGAGCGCGCCCCCTTGCTTCTCTGATCGGCTCGTGGCGCCCGTCGGGGCGGTTGCGAACCCTCCGGCCAGGCGCGGTCGCCGTCGCTATGACGCCGCTGCTCGCCGGCGCTGCAGCTCGCCGGCCCAGCCGCTGAGCAGCGCCGCCTCGCGCGCCGTCAGCCCGAGCTGGGGCTCGGTGGTGACGAGCAGCGTCGGCGAGCCGCCCGCCTCGCGCGCGGCGGCCCACTCGTGGCAGGCGGGGCTCAGCGCGTCGTCGATCCAGGCGAGCGCCCGCTCGCCGGCGAAGGCGTCGATCGCCTCGAGCTTCCAGTGCGCGTTCGCGCGGCCCACCGAGCGCTCGAAGCGCAGGAACGGCAGGCCCCGGGGCAGCCCCAGCAGGTGTGGGAGGTGCTCGTCGGCCTTCTCCTCCCAGCCGCTGCACCAAGCCAGCTCGAATTGCTCCTGCAAGTCGAGCAGGTGAGCGGCGGCGGCGGACGAAAGGAAGTGCAGGATGCCGTCGATCGAGTGCAGCGAGCCCTCGCCGCGCGAGCCGGGCTCGCCCCCGAAAAGCGAGATCACACCGTCGATGTCGACCAGCAGCAACGGCTTGTGCGAATCGGCGCTTGGGAACTCGGGTATTTCTTTAAGCCGCTCTTTAGTTTCCACAGAGGTTCGCCTGGGTACTCTTTCGCGACGGCCGATACGCCGAACGTTGGGGGCAGGCAGTAAAGCAGCCGTTCTGAGCCGTCGATCCCCACTCACGCAACTCCCGGGCACCCCAACTTTTTCATGACCCTAGACCTCGGCATCCTCCTAGCGCTCGCGTGCGCCTTCGTAGCCAACCTCGGCTTCTTCTACAAGCACCGCGGCGCCAACTCGGTGCCCAAGGTCGACGTGCGCCACCCGCTGCGCTCGGCCCGCCAGCTCTACTCTTCGAAGTGGTTCACGCTCGGGATGATCACCGCCACCGCGAGCTGGGGCCTGCACGTCGCGGCGCTGGCGCTCGCGCCGATGTCGGTGATTCAGGTGGCGCTCGCCGCGGGCGTGGTCTTCATCGCGGTGATGGCAGACCGCATGTTCGGCTTCGAGGTCGGGCGCCGTCAGTGGATCGGGCTGTCGCTGATGGCGGCGGGCCTCGCGATCCTCGGCATCACCGCCCCGGCGATGCACGGGGCGCACTCGCAGTTCTCGCTCGCGGCGATGATCGGCTTCGAGGCCGGCCTCTTCGGCCTCGGCGGCCTGCTGATCATGGGCCCGCGCATGGGCGGCCCCGTCGAGCACCACGGCGTGATGCTCGGCGCCGCGGCCGGCATCCTGTTCGGCGTCTCGGACACCGCGATCAAGGCGCTGACCGGGATCACCGGCGCGCACGGCTTCCTGGGCCTGCTGCTGAGCCCGTGGTTGCTGGTCGCGGTGCTGGCCTCGATCGTCGCCTTCTACGCCTCCGCCCGCGGCCTGCAGGACGGAGACGCCGTCCCGGTGATCGCCGTCACCGGCACGGCCGCGAACATCGCGGGGATCACCGGCGGGATTCTCGTCTTCGGCGACCCGATGGCGGGCAGCCCGCTGGGCCTCACCTTGCAGTCGATTGCCTTCGTGGCGGTGATCGTCGCCGCCGCGATGATGCCCGCACCCGTGCGCGCCGCAGGCGCCACCGCAAGCGCATAGACACGGCGCCCCCGCGACCGCTCTGCGCTGCTAGCATCACCGTCCCTATGCCGACGACCTCACAGCTCGTGCGCAAGGGCCGCGTGGCCCCGAAGAAGAAGCTCGCGACCCCCGGCCTCAAGTCGGGCCAGGGCCGCAAGAAGAAGGTCGCCGCGCCTCAGCGCCGCGGCGTCTGCACGCGCGTCTACACCACGACCCCGAAGAAGCCTAACTCCGCGCTGCGCAAGGTCGCGCGCGTGCGCATCTCCGGGTCGATCGAGGTCACGGCCTACATCCCGGGCGAGGGTCACAACCTGCAGGAGCACTCCGTGGTGCTGGTCCGCGGCGGCCGGGTCAAGGACCTGCCGGGCGTCCGCTACAAGGTCGTGCGGGGAACGCTCGACGCCGCCGGCGTCAGCGACCGCAAGCAGGGCCGCTCGCAGTACGGCGTGAAGAAGAAATAGATGCCTCGCCGCGCAGCCGCCCAGATCCGCCCGCTGGAGGCGGACCCCGTCCACCGCTCGAAGCTGGTGCAGCAGGTGATCAACAAGGTGATGCTCGACGGCAAGAAGTCAACCGCCGAGCGGATCGTCTACGACGCGCTGGCGCTGTTGGGCGAGCGCTCGGACAAAGACCCGATCGAGACGCTGGAGGCCTCGATCAAAGCCCTTACCCCTTCGCTTGAGGTGCGCTCCCGCCGCGTGGGCGGCGCCACCTACCAGGTGCCGGTGGAGGTCCCGGCCCGCCGCGCCCGCACGCTGGCGGTGCGCTGGCTGGTGGAGTTCGCCCGCCAGCGCCGCGAGAAGACGATGGCGCAGCGGCTCGCGAACGAGCTGATGGACGCGCAGTCGCAGCAGGGCGGCGCCTACAAGCGCAAGGACGACATTTACCGCATGGCCCAAGCGAACAAGGCGTTCGCTCACTACCGCTGGTAGTTGTCCCAGGGCCGGCCCTGGCCGGTGAGAGAATGAAGTCATGCGCTCGTTCGCACGCGAACTTGCCGGGATGCCTCTGATACCGCGCTTTGCGGTGGCGGCGACGGTTCTGGGGAGCGTGGTTGGGGCGATCGCGGGGGTTCTGCTCGGCCTTGATCATCCGAGCACCGTCTGGTTTGCCCTGTTCGAGGGCGCCTTCCTGGTGGGCGTCGCCGCAAGCCTGCTGGGGCTGCTGGCCGGGCTGATCGCCTACGTGCTCGTCACGGTCTGGCGTCACGCCAGGCGCCCCACGACCTGACCTCCGGCTGGTCGCGCCGGCCTCGTGTGCGATCGCTCACACAAACGTCCAGAGGCCTTGAAGAAAAACCTTTGGTACCTAAACTTAAGGTACCGAATGACTTCTGAGACAACGACATCGAACGACACCGCAGCGGCGACCGGCGGCGCGAGCGCTGTGCCCGCGGCCGACCACGGGCCCGCTGCTTCGGAGCGCATCGAGAAACACGTCTGGGTGATCTCGGGCGTGGTGATCCTGGGGATGATCATGTCGATCCTCGACACGACGATCGTGAACGTCGCGCTGCGCACGCTGAGCACCGACCTGCACAGCTCGATCGCTCAGATCCAATGGGTCGTGACGGGTTATCTGCTGTCGCTGGCGGCGGTGATCCCGGTGACGGGCTGGGCCGCGCGCCGCTACGGCGCCAAGCGCGTCTACATGGTCTCGCTGGTGCTGTTCACGGTCGGCTCGGGCCTCTGCGCGGTCGCGACCTCGACCACCGAGCTGGTGCTGTTCCGCGTGCTGCAGGGCGCGGGCGGGGGCATGATCATGCCGGTGGGCCAGCTGATCATGGCCCAGGTCGCGGGGCCGAAGCGGATGGGCCGCGTGATGGGCGTGGTCTCGATGCCCGCGATGCTCGCGCCGATCCTCGGGCCCGTCGTCGGCGGCGCGATCCTGCAGAACCTGCACTGGTCCTGGATCTTCCTCGTGAACCTGCCCGTGGGCGTGCTCGCCTTCGCGCTGGCATCGCGGATGCTGCCGCGCACCGACTCGGGCGAGGCCGGCAAGCTTGACACCACGGGCCTGCTGCTGCTGTCGGCGGGCTCGACCGCGCTCGTCTACGGGCTCTCCGAGCTGGGGACGCACTCGAGCTTCACGGCGCCGACCGTCCTCTGGCCGACGCTTGCGGGATTGCTCCTGACCGCCACGTTCGTGTGGCACGCGCTGCGCGTGGAGCGGCCGCTGCTGGACGTGCGCCTGTACTTCAACCGCGTGTTCGGCGCCGCCTCGCTGACGACGTTCGGGCTCGGCGCGGCGCTGTTCGGCGCGATGATCCTGGTGCCGCTCTACTACCAGGAAGTGCGCCACGAGAGCGTGATCGTCACGGGCCTGCTGGTCGGGCCGCAGGGCCTTGGCATGCTGATCGTGATGCCGCTCGTCAGCCGCTTCACGCAGCGCTTCGGCGGCGGGCGCGTCGCGATGTTCGGCGTGCTGGTGCTGAGCCTCGCGACGATCCCACTGGCGTTCGTGAACGCCACCAGCTCGATCGCGCCGATCTCGGTGGCGCTGCTCGTGCGCGGCGTCGGCATCGGCTTCTCGTTCATGCCGGCGATGACCGCGGCGTTCGCGTCGCTGCGCCCGGACCAGCTCTCGGACGCGACGCCGCAGCTGAACGTCCTGCAACGCGTCGGCGGCGCGATCGGCACCGCGGTGCTGGCGGTGGTCCTGCAACGCGCGACTGGCCACGCGCTCACGAAGCCGCCCGGCGCCTTCCAGGACGCCTACTGGTGGTCGGTGGGGATCTGCGTGTTGTCGCTGATCCCGTGCTTCGTGCTGATGCGCGCCGAGAACCCGCGCGCGAAGCTCAGCCGCGCGGCGGCGAACGCCGAGGCGAGCGCGGAGCCGCTGGGGATCTGAGGATGGCCGCACCCGCGAAGCCCGCCACGCGTGAGAAGGCCTCGCCCCGGGCCAAGCGGGCCGGCTCGTCCCCGGCGGGTGACGAGCTGAGCCCGGCGCTCACCGAGCTGGGGCTCGCCTTCCGGCACGTGTTCCGCGCGCTGAACCGGGTGCGCGGGCGCGACACGCACCTGGCGGGCACGGACCTCAGCCACGCCCAGTTCGAGTTGCTGATCGAGCTCGACGAGCGGGGCGCGCTGTCGGCGGGCGAACTCGCGACCGCGGCGCGTCTGACGCCCGCGACCGTGACGCAGATGCTCGATCACCTCGCCGACAGCGGCAACGTCGAACGGCTCCGCTCCGAGACCGACCGGCGCGTCGTGGTCTCGCGCCTGACCGACGAGGGCAGGGCGAAGATCCAGGCCAAGCGCGAAGCCTGGCAGGGGCGCTGGCAGGCTGCGCTCGGCGACGTCTCCGAGCGCGACCTGCGGGCGGCGGCGCGGGTGCTGCGCAGGCTCGGCGAGATGTTCGACCAGCCTCCCGCGGAGGCCGGCTGCGAGCCCGCGAAGGGCGGGGTGCAAGGCGCCTCGCAGCGCCCGCGATAGCCCGTAGAGAGGCCGAATTCCTCTGCTATAGTCGGGCCCGCGTCGCGCGTGTGCGCAGGCTTTTCTTTGCGCCCTCGACGGAGTCGCAAACCGACATGGAGACCTCGATCAGATAGCGAAAGCGGACGGTCCACAAAAGACCCGTAGCGCGCGTGTGGACCCGAGGGGTCCATTTTTTTCGCCCAAACGAGCCACCAGCGAGCGCCCAGGAAACCGGAACAGAGATGCCACGCAAGTACACACTCGAGAACACCCGCAACATCGGGATCATGGCTCACATCGACGCCGGCAAGACGACGACGACGGAGCGCATCCTCTACTACACCGGCCGCACCTACAAGATCGGCGAGGTCCACGAGGGCGCCGCGGTGATGGACTGGATGGAACAGGAGCAGGAGCGCGGCATCACGATCACCTCCGCGGCCACCACCGCCGAGTGGAAAGGCCACCGGATCAACATCATCGACACGCCGGGCCACGTCGACTTCACCGTCGAGGTCGAGCGCTCGCTGCGCGTGCTTGACGGCGCGATCGCGCTGTTCGACTCGGTCGCGGGCGTCGAGCCGCAGTCCGAGACGGTCTGGCGCCAGGCGGACAAGTACCACGTCCCGCGCATCGCCTACATCAACAAGATGGACCGCATCGGCGCGGACTTCGACCGCGGCGTGCAGACGATGATCGACCGCCTTGGCGCGCACCCCGTGCCGATCCAGCTGCCGATCGGCGCGGAGGCCGACTTCGCGGGCATCGTCGACCTGGTGGCTATGAAGGCGATCGTCTACAAGGACGACCTGGGCACCGAACAGGACGAGGTCGAGATCCCGGCGGAGCTCGCCGACGCGGCCGCCGCCGCGCGCGAGCACCTGCTGGAGGAGGTCTCCCACTACGACGACGACCTGCTCGAGCTGATCCTCGAGGAAGGCGAGATCCCGGAGGACAAGCTGAAGGCCGCGATCCGCAAAGCGACGCTGTCCTCGCAGCTGACGCCGGTGCTGTGCGGCTCCTCGTTCAAGAACAAGGGCGTGCAGCCGCTGCTGGACGCGGTGATCGACTACCTGCCCTCGCCGCTGGACGTGCCGCCGGTCGTCGGCACCGAGCTGATCAAAGGCGAGGAGGAGGAGCGCCAGGTCGTGCGCAAGGCCGACGACTCCGAGCCGTTCTCGGCGCTGGCCTTCAAGATCGCGGCCGACCCCTACGTCGGCAAGCTCACCTACTTCCGCGTCTACTCCGGCAAGCTCGAGGCAGGCTCGCGCGTGCTGAACGTCAACAGCGGGCGCACCGAGCGGATCGGGCGCATCCTGATGATGCACGCGAACGAGCGCGAGGAGGTCCAGGACGTCCACGCGGGCGACATCGCCGCGGCGGTGGGCATCAAGCAGGTGATCACGGGCGACACGCTCGCGGCCCCCGACGCCCCGGTCCACCTGGAGAAAATCGTCTTCCCCGAGCCGGTGATCAAGGTGGCGGTCGAGCCGAAGACGAAGGCCGACCAGGAGAAGATGTCGACGGCGCTCGGCCGCCTCGCGGAGGAGGACCCGACGTTCAAGGTCGTCACGAACGAGGAGACCGGCCAGACCGAGATCTCCGGCATGGGCGAGCTGCACCTGGAAGTGCTGGTCGACCGCATGAAGCGCGAGTTCGGCGTCGAGGCGAACGTCGGCCGCCCGCAGGTCTCCTACCGCGAGACGGTGCGTGGCACGGCCGAGAAGATCGAAGGCAAGTTCGTGCGCCAGACCGGCGGCTCGGGCCAGTTCGGGGTGGTCTTCATCGACCTCGAGCCGGCGCCCGGCGAGGGCTTCGAGTTCGTGAACAAGATCAAGGGCGGCAACATCCCCTCCGAATACATCCCCGCCGTCAAGCAGGGTGTCGAAGAGGCGCTGGAGAACGGCGTCAAGGCGGGCTACCCGATGGTCGACATGCGCGTGACGCTGGTCGACGGCAAGTACCACGACGTGGACTCCTCGGAGATCGCGTTCAAGGTCGCGGGCTCGATCGCGTTCAAGGAGGCCGCCAAGCGCGCCAAGCCGGTGCTGCTGGAGCCGATCTTCGCGGTCGAGGTGATCACGCCGGAGGACTTCCTCGGCGACGTGATCGGCGACCTGTCTCGCCGCCGCGGCCGCGTTGAGGGCAACGAGCGCAGGGGCAACGCGCTCGCGGTCACGGCGCGGGTGCCGCTCAGCGAGATGTTCGGGTACGCGACGGACCTGCGTTCCAACACCCAGGGACGCGCGAACTACACGATGCAGTTCGACGCCTACGAGGAGGTTCCGGCGAACATCGCGGAACAGATCGTGGAGCAGAGGACGGGTGAGCCGGTGCCGGCATAGCCGGCGCACGGGTCGAGGTTTTTCTTTTCAGGAGTGGCGGCCGTCACCGACGGCCGCATTTTGATAGATTTCTCAGGTTCGTCCTCACGGACGGGCATACAAGTCGATAAGGAGCGAACCAAAAGTGGCGAAGGAGAAGTTCGAGCGCGACAAGCCGCACGTCAACGTCGGGACCATCGGTCACATCGACCATGGCAAGACGACGTTGACCGCTGCCATTACGACGGTCCTGGCGGAGAAGGGCGGCGCCGAGGCCCGCAGCTTCGAGGAGATCGACAACGCTCCTGAGGAGAAGGAACGCGGGATCACGATCGCCACTTCGCACGTCGAGTACCAGACGGAGAACCGTCACTACGCACACGTTGACTGCCCGGGTCACGCCGACTACGTAAAGAACATGATCACGGGCGCCGCGCAGATGGACGGCGCGATCCTCGTGGTCTCGGCCGCCGACGGCCCGATGCCGCAGACGCGCGAGCACATCCTGCTCGCCCGCCAGGTCGGCGTCCCCTACATCGTGGTGTTCCTCAACAAGGCCGACATGGTCGACGACGAGGAGCTGCTGGAACTGGTCGAGGTCGAGGTTCGCGAGCTGCTCTCCGAATACGACTTCCCCGGCGACGACATCCCCTTCATCACCGGCTCGGCGCTGAAGGCGCTGGAAGGCGACGAGGCCTACAAGGAGAAGATCGTCGAGCTGGCGGGCGCGCTCGACAGCTACATCCCCGAGCCGGTGCGCGAGCTGGACAAGCCCTTCCTGATGCCGGTCGAGGACGTGTTCTCGATCACGGGTCGTGGCACCGTGGCCACGGGCCGCGTCGAGCAGGGCGTCGTCAACACCGGCGACACCGTCGAAATCGTCGGCATCAAAGACTCCGAGCAGACGGTCGTCACCGGCGTCGAGATGTTCCGCAAGATCCTCGACCAGGGCCAGGCCGGCGACAACGTCGGCTGCCTGCTGCGAGGCACCAAGCGCGAGGAGATCGAGCGCGGGCAGGTGCTCTGCAAGCCGGGCTCGATCACGCCGCACACGAAGTACAAGGCCGAGGTCTACGTCCTGAAGAAGGAGGAGGGTGGCCGCCACACGCCGTTCTTCACGGGCTACCGGCCGCAGTTCTACTTCCGCACCACTGACGTCACGGGGGTGGCGAAGCTGCCGGATGGCGTCGAGATGGTGATGCCGGGGGACAACGTCCAGATGGAGATCGAGCTGATCCAGCCGATCGCCATGGACCAGGGCCTGCGCTTCGCGATCCGAGAGGGCGGTCGCACGGTCGGCTCTGGCGTCGTCACCGAGATCATCGAGTAGTACCCGCCGCCCCGGTCCTCGGGGCGGCGTCACAACGCAGTCCGATACGACTTAACTGGCCCCCGGCGGGGACCGTGTCACCGCCGGGGTTTTTCTCGCCTGTGGCCGCGGGGCCAACAGGCGGGGCCGGCGAGAAGACCGAAAACGACAGACAGAGACAAGAACCAGAGAATCCAAATGGCATCAGCCACCCAGAACAAGATCCGCATCCGCCTGAAGGCGTACGACACCTCGGCGATCGAGTCCGCGGCGAAGGAGATCGTGGAGACCGCGACGCGCACCGGCGCGAGCGTCTCCGGCCCGGTACCGCTGCCGACGGAGAAGAACGTCTACTGCGTGATTCGCTCGCCCTTCAAGGACAAGGACTCGCGCGAGCACTTCGAGATCCGCACGCACAAGCGGCTGATCGACATCCACCAGCCGACGCCGAAGACGGTCGACTCGCTGCAGCGGCTGGACAACCTGCCGGCGGGCGTCGACATCGAGATCCGCCTCGCCACCTGATCGCCGCCGCCCGACCCGACCAACTCCCACCCAAACCGCCACCTGCCACCGCTCACGATGTCCGCGATCCTCGCCAAGAAGCTCGGAATGACACAGCTGTTCCAAGAGGACGGCAGCGTCGCGCGCGTGACGGTGCTGGAGGCCGGGCCGTGCCCCGTGACGGCGATCCGCACCGAAGAGCGCGACGGCTACGAGGCCGTCCAGCTGGCGTTCGGGCAGACGAAGGAGAAGCACCTCACCAAAGCGGAGCTGGGCCACCTGAAGAAGGTCGACGCCCCGCCGCTGCGCCACGTGGTCGAGTTCCGCGACGAGGTCGGCGAGCTGACGCTGGGCGACAGCGTCACGGTCGAGGCCTTCGAGGTCGGCGGGCACGTGAAGGTCTCCGGCACCTCCAAGGGCAAGGGCTTCCAGGGCACGATCAAGCGCCACAACTTCGGCCGCGGCCCCAAGACGCACGGCTCGCACAACGTGCGCGCGCCGGGATCGATCGGCGCCTCGGCCTGGCCGGCGCGCGTGATGAAAGGCATTCGCGGCCCGGGCCAGATGGGCAACAAGCGCGTCACCCAGAAGGGCCTTGAGATCGTCTCGATCGACGCGAAGCAGAACCTGCTGATGGTGCGCGGCTCGGTGCCCGGCCCCCGCGGCGGCGTGGTGGAGGTGCGTACCGATGGCTGAGGCGCCGATGCTTGGTAAGAGCAAGAAAGTGAAGCTGGACGACGCCGCCTTCGGCGAGCGTTTCCTCGGGCCGCTGCTGCACCAGAGCGTCCGCGCCGAGCAGGCCGCGCGCCGGCGCGGCACCGCGGCGACGAAGACGCGCGGGATGGTCTCGGGCGGCGGCGCGAAGCCATGGCGCCAGAAGGGCACGGGTCGCGCCCGCGCGGGCTCGAACCGCTCGCCCGTGTGGACCGGCGGTGGCGTCGTGTTCGGCCCCCAGCCGCGCTCCTACACCTTCAAGGTCAACCGCAAGGAGCAGCGCGCCGCGCTGCGCAGCGCGCTCTCGTTGCACGCGGGCCGCGGCTCGCTCGCGATCCTCGACGCTGCGGCTTTCTCGGCGCCGAAGACACGCGAGGCGCTGGACCTGCTGGAAGACTGGGGCCAGGATGGCCCGACGCTGGTGGTGCTCGGCGCCGAGGAGTCCAACGCGGCGTTGTCGTTCCGCAACCTCTCCCGCGCCGCGGTGCAGAGCGCAGCGGACGTCGGCGTCACCGAGATCGTCGGTGCGGCCTCGCTGCTCGTCTCCGAAGCGGCGCTGGCGCAGCTGACCGAGCGCGCGGCCAAGGCCGTCGAGCGGACGCCCGGCTCCGGCGGCGACGGCGCGACCGGCGCGAACGAGGAGGCGGCAGCCTGATGGACCATTCCCAGGTGATCATCCGCCCGGTCGTCTCCGAGAAGAGCTACGTGCTCTCGGCGGCGAACCGCTACACGTTCCGCGTCCACGACGACGCGCACAAGACGCAGATCCGCCAGGCGATCGAAGCGCTGTTCGACGTGCACGTGGTCGAGGTGCGCACGTCGAGCGTCAAGTCGAAGCCCAAGCGCCGTGGCAACACCAGCGGGCGCACGCGCAGCTGGAAGAAGGCGATCGTGCAGGTGCGCGACGGCGAAACGATTCCGGTCTTCCAGGGCCTCCAGGCAGTAGAGGGGTCATAGCCGATGCCGATTCGCAAGCCCAAGCCCACCAGCCCCGGACGCCGCTTCGTCTCCTACGCGGACTTCGCCGAGATCACGAAGTCCAAGCCGGAGAAGTCGCTGGTCGAAGGCCTGAAGAAGAGCGGCGGGCGCAACGCGCACGGCCGCAAGACCGCGCGCCACCGCGGCGGCGGCGCCAAGCGCGCCTACCGCCGGATCGACTTCAAGCGCCGCAAGGACGGCGTGCCCGCGAAGGTCGCGGCGATCGAGTACGACCCCAACCGCTCGGCCTACATCGCGCTGCTGCACTACGTCGACGGCGAGAAGCGCTACATCCTCGCGCCGCAGCGGCTGACCGTCGGCATGACGGTCGCCTCCGGCGAGGGCGCCGACATCGCGGTCGGCAACTGCCTGGAGCTGGCGCGGATGCCGGTCGGCACCGTGATTCACAACGTCGAGTTGCAGCCGGGCCGCGGCGGGCAGATGGCGCGCTCGGCGGGCGCCTCGGTGCAGCTGATGGCAAAGGACGGCGACATGGCGACGCTGCGCCTGCCCTCCGGCGAGATGCGGATGGTGCGCGCGGAGTGCCGCGCGACCGTCGGCGCGCTCGGCAACACCGACCACCAGAACGTGAAGGTCGGCAAGGCGGGGCGCAAGCGCCACATGGGCGTGCGCCCGCAGACGCGCGGCACGGCGATGAACCCCGTCGACCACCCGCACGGCGGCGGCGAGGGCTCGACCACCGCGGGCCGTCACCCTGTCACGCCGTGGGGCGTGCCGACGCTCGGCTACCGCACCCGCAAGAAGAACAAGAGCTCCAACAAGTACATCGTGCGCGGTAGGCGCCGCGGGAAGGGCAAGGGCCGCTAGAGATGAGTCGTTCCAGCAAGAAGGGCCCGTGGGTCGAAGAGCGCCTGATGAACCGCATCGAAGCGCTCAACGCCCAGAACAACAAGAAAATGCTGCGCACCTGGTCGCGCGCCTCGACGATCTTCCCGGAGATGGTCGGGCACACGATTGCGGTGCACGACGGCAAGAAACACGTTCCGGTCTTCGTCAGCGAGTCGATGGTCGGGCACAAGCTCGGCGAGTTCGCGCCGACGCGCGTGTTCCGTGGCCACGCCGGCTCCGGGAAGGTGCGCTGAGATGAGCGCCGAGGAGGAGAAGGACGACGTGGCCGGCGAGGCGCCCGAGGCGAAAAAACCCGCCGCCAAAAAAGCGGCTGCGAAAAAACCGGCGAAAGCCAAAGCGAAAGCCGCCGAGGCGAAAGCCGACGAGGGCAAAGCCGCCGAGCCGAAGGCCGAGAAAGCCGAGAAAAAACCGGCGGCGAAAAAAGCAGCGAAAAAACCCGCTGCGAAAAAAGCTGCGAAAGAGCCCGCCGCGACAGAGGCGCCGGCGAGCGAGGAGAAAAAAGCGTCCCGCGGCAAAGCGCCGGCGAAACCGCGCCGCAGGGTCGTGCGCGCACACGCCCGCTACGTCCGCACCTCCGCGCGCAAGGCGCGGATGGTCTGCGGCCACCTGCGCGGCAAGTCGGTGCAGGAGGCGCGCGCTATCCTCGCCTTCACGCCTCGCGAGGTGGCCCGCGACTGGAGCAAGCTGCTGGAGTCCGCGGTGGCGAACGCCGAGAGCAACCACGAGCTGCTCGAGGAAGACCTCGTCGTCCGTGAGGCGTACGCCGATGAAGGGCCGACGATCAAGCGCTTCCGCCCGCGCGCGATGGGCCGGGCGACGCCGATCCACAAGCGCACCAGCCACCTGACGATCGCGCTGAGCCCCGACGCGGCTCCCCGGACCACGACGACCACCAAGAGCAAAGCCCGCTAGAGAGCAGAGAGAGAAGGAAGATGGGACAGAAGGTTCATCCAGAGGCAATGCGCGTGGGCTACATCCACGACTGGAAGTCGAACTGGTTCAACGAAAAGAACTTCGCGGAGTACCTCGCGGAGGACGTCCGCATCCGTGAGCACATCGAAGGCAAGCTTGCGCACGCGGGTCTATCCAGCATCACGATCCGCAAGGACTCGAACGAACTCGAGGTCAACATCCACACGGCCCGCCCCGGGATCGTGATCGGCAAGTCGGGCAGCGAAGTCGACGCCTTGCGCCGTGACCTGCACAAGATCACGAGCAAGCAGATCAAGGTGAACATCCTCGAGATCAAGCGCCCCGAGCTCGACGCCTCGCTGGTGGCGCAGTCGATCGCTGAGCAGCTCCAGAACCGCGTGGCCTTCCGCCGGGCGATGAAGCGCGCGCTCACCAGCGCGATGCGCTCGGGCGCCAAGGGCGTGAAGGTCCAAGTCGCGGGCCGCCTTGGCGGCGCGGAGATGGCGCGCACCGAAAGCTACTCCGACGGGCGTGTCCCGCTGCACACGATGCGCGCCGACATCGACTACGGCTTCTACGAGTCGCGCACGACCTTCGGCCGGATCGGCGTCAAGTGCTGGATCAACAAGGGCGAGATCATGCCCGAGGGCTACACGGGCGCGGACCTCACCGACATCACCGCGCCGGCGCCGTCGAGCAACGACCGCGACAGCCGTGGTGGCCGCGACGGCCGCGACGGCCGTGGGCGCGGGCGCGGCGGCGGTCCCGGTGGCGGGCGCGGCGGACGCGGCGGCGGCCCGGGTGGCCAGGGCCGTGGCGGCGGGCCCGGCGGCGGACGTGGACCGGGCGGCGGCTTCGGCGGTCGTGGCGGCGGCGGGGGTCGTGGACCCGGCGGCGGTGGGCGCGGCCCCGGCGGTGGCGGCGGTCGTGGCGGCTCGCGTCCCGGCGGCGGAGGCGGTCGCTGATGCTTTCCCCCAAGCGCGTGAAGCACCGCAAGCAGCACCGCGGGCGCCGGGCAGGCGCCTCGCGCGGTCAGGTCAAGGTGCAATTTGGCGAGTACGGCCTGAAGGCGCTCGAGGGCGGCTGGCTGACGAACCGCCAGATCGAGGCTGCACGTGTCGCGATGACGCGCAAGATCAAGCGTGGCGGGAAGGTGTGGATCAACGTCTTCCCCGACAAGCCCGTGACGAAGAAGCCCGCGGAGACCCGCATGGGCTCGGGCAAGGGCTCGCCCGAAGGGTGGGTCGCCGTGGTCAAGCCCGGCCGCGTGATGTTCGAGCTCGCGGGCGTCCCCGAGCCGCTGGCCCGCGACGCGATCCGGCTGGCGGCGAACAAGCTGCCGGTGAAGGCGAAGTTCGTGCTGCGTGAGGACTGAGCTGCGGTGAAGGCGAAGGAGATACGTGACATGGAGGCCGGCGAGCTGGCGAAACAGATCGCCACGCTGCGCAAAGAGGTGTTCGGCCTGCGCTTCGCGAACGCGACGGGCGAACTGGACGACACCGCGGGCATCGGGCGCGCGAAGCGCGACCTCGCGCGGGCGCTGACGGTCGCGCATGAGCGGGAGCAGCGCGGCGAGAGCTGACGCCGAGATCGAAGACCACAGGAACGAGACCGAAGAACATGGCTGACGAGCAAGAGAACGAGACCCCCGAGAACGAGCAGGCGCCCGAGGCCGCCGAGGCGCAGGAGACCCCTGCCGCCGAGGCCGAGGAGGCCCCCGCGGCCGAGGCGGCTCCCGAGGAGGCGCCTGCGGACGCCGAGCCCGCGGCCGAGGAGCCGGCGAGCGAGGAGCCCGCGGCGAGTGCCGCGGCGGAGCCCGCCGAGCCGGAGGAGCAGCTTTCGCCGAAGGAGCGCCGCCGCCGCGAGCGCTCGACGCACAAGGGCAAGCCGCGCCCGACGCGCACGCCCGAGGAGCGCCAGGCCGAGCGCGTCGCGGAGCGCAAGCGCAAGGCGGTCCGCCGCCGCGCGCGTCGTCTCCAGGAACGCGAGAAAGCCGCCGAGCGCCGCAAGAACGCGCCGGCCCCCGAGCCGCTGGCGCCGGTCCACGCCCCGACCGAGGGCAGCCGCCGCGTGCGCCAGGGGATCGTCGTCTCGGACAAGGCCGAGAAGACGATCACGGTCCGGATCGACTTCGCCCGCCGGCACCGCCGCTACGAGAAGATCGTGCGCAGTTCGAGCACGCTGCACGCGCACGACGAGAACAACGACGCGCACGTCGGCGACACGGTGCGCGTGATCGAGAGCCGCCCCTTGTCGCGGACGAAGCGCTGGGCGCTCGTGGACGTCCTGGAGCGGGCGCGGTAAGGGCCGGGTGCGAGCATGATCCAGAACGAGACCAGGCTTCGAGTCGCGGACAACACGGGCGCGCGCGAGATCCTCTGCATCCGCGTGAAGGGCGGCTCGCGCCGTCGCTACGCGTTCGTGGGTGACGTGATCACGGCGACGGTCAAGCAGGCCAACCCCCAGGGCGCGGTCAAAAAGGGCGACGTCGTCACGGCGGTGGTCGTGCGCACGAAGAAGCCGATCGGCCGCGAGGACGGCACCTACATCTCCTTCGACGAGAACGCCGCGGTGATCATCGACGACCAGAACAACCCGCGCGGCACGCGCGTGTTCGGCCCGGTGGCGCGCGAACTGCGCGAGCGCAACTTCATGAAGATCGTCTCGCTGGCGCCGGAGGTCCTGTGATGGCCGGCAAGCGACGCACGCTGAAGATCCGCTCGAACGACCACGTCAAGGTCATGGCGGGCAAGGACCGCGGCAAGACCGGCAAGGTGCTGCGCGTCGAGCCCGCGAAGGAACGCCTCTACGTCGAGGGCCTGAACATGGTCAAGCGCGCGGTGCGCCCGCAGATGAACCAGGCTTCCCAGCAGGTCGCCCAGAACCAGCTCGGCGGCGTGATCGAGCGCGAGGGGCCGATCCACATCTCGAACGTGATGCTGCTCGACGCGAAGGGCAACCCCACCCGCGTGCAGATCAAGCGCGACAGCGGCAAGCGCGTGCGCGTTGCGAAGCGCACGGGAGTGGAGCTGGACTGATGAGCGCGACCGAGACAGACGCTCCGCCCGCCCGCCTGAAGCAGCGCTACTTCGAGGAGATCCGCCCCGCGCTGATCGAGCGCTTCGGGCTGTCGACCCCGATGCAGGCGCCGCGGCTGGAGAAGATCACGCTGAACATGGGCGTCGGCTTGGCGAAGCAGGACTCCAAAATGCTGAAGGCCGCCACCGAGCAGCTGGCGACGATCGCCGGGCAGCAGCCGAGCGTGCGCCGCGCGCGCAAGTCGATCGCGGCGTTCAAACTGCGCGAGGGGATGCCCGTCGGGCTGGCGGTGACGCTGCGCAACGAGCGCGCCTACGAGTTCCTGGACCGCCTCGTCTCGATCGCGATCCCGCGAATCCGCGACTTCCGCGGGCTGAACCCGCGCTCGTTCGACGGCCGCGGCAACTACACGATCGGCGTCAAAGAGCAGATCATCTTCCCGGAGATCGACTACGACGCGATCGACCAGGTGCGCGGTCTGGACATCACGCTCACGACCAGCGCCGCATCCGACATCGAAGCTTTCGCGCTGCTACAGGCGCTCGGCATGCCGTTCGCCTCGCAGGGCCGGCCGAAGGGCTGGGACCCGAAGGCCGACGCCGCCGCCGAGGCCGAGCACGAACAGGATGTCGCCGCGAAAGAGGCCGCCGAGCAGGCCGCGGCCGCCGCCGCGGCTGCGCCGGCACCCGAGCCGGAGCCCGCTCCCGAGCCGGAGGCCGCCGAGGCCGAGGCCGAGCCGCAGGCGGAGGAGGCCCCGGCGGAGGAGGCCGCATCCGAGCCCGAGTCCGCGCCGGAGCCGGAGGCCGCGCCAGAGCCCGAGGAGGCGACCGCGGAGCCCGAGGCGCCCGCGGAGGAGCCCGAGGCGAGCGCACCGACCGAGGCGCCCGCGGAGGCGGAGCAGCCCGAGGCGGAGGCGAGCGACGAGCCCGAGCCCGAGGCGAGCGCGGAGGAGACTTCAGAGGACACCGACGACGAGCCGAAGGAGCAAACCGCAGAGGAGGGCGGCGACTGATGGCCAAGACATCGCAGCGCGTCAAGCAGGCGCGCAAACCGAAATTCAAAACGCGCGCCTATACTCGCTGCAACCGCTGCGGGCGACCGCGCGCGGTCTACCGCAAGTTCGGGCTGTGCCGCATCTGTCTGCGCGAGCTCGCCCACAACGGCCAGATCCCGGGGATGACGAAGTCCTCCTGGTAGGCCACGACCTTTCAACGACTCCGAGAACTTCACGTAACCAGCCATGTCGATGACAGACCCGATAGCCGACTTCCTGACGCGCGTGCGCAACGCGATCCACGCGGCGCACGAGACCGTGGACATCCCGGCCTCGAAACTGAAGAGCGAGCTGGCGCGGATCCTCGCGGAGCAGGGCTACATCGAGTCCTACGCGATGATCGCGCAGCCGGACGGCGGACCCGGACAGCTGATCCAGATTCGCCTGAAGTACACCGAGGACCGCCGTTCGGCGATCTCGGGGCTGCGCCGCATCTCGCGCCCGGGCCGGCGCACGTACGTCGACGCGAAACACATCCCGAAGGTGCTGGGCGGCATGGGCACGGCGATCATGTCGACGTCCCATGGCGTGATGACCGGCCACGACGCGCGCTCGGCGGGCGTCGGTGGCGAGGTTCTGGCGCAGGTCTGGTGAGCTGATGTCGCGTATCGGCAGACAGCCCATCCCCGTACCGAGCGGCGTCACCGTGGCGATCGAGCCCGGCGAGGTGCGCGTGAACGGCCCGAAAGGCGAACTCTCCGAGCGGATCCACAAGGACATCGAGGTCAAGCAGGACGGCGAGCAGCTGCTGGTGTCGCGCCCGACCGATCGCGGCGAACACCGCGCGCTGCACGGCCTGACCCGCTCGCTGGTGGCGAACATGGTCCAAGGCGTCACGAGCGGCTACGAGAAGCGGCTGGAGATCCAGGGCGTGGGCTACCGGGCGCAGCTGAAGGGCAAGAACCTCGAGCTGGCGGTGGGCTACTCCCACCCGGTTCCGATCCCGGCGCCGGACGGCATCGAGTTCGAAGTGCCCCAGCCGACGCGCGTCGTCGTGAAGGGCATCTCCAAGCAGCTGGTGGGCGAGACGGCGGCGATCATCCGCAAGCAGCGCCCGCCGGAGCCCTACAAGGGCAAGGGCATCCGCTACGAGGGCGAGTACGTCCAGCGCAAGGTGGGCAAGCGCGCATGAGCGTCGCGACGAAGCAGCAGCAGCGCCTCAAACGCCGCCGCCGCGTGCGCGCGAAGATCAAGGGCACGGCCCAGCGCCCGCGCGTGTCGGTGTTCCGCTCCAACCGCGGCATCTCGGCGCAGCTGATCGACGATGCTTCCGGCCGCACGCTCGCGGCGGTGAACTGGTACGAGCCGGAGCTGCGGGGGCTGAAGCGCCCGGAGCAGACGAAGCGCGCCGGCGAGGCGCTGGCGGAGCGGGCAAAAGCGGCGGGGATCTCCGAGGCGGTGTTCGACCGCGGCGGCTATCGCTATCACGGGCACGTGCGCACCTTCGCCGAGGCGATCCGCGAGGCGGGGATCACGGTATAGGCCGCAGCCTCCGGCGCGCGACCGCTACCCTCACACACTTCCCGATGTCAATCACAGTCGACAGATCAGTCAGCCCCGCGGGCCTGGACCTCCAGGAGCGCGTCGTGGAGATCAACCGCGTGGCGAAGGTCGTCAAGGGCGGCCGGCGCTTCTCGTTCACGGCGCTCGTCGTCGTCGGCGACGAACGCGAAGTGGTGGGCGTCGGCTACGGCAAGGCGAACGAGGTGCCGCTCGCGATCCAGAAGGGCGTCGAGCGCGCGAAGAAGGACCTGTTCCGCGTGCCGAAGCACGGCAGCACGATCACCCACCAGACGACGGGGATCTTCGGGGCGGGGCGCGTCTTCCTGAAGCCCGCCGCCCCCGGTACCGGCGTGATCGCGGGCGGTGGCGTGCGCGCGGTGCTGGAGCTCGCGGGCATCCACGACATCCTCTCCAAGAGTCTTGGCACGCAGAACCCGATCAACCTCGTGAAGGCGACGGTCGAAGGCCTGCGCGGCCTGCGCACGCCCGAGGAGGTCGGCGCGCTGCGCGGCCTCTCGATCAACAGCGTGCTCGGGCTCGGCGGCACGAACGCCAACGGCGCCGCGACGGCGGCCGAGACCGCCACCGCGGACGGCGACGCCGCACCGGCGGCCGACGCGGCACCGGCGGCCGACGCGGCACCTACGGCCGAGGCAGCCGGCGCGGCCGAGCCGCAGGCCGCCCCCGCGGGCGAGGGCGAGACCCCGGCGGAGCAGGCACCTGGGCCGGCGACGGAGGAGGCCGGTTCCTGATGGCCTCGCTCACGGTCACCCAGCGCCGCTCGCGCAACGGCTCGAACAAGAAACAGCTGGACACGCTCCGCTCGCTCGGCCTGCGCCGCATCGGGCACACGGTCGAGGTCAAGGACACCGAGCAGGCGCGCGGCATGCTGCATGCGGTTCGCCACCTCGTCGAGGTCAAGGAGGGCAAGTCGTGAGCCCTGCGAAAGACGACGAGAAGCCGCAGCGGATCGGGCTGCACAGCCTCGCCCCGGCGCCGGGCAGCCGCCGCCCGCGCAAGCGCGTGGGTCGTGGCGAAGGCTCGGGCACCGGCAAGACCTCAGGCCGCGGGCAGAAGGGCGCGGGCTCGCGCTCGGGCTCCAAGCGCCGCGCGCGCTTCGAGGGCGGCCAGATGCCGATCCACATGCGGATGCGAAAGCTTCGCGGCCCACACATGAAGAAGTCGATGCCGTTCGAGCCGTTCCGCACGCACACCCAGCCGGTGAACATCGGCGCGCTGGAGGAGCGCTTCGACGCGGGCGCGGAGGTGACGCTGGAGGCGATGCAGGCGAAGGGCCTCGGCACGCGCAAGGACATCCCGGTGAAGGTGCTGGCGAAGGGCGAGCTGAACAAGTCGCTGACGGTGCACGCGCACGCGTTCAGCGCCGGTGCGCGCGAGCGGATCGAGGCCGCCGGCGGCACCTGCAAGCTGATCGAGGCCTGACTCGACCCCCTCGGCGCGAATCGCGCCGCGCATAGTCACAACTCGTCGAGGCGCATCGACTAGAATCGGCCGCTCCGCGGGAGGGAGGCAGCACGCCGCCCGCAGTCGCGGATCAAAGTCATGCTCTCGACGATCCTGAACGCCTTCCAAGTCGCGGACATCCGCAAGAAGATCGCCTTCACGGCGGCGATGCTGCTGATCTACCGCTTCGGCTCGCACATCCCGGTCCCGGGCGTGAACCTGACGGCGGTGAACAGCATCCAGAAAGAATTCGGCGGCTCCAACATCCTTGGGCTGCTGAACCTGTTCTCGGGCGGCGGCCTGTCGCGGATCGCGCTGTTCGCGCTGGGAATCATGCCCTACATCACGGCCTCGATCATCCTGCAGCTGCTGCAGGTGGCGGTGCCCTCGCTGGAAAAGCTCTCGAAGGAAGGCGAGGTTGGGCAGGCGCGGATCACGCAGTACACCCGCTACCTGACGGTGGGCCTGGCGTTCGCGCAGTCGATTGGCTACGTCTTCCTGTTCCACACGCTGCAGGCGAAAGCGGGCGAATCGGTGGTGAAAACCTTCGACGCGCCGCACATCCTGCTGATCGTGATCTGCCTGACGACGGGCTGCGTGCTGCTGATGTGGATCGGCGAGCTGATCACCCAGCGCGGGATCGGCAACGGCATCTCGCTGCTGATCTTCGCCTCGATCGTGGCGCGCCTGCCGAGCGGCATCCAGACGTGGTGGACCTCGCAGGACCAGGTCTTCAAGGTGATGATGCCGTTCCTGGTGCTGGCGGTCGTCGCGGGGATCGTGTTCGTGCAGGAAGGCCAGCGGCGCATCCCGGTGCAGTACGCCAAGCGCGTGATCGGCCGGCGCATGACCGAAGGCGGCCAGACCTACCTGCCGCTGCGGGTGAACATGGCGGGCGTGATCCCGGTGATCTTCGCCGCGAGCATCATGGCCTTCCCGCCGACGATTGGCCAGCTCGTGAAAACGCACTGGGGCCAGGAAATCTCGGACTTCTTCTCCCCGAACGGCTGGCACTACATCGTCGGGGAGTCGATCTTCATCCTGCTGTTCACGTACTTCTACACGGCGGTCACCTTCAACCCCGTCGACCAGGCGGACAACCTGAAGAAGTACGGCGGCTTCATCCCCGGGGTGAGACCCGGCCGCCCGACGGCGGAATTCCTCGACCGCATCCTCGCCCGGCTGACGTTCCCGGGGGCGCTGTTCCTGGCGGCGGTCGCGGCGCTGCCGACGATCCTGATCGCGCGCACGCACCAGAACATCCCGCTGGGCGGCACCTCGATCCTGATCGTGATCGGCGTCGCGCTCGAAACGATGAAGCAGCTCGAGGCGCAGCTGATGATGCGAAGTTACGAGGGCTTCCTGAAGTAGGGATGGCGAAAAGGGGTGGAACTCCCCTTCGTCTGACCGCCACGCGTCGCTGCGCGCGCCTGGGGGTAGTCGGCAAAACAGCGCTCGCGGTAGGCTGCCCCGATCGTGTCGGAACTGAACCTGATCCTGCTGGGTCCTCCGGGCGCGGGGAAGGGCACGCAGGCAGAGCGCTTGCGCGACGATTTCAGCCTGCCGCACATCTCCACGGGCGACATGCTGCGCGCGGAGGTGGCCGCAGGCAGCGACTTGGGCAACGAGGCGAAGCGCTACATGGACGCGGGTGACCTTGTCCCGGACGAGGTGATCGTCGGGATGATCACGAAGCGGGTGGAGGAGGACGACGCGAGCGAGGGCTTCCTGCTCGACGGCTTCCCCCGCAACGCCGAGCAGGCCGACGCGCTGGCGAAGGCGCTGGAGCGCCTGGGCCGCAAGCTCTCGGCGGCGCTGCTGATCGAGGTCCCCGACGACGAGCTGGTGCGCCGCCTCGCGGGCCGGCGCGTGTGCGTGAAGAACCCGGCCCACATCTACCACGTGGAGTTCGACCCGCCGAAGCACGAGGGCATCTGCGACCAGGACGGCTCGCGCCTGATTCAGCGCGACGACGACAAGGAGGAGACGATCCGCCGGCGCCTGGAGGTCTACCACTCCCAGACGGAGCCGCTGATCGAGCACTACGACGGGCTGGAGATGCTGCGCCGCTTCGAGGGCACGCGCCCGCCCGAGGAGGTACACGCGCGGATCCGCGCGACCGTCGCGACGCTGCGCATCGAGCGCAAGCTCTAGCCGCCCCCAGCTAAGCTCATCGGGTGATCATCAAGAAGTCTCCGCAGGAGATCGAGAAGATGGCGCGCGCGGGCGAGATCCTCGTCGCGACGCTCGCGGAGCTGGAGTCGCGCGTGGCGCCGGGGGTCAGCACCGAGGAGCTGGACGCCGTCGCGGAGCGCTTCATCCGCGCCCGCGGGGCGGTCCCGACGTTCAAGGGCTACCGCGGGTTCCCGGGCTCGATCTGCGCCTCGCCGAACGCGATGATCGTGCACGGCATCCCGGGCCCCTACCGGCTGAAGGCGGGGGACATCATCTCGGTGGACGTCGGCGTCACGCTCGACGGCTGGGTCGCCGACGCGGCGCGCACGCTGCCGGTGGGCGAGATCGGCCAGGTCGAGCGCAACCTGCTGAGCGCGACGGAGGAGTCGCTGCTGGCGGGGGTCGAGGAGTGCCGCGCCGGCAACCGCATGGGCGACATGTCAAGCGCGATCCAGCGGGTCGCCGAGGGCGCGGGCCTGTCGGTGGTGCGCTCGCTCGTGGGCCACGGCGTGGGACGCAACATGCACGAGGACCCGCAGGTCCCGAACTACGGCAAGCCCGGCAAGGGGCCGCTGCTGGAGGAGGGGATGGTGCTGGCGGTGGAGCCGATGATGACGGCCGGGCGCGCGGCGGTCCGCGTCGGCGGCGACGGCTGGGCGATCTTCTCCCAGGACGGCTCCCCGGCGGCCCACTTCGAGTTCACGGTGGCGATCACGGGCGAGGGGCCGAGGGTGCTGACGCCCTGGCATCTGGCCCCCGCGGCGAGCGCGAACGGGCGCGCTCCACAGACGGCCGCCAGCCCCTGAAGTTGCTACCATGCGGAGTCCTGCTCGAATGAGGACGAATGTCCTCATGAGAGCGATGTCCACGACCGGGTAGCGGCAGCCGCAACGGCAGCCAGAGCCGGGTCGCGGAAACAAGCCTGGAAAGGGATCATGAAGGTACGACCGTCGGTCAAGCCGATGTGCGAGAAATGCAAGGTCATCCGCCGCAACGGCGTGGTGTTGGTGATCTGCCAGAACAAGCGCCACAAGCAGCGCCAGGGGTAAGCGGATGGCTCGAATCGCGGGTATCAACCTTCCCCTGAACAAGCGCTCGGAGATCGGCCTCACCTACATCTACGGGATCGGCCGCTCGACCTCGAACCAGATCCTGGCCGAAGTGGGCGTCAGCCCCGACACCTACATCCGCGACCTGACCGAGGACGAGGTCGGCAAACTGCGCGACGCGATCGACGAGAAATACACCGTCGAGGGCGACCTCCGCCGCGAGCGCTCGCAGGACATCAAACGGCTTCAGGAGATCGCCTGCTACCGCGGCCTGCGCCACCGCCGTGGCCTCCCGGTCCGCGGGCAGAAGACGAAGACGAACGCGCGCACGCGCAAGGGCCCGAAGCGGATGTCCGTGGCGGGCAAGAAGAAGGCCGGCAAGAAGTAAATGCCTCCCGCTCCCAAACGCGCGCGCGGGCGCCGCAAGCCGAAAAAGAACATCCCCGTGGGCCAGGCCCACATCAAGACTTCGTTCAACAACACGATCGTCTCGCTGACCGACACCTCCGGCAACGTGATCGCCTGGGAGTCCGCCGGCGGCGCGGGCTTCAAGGGCTCGCGCAAGTCAACGCCCTTCGCGGCGCAGGTGACCGCGGACGCGGCGGCGCGCAAGGGCCTGGAGCAGGGCCTGCAGAAGGTGGAGGTCTACGTCAAGGGCCCCGGCTCCGGCCGCGAGACGGCGATCCGCTCGCTCCAGGCCGCGGGCCTGGAGGTCACGGGCGTGAAGGACGTCACGCCCCAGGCCCACAACGGTTGCCGCCCCAGAAAGCGCCGGAGGGTCTAGCGAGATGGCACGCGACACGGGCCCGCAGTGCAAGCAGTGCCGCCGCGAGGGGCAGAAGCTGTTCCTGAAGGGCGAGCGCTGCCTGACGGACAAGTGCGGCGTCGAGCGTCGCTCCTACCCGCCGGGCGAGCATGGCCGCGGCCGCCTGAAACAGAGCGAGTACCGCCTGCAGCTGCGCGAGAAGCAGAAGGCCAAGCGCTACTACGGCGTGCTGGAGCGTCAGTTTGCGGGTTACTACGACAAGGCTTCGCGCCAGCCGGGGATCACGGGTGAGAACCTGCTCGCGCTGCTGGAGTGCCGTCTGGACAACGTGCTGGTGCGGCTCGGCTTCGCGGCTTCGCGGCGCCAGGCGCGACAGCTGATTCGCCATGGCCACTGGACGGTGAACGGCCGCCGCGTGAACATCCCCAGCTATCAGGTGCGCGAAAACGATGTGATCGCGATCAAGGCGGACACCTCGGCGACGCAGGTGGTCAGGGATGCGACGGAGCTGACGGGGCAGATCCCCGCCTGGCTCCAGGCGGACCACGAGTCGCTGACGGCGAAGGTCCTGCGCAAGCCGGAGCGGCGTGAGGTCGCAGCACCGGTGCAGGAGCAGCTCATCGTCGAGCTGTACTCGAAGTAGCAGCAACCACCAAAGCGCGTGCCCGGTCAGGGCCGCGCGCCCGAGCCGGCGCCCTCAGTGGCGCGGGCGAGACACCAAAACGACGTTAGGACCCTGATGCTCGACTTCCAAATCCCCCGGATCACCAGCGAGTCCGTGGAGCAGAACCGCGGCACGTTCACGATCGAGCCGCTCGACCGCGGCTTCGGCTACACGTTCGGCAACTCGCTGCGCCGCGTCCTGCTGTCCTCCCTGTCGGGGGCCGCGGTGACCAGCGTGCGCATCGAGGGCGTTGCGCACGAGTTCTCCACGATCAACGGCGTCAAGGAGGACGTGACCGACATCGTCCTGAACCTGAAGGGCGTCGTCTGCCGCATGCACTCCGACGCCAGCGAGGTCGAGGCGCCGCTGGTGGTCACGGGCCCGGGCGAGATCACCGCGAAGGACATCGACCTGCCGGCGGGCGTGGAGATTCTCAACCCCGACGTCCACATCGCGACGCTGGAGAAGAAAACAAAGCTCGAGCTGTACATGACGATCGGTCGCGGCCGCGGCTACCGGCCCGCGGAGGAGAACAAGTCCTCCGACCAGCCGATCGGCGTGATCCCGATCGACTCGATCTTCTCGCCGGTCAGGCGCGTCGCCTACGCGGTCGAGCAGGCCCGCGTGGGGCAGAAGACGGACTTCGACAAGCTGACGCTCGACATCGAGACCGACGGCTCGATCGACCCGCAGGCTGCGCTGCGCGAGGCGGCGGAGCTCTTGATCAGCCAGCTGGCGATCTTCACCGACGCCGACCGGATCCAGGAGCTGCGGGCCACGCCGGGCGGCCAGCTCGACGGCCACGGCCTCGCCGTCGGCGGTGGCGCGGCGCCGGCGCTGCAGGGCGAGGAGTACAGCATCCTGATCGAGGAGCTGGAGCTCGGCGTCCGCTCCTACAACTGCCTGAAGCGCGCCGGCATCCAGACGGTCGGCGACCTGATCTCGAAGTCGGAGGCGGAGCTGAACGCGATCCCGAACTTCGGCAAGAAGTCGATCGACGAGGTGATCGAGACGCTGCACGCGAGGGGACTCGACCTCCGTCAGGACTGATTCGATCAGAGAGGGCCGCTCCGCGGCCCTCTCTCTATAAATAAACTCCTCCTCCAGCTCATGCGACACCAGAAGACGAAACACAAGCTCAGCCGCGACAGCGCCCACCGCAAGGCGCTGCTGATGAACCTGAGCAAGGAGATCATCGAGCACGAGCGGATCGAAACGACCCAGGCGAAGGCGAAGGCGGTCAAGCCCGAGATCGAGAAACTGATCACGCTCGCGAAGAAGGGCAGCCTGCACGCGCGCCGCCAGGCGCTCTCGACGCTCTCGCAGGACAAGTTCGCGGTGCACAAGCTGTTCGACGAGCTGGCGCCCCGCTACGCGGAGCGTCCCGGCGGCTACACCCGCATCCTCAAGCTCGGCCCGCGTCGCAGCGACGCGACCGAGATGGTCTTCATCGAGCTCGTCTGAGCCGCGGCCCGCGAGGTCGCGGGAGCGCTGAGATGGTCACGAAGCTGACGCTGGAGTACGACGGCGCCGGCTTTGCGGGCTGGGGCGTGCAGCCCGACGAGCGCACCGTCCAGGGCGAGCTGGAACGGGCGCTGCGCACGGTGCTGGGGGAGACCGCCAGCGACGGCGGGCCGCTGAAGCTGACGGTCGCCGGGCGCACCGACCGCGGCGTGCACGCCTGGGGCCAGGTCGCCAGCTACCGCCACGAGGCCGTGGACCCGCTGCGCCTGAACGGGCTGCTCGCCGACGACATGGCGATCCTGGCCTCCGAGCCGATGCACGACGGCTTCGACGCCCGCCGCGACGCCCGCAGCCGCACCTATTGCTACCGCGTGCTGGCGCGCCGCTCGCGCAGCGTGTTCGAGCGCAACACAGCCTTCTGGGTCACCGGCGCGCTCGACCGCGAGCTGCTGGGAGAGTGCGCACGGCTGCTGCACGGCCGTCACGACTTCACGGCCTTCACCCCCAGCGAAACCGAGCACTCCTGGTTCAATTGCGAGATCCTGCGGGCGGAATGGCTCGCCGACGGCGACCTGCTCTCCTTCTGGATCGAGGCCGACATGTTCCTGCGCCACATGAACCGCGTGCTCGTCGGCACGATGCTCGACGTCGCCGCGGGGCGCACGGCGATCGAGCACTTCGCCGCGCTGCTGGACGGCCGCCCGCGCGCGGAGGGCGGGCGCACTGCGCCGGCGCACGGGCTGGCGCTGGCGTCGGTCCGGTACCCCGACCTAGCCTGAACCGGTCGAGCCGCCGTGGCGGCGCGTCCTGTCGTGCCCGCCCGGGTTGGTGTCTTTGGCAGGCGCCTCGGCAAGCCTGGGCATCGTCAAGCCGAGCGTCTTCAGGAGGGCGGGCGCCAAGTTCAGCACGTGTTCGAGCTGCCGCTTCAGGCGGTGCGCGACGGGTTTGCGCCAGCGCTTTATAAACGCCTTCTGCGCAGAATTCTCCAACGGCTTGAGCGATGCCTCGAGCGATGGACCTGAGGTGTTGTCCGTGGAGGCGAGGGCGTTCGAGTTCGCCGCGGGCGGCAATGTCAGATAGTCGCTGGCGACCCATGTCCGCATGTCTGCGCAAACGTCCGGCGGCGGCGCGAGGAACAGTTCGAATTCGACGATTTCCGCGTGCACCAACCGCGCGATCCGCGGTTCGTGCCAGCGCAGCGGGCCGACGACGTGAGCGAACTTTTCGAAGGCCGCGAGATTTGGCGTGACCCAGGCGCTGATCAACGCCGAGAGCACCTCGCCCCCGAGCGCCGACTCCTGTTCTACCTGCTTGGCCTGTTCGAAGCTGACTTGCTTGGTGAGGAGCCCGGGGATGGGGCCGCCGGCGAGCACGCCGGGGCATTCGCCGCCGACTCGCTTCACGTACCCCGCCACGGATGCGTTCGTACCCGCGTGGTTCGCCACTACCGCGCGCTCGAACTTGAAGCTCGCGTGCAGGTAGGCGCCGGTCGAGCGCCGGTCCGCCCGTGTCGCCGCCGACGACGGCGACGGCGCGTAGGCGAGCGCGCTTGCCGTCATGGCGAGGAGGAGCGCCGCGAGCGCGGCGCGCCACGCGACGGTTCGTTGGCGTCCGCCTCGCCGGCGCGCAGCGTTCACGCGGTGAGCATAGCTCGGCCCGACGCGGCCCCTATGCTGCACGGCGAGACCGATGCTGAACGTGCTGCTGACAAACGACGACGGGATCGAGGCCGACGGCCTGCAGGCGCTGCGCGAGGCGCTCGTGGGCCTGGAGGGCGTGCGCCTGGCGGTGATCGCCCCCGACGGCAACCGCTCCGCGATGGCGCGCTCGATCACGACGCGGCGCCCGCTGTGGGTGCAGGAGACGCCGTTCTCCGACGGCACCGCCGGCTACGCGACCGACGGCACGCCCGTGGACTGCGTGCGCCTCGCGAGCCTTGGGCTGATCGAGGACTTCAGCGCGGATCTCGTGGTCTCGGGGATCAACCACGGCTCGAACCTGGGCGACGACATCACCTATTCCGGCACGGTCGCCGCGGCGCTGGAGGGCGTGGTGCTGGGCCTGCCCGCGATCGCGGTCTCCCAGCAGTCGAAAGCGCGGGCGCTCGACTACCGCTTCGACGGCGGCTTCGGCTTCGAGATCGCGGCGCGCTTCGTGGCGCGCCTGGTCGAGCGGATCGAGGAGGTGCCGCTGCCGCCGACGACGCTCCTGAACATCAACGTGCCCGCCGGCGAGCCGAGCGGGGTGGAGGTCACGAGCCTCGGCAAGCGCATCTACCGCGACGAGCTGAAGCTCGAGCGCGAGGAGGAGCACCGCCGCCGCTACTGGATCTACGGTTCGGACCCCGGCTTCGAGGACGAGCCCGGCACCGACCTCGCCGCGGTGGACGCGGGACGCGTCGCGGTGACGCCGATCCACTTCGACCTCACCGACCGCCCCGGTCTCGAGGCGCTGCGGGGCTTCGACCTCGACGGCCTGCTCGCGCCCGGGGCTGCATGAGCGCCGCGGACGCCCGGACGCAGGCGCGGGCGGCGGAGCTGCGCACGCAGCTGGAGCACCATGCCTACCGCTACTACGTGCTGGACGACCCCGAGGTCGGCGACGACGTCTACGACGCGCTGCTGGACGAGCTGCGCGCGCTGGAGCGCGAGCAGCCCGAGCTGCTGACGCCCGACTCGCCGACGCAGCGGGTCGGCGGGGAGCCGGTGAGCCGCCTGGAGAAGGTCCGCCACCTGGAGCAGATGCTCTCGCTGAGCAACGCCCGCTCGGAGGAGGAGCTGCGGGCGTGGATCGAGCGGATGCGCAACCACCTGGCGCGCGAGGGGATCTCCGACCCGAGCTTCGAGTACGTGGTCGAGCCGAAGATCGACGGCCTCGCGATGAGCCTCGTCTATCGCGACGGCGTGCTGGAGCGCGGGGCGACGCGGGGCAACGGCGAGATCGGCGAGGACGTCACGCACAACCTGCGCACGATCGGCACGATCCCGCTGAAGCTCCAGGACGCGCCGCCGCTGGTTGAGGTGCGCGGCGAGGTCTACATGTCGCTGGCGGACTTCACCGCGCTGAACGAGCGCCGCGCCGAAGCGGGGGAGTCGACGTTCATGAACCCGCGGAACTCCGCCGCCGGCACGATCCGCCAGCTCGACCCCGCCGACGCGGCGAAGCGCCCGTTGTCCTTCTGGGCCTACCAGGTCGGCGTCGCCGATGGCCTTTCCTTCACGCGCCACTCAGATGCCCTGGACTGGCTGCGGGCGCACGACTTCCCCGTGAACGCCGACATCAAGCTGCTTGGCAGCGAGGAGCAGGTTGTGGCGCAGTGCCTGGCCTGGGAGACGCGGCGCGGCGAGCTCGACTTCGAGATCGACGGCGTCGTCGTGAAGGTCGACGACCTCGCGTTGCAGCGCCGGCTGGGCTCGGTGGGGCGCGACCCGCGCTGGGCGATCGCCTGGAAGTTTCCCCCCACCACGGCGGTGACGCGCCTGGAGAAGGTGATGTGGAACGTCGGCAAGTTCGGCGACATGCGCCCCTACGCCGTGCTGTCGCCCGTCGCCGTCGGAGGCGTGCGGATCGGGATGGCGACGCTGCACAACGAGGAGGACCTCGCCCGTAAGGACATCCGCCCCGGCGAGGACGTGATCGTCCTGCGCGCGGGCGACGTGATCCCGCAGGTGGTCTCGCCCGCGCCGCACGTCGTCGAGCGGAAGGGTCGCCCGCGGCGCCCGAAGCCCCCGAAGAAGTGCCCCTTCTGCGGGACGCCCACCGTCAAGGAGGAGGGCGTCGTTTTCACGAAGTGCCCCAATCCCGTCTGCCCGGGCCGCGTCTGGCAGCTGCTGAAGCACTTCGTCTCGCGCGGGGCGATGGACATCGACGGCCTTGGCGAGAAGCAGGTCGACATGCTGATGGAGCGCGGGCTCGTGAAGACCGCGGGCGACTTCTACCGGCTGACCGAGCAGCAGCTCGTCGAGCTTGAGGGCTTCGGCGAGCTCTCGGCGCAGAACCTGCTCGCGGCGCTCGAGCGCTCGAAGGAGCGGCCCTTCGCGCGGGTGCTGTTCGCGCTGGGGATCGAGGAGGTGGGCGAGGTCACGGGCCGCAACCTCGCGCAGCGCTTCCGCGACATCGACGCGCTGCTGGCCGCGACGCCCGAGCAGATCGCCGAGACCCCCGGCGTCGGCGAGAAGATGGCGGCGCTGATCTCGGAGCAGCTCGCCGACGAGCGGATGCGGGCGCTGATCGCCGACCTGCGCGGGCTCGGCCTGCAGTTCGCCGAGCAGGGCCCCGCCCCCTCGGAGGGGCCGCTGAACGGCAAGACGCTCGTGCTCACCGGCACGCTGCCGGAGTGGTCGCGCGAGCAGGCCACCGAACGGATCATGGCCGCCGGCGGGCGCGTCACCGGCTCGGTCTCGAAGAAGACCGACTACCTCGTCGCGGGCGAGAGCGCCGGGTCCAAGCTCGCGAAGGCCGAACGGCTTCAGGTGCCGGTGCTGGACGAAGCCGGGCTGCGCGAGCTGCTGGGCTAGGCGACGGCGTTCAGCTCGAAGGGTTCTTCCGCGCCGAGCGTCGCGATCGTCCTCAGCCCCGCCTGAATCCCCACCAGCCCGAACAGGGCTTCCAGGGAGACGCTCGTTTCCCCGATTTCGCCCAAGTGCCAGACGTTCGGGTTCTGCACGCCTTTGCTCATTTTCAGCCTGAGCGTTTCCGTGCTGGTGATCTTGTCGTTGTCGATCTGGGTGAGCACCGCGCCTCTCGCTTCTGCTTCGATCACGAGGCATCTGAACCGGGCGAAGACCCCGTCGCCACCCGCGGGCCGCAGCTCCAGCGCGGTCTTGCGCGCGGCCTGTTCCAGCCACCCCGCTTCGGCCACGAGCGCGTTCGTCGAGACTTCGCCGCTCGCCTCGCCGGGCGTCGAACAGGGCAGCCCGAGTCCGCTGCAACCCACGAACGTCGCGGTCAGCGAAGCTTCTTTGCTCGTGCCGGCGAGCAGTTCACCCGCGCCGGTCCCTTCCGTGCACGTCACCGTCAGCCCGGTGACGGTCGACAACGTGACCGGCCCGAACGCGATCGTGATCCCCGGGCTCGGCCCCGGTCCCGGCACCCATTCCCACCTTCCCCTTTTCGCTTCTTCTTCGGGCGAGACCGTTTCGGTGCACCTCGGGTCACGGTATTCCCCGTGGAACGTTTTTTCCACCGCCACCTGCTTCAGGCAGCGGCCGAATTCAGGCGCTTCGGCCGCGGCGCCGCTCGCCGCGATTCCCGTTCCCGTGGTCGATGCCAGCAGGCACAGCGCTACGCAAGCTCGTCTCATGCGCTTCCCCCTAGTTCGAAGCGGTTCGACGTCGGACCGATGAGGTTGTCCTGTCCCGACTACCCGAATTCTACGATCTTTATGACCACGCGCTCGTGGCCCTGGACGTTTGTACTGGTCAGCTCGATGACTGGATCGCTCGGTCGAGAATGCGAGCTGTCGACGCATCCGTCTCGGGTGCCGAGCAGTACTGATCGGTAGCCTGCGGATTCTGACCAGTAGACTCCAGCGCGTGCGCGCGCGGGGGCTGCTCACCGGGAGCCTGATGGGGTCTGCCGTGCTCCTTTTGCTCTCGGGTTGTGCCAGTACCAGGACGGTTACCGAACGTTTGCCGTCCGTGAGGGTAAATACGCGTACGGGTCCTGGGAAAGCGGATGCTCACAGGTTGCCCCGCGTTCATTCGCTGAACAACCCGGCGCAGCAGGCCGATCCGGATACGCAAGTGGCCTGCGATGAAGCGGCGATGGGTCAAGCCTGCCGTGCGGTTACGGCGACTCCCTCCGACCCCAATGAGTCGTCTCAACGTAACTGTGATACGAACATCGTCGCTAACGCAGCGACGTCGTGTGGGTTGGCCGAAAACGCCTTCTACGAGTACTACGAGTCCTCGCAGGGACCCACCGAAGCAATCATGGTTCACAGCCCAGCCACTCAGCGGGACTACGAACTTTTCTGCAGTCGGGAACGCGAACTGGTTGGCTGCGTGAGCTCTCCACTCTCAGATGACATCTACGTCTCGTTCGATACCCATGCGATCGATGCCTATACGGTCGATCAGGCTGATGCCTATGCGAGGTCTCGAGACGTTGGAGACCCCGGCGTACCGGCCGCGCGGCGCGCAGAAGCATCGCTTGCAGGCTCGGAAGAACAGGAATCTGAGGTAGAAGAACCGGAAGTAGAAGAACCGAACGAACACTCCGATGACCGATCGTTCTGCTCTACGCATGAATGTGTTGGTGAATATGAAACCGAGCCTGGCACGGTTGTGGAATGTGCGGACGGGTCATTTAGCCACGCGGGAGGGATCTCGGGGGCGTGCTCGCACCATGGCGGCGAGCGATAAAAGCGAGGACTAGCGGGGGTCGCTATCGTCGCAATGGGTGCCTTAGCGACCCCGCGTATACAGCCAACGGCCGGCGGCCGTGATCAGAGAGAGGCCCGTGAGTACGTACCAAGCGGCGTCGCCGCTGATCAGGGCGAGCGCGGCCCAGATGACGCCGTATACGACAAGCTGAAGCGGAGTCCAAGCCGCGGAGCGAGCCTTCGCGGAGTCGCGGGAGATCCGGTCGAGCAGACGCTGGTCCCACGGCCGATCGTCCGCGCTCACGCCGGGAGCATAAATCAGTAGCTCGCCAGCGTGATCGTCATGTGGTCCTGGATCGTGTGCGCGTACGTGGTGGAGATCCCGTCGTCGAAGAACGCGAACGCCAGCAGGTGGCCGTTCGCGGCCTGGCAGTAGCCGACGAGGTTCGAGTAGCCGGTGAGCGTGCCGGTCTTGCCCTGGCAACGGCCCGCGGCGCCGGTGCCGCGCATCCGTTTTTCGAGCGTGCCCGTGCGCCCGGCGACGGCCATGCTCCCGCGCAGGATCGCCCCGACGGGGGTGGGCTGCAGCTCGACGAGCATGTCGGTGACTTCGTAGACCGAGGTGCGATCGGCTTCGGAGAGGCCGGAGCCGTCGACGACGCGCGGGTGGATCCCCAGCAGCGAGGCGATCGTCTGCGCGACGACGGTCGCTCCCGCGGAAGTGGTGCCGGCGCCGCCGAAGGCGACGCCGAGGTCCTTCACGAGCGTCTCGGCGAAGAAGTTGTCGGAGGGGGGCAGCATCAGCGTCAGGAGCTGGGCCACCGTGGGCGAGTTGACGGCCGCGAGCTTCGTGGCTTCGGCGGGCGTCGTGGCGGTCCCGCTCGAGCCGCGGATGCTGACGCCGGCGTTCTTCAGCGTGGCCCACAGCTTGCGCGCCGCGTAGCCCGCGGGGGCATGGGCGCCCTTTTCGGAGCCGCTGGCGCCGCGGTCGAACGCCAGGCCGCTGAGCGTCCCTTCGAGGAAGGGGTCGGGGCGGTAGGAGCTGGAGGGCTCGCCGCGGCGCGAGTCGAAGTAGGACTCATCGCCGTAGACGGAGCCGCGGATCGCGTGGATGCCGTCGGTGCGCACGAGCTGGGAGACCAGCGTCGAGATGCTCGCGCCGAGGCCGCCGTAGTGGCGCTTGACGAAGGCGCTGTCGCCGAAGGTCGGATCGCCGCCGCCCTTCAGGTAGATGTCGCCTTCCCAGACGCCTTCGGGGCCGAGCTGGCCGGTGCCGTAGACGGTGGTCGTCAGGCGCGCCGTGGGCCCCAGGCGCTGGAGCGCCGCGGTGGCGGTGTAGAGCTTCTCGACCGAGGCCGGCGGGCGCAGCGTGGTGGGCTTCGCCGCGTAGAGGACCTGCTTGGAGGTGATGTCGTAGACGTAGGCGCTGGAGCGTGAGCCCGCGAGCGCGGTCTGGTGGGCGAGGTCGGATTGCAGGCCCGCGAGCGTGCCTTGGGCGGAGGCGAGGGAGGGACAGGCGGCGAGCGCGAGACCCGCGAGCAGGGCGCCCAGCAGCGAGCGGGGGGCCGCACGCAGGGGCGCTGGCAGGGGCGCGGGCAACTCGGGCTGGTTCGCTCCATCTCGGCGCCAGGGGTTGGCCCATGTGCGCCAGAACGTCCCAAGTAGCGAAATATCGGCCTTACGGCTCATGCGTGCCTTAGAATTGAGTAAGGATGGGCAAGGTCGTCAAGCTGGAACCAACGGATGAGGCCAAGGTTGCGGCCAAGCAGCGGCGGGCGCAGAAGCGCGCGGCCGCGGCCCGAGGCGTAGGTCGCCAGGGCTCGATCGATCGTCGCACACGTCCCCGTCGCCACAAGACGGCGCTGGTCCTGGGCGGCGGCGGCTTCACGGGCGGGGTCTACGAGATCGGCGCGCTGCGCGCGCTGGACCTGCTGGCGGTGAACAGCAGCGTGAACCAGTTCGACGTGTACGTCGGCACCTCGGCGGGGGCGTTCATCGCGGCGCTGTGCGCGAACGGCGTCACGCCGGAGGAGATGATGCGGGTCGTGACGCGCCAGGGCAAACCGCCCTTCAAAGACGTGGACCTTGGCGACCTGCTGCGCCCGAACCTGCTGGAGTTCGCGCGCAAGGGCGCGGTGCTGCCGTTCCGGGCGCTGTCGCTGGCGCGCCAGGTGGTCAGCCAGCGCGGGGCGGTGTCGCTGCTGGACGTGTTGCTGGGCCTGGCGGAGGGGCTGCCCTCGGGCGCCTACACCGGCAGCGGGATCGAGCGCTACATGCACGAGGTCCTGAGCGAGCCGGGCCGCACCGACGACTTCCGCGAGCTGGCCTGCGAGCTCTACCTCACGGCGACGGACCTCGACACATGCGAGCGCGTGGTGTTCGGCGTCGAGGGCACGGACGACGTCCCGATCTCGAAGGCGGTCCGCGCCTCGGGGGCGCTGCCGATGGTCTACGCGCCGGTGGAGATCGGCGACCGCGAGCTGATCGACGGGGGGATGGTCTCCACGACGAACCTCGACATCGCGGTCGAGGCGGGGGCGAAGCTGGTGATCGTGATCAACCCGATCGTGCCGTTCGTGAACGACTTCGCGGAGAGCGTGCGCACGCTGCGCGGCAGCCGCCCGCGGCGCGTCTCGGACATGGGCTTCCCGCAGATCGGCTACCAGGCCTTCAAGCTGGTGGCCCACCAGCGCCTGCACGAACTGGCGAAGAACTGGGAGAAGCGCTACCCGGGGGTGGACATCGTGCTGATCGAGCCCGAACCCACCGACGAGCTGATGTTCCAGACCTCGATGATGAACTTCACCTCACGCGTGGAGATCGCGCGCCACGGCTTCGAGTCGGTGACGAAGCACCTCGCGGGCGAATATGACCACTACGAGGAGATCGCCACCGATCACGGGATCGACATCTCCGGCAAACGCCTGCGCCGGGTGGTGGAGCACTTCGACGACGAGGCCGAGCAGGTCAGCGCCTGGCGCAAGATCCTCGAAGGGACGACCAGCACGCTGCTCAGGCAGTCCGGCTCCGCCGGCTAGCGCTAGAGAGTTTTGTCGAGCGCGGCGAGGAGCCGCTTGGTGGCGGCCTCGCCCCGGATGGCGATCCGCACGTGCTGCGGCTCGCCAAGCGCGTCGCCTTCGGCGATCAGGATGCCGGACTGCTCGAGGCGGGCGGCGAGCTGGCCGCCGGCGATTTCGGGGTGGGCGGCCCAGAGGAAGTTGGCCTGGCTGTCGGTGACGTCGAAGCGGCGCTCGCGCAGGGCGGCGGTCAACCGCGGCCGCTCCTGGCGGATGGTCTGCACGTGGCGGTCGAGCAGCTCGCGGCAGGTGCGCAGCGCCTCGAGGGCGCCGGCCTGGGAAACCTCTGAGACGCCAAGGTCGGGCTCGAGCTCGGCGAGCAGCTGGTGCGAGCGCGGGCTGCCGATGGCGTAGCCGACGCGCAGGCCGGCGAGCCCCCAGGCCTTGGAGAAGCTGCGGAAGACGAGCAGGTTGGAGTGCTGCTCGAGCAGCTGCAGCGAGTCGCCGACGGGCTGGGCATCGACGAACTCGACGAGCGACTCGTCGAGCAGCACGGCGACGCCCTCGGGCACCCCGCGTAGCAGCCGGTCGAGTTCGGCGGTGGGAATCAGCTCGCCGGTGGGGTCGTTGGGGTTGGCGAGGGCGATCACCCGCGCGGTGGGGTCCTGCGCCTCGCCGATCAGCTCGTCGACGCCGCCGGCGACGGGCACGGCCTGGCCGTGCGCGCGCCGCGCCATGATGGGGTACAGCGGGTAGGCGGGCCATTTGGTCAGGAGCCGCTGGCCGGGCTCGATCAGCGCCCGCGTGGCGGAGCTGAGCAGCTCGGCGGCGCCGTTGCCGAGGATCAGGCGGGCGTTGTCGACGCCGAGGCTCTCGGCGAGGGTGTCGCGCAGCTCGGTGCCGCGCACGTGCGGGTAGCGGTGCAGGCCGCGGCGGGCGACGAAGGTGATGGCGTTGACGATCCGCGGGTTGGGCAGCTCGGGCCAGGTGGTCTGGGAGAGGTCGAGCGTCTCGACGCGGGTGAGGGCTTTGCGGCGGCGCTCGGCGGCTTCCTCGCGCAGGCCCTGGTTGACCTCCTCCTCGGACATCCCTTCGAACTGCCGGTAGTAGTCGAGCAGACCCATGCGCGAGCCTCGCGCGGCTCAGACGGTGCCGGGCCCGGAGACGGTGCTTGAGCCGGGCCCGTGGATGATCAAGAACCAGAAGGCGAAGACCAGGGCACAGACGACGGCGCAGATCCCGAACACGCGCCCGAGCGCGCCGCCGCGCTGGTCGTGGCCGGCGGCGCGGCGCACGAGGATCCAGGCGTGGTCCATCCTCCGCAGCAGCGAGAGGGCGCCGAACAGCAGCGCGAACAGGGCGACGAAGGCGGCGAGGATGCCGAAGCTGACGCTGCCGCTGAGGTAGTCGACCTCGGAACCGACCCACAGGCAGGCGATGGGGATGGGCCCCCAGCAGAGCAGGCTGAGGACGACCATCCCGGCGAGGATGGTGTTGGCGAAGGAGCCGTCGACGCGCTGGCGCACGTCGCTGCCGCGCTTGGGCAGGGCGCGGAAGCGGACGGGGGCGGTGCCGGGCCGGCGCCCGACGAACAGGCCCCCGGTGTCTGTTGGGTCGGTGCGCATCAGCCTCTAGTCTCGCAGGTGACGACGGCGCTTCCGTGCGCTTGCCCTGACATCGTGCCGCCGGGCGCCCTAGCCGGCGTAGAGCTCGTCGAAGAGCTCGGCGTATTTCTCGTTGACGACGTTGCGCTTGACCTTCAGCGTGGGGGTCAGCTCGCCGGTGGCCTGCGAGAGGTCGTGGTCGAGGATGGCGAACTTCTTCACCTGCTCGACCTGGGCGTATTTCTGGTTGGCGCGGTCGATCTCGGCCTGGATCAGCTCGCGGACCTCGGCGGCGCCGGCGGCGGTGGCGACGTCGCAGCCCTCGGGCAGCCCGACCTGCGCGGCGAGCTGGGGCATCTCTTCCTCGTCGAGCGTGATCAGCACGACGGGATAGGGCCGTTTGTCGCCGTGCATGACGGCCTGGGAAATCCAGCGGCACTGCTTGAGGTCGTTCTCGATGTTGGCGGGGGTGAGGTTCTTGCCCCCGGCGGTGATGATGATGTCCTTCTTGCGGCCGGTGATCGAGAGGTAGCCGTCCTCGTCGATGGAGCCGAGGTCGCCGGTGTGCAGCCAGCCGTTCTCGACGGCGCCGAAGCTGGCGTCGGCGTTGTTGTGGTAGCCGCTGAAGATGTTGGGGCCTTTGACGAGGATCTCGCCGTCCGGGGCGATCTTCAGCTCGACGCCGGGCAGCGGCCGGCCGACGGTGCCGAACTTGTGGTTGGCGACGGTGGAGGTGGTGGCGGCGGTGGCGGTCTCGGTCATGCCGTAGCCCTCCAGCACCGGAACGCCGCAGGCCCAGAAAAATTCGAGGATCTCTTTGGCGATGGGGGCGGCGCCGCTGGTGGCGTGGCGCACCTTGCCGCCGAAGATGGCGCGGACGTTCTTGTAAAGCTGCTGGTCGGCTTCTTCGAAGGGCCCCCGCAGCTCGTCGGGGACGTCGACGCCCTCGTTGATCATGTTGCGAACCTTGACGCCGAGGGCGATGGCGGCCTTGGCCTTCTCCTGCTCCTCCGGCGGCTGCGCCTGGATGGCGGCCTGGGCGAGCGTGTAGATCTTCTCGAAGACGCGGGGGACGGAGGGCAGGTAGGTGGGTTTGACCTCCTGCAGCTCGCCGATGATCTGCTTGGTGTCGCCGCCGAAGTAGGCGAGCGTGCCGCCGAGGTCGAAGACCGCGAGCTGGATCAAGAGCGCGAAGGAGTGCGCGAGGGGGAGGTAGAGGTAGATGACCTCGTCGCCCTGGATCTCGCCGGCCTCGCTGACCATGTCGATGATGGCGCGGTAGTTGCCGTGGGTGAGCACGCAGCCCTTGGGGGGGCCGGTGGTGCCGGAGGTGTAGATGAAGGTGAAGGGGTCCTCCGGGCGGACGGCCTGGCGGCGGGCTTCGAGCTCCTGCGGGTCGCGGGAGCGGCCGCGCTGGCGGACCTCCTCGAGCGAGATGGCCTGCAGCGCGCGGACGGCGTCGGAGGGGCCGCCGGCGATCGAGCCTGAAGCGGGCGGGTCGATGACGATGACGGTGCGCAGGTTTGGGACCTGGTCGCGGATGGCGGCGATCTTCTGGAGCTGCTCTTCGTTCTCGCAGACGATGGCGCAGGCGTCGGAGTCGGAGATGACCCAGAGACACTCCTCAGGGGAGTTGGTCTGGTAGATGGGGACGACGGTGGCGCCGGTGGAGGTGGCGCCCATGTCGGCGTAGGACCACTCGGGGCGGGTGTTGCCGATGATGCAGATCCGGTCGCCGGCCTCGATCCCGAGATCGATGAGCCCGAGCCCGATCTCCTGCACGATCTCGGCGAGTTGCGCGTAGCTGACGTCGTGCCAGGCGTCGTCGCGCTTGTAGCGGATGGCGGTGTTCTGGCCGTGCGCCGCGGCGGCGCAGGGGATCAGGTCGGCAATCGAGTGCGACCCGGTTGCGGACACGCGTGTCGACGCCGTCGCGGTGGCCTCCATCAGAACTCTCTCCTCTGTCGGACTGTGAAGCTTCCCCGTCGGCGGGCTGGCCGGCCGACCAAGCTCATGTTAGAGCGCTAATGCGGAGTTTGCGAGGTGGACAGGGTGTTTACGACTTGGATTGGTCATCGCCGTGCAGGGCACGGCGATGACGATCGTGGTCGCCCGGCGCGAGGAGCCGTGGGGCGGGGCGGATCGGAGGCGGGCTAGACGGGATTGGGCACGTCGAGAAAAGCGTGCTGGATGCCGAACCTGTCGGCGAGGTGCTCGCCGAGCGCCTTGATGCCGAGCGTCTCGGTGGCGTAGTGCCCGGCGGCGATGACGTGTACTTGTAGCTCTTGGGCGATGGCCATGACGCGCTCGGAGGTTTCGCCGGTGAGCAGCGCCTGGGCGCCGGCGGCGGCGGCCTCGGCTGCGTAGTCGGCGCCCCCGCCGCTGACGATCCCGAGCCGCGTGATGTCGTGGGGCCCGGCGCCCTGGACGAGGGGGGCCTGGCCGGTGAGCTCGGCGATCCGCTGGGTGAGCTGCGCCAGTGGCAGGCCGCGGCCGGGGAGCGTGGCGATAAAACCGATGGCACGGCCGCGGTGGGAGGCGAAGGGCTCGATCTCGTCGCGGGCGCCGAGGGCCTTGGCGAGCAGGGCGTTGTTGCCGAGTTGGGGGTGGGCGTCGAGGGGGAGGTGGTAGGCGGCGAGGGCGAGGTCGGCGTCGAACAGCAGTTTGAGGCGGTGCTTGAGGGCGGGGTCGACGGTGGTGAAGCCGGAGCCCCAGAAGAGGCCGTGATGGACGAGCAGTAGCCCGGGGCCGCGGGCGGCGGCGAGCTGGAAGAGCTGGGCGTTGGCGGAGACACCGGTGTAGATGCGCTCGACTTCGGATGGGCCGGGGACCTGCAGGCCGTTGGGGCCGTAGTCCTGGAAGGCGCCGGCTTCGAGCAGGGCGTCGGCGGCGGCGAGGATCTGGGCGGTGGCGACGGCGGGCATGGGGCGACGATAACTGGAGGGTGGCGTGTCAGCGCTTCAGGTCTCGGCCGGCGCTGCCGAAGGGTTGAAGATGAAGTGGGGGACTCCGAAGGGGCCGCGGGCGCGGCCGGCGGGCGCGGCGCTTGCCGCGATGGCGGTTTGCCTGACGCTGTGTGCGTCCCCGGCACTGGCGGTGACGGCGCCGCCGGAACTGCTCTCGCCGGAAGCGGCGCACACGTACGGCTCTCCGCTGGCGGTGGAATACGTGCTGCCGGAAGCGGCGGGACCCGGGGCGATGCTGGCGTTCGTACCGGAAGCGGGCGGCTCGCCGTCGCTGCTGATGCTGACGGAAGCGGAGCGGACGGCGGGAACGCACAGCTTCCCGCTGGATCTGCATGAACTGTCGCTGGCGGACGGCAAATACAAAGTTTCGCTGAGCTATCAGAACCTCGCGAAAGAACCGGCGGCGTCGGCGAGCGTGGAAAAAGTGACGATCAAAACGGTGACAGGGTCGCCGCTGCTAACGGCGCCGCTGGCGGGCCAGGCGTTCTTCGAACCCTTCGCGGCTACGTACTCGCTTCCGGAAGCGGCGCTGGCGAACTCGGTGAGGCTGGTGTTCACGAGCGTTGACGGCGGGGGCACGAAGGAACTGACGCTGACGAACACGGAAGCGGGCGAACACACGGTGGAAGTCGCGCCGTCGAACCCGCTCTCGAAGCCGGGCATCGCGGCGGGGCCGCTGGAACTGCCGGCGGACGAATACGAACTGTCGCTGCGCTATCAGGACGCGTTGGGGAACGCGGCGGCATCGACGACGCCGATGGCGATGCGGATCACGAACGGGCCGCCGTGCACGCCGGGGACGTACTCGGTGACGGGCGAAGCGCCGTGCGCGGAAGCGCCGAAGGGCTTCCACGTCCCGGAATCGGGAGCGACGCTGGCGGCGGAATGCGTTGCGGGGAGCTATACGCCGGAAAAGGGGATGGCGTTCTGCCTGCCGGCGGACCCGGGCCACTACGTGCCGGCAAAAGGCGCGAGCGCGGAGCTGGAATGCGAAGCGGGCAGCTTTGCCCCGGTGACGGGTTCCTCAGGCTGTACGCCGACGCCGGAAAACACCTACGCGGCGCGCGGCGCGTTCGAACCGACGCCGTGCCCCGCGGGAACGCGGTCGGGCGTGGGGGCTGCGTCGTGCAGCCCGGTGGGCGGGGCTTCGAGCGAAATTGGCGACTCGGCGGGGACGGGTTCGGGCGGAAGCGGCTCGAAGCCGGCGGAGGCCGGTGCGGGCAAGACGCCCTCCGGCACCCCGGTCGGGGTGGCGGCGGGGCGCGTGACGGTTCGGATCGCTGCGGGGAAGCACCGGGCGTCGCTGGCGCGGGCGCGCCGGCAGCGCTACGTGCTGCGCTGTAGCGCGACGGCGACGGTGCTGGTCCGGGTCAACGCGCTTGTGCGGGCGGGGCGGCGCCGCGTGGCGGTCACGGGGCGCAAGCGGACGGTGGCGTGCCGGGCGGGGAAGCCGGTGGAAGGTGTCGTGAGCTTCGCGCTGACGCGAGCGGCGAAGCGGCTGCTGTCGCAGCACGGGGCCCGCGTGCGGTTGACGGTGCTCGTCTACGGGACGGGCGCCGCCGGGCGCGGGCGGCTGGCCGGCGCGACGGTGCGCGGGACGCGCTGAGGCGCCGGAAGGCTCCGGGCGCCCGCCCAGGTATGTGATACTGGGCCGGCATCGGGGCGTGGCGCAGCCTGGTAGCGCGCACCGTTCGGGTCGGTGAGGTCCCCGGTTCAAATCCGGGCGCCCCGATAAGAGTCGCCGGTTCAAGAACCCCGAAGATCCGCGAACTGGGCGAAAAGCCGCGAAACGCCAAGGGCTTTCGGCGGTGTTCGGGGGCCTCGGGGATTTGCGGGGATCGGGGCGGCAGAGCGACCGCAGCGGCGGGCGAAACGCATAGGCACACTAACCGCGAAGCGAAGCGGCGCCTCCGTCGATCAAGCAGGAGCCGCGCGCCATGCCGGGAGAACGTGCGGATGAAGGTCGTGAAGCTCGATGTCGACGCTCATCGAGGAATTCCTGCTCGGCCTGTGTCTATGCGGCCGGGAATCGGTGACGACCCGAGCTTCAGCGCGATCGCCGGTGCGGTCAGGCAGCCCCGCAGTATCGACCGAACGGTTGATAAGCCTCAAACCCGCCGGGTCGGGGGCGCGAGCTTGCCATCATGGGAGAAGTTCAAGTTTCGGAAAGTTGCTCTGTCGATGAACCAAGCCAAGAAAACCGCCGCGGCACTTCTGTCGGCCTTCGCGTTCGCGCATGAGCACGGAAGCGCTGATGACGCGATCCGCGCCTACGGGGTCAGGCTCGACGAGGCGGGGGGTATTGACGTGCTTTCCGAGGAGCTGAGAGGATTGATCGCAGGCGGCCACGCCGAGGACTCGGTGCGCGAGGCACTTGCACTCGGGTTCCTCGCCGGGCGCGTTGCGCGGGCGCCTCGCTTGCGACGCCCGCGCGATCCTACGGCGTTCTTCATGAGCAGAGACCTAGTCGTCCAGGACGCGGAGGGTGAGTCCGTGCTGCGCCTGCCGTGGTTTGAGGACGAGCTGTTCGTGGGTCGCCAGCTGCCCGACATCTCGGAGATGCCGGATTCGATCCGCAATATCGCCGTAGAGACGTACTCGAAGGCGCTAGAAGGCGAGCGAGGGCGCTTTCGCTTCACCAGCTATGGCCACTCCTTCTCGGTCGATGCCGTGCCCGTTCGCTCCGAGGGCGGCTCCTATGACTCCGTCTTGGCGGTCGCGACGCCCACGCCGCCCTACGTTATGGCCCGAGAAGGCTACGAACGAACGGCGGCTCGCCTGGAGCAGTCAGCCGCCGACGCTGAAAGTCGGGCGGACGCCCATCGCTTGGCGGATCGGCTGGCAGCTGAGGACGTCGAGCGGCGCGCGGCGGCCAAGGCCCGCAGGGCCGCCGCGCGGATGTCGATCAACGCCCGCGATCTGTCGACATCCGACGGCGCCACCGATCAGAGCGAACTGCCGTCGCTGACCGAGCGCGAGCAGGAGGTGCTCCAGCTGGCGTCGCTTGGGATGACGCTTGAGGAGTCCGCACAGCACCTCGCGCTGAGCATCGCAACCATCAAGACCCACCATCGCAATGCCTACGCAAAGCTGGGCACGAGCGACAAGGCGGCCGCAGTGGCCTGCGCCATGCGCCACGGGCTGATCCGTTAGAGCTTTCAGCGCGAATCGCAAGCGTCCGTCTCAAGCGACGGACTGGCGGGCGGCACCCGAGCGGACGCTACGCCTCGTGCCGGCGGCTCTCGGGCCATCTGCGTGCCCCCCCGTACTCACCAGCGGGGCAGGGCGCCCGATTAGAAATCCCTGCCCGTAATCGACCCTCAGCTCTCGCAACAGCTCGAGCGTGTGCTCGTCCTCAACGCCCTCGGCAACCGTCTGCAGTCCGAAGCCGTCCGCGAGATTGACGACGGCTTCAACGACTCTGCGACTGGCCGGGTTGCGCCCGAGGTCACGGACGAACTCGCGATCGATCTTCAGGTAGTCGACCGCGAGCTGCTTGAGGTAGGTAAAGCTTCCGAAGCCGGTGCCGAAGTCGTCGAGCGCCACACGGCATCCCAGTTGACGCAATCTCCCTACGAACACTTCGGCAGCGATCCGATCGCTGACAACCGCGGTCTCGGTGATCTCGAACACGAGCGTCTTGGGGTCGGCGCCGCTGCGCTGGAGCGCTCGCTCGATGTGCGCGACCAGATCAACATCGCAGATCGAACGAGCCGACACGTTTAGCTCAACGGAAGCGCCTGTCGCCGCGATCTCGACCGCCCGACCGACGACCCAGCGGTCGATCTCACGAATCAGACCTAGCTCCTCCGCCACGGGCAGGAAGGCTGCCGGCTCTATCACCCGCTCGCTCCCGGGATCTCGCATGCGAATCAGCAGCTCGCGCTGGACGATCTTGCTGCTCTTGAGGTCGATGATCGGCTGCGCGTAGAGGACGAAATGATCGCCGGCCAGCGCGTCTCGGATCCGTCGAGCCCACATGAGCTTGTCGAGATCTGCCGCGACGCGTCGTTCCTCGAGCTTGCGCTCGGTGATATCTGCAAAGACGACGACGCACCCCTCGATACCGTCATCGGTCGCGAACGGCGTGGCCGTGTACTCGACCGGCAGCTCGCTGCCGTCCGAGCGAATAAACACGTCGTCATCCACGTGAACCACCTCTCCTCTTCCGCGAGCGGCGAGAATCGGGCACTGCTCGACGGGAAACGGCGAACCGTCCGTCTTCCGAAAATGTGTGACTTCGTGCATCAACCTGCCGGACAGCTCACGGGTGCTCCATCCGAGCAGACGTTCGGCGGATGGGTTCAGGTATCGAACGCATCCCTGCACATCGAGCGTGAACATCGCCTCCTCGATGCTGTCGGTCACCGTGCGTAGATATTTGCTTGCCCGCTTCAACTCGCGTTCGGTCTCCTTGGCCGCAGTGACATCGATCGCGACACCGACAATTTGCGTAAGCCGTCCCGCTCGATCGCGCACGGCATCGCAATAGTTGTGTCGCCAGTGAACGGCTCCGTCGGCCGCCCGCAGTCGATACTCCACCTCGACGGACTCGGCGCGCCCGGATCGCAGCTCCTCTATCGCGCCGTCCATGGCGGGCCTGTCCTCGCTCGGTATCGCTTCGAGCATTGATGTCATCGACAGCCCCACCGGATCATCGACGCCGATCATGCGTCGCAGTCCCTCGGGGACGAACAGAGCGTCAGCGTCCAGGTCCCAAGTCCACGCCGACAGGGTGGGGATACGGTGCGTCACGTTCAAGACTTGCGCGACCGGATGCGCGACGAGATCGCGACTGGCTCTCTTTTGAGCGTGCATTCGCTGATCGGCCATCCTCAGTGCCGATTCGGCCCCCGGCGCGTCTTGGGGCACGCGCGCCTGTCCGTAGGAGGCCGAAACAGCCAGATTGTCGGTCAGCGTCGTCAGCGCGCCGCACAGGCCTCGTCGTCTGTACGAATCATCGGCGAGCAGGCAAAACTCATCCCCGCCAATCCGGTAGACCCGTCCCGCTTGGTCGGCGATCGCGAGGAGCGCCGCGCCAAGACGTATCAGCTGCGCGTCGCCGGCGTGATGACCGAAGGTGTCGTTGTAGTGCTTGAAGCCGTCGAGATCGAGCATCACGACTTCTGCAGACCCCCCGGACTCGATGGCTCGCTCAAGCGCTTGCAGATCGCGCATCAGCGCACGGCGGTTCGGTAGGCCGGTCAGCGCATCGGTGACCGAGTCGCGTGCGCGTGCGGCGCTCACGAGCGCATAGTCTCGAAAGGTGGCGGCAAGCCTCACGAGTACGGCCACGAGTGAGGCTGCTGCCAGGCCGCGGGCCAAGGCGTTGAGGTGGCCGCTGCCGCCGTAGACCAACAGGCCGACGCTGAGCAGGGCAAAGGCGATGGGCAGCGCGATCGGGCCCAGCGTCGATTCTTGCGGAGACTGGGACGATCTCGGGGCCGATGCGCCGCCAGCGCAGGCCGCAGCGGCGATGAGCGACGTTCCGGCGGGCCACACGACGTCGAACCATCCTCCCACGGCGTAGGTGCCATCCGCCGAATGGATGAGATAGAGGATGTCGCCAACGCAGAAGAGCCCCATACCCAGTGCCAGCCGCAGAAGCGGCGTTCCGCGGCGGGGGCCGTCGATCGCGAGCCCGCCGGCGATCGTGGCGAGCAGCAGCAGGTCCGCCACCGGATAGGCGAGGTTCGTCGCGACTTCGGGCGCACTGCCGCCGAGCGAGCTGAGCACGGCGTGGAGACCGACTGCGGCGACGGCCGCCGCCGCCGCGAGCGATGCCGCGAGGCCGTCGAGCCACTGATTCGAGCTTCTACGCCCAGAGCGCTCGCGAGAGAGCAGCACGATGCCGGCGAACATCAGCGGGTAGAAGCCGAGATAGCCGATATCCGCCGGCGACGGGATCGGGATCCGTTGCATGCGCGTGGCCACGAGCTGGTAGTAGGTGTCTGCGCCGACCCACAGAACGCAGCCGAGGCCGACCAGAACCCAGATCAATCGCTGCTGCGCGAGCCGCGCCCCGCGGATCAGGCAGAGCGCCGCTCCCGCCCACATGATCGACTCGTAGGCGACAGGCCCAAACAGGACGCTGCCGTCACCACCCCAAGCACCGACGAGGATGTTGAGCTCATAGCCGAGAAGCCAGACCACGACGAGCGCGGCAGCGACGGTCGGCGCGGAAGCCATCCTGGGTAGCGTCATTCGTCGCAGCGCTCTCATGGTCGGTGTCGGTGGCGTCGATCAAACATGGGAGCTCTTCGCGGGATGGTTCCCCGGCCCGCACTCGCTCCTTGATCTGTTTCGACTGCGCAGGGCGATAGGAAGATCGACCAATCAGATGATTTCCCCTGACGCGAAGTGAGTTGGTGCGACAGAGACTTTTGAGCCCTACCAGCACAGCTGTCCTCACCAATGCTTTGCGATTGCGTCAACTTCTCGCGCGTGCCAGCTGCGTCGGGAGTTGACGACGAAGGCCGAGGCAAAGCGGACGCGAGGTGGCGTGGGCGCAACTCGGCAAGGCCCCAGGACGAAGGCGCTGCTCGGTGAAGCGCCGGCATCCGTGATCTAAGCCGCAAGGACCGAACAGGCGGCCGAACGCCGCTTGTAGGCTTGGCGGTCCCCGAGGCTGCTACTTCTTCTTGCCCCTCTTCGGCGTCGCCTCGATCGTCAACGACTTCGTCTCCGATCGCTTGGCGCCGCCGACGGAGGTGGCGAGGAGGGTCAATCTGGCGTGGAGAGGACCTTTCTTGAGCATCTCCCTGGCCTTCGAGGAGAGTCTCACTTTCAGCGGAACTGTTTTCCCCGCGGGTACGGTGAGGTGCACCGTACCGATCACCGTCGGCTTCTTCGCTTTCTGGGCGGGCATCGCGAATGCACTTCCTTTCGCTTTTCTGACTGGCGAGAGGGTGATCGTAATGGTGACGCCGAGGGTCGGCGGGTTGGTCGCGGTCCCGAGCTTGAGCGTACCGTCGGCCAGTGCCTTGATGAGCCCCGGTATTTTCGTCACACCTATAAGAGGGTTAACGACCAGGGGTGTTCCGGGAGCGCTCCCGGTGCCGGTCGAACTCGTGCCGATGTTCGTCGCAGCGTTCGGGTTGCTCGGAGGAGCGCCGGCGGCATCCTTGTTCAACAAAACCTGGACCTTGCCGCCGACAATGGCGACGACATCAGGGGTGCCGTCGCCGTCGAGGTCGGCGACTCGGATGGGGTCGTAATTGAAGCGTTCGCCGCTGTATAGAGGGAGTTCCTGGGGGGCGCCCAGGTTGCCCGCGCCGTTACCCTGTTGGAAGAAGACGGTTCCGATACCGCCCGTCGCCGGGCTCCAATGCCAGCTGGTCCCGACCACATCGGTGTGTCCATCGAGATCGAAGTCGCCGGTCGCGATGCCCTCGACGCCGAGAGCGGAGGGGAAGGTCGTCGGCTGTTGCGGGGGGACCCCTTCGGCGTAGTTGCCGAAGAGGACGCTGACCCGGCCGCTGGCCGGTTCTTCCGGCACGGCCCCACTGGTTCCAGCCGAGGTGAGGATGTCGGGCCCGTCGCCCTGTAGATCGCCGATCGCAATCGAACGCCAGATATCGGCGGGGTCCACGCTGGCCGGTTCAGGGCCAAACTGGCGAGTGCTCGCGTGCCAGCTGGGGTTCGGGCCCCAGTCGAGGAGGCCTTCGGAGCCTCCGTTGGTGAACAGCTCGGCTTCGGCCACCCGTCCGGCCACCAGCGGCGGGTACGGTTCGGGTTGTTCGCCGACGTTCGCACACTGTGCCGTGCTCCAGTCGTAGCTGAGGCAGAAGAGACGATGAAATTGGAATCCGCCTGTCTGGACCAGCCGGGTCCAGGCAGGCACCGGTGGTCCGGACGATCCGCGGAATTCGACTAGGGCAAAGCCCTGGTGTGTGAGGGACAGCCCGTTGAAGGAGCCGTAGTTGCTTTCGGCGAACAGGGAGGGCGCGGAGAAACCACCTTTGCCGTCGCCGAACATCCGCCCGAGCTCGATCGTTTCGCCGCCGCCGTAGCTGCAGGCGACCACTGCGTCGAGATGGCTGTCGGGAAGAATCGAGCCGCCCGGCGCGCCGACATCGGCTAGCTCGACCTGCTTGGTGTCGCAGCCGGTCGCATACATCTGCGGCGCCCCGAAATGTCCGTGGCCATCGTTCAGCTGGACACCGATCCCACCTTCGAAATAGGCGGTGACGATGTCAGGACCGTTCACCCCGTCGACGTCGCCCACGGCGACGTCTTCGACGATGTTCCCCGCGGGTTCGAGCGTCGTCGTCTGGAAGGAGACTTCGGCGCGAGCCGAGGCTACCGGGGCCGAGAGGGCCACGCACGCCGTCAGCGACAGGATAAGACGCTTCACGCCACCGAAGATACGTGATCATCGGGCGGTAGGGAGCGCGCCTGGATGCCGCGGCACGGCCTCACTACTCCTGGCGCGTGTGCTTGGTGCGGGTCCGCTGCGCAGACCGCCTGCTCGAGATCGCACCATTGGTGGCGCGCCACCTCGCGGCTTTGGGACAGCTCGTGATCCCAGACCGCGAAACGACCAAAGATGCTCCAAAACCGCATTGCAAGCCGACCTGAACCTGCCGCCCCGAGCGGTTCGCGATCCGCGCATTCACGCGGTGGCAAGCGTGGTCGTCGATTAGCATCGCGAGCTGTGGCGCCTCCCTCGTCTGAAGCCGCAAGCGTCGAGCGCTGGGCGCCGAGCGAACCGGTCCTGCGCGTCTGTCGCGCGCTCTTGGCGGCGGCCGCCCTCACGGCGATCGGCTACGACGTCGCGGCAGGGCCCGGCGTCAGCGACGGCGACTACTTCAGCTACTTCACGGTCTTGAGCAACCTGTTCGCGGCGGCGGTGCTCGTGCGCGGAGCGCTCCGCGCTGCGCACGAACGTTCCCGTGCGGTCGAACTGCTCAGGGGGGCAGCGGTCGTCTACATCCTGACGACGGGAATCGTCTACCTGTTGCTGCTCTCAGGGCGCGCTCCCACGTACCCGTGGGTAAACGCGATCCTGCACTACCTGATGCCGGTGGCGGTGACGCTCGACTGGCTGCTCGATCCACCGCGACTGCGCCTGGAACCCGCGCGGACCGTCTTGCTGTTGATGGTCTTCCCGGTGCTGTACATCGTCTACACGCTCACACGTGGTGCGATCGTGAACTGGTACCCGTACCTCTTCGTGAACCCGCATCGCAGCGGCGGCTATCTGCTCGTGGCAGGCGACGTCGCGGCGGTCGGGATCGGCATCATCGCGCTGATAGCCGCGACGACGTGGGTGGGCAATCGGCGTCACGGCGCGCTTGCCGTAACGGCCGCGCCGAGCGGTTAGCTCCTCAGCAAACGCGCAGCGACGAGCGCAGCGGATTCGCTGTGCGCCTGACGCTCCGCTGGCCGGCGCGGTGTACGAGCGTCACAGAGACGACCACGGTGTTCGGGCCGTGGTGCGCGTGCAGTCTCACCGGCACGAAGGTGAAGACCGGCGACGGGCCGCGCCGCCTGAGCTGGGGCTCCAGCCGCACCTTCCACCGCCGGCGGATGCGTGGCGACGAGGATGCGTCGCCGGACGCCGCCATCCAGGCAGAGGGACGCCGCGCCGATCTTGTCGTGCGTCCGTGCGCGTTTCCCACGGTGCTAGAAGATCGGTTACAGTCAACCCCGAGCGCAGTTCGGCTGGTCGGTACGGACGACCCAAGGGGAGGGGGCGAGGATGATCGCGGGGGTTTGGGGAGGCCCGAGGCTCGGGCGCACGACGACGGCTCTGCTCGCGGCGGCGGCGTTCGGGGCGATCTCACTCTTTGCCGGCGCACCCGGCGCCGCGGCGAAAGGTACGAAACCGCCCAAACCGTCGAAGCCGGCGATCTCCGGGCTGACGGCGACCCCGGGGTCGGTGCCCAGCTCGGGCATCACAACCGTGACCGCGGCAGTCTCGGGAGCGGAAACGTGCACCTTGACGTCCAACAAATCGGTGCCCGGCCTACCGGTGTCGTCCTCCTGCGGAGGCGAAAGCTTCAGTCAGGCCGTCGAAATGCCGAACGAGCGTTTCGAGAAGAAGCCGAAGGTTTTCACGCTGAAGCTGGTGGCGGTGGGCCAGGGAGGCAAAGCACAGGCTTCCCTGAAGGTGACCGTAATCAACCACGCGTACTCGGTCATCCCCACGACGGTTGTGGGTATTTCCGACGCAAAGCAAGTCGGCGTGGGTTCGCAGCACGTCTGCGCCGTGCTGTCCGCAGGCAGCGTCACTTGCTGGGGTAGCAACCGAGAGGGCCAGTTCTTCAACGGCCAGTCGGCCAACGAATACGACCACCCCGTGGAAACGCTGGTGACCGGCGCAACGCAGGTAGCGAGCGGCTCGTTCTTCAGCTGCGCGAGCCTCGCGAGCGGGCACGTCGAGTGCTCGGGATACGACGGCTCCGGGGAGCTGGGCAACGGCGAACCCGGAGTCGGCCCGCACGAACCGGTGGAAGTGCAGGGGCTCACCGAAGCCATCCAGGTGGCAGCGGGCCTGGAAACGGCGTGCGCGCTGCTCACGAGCGGGCACGTCGATTGCTGGGGTCGTGGAAAGTCCGGAGAGCTCGGCAACGGCCACAGCGTCAACGCCAGCACGCCGGTAGAAGTTCTGGGTATAACGAACGCAGCCCAGATCTCGATTGGCGCGGGCGGCACGCACGCCTGCGCTTTGCTGGTTACCGGGCACATCGACTGCTGGGGCGCAAATACTTACGGCGAGCTGGGAGACGGGACGACCACCGACCGCATCGCCCCCGTCGAAGTCCTCGGCATATCCGAAGCCACGCAGGTGAGCGCAGGCTACGCGCACACATGCGCGCTGCTGTTCAGTGGTCACTTGGACTGCTGGGGCGGTAACTCGGGCGGGGATCTCGGATACGGGGGTAACGCCGACTCCCACGTGCCCGTCGAAGTGAGTGGAATCGCCGATGCGACGGGCGTCGCCACCGGGACAGTGCAGTCCTGCGCGGTCCTCGGCACTGGTGGCGTCGACTGCTGGGGCGGCAACCGGTACGGGCAGCTCGGAAACGGGACCACCACCGAATCCGCTCTTCCCGTCGAAGTCTTCGGCGTGGACGAAGCCACAGCCGTGAGCGCGGGCGGAGGCCAAGCGTGTGCCTTGCTCATCGGCGGGGGCGTCGAATGCTGGGGCAGCAACCAGGAAGGGCAACTCGGGAACGGGACGCTCCGCTGAGGAGCCTCACCAGCGGCTCACCTCCCCCTCCGGGTAAGCGGCGAACCCGTCGCCCTCGGCGCCCGATTTGAGGCTCGCGAGGTAGGCGCCCCAGTTCGTGCTGCAGCCCGCCATGAACTCGTTCGCCTCCCGCCAGCCCGCGTGCTCGAACAGCAACGTCGTGCTCCCGTCGGGCGACGGCTTCAGCGTGAACGTGATGCGGGTTTCGCGCCAGTCCTCGGGGCCGTCGACGCAGCGCCAGGCGATCTCCTCGGGCGTGTCGCCCACCACCTCCATCACCGCGCTCGGCGAGTCTCCGCGGCTGAAATAGAGCGCCAGCCGCTCGCCGACGGCGGTGCCGCCGTCGACGTTCCGGCCCGTCCACCATCGCTCGATTCCCTCCGTCGTCGCGATCAGGTCGTGGACCTCGCCGGGCGCCGCCGCGATCGATACGCGGTGAAGGATCTCTGCCATGTTCTCGTTCCTTTCGTGCTTGGGTGATTGGTAACTGCCGGGGTGAGGTGAGGCTGCGACAGGGGCGTGTCAGGCAGCGAGCGGCTCCTCGGCGGTCGCCTGGGCGATGTCGCTCGCGGACGCGACCCCCACCGCTCGGCGGGAGCCGATCGCGAGACCGCTGAGCGTCGCCAGTAGCGCGAACCCGGCGCACGCCCACATCGCGGGCTCGAAGCCGGCGGTGACAGCGCTCGGCGAGCCCAGGTGCCCGTAGGCGGAAAACGCCGCGGTCGCGATCGCCACCGCGAACACGGCGCCGAACCGCTGCGCCATGTAGTTGATGCCCGAAGCCGTGCCCATCTCCTGCTCGCGGACGGAGCCCAGAACCGCGGTGGGCACGGTCGGCAGTGCGATCGAAATGCCGACGCCGGCGACCAGCAGCGCGAGGGCGATCTCGACCCAGCCGGTGCCGAGCGAGCCCCGGGCCGCCACCCACGCGAACCCGATCGTCTGGAGCGCGAGCCCCGCAACGATCAACGGCCGGCGGCCGACGCGGTCGGAGACCGCGCCCGCGATCGGCGAGACCAGCATCGGCGTCGCGAAGAACGGCAGCAGGCGCAGGCCCGCCGACAACGGCGAGTAGCCGCGCGCGAACTGGAACTCCTGGGTGACCAGGAAAGCCGCGGCGAACGTGGCGCCGGACATCAGGAACGAGGTCGCGTTGCCGAATGTGAACTCCGAGCTGCGGAACAGCCGCAGCGGCACCATCGGCTGGTCGACGCGACTCTCCCAGGCGACGAACGCCGGCAGCAGCGACGCCCCTCCGAGCAGAGAGCCCAAGACCTCGGGGCTCGACCAGCCCGCGTCGTTCGCGCGCACGAGTCCCCACACGAGCGCCAACACACCCGCCGTGACGAGCGCCACGCCGCCCAGGTCCAGGCTCTTTGGCGCACCGTGGCTCTCGGGTAGCAGCCTTGCCGAGAATGCTACGGCGACCAAGCCGATCGGGACGTTGATCCAGAAGATCCAATGCCAGTCGATGCCCTGGGTGACCGCGCCGCCAACGAGCGGGCCGATCGCCACCGCCAGGCCCGCGAGCCCGCCGTAGACGCCCACGATCAGACCGCGACGCTCCACGGGAAACGCCGTCGTGAGGATCGTCAGGCTGAGCGGCAGCACGATCGCCCCGCCGAGGCCCTGGACGGTGCGCGCCGCGATCAGCACACCCGCGCTCGGCGCCAGTGCGCAGGCCGCCGAGGCGGCCGCGAACAGCGCCAGCCCCACGTTGAAGACGCGCCGCCGGCCGAAGCGGTCGCCCAGCGCCGCCGCGGTGATGATGCCCGCCGCGAATGCGATGCCGTAGGAGTTCACGGTCCACTGCATCGAGGAGAAGCCCACGTGCAGGTCCTGCTGCATCCGCGGCAGCGCCGTCACCACCACGAGCGCGTCGAGCGCCACCATGAAGTACGCCGTCGAGGTGAGCGCCAGCACCCAGCCCAGCCCGCGGCGGCCGCTCGGTCTGCCGGCGGGGATCGGCGCCCGCGCTGATTTCGTCTGCTCGCCCGTCATGGAACCTCCGTCGCCGTGCCGCCGTCGTGGGCGGGTCTGCCGGGGTGACGAACGGGCAGCCCGCGGACGGACATCGGCCGACGAAGGGATCGCTGTCCGTCGCGCGCCGCGCCGTTCGTCTACTACTCACGTAGCCGGGCGGCTCGCCCGGACACAGCGACATGGAGGTGCCGATGAAGTACGCGCTCTTGCTCTACGGCTCACGTACGGCGGTCGAGGATGCCCCCGAGCCCGAACGCGAGCTCGACCCGGGGATCGCCGCGGTGCTCGCGCAGCCGAGCGTCGCCGACTGGGTGCGCCTGCACAGCATCGCCTCGGCGACGACCGTCCGGCGCCAGGACGGCAAGCGGCTGCTGACCGACGGGCCCTTCCTCGACAGCAAGGAGTACATCGGGGGCCTCGTGATCGTCGATGCCGCCGACCTCGACGGGGCGCTCGCGATCGCGGAGGAGCTACAGGAGCAGCGCCCCAACGTCGTGATCGAGGTCCGGCCCGTGCTCGAAACCGCCTGAGCGACGTGGCCCTCGACGAGGTCTTCCGCGAGCAGTGGGGCCGGGTGCTGGCGACGCTCGTGGGGCACCTTGGCGACATCGAGCTCGCCGAAGACGCCGCGCAGGAGGCGTTCGCGATCGCGACGGAACGCTGGCCCCGCGAAGGTGAGCCCGCGAACCCGACCGGATGGCTGGTCGCGACCGCTCGCAACCGCGCGATCGACCGCATCAGGCGACAGCAGGCGCTCACGCGCAAGACCGAGCAGTTGGGCCGGGAGCTGCTCACAGACAGACAGGAGGAGCCCATGATCGAGACGACCACCGCCTTTCCCGACGAGCGCCTGGAGCTGATCTTCACCTGCTGCCATCCCGCGCTCGCGCTCGACGCCCAGGTTGCGCTGACGCTGCGCACGCTCGGTGGTCTGTCGACCGAGGAGATCGCGCGTGCGTTCCTGGTCCCGTTCGAGACGATGAGCAAGCGCCTGACGCGGGCCAAGCACAAGATCCGCGACGCGGCGATCCCGTTTGCGGTGCCTCCCGACCACCATCTGCCCGAGCGCCTCGACGCCGTCCTCGCGGTCGTCTACCTGGTCTTCAACGAAGGCTGGGGTGGCGGGCGCGTCGACCTCGCGAGGGAGGCGATCCAGCTCGGGCGAGCGCTCGCCGCGCTGATGCCCGACGAATCGGAGGTGCTCGCGCTGCTGGCGCTGATGCTGCTGAACGACGCCCGCCGGCACGCCCGCGTACGCGACGGCGAGCTCGTCCGGCTCGACGACCAGGACCGCGCGCTGTGGGACGAGCGGCAGCTCGCGGAAGGCCGGCGGCTGCTGGAGCGCGCGATCGCCCTGCGCGGGGCGGGGCCCTACGCCGTGCAGGCCGCGATCGCCGACCTTCACCTGGGCGAGTCGCGTGACTGGGAGCAGATCGCGGCGCTCTACGACGTCCTTGCGCGGCTGACCGGATCGCCGATCGTCGAGCTGAACCGGGCGGTCGCTGTCGCGGAGCTGGAGGGACCTACGGCGGCGCTGGAGCTATTGGACGAGCTGTCGCTCGAGGGCTACCAATATTTCCACTCGACGCGCGCCGATCTGCTGCGGCGTCTGGGGCGCATCAGCGACGCGCGGCAGGCCTATGGCCGAGCGTTCGAGCTCGCGCAAACGGACCCGGAGCGGCGCTTCCTCGCAGGGCGGCTCGCCTCGCTCGAGACTAGTCTTCCTTGACCTGCTCCGCGACGATCTCCTCGATCGCGTCCCAGTAGCGCTCCCCGTGCTCGCGGGTGGCCCCGGTCGGGTCGCCGATCGCCCCGTTTGCGGAGATCGAGGCGACGCCTCCGCCGAACATCGACGTCACGGCCTCCTGCAGGTCTCCGGTGAATCCCGCCTCGGCGTGCTCCATCTTCACCAGCTCCGGGCGCAGCGCGAGCATCAGCGAGGTCTCCCACTCCCCGGCGTGCAGGCCGCCGGCCGCGAGCGGCACGCCATGCTCGCGCTCGCCGAGCTGCGCGATCTGGAAGAGCACCGAGAGGTCGGTGATCGCGACGACGTGCGCGCGCTCGTCGGCGTCGAGCAGCTCGAGCGCCCCGGCGAGCGGCGCGAAGTTGCCGCCGTGCGAGGGCAGCAGGACGATGCGGCGGAACCCGCCGCTCAGCAGCGAGCGCACGAGGTCGACGACCACGGCGTGCATCGTCGCCTCGGAGATCGAGATCGTCCCCGCGAATCCGACGTGGTGCTCGGAGCAGCCGACGCGTAGCGTCGGCGCGACGAAGGCATCGAGGCGATCGGCCAGCAGCTGCGCCATGTGGTCGCCGAGCAGCGCGTCGGTGGCCAGCGGCATGTGCGGTCCGTGCTGCTCCGTGGCTCCGAGCGCCATCACGACCGTGTCGCGGCCGCCCTCGATCGCGGCCCTCACCTCCGGCCAGGTCAGCTCGTCGAGGTCGTGCGCGGCCATGGCGCCCACCCTATCCAGCGGGGCTGGTAGGTTGCCGCCATGGCGGGCGGCCGTGCAGATGCACGCGAGCTGAGGCGCTGGGGGGCGTTGCTCCTCACCGTGGGCATCGCGCTGCTCGTAGTTCTCTCGCTCGCCACGCGCGCGTCGGCGGAAACGATCGCGGTGGCGAACCTCAATGACAGCGGGCCGGGCTCTCTGCGCGAAGCGATCGCGAAAGCCGCGGTGAACGACACGATCACGGTCCCCGCAGGCCAGATCACGTTGACGAGCGGCCCGCTCGCCTTCGAAAAGAACCTCACGATCGCCGGCGCCGGCTCGGGCGCCACGACGATCAGCGGCAATGACGCCTCGCGCGTGTTCACGATCGCCGGCACGCCCCAGGTCACGTTGCGCGGGCTCACGATCACGCACGGCAGCAGCGTCGACGGCGCCGGGATCAAGGCGTCGGGCGAAGTCACGCTGCAGGATGTCGTCGTGCGCGGCAACCGCGCGGGCACGCCGACGGAAGACGGGGCCGGCGGCGGCATCGAGCTCGCGGCGGGCACCTACCGGCTGATCGAAAGCTCCGTCAGCGAAAACACCGCGCGTGGCGGTGCGGAAAACGTCGGGTTCGGCGGCGGGATCGAGTACACGCCCAGCGCCAACGCGCAGACGCTCACGCTGACGCTGACCCGCAGCCACGTCGATGGCAACCACGCCGGCGGCGGGAGCGAAGAAGCCTCCGGTTTCGGCGCCGGCATCGACGCGAGCAGCGGTTTCGACAAAGGCGCGATCACGATCTCGCTGATCGAAAGCACGCTCACCGGCAACGTCGCGGGCGGGGCCGGCATCGAAGCCAGCGGCTTCGGGGGCGGCCTGGAGCTGGGCAGCGGCGGCGCGGAAAACGCGCTGGCGCTCACGGTCGAACGCTCCTCGATCACCGGCAACGTCGCCGGCGGCGGGGCGAAGGAAGCGTCGGGCTTCGGCGGCGGCATCGACTACGGCTCCGGTGGTGCGGGCGTGACGCAGGCGCTGAACGTCAGCAACAGCACGATCTCCGCGAACACCGCCGGGGGTAGCGGGGTCGAAGCCGACGGCTTCGGCGGCGGCCTGGAGTTCGGCTCCGGGACCGGCTCGCTCTCGCACGTGACGATCTCCGGCAACACCGCCGGGGGCGGGGGCGGTACGCCGTTCGGCGGTGGCGTCAGCATCGGCTCGCTCACGGGCGGCGTCGAGGACACGATCATCGCCGCCAACAGCGGCGGCGACTGCGACAAAGCGCTCGTCTCGAACGGCAACAACATCGACGGCGACTCCACGTGCGGCTTCAAAAGCCCCGGCGACAAATCCGGGACCGAGGCCAAGCTCGGCCCGGTGGGCGACCACGGCGGCCCGACCCTGACGCAGATGCCGCTCGCCGGCAGCCCGGCGATCGACACGGGCGACCCCGCCACGTGCCCCGCCACCGACCAGCGCGGCGTTGGGCGCCCGCAGGGCGGCGGCTGCGACGTCGGCGCCGTCGAGGTGCCGCCGCCGGTTGCGACGACCAGCTCGGTGGCGAGCGTCAGCAGCAGCTCCGCGAGCATCGCCGCCAGCGTGAACCCCAACTTCAGCGCGACGACCTACCACTTCGACTTCGGCACCACGACCGCCTACGGCAGCTTCACCGCCGCGGCGAGCGCCGGCGAAGGCGGGGTCGCCCAGGCGGTGGCCGCGACGCTCACGGGCCTCAAACCCGAGACGACCTATCACTTCCGCGTCGTCGCCACGAACGCCGCGGGCAGCGTGGTCGGCGCCGACCAGACGCTGACCACCGCGAAAGCTCCTCCGGCGAAAGCTCCGCCTAAAAAAGGCAAAGCCGCGCAGCCGTTGCGCATGACAGGCGTAAAGATGAGCAACCGGCGCTTCCGGGTCGGCAGGTCCGCCACGGCGATCTCCGCGCGGCGCCGCGCCCCCGTCGGCACCAGCTTCCGCTTCAGGCTCTCGGCGACGGCGCGCGTGCAGATTGCGATCACCCGCACCGCCCCTGGCCTGCGACGCGGCCGCAGCTGCGTCGCCCCGTCGCGCAAGCTCAGGCAGGCGCACGCGAAGCGCTGCACGCGGACGCTGACGGTCGGCAAGCTGACCCGCTCGAACGTCCGCTCCGGGACGCACGCGATCGCCTTCAGCGGCCGGATCGGCACGAAAGCGCTGAAGCCGCGCTCCTACCAGGCGGTGCTCACCGCGAGCGGCGCCGGCAAGCGCTCGACGCCGGTCGTGCTCAGCTTCATCGTCGTCCGCTGACCGGCGCTCAGGTCGTCGGCCCGGCGGCTGCGATGGCCTCCGCCACCAACCGCTCGATATAGGGCCCGAGCAGCTCCGCCACGGCCTCCGCCGTCTCCGCCGGCGACCCTTTCGGGAGCGCCCCATAGCTGATCGCGAGCCGCACGAGCGTTTCCCCGATCAGCGCGGCCTCGTCGACCGCGACCATCGGCCAGCTTTCGAGCAGCACGCCCGTCAGCCGCGCTCCCGCCATGTCGATCAAGGTCTCGCCGCGGGTGGTGAACAGCGCGATCAGCTCGTCGGCGCCATCGCCGGAGACGATCGCCTTCACGAGCGGGTTCTCCGCCGCGACCGTCAGGAACAGCTCGAACGTCGCGCGCAGCGCACGGCGGGGGTTCTCGGCGTTCGCGGTGACGGCGATCTGTACCGCGTCGATGAAGCGCCCCGCTTCGCGCAGCACCAGCTCCTGGGCGAACTCGCCGCGCGAGCCGAACTCGTTGTAGAGCGTCTGGCGGCTGACGCCGGCGGCGCGGGCGATGTCGCTCATCGTGACCTCCGACCAGGGTCGCGACGTCATCTCCCGCCCGGCCGCATCGAGCAGCGAGCTGCGCAGCAGCTCGCGCGCCGCGACGGCGTAGGGGACCTGCGGCTCGACTGCGCTCATGTCTTGGAGCCTTCCACCGGCTCGAAGTCCACCTTGTCGCGCACGCCGCAGTCGGGGCAGGCCCAGTCGTCGGGTACCGCGCTCCATGGGGTCCCTGCGGGGAAGCCCTCGCGCGGGTGGCCGGCTTCCTCGTCGTAGACGTAGCCGCAGCCCGGGCAGCGAAACGCGCTCACGCCGTGGCCTCGAACGCCCGGCGGCGTCGCGCACTGAGCCCCGGGTGCACGTTCGCCAGCCCGACCTCGCCGTCGTAGTGCTTCAGCACCCGCCGGTCCATCACCCGCCGCCACAGCGGCGGGATCACCGCGAGCAGGATCATCCCCGCGTAACCCGTTGGCAGCTGCGGCGCCTCCTCGACGTGGCGCAGCGCCTGGTAGCGGCGCACGGGGTTCGCGTGGTGGTCGGAGTGACGCTGCAAGTGGTAGAGCAGCACGTTCGAGGCGGTGTTGTTCGAGTTCCAGCTGTGCTCGGGCCGGGTGCGCTCGTAGCGCCCGTCCTCGCGCCGCTGGCGCAGCAGGCCGTAGTGCTCAAGGTAGTTCACCACCTCCAGCAGCGAGAAGCCCAGCACCGCCTGGAGCACGAGGTAGGGGAGGACCACGAAGCCGAACGCCGCCACCAACGCCGCGAACAGCACGACCGTCATTGCCCAGGCGCTGAGGATGTCGTTGCGCGGCGTCCACATCGAGCTCTCCAGCCGCTGCAGGCGCACCTGCTCCAGCTCCCAGGCCGAGCGCAGGCTGCCGCTCACCGTGCGGGGCCAGAAGCGGTAGAAGCTCTCGCCCAGGCGCGAGCTGGCGGGATCCTCGGGCGTCGCGACGCGCACGTGGTGGCCGCGGTTGTGCTCGATGAAGAAGTGGCCGTAGCCGCTCTGCGCGAGCGCCACCTTGCTCAGCCAGCGCTCCAGGCTCGCGCGCTTGTGGCCAAGCTCGTGGGCGGTGTTGATCGCGATCCCAGAGACCATTCCCACCGTCAGCGCGAGGCCGATCGACTCGACGATCGAAAGGCCTCCGTGCGACCACTCCCAGCAGGCGAAGACCAGCCCGGCGTACTGCACGGGGATGTAGGCATAGGTGCACCAGCGGTAGTAGCGGTCTTGCTCGAGCTGCTTGATCACCGCCTCGGGGGGGTTGCGCGCGTCGAGCCCGACCGCGAGGTCCAGCAGCGGGAAGATCCCGAACACCAGCACGGGGCCGTAGAACCAGAAGGCGCCCAGGCCCGTCAGTTCGACCAGGGCCCAGGCGAGGAAGGGCAGCGTCGGCACGACGAGCCCCAGCAACCAGAGGTAGCGCTTCGGGTCGCGCCAGGAGACAGCGTCGGGCGCGTTTGCGTCATCCCCCTCGAACCGTGCCTCCATCGCCGGTCCGCTCGTGGCTGCTGCTGGCGCTGACATGAAGCCGAGACCTCCTGGTCGCTTGCTTTGCTCCGCTCACGGCTACTTTACACAGATCGACACACTTGTCAAGCAGCACTACATTCTGCACATATCTGCAAATCCCGCGTACATCCGTGATGGAAGTGTCGGGCGCCGGTCCCGCGTCGGCTCCGGGAAAGGACGGCGGGCGCCCGGAGCGGGAGGCGGCCTCCGGGAAAGGACGGCGGGGCGCCCGCAGCGGGAGGCGGCCTCCGGGAAAGGACGGCGGGCGCCCGGAGCGGGAGGCGGCCTCCGGGAAAGGAGGCGGCCTCCGCGCGGGCTTCGCGACGCCTGCGCCTCGATCCGCGACGATTCGCCGACGATGCCCACCCCCGCGCGTAACCTCCTGAACCTGAAGGAAGTCGAGAAGGGCTACGGCAGCCGCACGGTGCTCCGGGGCCTCACGCTGGGCATCGCCGCCGGCGAGCGGATCGGCCTTGTAGGCGAGAACGGCGGCGGCAAGTCGACGCTGCTGCGCCTGCTCGCCGGTCTGGAGGAGCCCGACGCGGGGGCGCTGACGCGCGCGGGCGACGTGGGCGTCGCGCTGCTGGCCCAGCAGGACGAGCTGCCGCGGGACCGCACGATCCGCGAGGTGCTGGTCGGTGCTCGCGCCGAGCACGAGTGGGCCGGCGACAGCGCGTTCCGCGAAGTGCTCGACGGGTTGCTGGGCGGCGTGGAGATGGGGCTGTTCGCGAACGGCATCGACACGCAGGTCGCGGGCCTCTCCGGCGGCGAGCGCAGGCGGATCGCGCTGGCGAAGGCGCTGCTGGACCCGCCGCAGCTGCTGCTCCTGGACGAGCCGACGAACCACCTCGACCTCGAAGGCGTCGACTGGCTCGCGCGCCACCTCGCGGCGCGGCGCATCGCGATGCTGCTGGTGACCCACGACCGCTGGTTCCTCGACGCGGTCTGCACCACCACCTGGGAGCTGGCCGACGGCCACGTCCATCGCTACGTAGGCGGCTACGCCGCCTACGTGCTGGCCCGCGCCGAGCGCGAGCGCGTGGAGGTGGTGCGGGCGAGCCGCCGCCAGCAGCTGCTGCGCAAGGAGCTGGCCTGGCTGCGTCGCGGCCCGCCCGCCCGCACCAGCAAGCCAAAGTTCCGGATCGAGGCGGCTAATACGCTGATCGCCGACGAGCCGCAGGCGCGCGATCGCGCGGAGCTGTTGCGCTTCGCGGCGGCGCGCCTGGGCGGCAAGGTCCTGGAGCTGATCGACGTCTCGCTCGCGCTCGGCGACCGCGAGATCCTGCGCGACCTGACCTGGCGGCTCGGCCCCGGCGACCGGTTGGCGATCGTGGGCGTCAACGGGTCCGGCAAGACCTCGCTGGTGCGGTTGCTGGGCGGTGAGCTCGAGCCGGATTCGGGCCGGGTCGAGCGCGGCGCCACGGTCAGGGTCGCACACCTTTCCCAGGAGCTCGTCGAGATCCCGCGGGAGCTACGCGTGCTGGAGTCGCTGGAAGAAGTGCGCGGGCACGCGCGGCTCTCCAGCGGCGAGGAGATCACGGCGTCGATGCTGTGCGAGCGCTTCGGCTTCCGCGGCGAGAAGACGCGGACGCTGGTGGCGGACCTCTCCGGCGGCGAGCGGCGCCGGCTGGCGCTGATGCGCCTGCTGATGGCCGAGCCGAACGTGCTGCTGCTGGACGAGCCCACGAACGACCTCGACATCGACACGCTGACGGCGCTGGAGGACCTGCTCGACGGCTGGCCCGGCACGCTCGTGGTCGTCAGCCACGACCGCTACTTCGTGGAGCGCGTCTGCGACGACGTCTTCGCGCTGACGGGCGACGGCGGGATCGAGCACCTCCCCGGGGGGATCGAGCAGTACGTCGAGCGGCGGCGCGCCGCCGAGGCCGACAGGCCGGCGCCCTCCACCCGCGCGGAGGGCCTGCCGCGCGGCGCGCAGCTGCGCGCCGCGCGCAAGGAGGCGATGCGCCTGAAACGCGAGCTGGCGCGCTTGGAGGGCGCGATCGAGCGCCTGACAGAGCGGGAGGCGGCCACGAACCGGGAGATGGCCGCGGCGGCCACCGACCACGAGCTGCTCGCCGAGCTTCACTCCCAGCTGTCCGAGCTCGCGGCCGAGCGCGAGCGGATGGAGGCGGCGTGGCTGGAGGTCTCGGAGTCGCTGGAGGAGGCTTCGGCGTGACCCGAAGCAACTGGAATTCCACCCTCCTGACTTGACGGGTTAAAACCTCCTCAGACACCTCTGGACATGCGCATAACGGCGCATCGCAAAATCCTGGACACGTGGCTGGTCCGCCTGCAACGCATGGCTGAGATGGTGCACGACTGACGGCGTGTATCCCCATCGCGCCGTCTGCAGCACCCTCATTCACTCACCCACGAGCAATAGACGACGCAGCACCCGAAACCGAAGTACCGCAGTACCCAATTGCCCACAATTCCACGGAGGGACACTCCTGTGATTGCTTTGCCAATCCGGCGGCTGCTGGCTGCCGGGACACTGGCCCTTGCGACGATCCTGTCGCTGGGGCTGCTCACCTATGCCAGTTCGGCCCAGGCGGCGCCGCTCGACGTCGAGACGCTGACGGGAGCCGAAGCCGAGCAGATGCTGCTGAAAGGCGAAACGACCTCGGTCGAACTGGTCAAAGCCTACGAGGCGAGGATCGAAGCGCTGAACAAGTCAGGGCCGGGCCTGAACGCGGTGACCCAGCTGAACCCGAACGTATTGCAGGAAGCCAAAGAAGCTGACAAACAACGCAAAAAAGGCAAATCGGCCGGCCCGCTGGCGGGCGTGCCGATCCTGCTGAAGGACATCATCGACGCGACGCCGATGTACACGACCGCGGGCGATTGGGCGCTGCGGGAATCGTTCCCCGAAAAAGACTCGGGCGTGGCGAAGGTGTTGCGCCAGCACGGGGTGATCATCCTCGGCAAGCTGGGTCTGTCGGAGTGGGCGAACAGCTTCGGCAGCCAGCCCTCCGGTTTCGGCAACAGCACGGGTCAGGTGCTGAACGCGAACGACGCCGCGCAGGGGCCGAGCGGGTCCTCGTCGGGGTCGGGCGCCGCTGAGGCGGCGGGCCTCTCGACGCTGGCGATCGGCACCGAAACCTCCGGCTCGATCATCAGCCCATCCTCTGCTGAGGCGCTGGTGGGCCTGCGCCCGACGCTGGGCCTCGTGCCCGGCTACGGGATTGCGCCGATCGACGCCTCCCAGGACACCGCGGGGCCGATGGTGAAAACGGTCGCGGACGCCGCGGCGACGCTCGAATCGATCGCCGAGGTGACGGGCTCCGATCCGGTGGCGAACGCCGAGTACGAACCGATGATGGGCCCGCACTTCCTCGAAAACGAAGACATCCAGCCGGCGCCATTCACGAAACTGCCGGATTACAAATCGGCATTGAACCTGGAATACGTGAAAGGCAAGCGGATCGGCTACAACGGCACGAGCGAAGCGATCCTGAAAGCGGTGAAAGCGCTCGAAGAAGCGGGCGCGATCATGGTGCCGGACGCGACGACGACGGTCGCGACGATCCCCTCGCTGCCGAGCGGCTATGAGGCCCACGCGACGATCGACGAGTACTACAAAGGCCTTGGGGCGGCGGCACCGGTGAAAAGCCTGGTGCAGGAGGTCGAAGTCGACCTCACCAATCCGCAGGAGGCGCTGAAGTTCGGCAACTCAAACCACAAAACCGAGTCCGAAGCGGAAGACATGCCGGGCGGCAAAAACCAGAAGGAATACGAAGAAAAGCTGCCGATCCGCAAGAAAGCCTTCCACGAAGCGATCGAAAAGATGATGAACGAACCCTCGGGTGGCGGCGGCCCCGTGATCGCGGTCGTCGGCTCGGTTCCGAGCGGCCCGCAGGCGGGCGACCCGGAGATCACGGTCCCGATGGGCTACAGCCCGACACAGCGCCGTTCGCAGAATGTGAACATCAACGGCGGCGCCTACGACGAGCTGGACCTGATCGGCGTGGCCTATGTCCTCGAACAGATGACGAAACTACGCAAGCCCGTGGGTGAAATCGACCCGGCGATGTACCGCTGTGCGCACACGGTTCCGGCGGAACCGTTCGCGAGCCGCGGTCACTGCAACCCGGACTACGACTCGATCAAAAAACCGGACTTCAGGGAAATCCTGCCGGTCTCGCTCGAAACGACGTCCGCGACGCAGCTGGAGAAAATGCTGACCGAAGGGACGCTCAGCTCCAGGCAGCTGGTGCGGGCGGACCTGTACCGGATCGCGCTGGCGAACGCGAACGGCCCGGCGACGCAGGCGGTCCGTGACCTGAACGAAAACGCGCTGAACGAAGCGATCGCGATGGATCGCCTGCGCAAAAAAGGCCAGGCGATCGCGGGCCCGCTGTCGGGGATCCCGGTGCTGGTGAGCGACACGATCGACGCTCTGGGCCTGCCCACGAGCGGCGGCTCGATCGCGCTGCAGGACGACCTGCCCGCGGCGAACTCGACGATCGTCTCGAAGCTCGAGGCGGCGGGGGCGATCGTGCTGGGCGACACCAACACGAGCGAGCTGGGCGGGGTGTTCGACCCGAACATGCCGCAGGGCTACTCCTCGCTGGGCGGCCAGGTGCTGCTGCCCTCCGACACGAACAAAAACGTCGGTGGCTCCTCCGCGGGGTCGGCGGTGGCGGTGTCGGACGGCATGGTGCCGATCGCGGTCGGGTCGGAGACCTCGACCGACAGCGCGCAGCTGATCTCGGTTGCAGGCAACGCCGGGGTCGTGGCGCTGAAGCCGACGGTGGGGCTCGTCAGCCGCACGGGCACCATGCCGGTTGCCAAGTCGCAGGACTCGCCTGGCCCGATCGGCCAGACGGTCGGCGACGTGGCGACGGCGCTGAGCGTGCTCGCCGGCCCGGACCCCGGCGACCCGGCGACGGCAGGTCAGCCGAGCCCGCTGCCGGACTACACCGCCGGCCTCACGCCGACGGCGCTGAACGGCAAGAAGATCGCGGTGGTGTCGAGCACGACGGCGCCCTACCCGGCGGCGGTCAGCGAGCTGAGCACGCTGGGCGCCACGACCACGGTCGTGACACCCGGCGCGGCGGCCAGCGCGGCGAGCGTGATCCCGTACGAGTTCAAGCGTGACCTGAACTCCTACCTCGCGGGAACCTCCGGCCCGAAATCGCTACAGGAAATCATCCAATACAACGAAGCCAACCCGGTCGAGGGTCTGAAGTACCAGCAGACGACGCTGCTGGCGGATCAGGCGATCAACACCGAAGACCCCACGACGAAAACCACCTACGAAGAAAACCTCGCGAAAGGCAAGGCCGAAAGCAAGGCTGTGATCGACAGCATCGTCCAGAACGGGACCCCCGAAGACACGAGCGACGACTACGCCGGCATCATGGTGCCGAGCGGCAGCGCGCTCGTGAACATCGCCGACCGCGCCGGCTACCCGGTGCTGTCGGTCCCGGCTGGGTTCGCCGCCCAGAACAGCTCGACCGGCGGCGATCCGATCGGCGTCGAGTTCATCGGTACCGCCTACAGCGAGGCTCAGCTCCTGGCCGACGGCTACGCGCTCGAAGAAGGTCTGAAAGCGCGTCAGCTCGGCCCGGAATACATGAAATCCTCGCCGAACCCAGGGTTCAACGGGGCGCCTAGCCAGACCAACCAGAGCATGTGGAGGTGTGTGCCGGGCAGCTCGTTCTTCAAGCCGTACGAGTGCAACATCGGGGAACTGAGCAAATAAAGAAGTGAAGCAGTGAATGAACGGCCCCCTCCACGCGGAGGGGGCCGTTTCGCTGTTCGTAGACTGGTCCTCCATGGACGTCCCGGCGCCCAGCGCCTCCGAGGCATGGGACGAGTTCTTCAGCGACTTCTACCTGCGCGCCTACGCCGACGCCGAAGGCGAGCAGGAGGCGCGCGAGCAGGCCGTCGCGGCGGCTGAGCTGGCGGAGTGCCCCGCGGGTGGCGAGCTGCTGGATGTCCCCTGCGGCTTCGGCCGTCACGCGATTCCGCTGGCGCAGGCGGGCTATCGCGTCACGGGCGTCGACCGCTCGGAGGTGCTGTTGGAGGAGGCCGCTCGGCGGGCGCGGGAGGAGCCGCGGCCGAAGCTCGTGCGCGCCGACTACCGTGAGCTGCCGTTCGCGGAGGAGAGCTTCGACGCCGCGCTGAACCTGTTCACCTCGCTGGGCTACCTCGGCGACGAGGGCGACACGCAGGTGCTGGGCGAGATCCACCGCGTGCTGCGTCCCGGCGGCCGGCTCGTGATCGAGACGCTGCACCGCGACTGGCTGGCGCGCCACTTCGCCGAGCGCAACTGGCGCTCGCTCGGCGAAGGCCGGGTGCTGCTGGAACAAAGCACCTTCGACCTGCAGAGCGGCCTCTCGCAGGCGACTCAGACCGTGATCGACAGCGGCGGCGTGCGCGAGTCGCGCTCGTTCTCGGTGCGCGTCTACACCGCCACCGAGCTGGTGGCGATGCTCACGCGCGCCGGCTTCGCGCGCGCGACCTGTTACGGCGCGCTCGACAGGGCGCCGCTGAGCAGCGACTCGCGCCTGGCGATTGTCGCCAAGCGGTAGCCGCGCGGTCGCGAACGGGCCTGCGCCGGGCGAAGCGCTAGCGCGCGTTCGTGAAGACGTCGGCGCCGAAGGTGCTCGGCACCGTCGCGGCGTCGGCGAGCTTCGGCAGGCCCAGCAGCGACTCCCAGCTCGCGAGCGAGGAATAGTGGTTGTAGGGGACTTCGCTGACGGTCCCGGGCTTGATGAAGGGGGAGAGCAGCACCGCGCCGATCCGCCCGCCCCCCGGGCCGGTGATCCCCGGCAGCGGCGAGCCCGGGCCGGGCGCCTCTTCGCAGCAGGAGCTGGAATCCGACTGCGGGCCGTCGGACTCGTCGAAGGTGATCTCCAGCAGCCCGTTGTGCTGGAAGGCCGGCGAGGAGGTGATCTTCGGTACCCAGGTTTCCAGGAAGCCGTCGATGTCCGCCAGCGCCGAGATGCCGCTTTCCTGGTTCACGCACGGGTAGTCGTGCCCGTCTTCGCAGAGGTTCGGCGTGATGAAGGAGAAGCGCGGCGTGCGCCCCGTCTTCTGCAGGTCGGTCGCGAGGCCGGTCTCGTGCTTCAGCGCGACCAGCGGCATCGCGCCGGTGGGCGAGCCCAGCGTGACGACGTGGGCGTCGCAGTATTCCTGGTCGTCGATCACGGAGTGGAAGTAGACGAATGGGTCGTGGCGGGTGGCGTAGCCGTCGCCGGCCTCCGCCTGCTGCGTTTTGTCCTGGGCGCCGAGCGCCGGGTGGCCGCAGGCGGCTGCCTCGCGCGTGGGGTCGTTGCCCATGTCCTGCTGATAGGCCTTCCACTTGCGCCCCTGCGCCGAGAGCTGCGTGCCGATGTTCTGCACCGATTCGGGGTAGACGCAGCCGACGCCGCCCTCGATCCCGCCGGGCAGTTCCAGCGCGCCGACGAAGTCGCCGAACACCTGGCAGTCGGCCTGCGTCTCGACGTTCGGCGGCTGTCCGGAGACCATCGAGATGTAGTTGTCGTTGCTCTCGTGGCCCGTGCCGTAGTAGTTCGTCAGCAGCGCGCCCTGGGCGGGCAGCGTCTGCGCGAGGTAGGGGTCGTTCAGCGGGCTGCCGAAGGTCGCGGCGTAGTCCTCGTTCTCCAGGACGATCACCCAGATGTGGCGGATCTTCGGCTGCTTGTAGGGGCGGGGTTTCGCCGCCACGGCGGGCCCCGCGAGGACCCCGGCCGCCAGCGCCAGCAGCCCCACCAGCGCCGCCAGCAGCCTCGCAGGTCTCATTTCGCGCCCGCGAAGCCCGTGGGGGCGGGGGGTTTTGCGATCGTCGGAGGCTCCAGCAGCGCGGGCGGGGACTTCAGGTCGAGGAAGTCCGCCACGGTCCGCGCGTTCGCGTCGCGGTATGTCAGCGCCGGCAGGTTCCACTTCGCCTCGATCGTCGCGAGCACCGAGGTGTGGTCGTGCACGACGTTCGTGACCGCGTTCGGCTTGGAGTAGGGCGAGGCCACGATTCCCGGCACGCGCGGGCCGTAGAGGTCGTAGCCGCCTGGGTAGTCGCCTGGTTCCAGCCGCGGAGGGATGTCGTCGGGCGCGATCGCCGCGGGCGGCTTGATGTGGTCGTAGTAGCCGCCGTGCTCGTCGTAGGTGTAGATCAGCAGCGTGCGCGGCCAGGCGGGCGAGTTCAGCACGGCGTCGACTGCCTGGTAGGCCCAGTACTCACCGTAGGACATGTCTTGTTCTGACTCCTCGTCGCCGCCGGTCGTGTTCAGCGGGCCCGTGATCGGCGCGAGCTGCGGCAGCGCTGAGAGCGGCCCGCCGATGTCGGTGAGCGCGCCGAACTCGGGATCGACGAAGCTGACCGACGGCAGCCCGCCCGTTTTGCAGTCGGCGATGAACTGCGCGAACGGCGCGAGGTTGCCGGGATATTTCTCGACGATCGACGGGATGATGCCCGTCTGCGGGAGGTCGGTGAAGTAGTTGCGCCAGCTGACGCCGTAGGCCTGCAGGCGGTCGAAGATCGTGCCGTTTGGCGGCGGCGGGTCTTTGAGGCTTTCGGTGTCGGTGGCGATGTCGCCATAGGCCGTGCCGGCCATCAGGAAGCGCCGATTGGGATAGGTCTGGCAGGGCGCGGAGCAGAACCAGCGGTTGTTGAGCGTGAAGGAGCGCGCGAAGGAGTAGGCGAAGGGCAGCACTTCCTCGGTCCAATAGCCCATCGGCTCGTTGTTGCCGACCGACTGGACGAAGCCGTCCATCTTGCCGCCGTCGATCTGCTGGTGCGTGGCGTTCCAGGTCTGCGTGACCGACGGCGCCTGGGCGGTCGTGGGCAGCGGGAAGGAGCGCACTCGCCCTTTGCCGCCGACCCCGGGGTTGCTGTTGCGCGCGTTGCCGGCGGAGTCGAAGCGCAGGCCATGGGCCTTGGGCTGGCCGGAGTGCGCCAGCGCGCCGAGCAGGTTGTCGAAGGAGTGGTTCTCCATCATCACCACGACGACGTGGTCGAACGGCAGCGCTTCCGTCGCCGCGCCCGCGGGACGCTTGGGATCCGGCAGGCTGCCGGGCGCGCGCACCGTCTTGCCGAGCGCCGTCGCCGCGTGCAGCAGCGGCCCGCCCGCAGACACCGCCGCCACGGCGGAGGAGCCGTAGCGCACGAAGTCGCGCCGCGTCAGCGGCAGCTCGAACGGTCTCTTCCGGCCCTGATTCCCCACGCCGGACCTTCATACCCCAATCGGGGCTTGGCTAGTAAAGATTTTGTGTCCCGGGGCCGCGGGGCTATGCGGCGTAGTGCAGTTCCGGCGCCCCTGCGACGGCTGGCCGCGGCTCCGCGAAGCCGCTGCGCACGACGCGGTTGCGCCCCGCGCGCTTGGCTTCGTACAGCGCGAGATCCGCCTCCTTGAACAGGGACTCGTAGTGCATCTGCTCGCCGCTGGCGGCGCTGACCCCGATCGAGATCGTGATCGCCACGCCGGCGGGGGTTTCCTGCTCCAGCCCGCTGCGCAGGCGCTCGGCGACCTCGCCGCCCGCGGCGCTGTCGACGCCGGGGAGCACGATCAGGAACTCCTCTCCGCCCAGCCGGTAGACGAGGTCGAAGGAGTGCAGGCGCTTGCGCAGCTGGTATGCCGTGTCGCACAGCACGGCGTCGCCGCGATCGTGGCCGTGCTCGTCGTTGATCGCCTTGAAGTTGTCGATGTCGCACAGCAGCAGGCAGACGGGCTGTCGGTTCTGCCGCGCTTGGTGGCTCAGCTCCGCGAAGCGGGGGACCAGCGCGTTGCGGTTCAGCAGGCCGGTGAGCGGATCGATGATCGCCTCGCCGCGGTGGTGCAGCTCCGCGGCCTGCAGCGCCCACACGATCGCGACGACCCCCACCAGCAGCGCGAGCGTCGCGATCACCGCGGAGGGGTCGTGGAGCGTCCGCTGCGGGTAGGCGCCGAGCGTGCCGGCGAGCACGATCGCGACGGTCAGGCCGAGCGCCGCGAGCACGACCTGCAGACGAAAGCGGGCGGCGGCCATCGCGACGGGCAGCGCCATCCAGGGCAGCGCGACGCTGCGGGGGCCGCCGTTCAGCACGACGCCCACGCCGATCAGCAGCATCGTGATCACGATCGCCCAGGCGCTCACGCGCTCGGGGTGGGCGCTCGTGTAGATCCGCCGCTCGACGTTGATGAAGTTCAGCAGCCCGAGCGCGAACAGGATCAGCGTCCACCAGCCGACCCAAGGCGCGGTCGCGAGCAGCGCGGCTCCGACGGCGCCGGAGGCGATCATGCGGATCTTGCGCACGCGCGGGTTCGCGTCGACGACGCGGCTGCGATCGAGCTCGGTCGGACAGAGCCAAGACCCCCGGTGCATGTGGGTCGCGTCGGCTGCGGGGGGCGCGGCCTTTAGCGGTCTGCCGTCGGGCAGACATTTGTCGCCGCAAAACCCGATACTCGGAATTTGCCGCCCAAGTCGCATTTTTGGGGAGTCTGCAGACAGCCGGCGCGCGAGTGAGCTCCGCATGGCTGCGTACGCCCCCTCGTGATCAGATGCTGCTGCCGCCCGGCTCGCGGTGCTGCCTCTCATAGGCTTAGGCGATGGACGGCTCGACCCCGCCGCCGATCGGCGAGCTGCTGAGAACGCGCGCCGGCGAAGAGATGGCGCTGAACGACGCCTACCTGAACCCGCAGATGAGCCGCATCCTGCGCACGCTGGGCTTCGACAAGTCCTGGCGCGGGGGCGAGGGCGCGCACCTGATCGACGATCGCGGCGAGCGCTACCTCGACCTGTTCGGGGGCTACGGCGTGTTCGCGATCGGTCGCAACCATCCGGAGGCGATCGCCGCGCTGCGCGAAGCGATGGAGGCGCAGACCGGCAACCTGCCGCAGCTGGGGGTGACGCTGCTGAGCGGCCTGCTGGCCGAGCAGCTGCTGGCGCGCGCGCCGGACAGCGTCGCGGCGATGGTGCCGGCGAACACCGGCACCGAGGCGGTCGAGGCGGCGATCAAGATCTCGCGCGCCGCCACGGGGCGCCCGCGGGTGCTCTACGCCGAGCACGCCTTCCACGGCCTGACGCTGGGCTCGCTGTCGCTGAACGGGGAGCCGATCTTCCGCGAGGGCTTCGGCCCGCTGCTGCCGGGTTGCGAGGCGGTCGGGTTCGGCGACCTCGACGGCCTGAAGCGTGAGCTGGAAGCGGGCGACGTCGCGGCGTTCGTGGTCGAGCCAATCCAGGGCAAGGGCGTGAACCTGCCGCCACGGGACTACCTCGCCGCGGCGCAGGCGCTGTGCCGCGAGGCGGGGACGCTGTTCGTCTGCGACGAGGTGCAGACCGGGGTCGGGCGCACGGGGCGCTTCCTGGCGCTGGAGCACTGGGGCCTTCAGCCTGACCTGGTCTGCCTGGCGAAGGCGCTCTCGGGCGGCCTCGTGCCGATCGGCGCGGTGCTCGTCTCGCGGTCGGCGTTCGAGCGCGTGTTCGACGGGATGGAGCGGGCGGTGCGCCACGGCTCGACGTTCGGCGGCAACGACCTCGCGGCGGCGGCGGCGCTGGCGACGCTGCGCGTGCTCGACTCGGAGCGCCTGGTCGAGCGCTCCGAGCGAATGGGGGCGCTGCTGCTGGAGCTGACGCGCCCGCTCGTGGACCGCTACGAGGTCGTGCAGGACGTGCGCGGGGCCGGTCTGATGTGGGCGATCGAGTTCGGCCCGCCCTCCGGGCGCATGGGCAAGGCGCTGTGGGAAACGGTCGAGCGCCGGCAGGCGGGGCTGTTCAGCCAGCTGATCACGGTGCCGCTGTTCCACGAGCACCGCATCCTCTGCCAGGTGGCGGGCCACCGCATGAACACGATCAAGGCGCTGCCGGCCTTGGTGGTGGAGGAGGACGAGCTCCGCCGCTTCGCGGCTGCGCTGGAGGAAACGGTCGCCGCCGCCGAGCGCTATCCCGCGGCGCTGGCCCGGTTCGGCGCGCGCACAGGGCTTCGGGCTGCGCGCGTGCGCCGCTAGCCTTACGCGGCCGTGCCGGTACTCAGAGAGGACATACGCAACGTCGCGATCGTCGCGCACGTCGACCATGGCAAGACGACCCTGGTCGACGCGATGCTGTGGCAGTCGGGCGCCTTCCGCGTCGGCCAGGACGTGGCCACGCGCGTGCTCGACTCGATGGATCTCGAGCGCGAGAAGGGCATCACGATCCTTGCGAAGAACACCTCGCTGCACTACGAGGGCGTGAAGCTGAACATCATCGACACCCCTGGCCACGCCGACTTCGGGGGCGAGGTGGAGCGCGGGCTGACGATGGTCGACGGCGTGCTGCTGCTGGTCGACGCCTCCGAGGGCCCGCTGCCGCAGACGCGCTTCGTGCTGCGCAAGGCACTCGAGTCGAAGCTGCCGGTGATCCTCGTCGTCAACAAGGTCGACCGTCCCGACGCGCGTGTCGCCGAGGTGATCGACGAGGTCTACGAGCTGTTCCTCGACCTCGACGCCGACGAGCACCAGATCGAGTTCCCGATCGTCTACTGCAATGCCAAGGCGGGCGTCGCCTCGCTCGAGTACGAGCCGGGTCAGACGCTGGCCGAGGGCAACCTGCAACCGTTGCTCGACCTGCTGCTGAACCACATCCCGGCGCCGGAGTACGAGCAGGGGCACCCGCTGCAGGCGCTCGTCACGAATCTCGACGCCTCCCCCTACGTGGGCCGCCTGGCGATCTGCCGCGTGCGCAACGGCACGATCCGCAAGGGCCAGCAGATCGCCTGGTGCCGCGCCGACGGCACGATCCGCAAAGCGACCGTCGCCGAGCTGTACGTGACAGAGGCGCTCGAACGTGTCGAGGCGGCCGAAGCGGGACCCGGCGAAATCATCGCGGTCGCCGGGATCGCGGAGGTGACGATCGGCGAGACGCTCGCCGACGCCGAGGACCCGCGCCCGCTGCCGGTGATCACCGTGGACGAGCCCGCCATGTCGATCACGCTCGGCGTGAACACGTCACCGCTCGCGGGCAAAGACGGCGACAAGCTGACCGCGCGCCAGATCGAGGCGCGCTTGGACCAGGAGCTGATCGGCAACGTCTCGCTGCGCGTGCAACCCACCGAGCGTCCCGACACCTTCGAGGTTCAAGGCCGCGGCGAGCTGCAGCTGGCGGTGCTCGTGGAGATGATGCGCCGCGAGGGCTTCGAGCTGACCGTCGGCCAGCCGCGCGTGCTCGAACGCGAGATCGACGGCAAGCGCCACGAGCCGGTCGAGCGGCTGACGGTCGACGTACCCGAGGAGCACGTCGGCACCGTCACGCAGCTGCTCGCCGCGCGCAAGGGGCGGATGGAGCACATGACCAACCACGGCACCGGCTGGGTGCGGATGGACTACGTCGTGCCGGCGCGCGGGCTGATCGGCTTCCGCACCGAGTTCCTGACCGAGACGCGCGGCACGGGGATCATGCACCACGTGTTCGACCGCTGGGAGCCGTGGGCCGGCGAGCTGCTCACGCGCCACTCGGGCGCGCTCGTGGCCGACCGCGGCGGCGCGACGGTGACCTTCTCGCTGTTCACGCTGCAGGAGCGCGGATCGCTGTTCGTCGGTCCCGGCGAGGAGGTCTACGAAGGGATGATCATCGGCGAGAACGCGCGCTCGGAGGATCTCGACGTGAACCCCGTCAAGGAAAAGCACCTGACCAACATGCGCTCCTCGACCTCCGACGTGCTCGTGCGTCTGGACACGCACCGCAAACTGACACTCGACGAAGCGCTGGAGTTCGTGCGCGAGGACGAGGCGGTCGAGGTGACGCCGCTGTCGGTCCGCATGCGCAAGGTCGAGCTGTCGAAGGTGCAGCGCCTGAAGACGATGAGGCAAGCGCGCAAATGAGCACCCCGGCCCGCGCGAGCGGTGCGGGCGAGATCAGCCTGCGCGGGCTGACGAAGACGTTCAAGGGCCCGGAGGGCCCGATCGAGGCGGTCCGCGGCATCGACGTCGAGATCCCGGTCGGCGAGACGCTCGCGCTGCTCGGACCGAACGGGGCGGGGAAGTCGACGACGATCGACATGCTGCTCGGCCTGCTGCGGCCCGACGCGGGCACCGTGTCGGTGTTCGGGCGCGCGCCCGCGGACGCGGTGGCGGCGGGCGCTGTGGGGGCAATGTTGCAGACGGGCTCGCTGATCCGCGACCTGTCGGTGCGCGAGCTGGTCGCGATGATGGCGGCGCTCTACCCCGAGCCGCTGGCGATCGAGGAGGTGCTCGAGCTGACGGGCACCGCGGAGTTCGCGGGCCAGCGCACGCAGAAGCTCTCCGGCGGTCAGACCCAGCGCGTGCGGGCGGCGGTCGCGCTCGTCAGCAACCCCGAGCTGCTGGTCCTGGACGAGCCGACGGTTGCGCTCGATGTCGAGGGGCGCCAGGCGTTCTGGCACACGATGCGGGAGTTCGCCGCGCGCGGGAAGACGATCATGTTCGCGACGCACTACCTCGAGGAGGCCGACGCCTACGCGGATCGCGCGGTGCTGATGGCCCACGGCCGGGTCGTGGCGGACGGCCCGACGAACGAGCTGAAGGCGATGGTCGGCTCGCGCACGCTGCGCGCCACGCTCCCGGGCGTCGAGCTGCCGGCGCTCGCCGCGCTGCCGGGGGTGAGCGCGGCGGACCGCCGCGGCGAGGCGATCCTGCTGACGTGCGCGGACTCCGACGCTGCGATCCGGGCGCTGCTCGCGGCCTACCCGCAGGCGCGCGACATCGAGATCAACGCCGCGGGCCTGGAGCAGGCGTTCCTGGCGCTGACGGGCGAGCCCGACGGGGCCGCGGCATGAGCGCGGGGATCTCGCTCACCTACCTGCGCTACGAGCTGCTGCGCACGTTCCGCAACCGCCGCTTCTTCATCCTCTCGCTGGTCTTCCCGCTCGTGCTTTACCTGCTGATCGCGGGCTCCACCCGCAACGAGCACAACCTTGGCGGCACCGGCATCTCGGCGCCGGTTTACTTCATGGTGGGGATGGCCTCGTGGGGGACGATGACCGCGATGCTCTCCTGCGGCGCGCGGATCGCCGCGGAGCGGGCGGTGGGCTGGAACCGCCAGCTGCGGATCACGCCGCTCTCGCCGCGGGCCTACTTCCGCGCGAAGGTGCTGACCGGCTATGCGATGGCGATCCTGAGCCTGGCGGTCTTGTACGTCGCGGGCGCGGCGCTCGGCGCGAGCCTGACCGCGGGCGAGTGGCTGAAAATGACGTTCCTGATCCTCGTGGGCCTCGTGCCGTTCGCGGCGCTGGGGATCGCGCTGGGCCACGTGCTGACGCCGGACTCGATCGGCCCCGCGCTCGGCGGCGGCGTGGCGCTGCTCGCGTTCCTGGGCGGGACCTGGTTCCCGATCACCAGCGGCTTCTTCTTCCACCTGGGCCAGTACCTGCCCTCGTGGTGGCTCGTGCAGGCCAGTCACGTCGCGCTGGGCGGCCACTCCTGGCCGGCGAAGGCGTGGATCGTGATGGCGGTCTGGACCGCGCTGCTGAGCCTGCTGGCGGCGCGCGCGTACACGCGTGACACCGGCCGCGTCTAGCCTGCCGCGACGCGACCGGCAGCTAGGCATTAGGGTACCGGCCGTGTTCGCAGCGAACAGAGCCATCCTGCGCTCCGCGCTGGCCCTGCTGATCGCGCTGAGCCTCGCGCTCGGCGCCCTGCCCGTCGTGGCGGCCTCCGGCGCCGTCACCTACGTGAAGGAGAGCGAAGCCGACTTCGCCAAGCAGCTCGCCGGCAAGGAAGTGCGGGAAGTCACGCTCAACAAGCGCCTGCGCACAATGCGCGTGACGCTCGCCGACGGCCGCCACTTCCTCGCGACCTACCCGAAGAAATCGGTGCCCCAGACGATCGCGCGCCTGCAAAAGGCCGGCGTCGGCGTGACGGTGCTCTCCAAAAGCGAGGCCGAAAAAGAGGCCAAGCCGAAGTCCACGCACCACAAAATCCGCTATATCGTCGGCGCCGTGGTGGTCGCGGTGATCGTGATCGTCGCGGCGGTGCTGCTGATCAACCGCCGCCGCCGGCGCGACTGATCAGTAGACCGGGCGGCTTGGGGCGCGCCGCGAGCGCTGCGGCACGCCGTGCTGGAGCACGCGCATCGACGCGCCTACGTCGTGCGCCAGCAGGCCCACCATGTCGCGCGAGAAGTTCTCCTTGATCACCATCCGCAGCACGGTGATGTGCTCGGCATTCGGCGGTAGCGTGTAGGCGGGAACGATCCAGCCGCGCTCGCGCAGCAGGTGCGAGAGCAGCATCAGGTCGGTCGTCTCGGGTTCGCTGGCCCGCACCACGACGATCGGGAAGCGCGCGCCATCGTTGAGGAGCTCGAGGCCGTCGATCGCCGCGAGCTTGCCCGCCAGCGCCTGCGCGTTCTCCAGCACGGAGGCGACGATCTCGCGATAGCCCTCGCGCCCCAGCCGCAGGAAGTTGAAGTACTGGAGGATCACCGAGTTCGACGCGCGCGAGAAGTTCAGCGTGTAGTTCGGCATGTCGCCGCCCAGGTAGTTGATGTGGAACACCAGCTCCTCGGGCAGGTCCTCGTGCTCGCGGAACACGACCGTGCCCATGCCGGGGTAGACGAGCCCGAACTTGTGGTTCGAGACGTTGATCGAGCGCACCCGCGCCAAGCGGAAGTCCCACTCCAGGTCGGGCTCGGAGAAGGGGATCAGAAAGCCGCCGCTGGCGGCGTCGATGTGCAGCGGAATGCGCCAGCCCCGCTCGGCCTCGACGCGCCCCAGCAACGCGTCGATCGAGGCCAGGTCGTCCATCTGGCCGGTGAAGGTCGTACCGAGCAGGCCGGCGACGCCGATCGTGCGCTCGTCCAGCAGCGGCTCCGCCTCCTCGGCGCCGATCGTGTAGCGGCCCTCCTCCATCGGCACGATCCGCGGCTCCACCTCGAAGTAGCGGGTGAACTTCTCCCAGCAGGTGTGCACGTCGGCGCCCATCACCATGTTCGGGCGGTCGGTCGGCTCGCCTTCGGCGCGTCGGCGAAGCTGCCACGCGCGCTTGTGGGCGAGCATCGCGAGCATGATCGCCTCCGAGGAGCCGATCGTCGCGGTGCCCGTGGAGCCGGAGCCCCCGGGCGCGTGGAACATGCGGCCGATCATCGAGACGACGCGCCGGTGCAGCGCCTCGCTCTGCGGGTACTCGTCCTGGTCGATCAGGTTCTTCGCGAGCGTCTGCGCCGCGAGCACGTCGGCCTGCGGCTCCATCCAGCTCGTCACGAAGGAGGCCAGGTTCAGCGCGGGGTTGCCGTCGAGGTTCAGCTCGTCGTGCACGAGCTGGTAGGCCGCGTCGGCGCTCATGCCCCGCGCCGGCAGGCGGTACTTCGGCACGTCGTGGGAGAAGGAGCGCGCCGCGTACGTCGGCGCGATCAGCTCGTCTGATTCGAGGTCTAGCCGGTGCATATTCGTGGTATTCGCGCTACAGGCCCCGGATCTTGCTCAAAATCACTAACGAGACGGCGCGCGCTCGCCTACGCGATTCCCTCGCTGCCGCCCTCGACCGCGATCGTCGCGCTCGCCGTCGGCTGCTACGGGGCCGCCGCGCTCTTGGGCCGCCCCCATAGATAGGCGCAGACACAGCCCAGCGCGAACACCGCCACGACCAGCAGCACCGGCCCCGAGTCCTCGCTCAGCGTGCCGACCACGCCGGCGGTCAGCCCGCCCACCAGCGCCGCCCGCCAGCCGGGGTCGCCCGCCACCGGGGCGAGCAGCCGCGCGCGGCGGCGCACGCCCGCCACCGCGTACAGCAGCGCCAGCGCCGTCGCGTAGGGCATCGCGTGGTTGCGCAGCTCGCGCCAGGCCGCGCCGTAACGGCGTTCGATCACGTCGCGCAGGTCGGCGGCCGAGCGGGCGTGCAGGACGCTGCCGGTGAAGTGCCCCGAGCCGTGCGCCGTCAGCAGGTCGATCAGCGCCAGCAGCACCAGCGCCAGCAGCGGCGCCGCCACCGCGATCAGCACGCGCCCGCGCGAGAAGCCACCCGGCGCCAGCACCACCGCCGCCGCGGCGAAGCCCGCCGCCACCAGCACCGCGCCGCCGACCCCGGCACCGATCCGTGCGGCGCCCTCGATCGCCGCGAGCGCCACGCCCGTCGCCGCCATCGCCAGCACCGCGCCGCGCGAGCGCGCCGCGGGGTAGAGCGTCGCCGCGACCCCCGCCAGCACCAGCACCGCCAGCCCCGACTTCAGCTCGTTGCCGAAGCCGTAGAAGCGCGCGCCCAGGATCGGGTTCGGCCCCAGCAGCGAGCGCATCAGCAGCTGCGTGCGCGCGAGCTGGTCGACCGTCAGTGCGATTACCGCCACGAGCGCGGGCGCGAGCGGCGCGCGCGGCCACGGCAGCAGCGCGTCCGTCAGCGGGCCCAGCGCGAAGCACGCCAGCGCGATCGTCGCGTACTCCACCGCCGCGCCCGGCTCGATCGCGGCGGGGATCAGCACCGCCACCGGCGCCCACAGCAGCCCCAGCGCGCCAGCGCGCATCGCCCAGGCCGGCGCTGCCGCGCGCCAGCCGCCCGCGGGCGCGGAGCGCGCCACGAAGGCCGATCCCAGCAGCAGCAGCGCCCACGCGCACAGCAGCACGCCCAGCGCCTTCAGCCGCCGCCCGCCCACGACGTGCAGGCGCGCGAACAGCCCGCGCAGCGAGGCGCCGTGCAGCGCGCCGTCCGTTTCGACCGGCGCGCCGCGCATCTCCGCCGGGACCGGCAGGCCCAGGTGGCGGAGGATCGTCGGCGCGACGTCGATCGCCGAGACCAGCCCGCGCTCGTTCGTCGTGCGCGAGCTCAGCGCCCGCCCGCCGCCGCCCGGCAGGCCCGCGGCGCCCGCCCACAGCAGTTCGTGGCCGTGGCCGCCGCTCGCGAGCTGCACGACGATCAGCAGCTCGCCCGCGGGCCGGCTGCTCGCCAGCGCGCGCAACGCCGAGCGGCCCGCCGCGCCTTCCGGCAGGCCGGTCACGACGAGCCGCTTGCGCGCGCGCATCGCCGCGACCGCCGCCGCGATCTTCGAGTCGGGGCTCTCCGCCACGGCTCCGACCCCGCCGTGCTCGTCGACCGCCGCCAGTCCGCCGATCCAGCCCGCCACGCCGGTGGCGCTCCCGACGTAGCCCGCCCCGCCCGGCACGCTCGACGCCAGCAGGCCGGGGCGGAGCGTCTGCGGCGCCTTCCTCGCGCGCGCCAGCACCGCCGGCCACCTGCCGCCCGCCGGCAGCTTCGACGAGCCGTAGGCCGAGGTCGCCACCCGCGCGCCCTGCCCGATGTCGAGCAGCATCTGCGCCGGGGAGTAGGTGCCCTGGATCGCCGAGAGAATCCCCACCGACATCCCGGGGGCGCTCGCCAGTTCGCGCTCGCCCGCCGACGCGAACGCCAGCACCGCCGTGCGCGGCGGTGCGGCTTGCGCCTGCGGGGCCAGGCAAGCGAGCGCCAGGCAGGCCAACAGCCCGCCACGGCGCAGCCGCCTCAGCCGTCGGCCCCTTCCGTCGCCACCTCCGGCCGCCGCCGCGCGCTTGCGGCCCCCGCCGGTGCGGCCTCCCCGGCCACCGTGCCCTCGACGTTCAGCCGTGGCAGCACGCGGTCCAGCCACGCCGGGATCGCCCACGTGCGCCGGCCGATCAGGTGCAGCACCGCCGGGAGGAGCAGGCAGCGGATCACCAGCGCGTCCAGCAGCACGGCGCTGGCGAGGCTCAGGCCGAACTCCTTGATCACGCGGTCTTCGCCGAGCATGAACGAGAGGAAGACGCAGACCATGATCGTCGCAGCCGCCGTCACCACGCGCCCTGTCAGCGCGAGCCCTTCCGCCACGGCCCGCGCGTTGTCGCGCGTGTGCGACCAGCGCTCGTGGATGCGCGACACCAGGAACACCTCGTAGTCCATCGACAGCCCGAACACGATCGCGAACAGCATCACCGGGATGAACGACTCGATCGGCCCGCTCTGCACGCCGAACAAGCTGCCGAGCCAGCCCCACTGGAAGATCGCCACGATCACGCCCAGCGCCGCGCCGATGCTCAGCAGGTTCATCACCGCCGCCTGTAGCGGGATCACCAGCGAGCGGAACACCACCAGCAGCAGCAGCGCCGAGAGCAGCACCACCACGCCGATGAACAGCGGCAGCTTTTCGCCCAGCGTCTTCGCGAAGTCGACCGAGCCCGCCGTCACGCCGCCGATGTAGACCCGCACGCCGGAGGCCGCCTCGATCGGTGGCACGACGCGGTCGCGCAGCCGTTCCACGAGCTGCGTCGTCGCGTACGCCTGCGGCGAGGAGCCCGGGTAGACCGTGATCGTCGCCACGTCGCCCGCCGGGTTCAGCTTCGGCGGCGCCACGGAGGAAACGCCGCGCGTCGCGCCGATCGCCTTCGTCAGACGCTGTAGCCCCGGGTGGGCGCCGCCGGGCACGCGCGCCACCACCAGCAGCGGCCCGTTGAAGCCTTCGCCGAAGCCCTGCGCCAGCAGCGCATACGCCTTGTGCGTTGTCTGCTTCGCCGGGTCGTTCGACGCGTCGCTCGACCCCAGCCGCAGCGCCGTCGCCGGGGCCGCGACCGCCAGCATGAAGGCCGTCGCGAGCAGCGCGATCGCGTGCGGGCGCTGCTCCACGAACCTGCTCCAGCGCACCCACATGCCCCCCGCCGCCTGCGCCGGGACCGCCGTGCCCGTCGCCGCCTCGGTGCCCATCGCCTCGCGCTCCGCGCGCCGGCGCGCGCGCCTGCCCGGCCGCGCCAGCCGCCTGCCCGCGAACGTCAGCAGCGCCGGCAGCAGCGTCAGCGAGGCCGCCATCACCAGCAGCACCCCGATCGAGGCCGAGATCGCCACGCCGTAGAGGAAATCCACCCCCAGCAGCATCATCCCCAGCAGCGCGATCACCACCGTGCAGCCCGCGAACAGGATCGCCCGCCCCGCCGTGTCCATCGCCTGCACCACCGACTCGCGCGCGTCTTCGAACGTCGGCCCAGGGGTCGTGTAGGCCTCGCGGAAGCGGGTCAGGATGAACAGCGCGTAGTCGATCCCCACGCCCAGCCCGATCATCGCCGCCAGCTCGGAGGAGAAGTTCGGCGTGTCCACCACGTGCGTGAACAGCGCGATCAGGCCCAGGCCCGTGCCCAGGCCGAACAGCGCCGTCACGATCGGCAGGCCCATCGCGATCAGCGAGCCGAACGTCAGCAGCAGCACCACGATCGCCGCCAGCAGGCCCACCGCCGTCGAGATGCCGAAGCCCGCCTGCTCCGTCAACTCGATCGCCTGCCCGCCCAGCTCGACCTGCAGGCCGGGGCGCGCCGCCGCGCGGGCCGTGTCCACGACCCGTTCCGCCGCCTCCTTCGGGAGTTCGTTCGCCTTCTGGTCGAACACCACCGTCGCGAAGGCGATCCGCCCGTTCGCCGAGACCGCCTTGCCGGCCGCCGGGCCGCTGTAGGGGCTGACGACCTCCGTCACGTGCGGCAGCTTCGCCACCCGCGCCAGCATCGCGCCCACGCGCGCCTTCACCGCCGGGTCCTCGACGCTCCCGGAGCCGACCTTGTAGACGATCGTGTCGCGGTCGCCCGCCTGCGCCGGGAAGCTGCTGCGCAGCAGGTCCGAGGCGCGCTGCGCGTCGGAGTTCGGCAGCGTGAAGTTGTTCGAGTACGACGTGCCCGCCGAGCCCGCGATCGCGCTGACCGCCAGCAGCAGGGCGATCCAGCCGAACAGCATCGTCTTGCGATGGGTCGTACACCAACGGGCGAGCTTGACCATGGGCACCTCTGGGGAGTCGGACTGCGGGGGAGGCTCGTCTGGGGAGGGAGAGCCTCGAAACAGACTAGTAGCCCCCGGGGAGGCTTTCCGCCCGGGATGCGCAGATGTTCACATCGCGCAGCGGCCGCGCCCTCGCGGCCGCGGAGCCAATCGAGCGCCCGCCCTCTAGTTCATGCTGGGGTCCGGCGGCATCCGCGCCACCAGGGCGTAACTGCCGCCCTTGCGTTCCAGCACCTCGCCCCAGAGCTGCTCCGGCAGCTCCGTGAAGACGTCCTGCGGCAGCGCCGCCTGCGCGATCCAGTCGCCCTCCGCGATCTCCGCCTCGAGCTGGCCCTCGCCCCAGCCCGCGAAGCCCGCGAACACCCGCACGCGGCCCGTCGCCGCCGACAGCTCCTCAAGCTCCGCGTCCGGCGCCGGGAAGCCGATCCGGCCCAGCACCAGCACGCCCGCCGGGGCCGGGTCCAGGAACTCCGCCAGGAACACGATCGAGCTCGGCTGCACCGGCCCGCCCACGAACACCCGCTCAGACTCCTCCACCGCCTGCTCCAGCTGCGGCGCCGCCTCGCCCACCGTCACCTCCGAGGGCCGGTTCAGCACCACGCCCATCGCTCCCTCCTCGCTGTGCACGCCGATCAGCACCACCGTGCGCGTGAAGTTCGGGTCGCGCAGCGACGGGGAGGCGAGCAGCAACTGGCCGACCAGCGATTCCTCCATCGTCGTTTGAGGCTAGCGTGAGTGGCTGTGAGCGAGTCGCAGCCGTCCCCCGCCGAGGAGTTCGACGTCGTCGTGCTCGGCGCCGGCCCCGCCGGCGAGGTCTGCGCCGGGAGGCTCGGCGAAGCCGGCATCTCCGTCGCGCTCGTCGAGCGCGAGCTCGTCGGCGGCGAATGCTCCTTCTACGCCTGCATGCCCTCCAAGGGCCTGCTGCGCCCCGCCCAGGCGCTCGCCGAGGCGCGCCGCGTGCGCGGCGCCGCCGAGGCCGTCAGCGGCCCGCTCGACGTCGCCGCCGTGCTCGCGCGGCGCGACGAGATCGTGCACTCGCTCAGCGACGAGGCGCAGCTGCCCTGGGTGCGCGAGCGCGGCATCGAGCTCGTCCGCGGTTCCGGGGCCCTCGACGGCGAGCGGCGTGTACGCGTCGGCTCGCGCGTCCTGCTCGCGCGCCGCGCCGTCGTGCTCGCGCCCGGCTCGCGCGCCGCGATCCCGCCCATCCCAGGGCTCGCCGAGGCCGAGCCCTGGACCAACCGGCAGGCCACCACCAGCGAGCGGGTCCCTTCGACGCTGCTCGTGCTCGGCGGTGGCGTCGTCGCCGTCGAGCTCGCGCAGGCCTACGCCACGCTCGGCGCCCGCGTCGTGCTCGTCGAGCTGCGCGAGCGGCTGATCGCCCGTGAGGAGCCATTCGCCTCCGAGCTCGTGCGCGAAGCGCTCGAACGCGCCGGGGTCGAGGTCGTGCTCGATGCGAAGGCAATCCGTGTCGATCCCGGCCCGACGCTCGTCCTGGAGGACGGCCGCAGCTTCGCCGGCGAGCAGCTGCTCGCCGCCGTCGGGCGCACGCCCAACACCGAGCAGCTCGGGCTCGAGTCCGTCGGGCTGGAGGGCGGCGGCTACATCGAGGTCGACCAGCGCTTCCGCGTCCCCGGGCGCGACTGGCTCTACGCCATCGGCGACGCCAACGGCCACGTGCTGCTCACCCACATGGGCAAGCGCCAGGCGCGGCTCGTCGCCCAGGAGATCCTCCGCGAGGGCGGCGCCCACGGCGGCCGCGACGCCGGGACGCAAGGCGGCGCCGACGGCGCCGATCGCGACTGCTCCCCCCGCGTCGTCTTCACCGAGCCGCAGGTCGCCGCCGTCGGGCACACGCTCGCCAGCGCGCACGCCGCCGGCCTCGCCGTGCGCGCCGTCGACCAGTCGCTCGCGAACGCCGGCGAAAGCTTCGTCGGGCACGGCGCCCCCGGGGAAGCCCGGCTGATCGTCGACGACGAGCGCGGAGTCCTCGTCGGCGCCACCTTCGTCGGCGTCGAGGTCGCCGAGTGGCTGCACGCCGCCACGATCGCCGTCGTCGCCGAGGTCCCCCTCGCCGTGCTCGCCGACGCCGTGCCCGCCTTCCCCACGCGCAGCGAGGTCTGGCTCGGGCTGTTGCAGAAGGCGCTCGCCTGATGCAGGGCGAGGAGCTCCGGCGGCGGATCGCCGCCTTCCCCTCCTGGGGCTACCGCTTCGAGTTCGAGGGCGGCGTCGCCACGCCCGTGCCCAACCGCGCGCTCGTCAACCGTCATCGGCAGCGGCGGCGCTACTTCTTCGAGGCGCTGCTGCGCCTCACCGGCGGCTCGCTGCGCGGCCGGCGCGTGCTCGATCTCGGCTGCAACGCCGGCTTCTGGTCGCTCGCCGCGATCGAGGCCGGCGCCGAGTTCGTGCTGGGGGTCGACGCGCGCGAGGCGTACGTCCAGCAGGCGGAGCTGGTGTTCGAGGCGAAGGGGATCGCCCGCGAGCGCTACCGCTTCCAGTGCGCGAACGTCCTCGAGCGCCAGGCCGAGGAGGGCGAGCGCTTCGACATCGTGCTCTGCCTTGGCCTGCTCGACCACGTCGCCAAGCCCTTCGAGCTGTTCGAGGCCATGGCCGCCGCGCAACCGGGGCTGATCGTCATCGACACCGAGATCTCGCGCTCGCGGATGAGCGTCTTCGAGCTCGAGACCCTCTACCACCGCGAGAACGCCGTCGAATACGAGACCGTCATGATCCCCTCGCGGCTCGCCCTCACCGAGCTGGCCGCGCAGTTCGGGTTCCGGGCCGCGCCGCTGCCGCACGACTTCACCGACTACAGCGGGCTGCGCGACTACCTGCACCAGCGGCGGCTCGCCTTCATCTGCGCCCGCGACGCCGGCGCGCTCGCCGGGCTCGAAGTCGAGCGGCGCTCCAGCGCGCCCTGGTGGGTCACCGCGGCGCGCGCGCGAAGGCGGCGCTGAGGCGCTTCCGGCCGCGTACCGGCCGGGCCGGGTTGTCGGTGCCGGGCGCCGGTGCCGGGCGCCGGGTGCCGGCTCAGGCGGCGCTAACCGACCGAGAACAGGTCCAGCGAGTCGGACTGCTCGTGGTCGTTCGCGTCGCCCTCCGGCTCCACCACGTGGCCGTCCACCACGATCGGGCTGTTCCAGTGCCCCGAAGATCCGGGCAGCTTCGCCACCGGGCGCGGCGAGCCCGGCCGGTAGACGACGATGCCGCCCGCGACGGGGTCGTACACGTACAGCAGCCCGCCAACCAGCACCGGGCTCGTCCCCGGCGTGTTCGCGATCCAGGCCCGGTAGAGCTTGCCGCGCCGCAGCACGTACGCCGCCGTGGCGTGTTCGTCCGCCACGAACATCGTCGTGCGCCCGCCGTGGCGCCACACCGCCGGCGCCGTGAACAGCATCCCGCCGCCCGGCAGCGGCAGCCGCTGGACTTCGCCCCCCAGCAGCTTCGTGTTCGACTGCTTGCGGCCGTTCAGGCGCGAGAGCCGCAGCACCCGCAGCAGGCCGTCCTTCCCCGCCAGCACCACGCGCCCGTGGCCCAGCAGCGCCGGCGCCGACGATCCCAGGTCGGTGTCCGATTCGTTCAGCTGCGACTGGTTCGTCGGCGTGAACGCCTGGCGCAGGTCCAACGAGGGGATCGTCAGCTCCAGCACGCTGTCGCCGAAGTCCGTGCTGCCGTCCCACGGCGCGTTGCCCGTGTCGATCAGCAGCCTTCGCCCGTTCGGCTCCACGACCGCGCCGCCCCGCGAGAGGATCGCCGAGTCGCTCGAGGCGCACGTGTTCGGGACGATCAGGCTGCGGCGATTAGCGCAGAGCGTGTTGAACACCGAGTGGACGCGGCCGCCGGAGCGTTCGATCAGCACCACGTGGCCCTGGTAGGGGGGCGCGTCGCCGATGTAGCCGCTCGTCGCCACCACCACGTAGGCGCCCGCGATGTTCAGCGCCGCGCCCAGCTTCTCGTGCGTCGCGTCGCGCGTCACGCTCACCGGCCAGGAGCCTTCGCGCGACTCGCTGCCGTCTTCGAGCGAGAGCTTGTGGATCAGGCCGTTCGGCGAGGCCGCGTAGACGAACCGGCGGCCCGGGTCCGCCAGCGGGCTCGCGTTCGTGATCTGCGCGCTGCCCGCCCAGCTCCCGTAGCCCGGCGGCGTGAACGTCCACAGCAGCGCGCCGCTGTCGGCGTCCAGGGCGATCGTCCTGCCGTACGTCGTCGTCACCACCACCACGTCGTGCGTCGCGCCACCCACCTTCACGCCGTGCAGGTAGATCGGCGAGGAGTCCACCGTCCCCGGCAGCTGCACCGTGTGGCGGCGCAGGTGCGCCAGCTGCGCGGGCGCGATCCCGCTGGCGTCTTCGCTCGCGTCCGAGCGCTGCGGGTCCAGGCCGAACTCCGGCCAGTCCAGCAGGCGGGCCGCCGAAGCCTGCGTCGCCGCGGGTATCTCGCTCGCCGAGATCGTCGGCGTCGAGCTTTCCGCCGCGGAGCTTCCACAGGCCGCGAGCGTCGCGCTCGCGGCCAGCGCCAGCACGAAGCGTGGGCGAACGGGGCGCATTCGCTCGATGTTCTACCCCATCGCCTGGCCGTCCACGCCGGTTATGCTGCTCGCCCAGGGCCCGCTCGCGCAGCGGGGGCCATGACAAGCGAGAGGGCGGAGGCCGCGAGATGGCGAAGACACCGCAGGTCGGGGAGCAGGCGCCGGACTTCGAGCTGCCCGGCACCGAGGGGGCCTTCAAGCTCTCCCAGCACCGCGGCGAGCGCGTCGTGCTGCTGTTCTACCCCGGCGACAACACGATGGTCTGTACCAAACAGTTCTGCTCCTACCGCGACCGCGGCGGCGACTTCGCCGCGCTGAACGCAACCGTCGTCGGCATCTCCTCGCAGGACCTCGACTCCCACGAGCAGTTCGTCGCCAAGCACAACCTCAACGTGCCGCTGCTCGCCGACGTCGACAAGGCGGTCGCCAAGGCCTACAGCGCCCACTCCTCGCGGCTCGGCACGAAGCGGGCCGTCGTCATCGTCGACGAGCAGGGGGTCGTGCGCTACCGGCACGACCACATGCTCGGGCTCGACTACCAGTCGGTGGACGAGCTGAAAGAGGCGCTGGACGGGTTGCCCGCCGCGGCGTAGCGGCCCTCGTGCGTGGAGGAGGCCGCGGGGCGCGGGTGCGCGGCCGCGCCGAGCCTGGAGTAGGCCGCGGGGCGCGCGGCCGTGCCGAGCCGCCGCTAGGCGCTTCGCCGCGGCGCTGCCCCGAGCGTGACCGCCACCGCCGCACCCCCGGGAAGGCGCTTGCCGCGTCGCGCGCTCTGGCTCGCGACCACCAGCGCCGAGCGGTCGTGGGCGGGTCGCCTGACGCCGCCCAGCCGGCAGTGCGCTTTCGCGAGGTTCTTTCGCGCCGCGGCGAGCTTCTCGCCTCGTAGCGAGGGAACGACGCAGGCCTGCATCGGCGGCGCAGTCACAACCGGTTCCTGCTGCGCTTCGCGCGCCGCCGCTTCGGCGGCGAGACGCGCCGCTTCCTGCGCCGCGGCCACTTCTCGTTCGTGTGCTGCCGCTTCCTGGGCGCTGCGCTGTTTCGCTTCGTATTCCGCGACCGTCCGAGCCGCCTGTTCCGCCAGGTATTTCGAGAGCCATTCGGGCATTTCCGGTTCGTAGGGCGTCCCCGGCGAGGTGGGGCAGCCTTCCGGGCAGGCGCCCGGCGGGGTGGGCGGGACGTTCAGGATGTCGCTGCGCCGGAACACCGACCCGGCGGCATTCGACGCGTACACGCTGAACCAGTACGTGCCCGCCTGCAGGCTCGGCACGTCCAGGGTCACTTCGCGGCTTCCGCCGTTGCCCGCCAGCACGCCGGTGGCGCGGGGATTGCCCGAGGCGCACTCAGGGGCGATCCCCATGCATTCCAGGACGATTTCGTAGTTGGTGTTCAGCCCCTCCGGGTTGATGTTCGCGCCGACGGACACTTCGCGGCCGACTCCGGCGGACATCGATTCGATCAGGGGTGCTTTGCCCGCCGGTTCGATCGCCGAGGCGGCCTGCGGCGTGCCGCAGGCAAGCGTGCCCGCGGCGAGGACGAGCCACACCATGCGGCGCTTGCGAATCGATCCCTTCATCGGCCGAATCCATCCCCCGCTTTGACGTCCAGAGCGATCAACTGTACTCGGGAACGGCGCTCGATAGCTGGCGCCGGCTGCGAACTTGGTTGACCTAAATCTTCCGCTCTACGGAATACAAGAAACGATTTTTAGCGCTATTTGCGAGAAATCGCGCAGCAATATGGTGCGTCGCCGGTACCGTACAGTTCGCTTAGTTCAACTAAGTGAAACAAACTACCGTCCCGCTCGCTCCTGGCGTGGGGCCGGGTGGGCGGCGGGAGGTAGCTGCTGGGGAAGGCCTGTTTCCTTGCGTGGGGGCAGGCCTTCTCAGTCTGCACTGGAGTTTTACCGATTAAACGCTTCCGTTGGGCGTGAATCGGAGCATTTTGTTGTCACCGTGCTCGCTTGACAGTGAAGTGTTGCCGAATCAATCGACTTATTCCGCTGACCGGCACTTTCGTATGTAACTCCTATATCTTGTCGGAATGGGGATCGGGGGTAGGCTCGCTTCGCGCGCGGCGCGGCTCGGCGTCGATCTGGTCGAGAACGCCGCGACGAAAGCCGAGCACGCCGGCGAGCGGTTCAAAGGTCTTCGCTCCGTCTTCGCCGACGACGAGCGGCCGGTGACGATCGAGAACGTCATGGCCGGATTGGTCTCGGCGGTTCGCGAGGACGAGCACGAGGAGGATCTGTCGGCGCGCGACGTCTACAAGGCGGCGCGGAGCCGTCGGCGACGCCTTGGCTTGCTGTCGTTCGGCGCGGGGCCGCTGGCCGGGGTCGCGACGCGCATCGTCGACCTCTATTGCGAGACCGCGCTCCTGTGCGATCTCGCCCTGCTTCACGGAATCGACCTGAACGACCGTCAGGTCGTCGCGAACATGCTCGTGCTCTGGGGCATCTCGGACAATCTCGCGGAGGCCGAAGCGACGATGGGCGGCCAGGCGGGTGGCGGCTCGCTGCTTTCGGCGGTCGCCAGGCGCGCTCGCGAGAGCGTCGGCCCCGCCGTCCCCGCCAAGCTCACGAAGCGGGCGGCGGTCCAGATGCTCTGGGACGCCAGGGAGCTCGTCGACGACGCCCGCAAGGCCGCGGGGACCGGCAACGTCGGCGGCGTCGTCTTCGCCGGTCACAGGACCAAGCGCCTGATCAACAAGGCCGAGGTCCAGCTCGGGGTCGATCGGGTTCGGGCGCTCGGCGCCGGCTAGCTGCTAGCCCGGCTCGCGCGCCGGCAGCTGATCGCCGCCGCGGCCCGAGTGGATCTCCGCGAGCTCCAGCTGCATGTTGCGCGGCTCCTCGCCGGGGCCGGGGCTGCGCCGCTTCCAGGCGCCGTCCGCCCGCAGCTCCCACGAGCTCTGGTTGTCGGCGAAGGCCCGATCCAGCGTGTCCAGCAGCTCGGCGCGCAGTTCCGGCGCCGCGATCGGCACCGCCAACTCGACGCGGTGGTCGAGGTTGCGCGGCATCAGGTCAGCGGAGGAGATGTAGATCGTGTGCTCGCCGTGGCGCTCGAACGCGTAGACGCGCGAGTGCTCCAGCAGGCGCCCGACGACCGACACCACGCGGATGTTCTCCGAGACGCCGGGCACACCCGGGCGCAGGCAGCAGATGCCGCGCACGTTCAGCTCGACGCCGACCCCCGCCTGCGAGGCCCGGTACAGCGCGCGGATGCAGCGCCCGTCCACGAGCGAGTTCATCTTCATCACGATCCGCGCCGGGGACTCGGGCGAATGGGCCTCGATCGTGCGCTCGATCTCCTCGAGGATCCCGTCGCGCAGCTGGTTGGGCGCCATCAGCACGCGGCGGTAGTGCGTCGGGCGCCCGTAGCCCGTGAGGTAGTTGAACATGTCCGCGACGTCCGCGCCGATCTGCTCGTCCGTCGTGAACAGGCCGAAGTCCGTGTACAGCCGCGCCGTGGCAGAGTGGTAGTTGCCGGTGCCGATGTGCACGTAGTTGCGCACGCCGTCGCCCTCGCGGCGCACGACCAGCACGCACTTGGCGTGGGTCTTCAGCGACGGCTGGCCGTAGACGACGTGCACGCCGGCCTCCTCCATCGCCTTCGCCCAGTGGATGTTCATGCCCTCGTCGAAACGCGCCTTCAGCTCGACCAGCGCGACCGCCTGCTTGCCGCGCTCGGTCGCGTCGATCAGCGCCGGCACAAGCGGCGAGTCGTCGCTCGTGCGGTAGACCGTCTGCTTGATCGCGAGCACGTTCGGGTCCGCCACCGCCTGCTCCACGAAGCGCTCGACCGAGGTGGCGAAGGAGATGTAGGGGTGGTGCACGAGCAGGTCGCCTTCGCGCATCGCGCCGAGCACGTCGGGCCGCTCGTCCTCGTGGCGCAGCAGGCGCGGGTGGGTGATCCCGACGAGCGATTCCTGGCGCAGCTCGCCGTGGCCGGGGAGCCGGACGATCTGCCACAGCGCGCCCATGTCCAGCAGGCCCTGCACGGGATAGACCTCGTCGTCGTCCACGCCGAGCAGGCTCGTCAGCTCGGACAGCAGGCGCGGGGAGATGTCGGCGCCGACCTCGACCCGCACGATCTCGCCGAAACGCCGGCGGCGGAGCTCGTCCTCGACCGCCTGCAGCAGGTCCGCGGCGTCGTCTGAGACCTCCAGGTCGGCGTCACGGGTGACGCGGAAGACGTCGTAGTCGGCGATCTCCATGCCGGGGAAGAGCGCGTCGAGATGGTGGGCGATCACGTCCTCCAGCGGCACCAGCAGCGTCTCGCCGCCGGTGGCGTGCTCCAGCGCGACGAACCGCGGCAGGATCTCGGTCGGCACCTTCACCCGCGCGAACACCGTCTGGTCGGTGACCGGGTCGCGCACCAGCACCGCCAGGCTCAGCGACAGGTTCGAGATGTAGGGGAACGGCCGGCCCGGCGCGACCGCCAGCGGCGTCAGCGCCGGGAAGATCTTCTTCTGGAAGTGCGCCGCCAGCTCGGAGCGCTGCTGCTCGTCCAGCTCGCGCACTCCCACGAGCCGGATGTCGTTGTCGGCGAGCTGGCCGCGCAGCTCGCCTTCGAAGCAGTCGGTCAGACGCCCGCCCAGCTCCAGCACGCGCTCGCGGATCAGCGCGATCGTCTCGGAGGGCGTGCGCCCGTCCTGGCCCGGGTTCTCGACGCCCGCGTCGATCTGGTCGCGCAGGCCGGCGACGCGCACCATGTAGAACTCGTCGAGGTTCGTCGTGTAGATCGCGCAGAACTTCACCCGCTCCAAGAGCGGCGTGCCCTCGTCCTCGGAGAGCTGCAGCACGCGGTCGTTGAAGTCCAGCCAGGAGAGCTCGCGGTTGATGTAGAGCGAAGGGTCCTCGACGTCGGGCGCGGGCGAGGACCCGTCCTCGGCGGCCCGTCGCTCGGCGGGCTCCGGCCCGTCGTCGGCGCTCGTACGCTGGTCCGGTGCGCGCTCGTAGGCGCCGTTCCCCGGCGTCGCGGCCTGGGGGCGCTCGGCGAGGTCGATCACCGCCGGCGGGTGCGGGGCCGAGCCCTGCTGGGTATGTGCGCGGGGATCGTCCATGCCGATCTCAAGCTACACCCTCGCAGGTCCCTGGGAGGTGTCCCGCCACCGAGCGTTCACAGGTCCGTGAGACGGCGGGTCAGGGGCGAGAAATTGACATTTCGTTGACATCGGCCGCAAATGCGACACAGACGCTAGGGTGGGCCGCGAGAATGGCCCGTCAGCTTTGGGTACTGCGGCACGCGGAGGCCGAGCCGCACGGAACGCGCGTTGACGCAGAGCGTCGTCTGACGCCTCGCGGCGAGCAGCAGGCGCGGACGGCGGGGACGGCGCTGGCGCGCTTGCAACCGTCGTTCGAGGCGGTGCTGTTCAGCCCGAAGACGCGGGCGCGCCAGACGGCGGAGCTGGCGGCGGAGCAGTGGCAGCCGGCGGAGCGCGAGCTGCTTCAGGAGCACGCGCCGCTGGCGTCGGGCTTCGACGGTGGCGGAGCGCTAGACGCGCTGTCGGCGATCGGCGCCGACGGGCGGCTTCTGATCGTCGGGCACGAGCCCGACCTGTCAGGCGTGGTCGCCGACCTCACCGGCGGTCGGATCGACCTGAAGAAGGGCGGGCTGGCGGTGGTGCGCCTAGAAGGCGTCGGTGGTGAGCTCGCGGTCCTGCTGCGGCCCCGCGAGCTGGCCCTCATCGCCGGCGGCCCACTCGGGGGGTAGCGCCGCTGGCACCTCGACGTCCTGGTCGACGTCGAGCGATTCGGCCGCGAAGCGGTAGCCGATGCCGAAGTGCGTGTGGATGTAGCGCCAGCGCGGCGAGGCCTTCTCAAGCTTCTGGCGGAGCTTGCGCACGAACACGTCCACCGAGCGGTCGCCGCGCACCATCGTGTAGCCCCACAGGCGCGAGTAGATCTCCTCGCGCTCCAGCACGCGGCCCTCGGCCGCGGCCAGCAGCTCGATCAGCTCGAACTCGCGGCGCGTCAGGTCGAGGCTCTCGCCGCCGACGAACGCCTGGAAGCGGTCGGAGCGGATCTCGACCTCGCCCGCCATCACCGGCTTGGCCTCGGTGCGCCCGCTGGGGCGGCGGCGACGGCGCACGACACTCTGCACGCGCGCGATCACCTCCTCGGGGTGGCAGGGCTTCGTGATCCAGTCGTCGGCGCCCAGCCGCAGCCCGCGCACGCGCTGGGCGACGGTCGAGGGGCCGGTGCAGACGACGATGCCAAGGTCCGGCAGCGCGCCGCACAGTCGCTCAAGCCACTCCCAAGCCTGGGGGCCCAGCACCGCGAGGTCCACGACCAGCGCGCTCAGGCGCATCGAGACGACGGCGTCGGCCGGCACGGGGCTCGCGAGCACGCGGTGCTCCCAGCCGAGCCGGTCGAGACGCTTGCTGAGCACCTGGATGAAGCCGCTGTCGCGGTCGAGGACGGCGATGCGCAACGCTGAGGATGCGCCCCCCGGGCCCGACGGCGCCGCCTCATCCCTGGCGGTGATGCTCTCCGTCATTGGCGCGAAGCATAGGCCAGCGGGATGACCGCGGGCGGCTTGCAGGCAAATGGTCACAGGATCTTCACAGCCGACCCCGCATTTGCGGCGAATCCGCACAAGCCTCTCGCGGGCCGACGCGATCGGCCGGTCTGAGGCCGGTCTGAGGCCGCGCCTAAAGGCCTTCGGGCGTTCCGTCCGGCGCGGCGTCGGGCCGCCCGGCGGGGTGCGAGGAGTCCGAGAACTCCCGGAACAGGCCCGTGACGACGAAGGCGACCTGCTCGCCGATGTCGACGGCGTTGTCGCCGATCCGCTCCAGGGCGCGGGCGACGAGCGTCATGTGCATCGCCCACTCGCGCGTGTCGAGGTCCTCGCCGACCTCGATCGCCGTGCGGAAGATCTCGCGGTTCAGGCGGTTGATCTCGCGGTCCTGGCGGACGAGGTCCTCGGCCAGTTCGACGTCGCGTCCCGCAAAGGCGGCCTTCGACTGGACGACCTCCGAGCGGGCGTGCGCGCCCATCTTCGCGAGCGCGTCGAGCATCTCGGGCTGAACGGGGGGCTCGTAGCCCGAGAGCGGGATCATCTTGGCGATGTTCACGCACTGATCGCCCATGCGCTCGATGTGCTTGATCAAATGCAGCAGCGCCGCGACGAGCCGCAGGTCGCCCGCGACGGGGGCCTGCAACGCCAGCAGCGAGAGGATGCCCTGATGGACCTCCAGGTAGCGCCCGTCGACGCGGTCGTCGTCGGCGATCACCATCTGCGCCAGCTCCACGTCCTGGTGGCGCAGCGCCTCCAGGACGCGGTCCAGCTGCTCGACGATCAGGTCCAGCCCGCCGAGCGCGTTGGTTTCAAGGGTGTGCAGCTGCTCCTGGAAGCTGGCTCGGCCCTGCCCGCCCTCTGAGGCGGTGACCTCCTCGGAGGCGAGCCGGCTGGCGCCGGAGGCTCCGGAGGCCTCGGGGGCGGCGTGGGCGGGACGGCGGTGCGAGCCGCGACGCCCCACGGGGAAGCCGTCGTCGCTAGCCGAACTTGCCGGTGACATATTCCTCGGTCCGCGAGTCGCTCGGGTTCGTGAAGATGTCTTCCGTCGGGCCGACCTCGACGAGCTCGCCGCTGAGCATGAAGGCGGTGCGGTCGGCGACGCGCGCGTCCTGCTGCATGTTGTGCGTGACGATCACGATCGTGACGCGCTGCTTGAGCTCCTCGATCAGCTCCTCGATCTTCAGGGTGGCGATCGGGTCGAGCGCGGAGCAGGGCTCGTCCATCAGGATCACCTCGGGCTCGACGGCGAGCGAGCGCGCGATGCACAGGCGCTGCTGCTGGCCGCCGGAAAGCCCGGCGCCGGGGGCGTCGAGCCGGTCTGAGACCTCATCCCAGAGGCCGGCGCCGCGCAGCGCCGACTCGACGCGGGAGCGCAGGTCGGCTTTGCCGCCCGGGCCGCGCCCGGCGCTGAGCCGCAGCCCCGCGGCGACGTTGTCGAACACGGACATCGTCGGGAAGGGGTTCGGCTTCTGGAAGACCATGCCGATCGCGCGGCGCACGGCGACGACGTCGACGCCGGGGTCGTAGACGTCCATCCGGTCCAGCAGCACGCGGCCCTGGGCGCGGGCGCCGGGTATCTCCTCGTGCATGCGGTTGATGCAGCGCACCATCGTGGACTTGCCGCAGCCGGAGGGGCCGATGATCGCGGTGACCTGGTTGGCGTTGAACTCCAGGTCGATGCCCTTTACCTGCTCGGCGTCCCCGTAGAAGGCGCGCAGGCCCTCGAGCTTCACGCTCAGGCCCTGCTTGGCGGGCGTGGCCGGCTTCGCGGGCGCCTGGCCGTCGGCGGGCTGCCCAGCGGTCGGCTGGGACGTCCCGTCGGGCGTCGGGGCGATGCGCTCGCGTCCGGTGCTGCTCTCGGGCTCCACGTTTGTGGGCTCCAGACTAGCTGTCTCAGATGTGGTTCCGTCGACGCTCATGCAAGGCGGCTCCTTCGGGAGATCAGGCGGGCGATCAGGTTCAGCAGCAGGATCATGACGACCAGCGTCAGCGCGGCGCCCCAGGCGCGGTTGACGACGGAGGTCGTGGGGGAGGTGACGTCGCTGTAGATCTGGACGGGCAGCGAGTTCATGAACTGCCCAAGGTCGAAGCTGGTCTTGCGCGTGACCGCGGCGGTGAACAGCAGCGGCGCGGTCTCGCCGGCGGCGCGGGCGACGGCGAGCAGCACGCCGGTGATCATCCCGGGCAGCGCGGTGGGCAGCACGATCCTGGCGATGACCTTCCAGCGCGGCGCGCCCAGCGCCAGCGCCGATTCGCGCAGGCCGGCGGGCACGAGCAGCAGGATCACCTCGGCGGAGCGGATCACGACCGGCAGCATCAGCAGCGTCAGCGCCAGCGAGCCCTTGTAGCCGGCGTAGGAGCTGCCGGTGCCGACGATCAGCACGATGTAGATGAACAGGCCGAAGACGATCGAGGGCACGCCGGTGAGGACGTCGACGAAGAAGCGCACGAGGTTGGCGAAGGCGCTGTTGCGGCCGTACTCGACGAGCCACACCGCGACGCCGATGCCGATCGGGATCGCGATCGCGGAGGCGAGCGCGACGATCTCGATCGTGCCTAGGATCGCGCTCTTGATGCCGCCGATGGTGGAGGTCTTGAAGAAGGTGTTGCCGGTGGGGTCGGTGCTGAAGAAGTCCCAGCTCCAGGAGCCGAGCCCCTTGCTGAGCAGGTAGTAGAGGACGAGGGCGAGCGGCACGAGCGCGATCACGGTGCCGGCGGTGATGAGCCCGCGCGCGAGCTGGTCCTTGCGCCGCCGGGCGGGGCTGACGGCGAAGCGGGCGAGCAACTCGCCCTGGGCGGGTGTCGTGCCCTGTGCGCTCATGCTCCCGCCACGGCTCCGGCGAT
>DATJMW010000017.1:0-16201 GCA_035508515.1 Solirubrobacteraceae bacterium | reverse complement strand
GCGACCGCGACGACGCCGCATCGCTGGGTCGCGACTACACCGAGCTCCTATCCCCACTTCTCGCGCCTTCCGCCGAGGATCTGCACGCCGGCCTCAGCCTGTTCGAGCGCAACGATGCACTTGGTGCGTTCGACGCCGTTCTGGCCGCCTGTGCCGGGCGCGCGGGCATTGAGGCGCTGGTCTCGGCGGACGCGGCTTTCGACGGTCTCACCGAGGTCCGGCACATCGTCCCGGATCGTGCGGGCCTCGCCGAGCTGCTGGCCGGGTAGACAGGCTCAAGCCCTCTCCTTCCCGCGCCGATGCGACCACATGCGGCGCATTGCCCGCGAAAACGTCCCCTGCGCGCTGGCGGCGCTTGCCTGCTGCGGCGTCGTCGGCTGGCTCGGGCTCACGACGTTCGTTTGGGGCGATTACGAAACCGAGGCGCTGCCCGCGTTCACGGCCCTCGTGCACGGGCACCTCGCCGACTTCCTGCGCCTCGCCCCCGCCTACGGTGGCTCGCTCGTCGAGCGCGCGCCCTTCGCCCTGGTCCCCGGGCTCTGGGGCGGCGGCTCGCTCGCCGTCTACCGCGCCGTCGCGCTGCCCTGCCTGCTCGCCTGCGCGCTGCTCGCCGTCGTGCTCGTCGCGCACATGCGCCGCTCCGGCAACCCGCTGCCCGCACGCGCCCTTGCCGTCTTGATCTGCGCCGCCAACCCGCTCGCGCTGAAGGCGCTCGAACTCGGCCACCCCGAGGAGCTGCTCGGCGCCTGCCTGTGCGTCGCCGCCGTGCTGCTCGCCGCCGAGGGCCGCTCGCTGTGGGCCGGTCTCGCGCTCGGCCTCGCCGTCGCCAACAAGGAGTGGGCGCTGCTCGCCGCCGCTCCCGTGCTGCTCGCGTTGGCGCCCCGCCGCCGCGCCGCCTGCGCCGCCTTCGCGCTCGCCGTCGCCGCCGCCCTGCTCGCGCCGCTACTGCTCGCCGGGTCCGGCGGCTTTGCCGCCGCCGCGCGCGCCAGCGCCACGCCTCCCGGGACGATCTTCCACCCCTGGCAGCTCTTCTGGTTCTTCGGCCACCCCGCCGGGACCGGCGCCTCCCCTTCGGAAGCCGGAGCCGTGGTCGGCCCCGCCTGGACCGGCGCCATCTCCCACCCCGCGATCCTCGCCGTCGGCGCCCTCCTGGGCCTTGCGCTGTGGTGGCGCCAGGGCCGCGGGAGCGCGATCGGCCTGCGACCCGCGCTGCTCGCTTTGGCGCTGCTGCTCATGCTGCGCTGCCTGCTCGACACCTGGGACACCGGCTACTACATGCTGCCCATGCTGCTCGCGCTGCTCGCCTGGGAGGCCACCGGGCCGCCCATGCGCCTGCACCCGCTCGCCGCGCTCGCCACCGCGCTCGCCTCGCTGACGTTCCTGTGGCTGCCCAACCACGCCTCAGGGGACGTGCAGGCCGCCGTCTTCCTCGCCTGGTCGCTGCCGCTCGCCGCTCTCCTCGCCCAGCGCCTGTCCCTGCCGGGAGCCCAGCTCGCGCCGGGCATCCGCAACCGGCTGCGGAGGCTCGCGGCTCAGGAGATGACCGTCAGGCCCTTCTCCAAGCCGTTGAGGACCTCGTGACCGCCCTCGCGCACCACCAGCAGGTCCTCGATTCGCACCCCTAGCTCGCCCGGCACGTAGACGCCCGGCTCGACCGTCACGACGTTCCCCGCCTGCAGCGGCCGCTCGCTTTCCACCCGCGAGAGGCGCGGCGCCTCGTGCACGTCCATGCCCACGCCGTGGCCCAGCCCGTGGCCGAAGCGCTCGCCTTGGCCGCCCTGCTCGATCACCGCGCGCGCCACCGCGTCCACCTCGCGGCCGGTCGGCCCCGCCTTCACGGCCTCGACGCCCGCCAGCTGCGCCGCCAGCACCAGCTCGTAGACCTCGCGCGCCTGCGCCGAGACGCCCTTGCCCGTTGCGTACGTGCGCGTGCAGTCCGAGCAGTAGCCATCCAGCTGCGCGCCCCAGTCGATCGTCACCAGCACGTCGCGCGGGATCTCCACCGCCCGCGGTTCCGCATGCGGCAGCGCCCCGTGCTCGCCCGAGGCCACGATCGGGGGGAAGCTCGGCCCCTGCGCCCCCAGCCGCCGCATCCGCAGTTCCAGCTCGATCGCCAGCTCGCGCTCGCTGCGGCCCGCCAGGCCCTGCTCCAGAACGCCTTCCAGCGCCTCGTCCGCCAGTTGCGCCGCCGCGCGCAGGCGCTCGATCTCGCCCTCGTCCTTCACCATCCGCAGCTCCTCCACCGCGCCAGCGCACTTCGCCAGCTCCCAGCCCTCCGGGAGCGCCGCCGCCAGCCGCTCCTGCTCGGCCACCGTGACGCTCGCCTCGTCGTAGCCGAGCCTGCCCCCACCGCCGTCGCCCAGCGAACGCGCCGCCGCGTCCAGCAGGCTGCCCGTCACGATCTCCCGCGAAAACAGCTCCGGCACCTGCTCCGCCGACTGCAGCGTGTAGCGGAAGTCCGTGAAGAAGCGGCTCCCGCCGCCGTCGCCCTCGCCCGTTGCGATCAGCGCCAGGCCGTTGCTGCCCGTGAAGCCCGTCAGGTAGCGGAGGTTCACCGGCGCCGCCACCAGCAGCGCGTCGACCCCGCGCTCGTGCAGCCCCGCCGCGAGCTTCGCCGCGCGTGCCGGCTCCGGGCGCTCGCCGCTCATGCCGACCCCGCCTCGCCCGCGCCCAGTCGCCCGCGCAGCAGCCCCAGCGCCTCGCCGTAGCCGTCCGGGCCACGGCCCGAGACCGTCGCGAAGCACAGCTCGCCGATCACCGAGACGTGCCGCCACTGCTCCCGCGCCTGCACGTCCGAGAGGTGCACCTCAACCGCCGGCAGATCCGCGATCTCCAGCGCGTCGCGCAGCGCCCAGGCGTAGTGCGTCCAGGCCCCCGGGTTCAGGATCAGCCCGTCCGCCCGGCCGCGCAGGGCATGCAGGCGCTCGACGAAGTCACCTTCATGGTTGCTCTGGAAGAAGCCCACCCGCAGGCCGAGTCCCTCCGCCTCCTGCGCGATCCGCGCCTCCAGCTGCGCCAGCGTCAGCGACCCGTATTGCTCGGGGTCGCGGCGGCCCAGCTGGTCGAGGTTCACGCCGTGAAGTACCTCCACCAGAGGGCCCGTCTCGCTCATCGTGCCGTCGCCTCGCTCATCGCCCGCCACATCATCGCGCCTGCGCCAGCTCGGCGACCGCCGCCCGCAGCTCCTCCGGCTCCACCTCGCAGCCGACCTGCGGCGCGCCCGGCTCCGAGAGCAGCACGAACGGCACCGCCTTGCCCAGCCGCTTCTTGTCGCGCGCCGTCGCCGCCACCACCTCCTCCGTGCTCGCGCCCTCGAAGACCACCGGCAACCCGCGCGCCAGCAGCAGCTCGCGGACCTGCTCGCGCAGCGCCTGCGCCCCCGACAGGCGCAGCGCCGCCAGCAGGCCGATCCCCACCGCCTCGCCGTGGCTGTAGCGGCCATAGCCCGTCGCCGTCTCGATCGCGTGGCCCACCGTGTGCCCGAGGTTCAGCACCTGGCGACGGCCCTCGTCGCGCTCGTCCGCCGCCACCACCGCCAGCTTCGTACGCGCGCAGTCCAGCACGATCCCCTCGTCCAGCTCCTCCTCCGCCGCCACGCGCCGCCACAGCGAGCCGCCGGCGATCAGCGCCGTCTTCAGCACCTCGACCCAGCCCGCCGCCAGCTCGCGCTCCGGCAGGCTCGACAGCGTGTCCGGGTCGACCAGCACGCCCGCCGGCTGGTGGTAAGCGCCCACGTAGTTCTTCGCCTCCGGCAGATCCACGCCCGTCTTGCCCCCGTAGGCCGAGTCGACCTGCGCCACCACCGTCGTCGGGATCTGCACCACCGGCACGCCCCGCTGGTAGCACGCCGCGCAGAAGCCCGCCAGATCGCCCACGACGCCGCCGCCCAGCGCCACCACGTGGCCGGCCCGGGTGACGCCCGCGTCCACGAGCGCGCGCCACACCTGCTCGGCCGCCGCCAGCGTCTTCGCCCCCGCCGGGATCGCGATCGAACCCGCCAGCTCGCCCAGCTCGTTTCCGTACAGCGCCCCCGCGTGCTCGTCGGTCACCAGGAACGGGCGCGAGCGCGAGCGGTCCAACGGCCACAGCTCCGCCCCCTCCGCGCCGGCCGCGCGCAGCAGGCCACGCCCCAGCAGGACCGGGTAGTCGCCCGAGGCGCTCTGCGCCCAGACCATCCGCGTCCCCGCCGGCGCCGCCGCCAGCGCCCGCAGCGCCGCCAGCACGCCGCCCAGCTCGCCCAGGTCCAGCCCGCCCACGAACGCGTGCGCCGTGTCCTCGTAGAGCTCGCGCCGCTGCGCGTGCAGCGCCAGGAACGCCTCACGATCGCGCGCCAGCGGCCGCTCCAGACCACCCCCGGCCGCCTCCGGCGGCGCCGAGACCCGCTCCCAGGCCTCCTCCGCCTCGACGTCCAGCAGCACCACCACGTGGGGCTCGAGCGCCGTGCGCACCCGGGCCGAGAGGATCGAACCGCCGCCCAGCGCGATCACCGAGCCCGGCTCGGCGGCGTCCAGCAGCTCGCACACCAGCTCCTCCTCCGCCGCGCGAAACGCCTCCTCGCCCGCGCGCTCGAACTCCTCCGCCACCGAGTGCCCAAAGCGCCGCGCCAGCAGCTCGTCGCTGTCGCGCGCCTGCGTCCCCAGCAATTGCGCGAGCTCGACCGCGACGGTCGACTTGCCCGCGCCCATGAAGCCGATCAGCACCAGCGCGCGCCGCGGCGCTCCCGCTACGGCCGCCACCCGATCCGCTCCGTGTAGGCGGCCAGCGCCTCGCGCACGTCGTCGATGTGATCGCCGCCGAACTTGCGCCGGTAGGCGTCCGCCATCACCAGCGCCACCATCGCCTCGCCCACGACGCCCGCCGCCGGCACCGTGCAGGAGTCCGTGCGCTCGCGCAGCGCCTGCGCCGGCTCGTGCGTCTCGGTGTCCACCGATTGCAGCGGCTTCGTCAGCGTCGGCAGCGGCTTCATCGCGCCGCGCACGATCAGCGGCAGACCGTTCGTCATGCCGCCCTCCAGGCCGCCCGCGTGGTTCGTCTCGCGGTAGTAGCCGCGCTCGCCGGAGTAGTAGATCTCGTCGTGGGCACGGGAGCCCGGCAGCCCCGCGATCGTGAAGGCGTCGCCAATCGCCGCGCCCTTCACCGCCTGGATCGAGCAGATCGCCATCGCCAGCCGCCCGTCCAGCCGCTCCTCCCAGGAGACGTGCGAGCCAAGGCCCGGCACCAGGCCGAAGGCCTGCACCTCGAACACGCCTCCCAGCGACTCGTTCGCCTTGCGCAGGTCGTCGATCTCGCGCACCATCGCGCGCGTCGCCTCGGCGTCCAGGCAGCGCACCGGCGAGGCGTCCACCTCCTCGAAGTCCGCCAGCGTCAGCGCCCGGCCGGGCTCAGGGGCGCTCACCGAGGCGATCTGCACCACGTGCGAGCGCACCTCGACCCCCAGCGCGCGCAGGAACGCCTTGCACAGCGCCCCGCCCGCCACGCGCGCCGCCGTCTCGCGCGCGGAGGCCCGCTCGAGGATGTTGCGGACGTCGGAGTGCTTGTACTTCTGCGTGCCCACCAGGTCCGCGTGGCCCGGGCGCGGGAGGTGCACCTCCGCGATCTCCGCCTCCACCGGCCAGGGGCTCATCCGCTCCTCCCAGTTCGCGTAGTCGCGGTTCGCCACCTGCAGGGCGATCGGGCCGCCCAGCGTGCGCCCGTGGCGAATCCCTGCCGTCACCTCCGCCGCGTCGCGCTCGATCTTCATGCGACCGCCGCGGCCGTGCCCGAGCTGGCGCCGGGCCATGTCGCCGTTCAGGTCCTCCGGGGCGATCTGCAGGCCGGCGGGCAGGCCCTCGACGAGGCATGTCAGCCCAGGGCCGTGCGACTCACCCGCGGTGATCAGACGTAGCGACACGACCGCAAGCTTATTTGCTGCGCGGTCAGCCTCTGGCCGTGGCGCCCCACGCCGCGGCGTGGGCGCGAGCCGCCAGCGCGTGGTCGCTCGCCACGAACACCAGCACGCTGCCGTCGCGCGAGTAGCGCAGCCCCGGCAGCTCCGTCAGGCCTTCCCTGCGCAGCAGCTTCACGCCACGCTGCGATTCGCCGCCATAAGCCGAGCCGGCGCTCGCAGCGGTCGCGACGCTCGCCGCCGAGGCGGCGCTCGCCTTCACGGTCTCGATCTTCACCAGCTGGAGCTCGTAGTTCACAGGGGTGCCGCCCAGCGGCACGTATTCAAGTTCCTCCGTCTGGCCGACTTTCAGGTCGATCGCCTGGCACTGCGTCGGGCTCGGCTTGCAGACCGCTTCGCCGCGCGGGATCGCTTCGCCCACCAGCGTGAACGTCGCGCTCTTCGCGCCCACCACCACGCCGCGGAACACGACCACCGGCTGCTTCGCCGACGGCAGCGGCTGCTGGCGCTTGAGGTTGTCATAGGAGGTGAGCCCCGCTTCGAGTGCCGGCGTCCCCGGCGTCGCGGTGCCGAACAGCACCGACACCTTGTAGGTCTTCTGCGTCTTCTTCGCCGGAGGCTGTTCCTGCTGCTGCTGGGAGCCGCCCGTCTGCGGGGAGCTCGGTTCCGAGCCGCCGCTCGAAGACGGTTCCGATCCCGAAGTCGTCGTCGTCGCCGAGCCGGAGCCGGCTTCGCCGCTTTCGCCGCTCGCGGCCGTGCTCTTGGCAGCCGTGTGAACGCCCGGGGTCGGCGCGAACGGGTTGCGGCTCGCGCCGCCGGTCTGTTCTGAGGAGCCGCTCGTCGTCTCCGCCGCGGGGCCCTTGTCGTCGCTCTGCACCGCGCTCACCGCGATCCCCGTCGCGCTCGGCGAGGTCACCGGGACGTTGGGGGTCGTCGGCGTCGAGGAGCCCGAGCCGCCGATCGCCGCGTACACGACCGCGCCCAGGAAGGCCGCGGCCAGCAGCGCCAGCAGCGGCGTGACGCGCCGGTCGAGCAGGTCGGACTTCAGCGAGTTCAGGAAGGCGTTCATCGGACCGGTCCGATCGTCGCCGAGGGCGTCGCCGTCGAGCCGCTGCCCGAAGAGCTGCCGCTCGAGGCGCTGGTCGCCGCCGGAGAGCCGCTCGCCGAGGCCGGCGTCGGCGAGGTCGCCGTCGCGCCGCCCGTGAGCCCCTGGCTTGCCGGCAGCACGTACGCCGTCGCGGTGATCGTGCCCGTCAGCTGCTGGGAGCCGCCCTTCGCTTCGTCAGCCGTCGCCGGTTCGAGCTTGACCCCCTGCAGGGTCAGCAGCCGGCCGCTGACCTGCAGCTGACCAGAGGCCGTGCGCACCGTCGCGCCATTCAGCTGACGGAACAGGTGGTAGAGGTCGTCAAAGCCGCCTTCGAACACGAACGTGAAGGGCATTTGCGTGAAGCTCACGGTGGTCGCCGCCGCGCCCGTGGCCGAGGTCGACGTGCTCGCCGCTGCTGCCGGCGCGGGGGTGCCCGACGTCGAGGTCGAGATCGACGTGAACTGCACGTGCTTCTCGTTCGAGGCCTGCGCCAGCTGGTAGATCAGCGACGGCACTTCTTCGCTCGGCGGCACCGCTTTGCCGAGGTTCACCACCGAGGCGTACGCCGTCGAGTACCGCGAGCGCGCAGCCTGCGCTTCGCTCGCCTGGCTCTCCGCCGTCGCGAGCTGCGCCGACGCCGCGCTCACTTCCGTGTTCAGCTTGTCCGCCTTCTTGCGCTCGGGCGAGACGAGCAGCATCCACACTGCCGCCAGCACCGCCAGCGCCGAGATCGCGACGATCACAAGCCGGTCGCGCGCGGTCATTTCGTGCCTCCCGTCGATGCCGTCAGCTCGGTGCCCGAGCCGCTCTTGCCGCTCGGCGCCGGCAGCGGGTCGAAGGTGATCAGCGCCGTGAAGGAAGGAGCGCCGGCCACGCAGTTGGCGCCCGTGGCGCCCGTCGAGCTCTTGCCCGCCGCTTTCGTCGAGCTCTGCAGGCTCACGGAGGCGACGCCGTCGATCAGGCGCAGGCGCTGAAGCGTCAGCGCGACGTCCGTCTGGCTGGAGGCGCAGCCGCCCAGCGTGATCGTCGGCACGCTGCCCGGGGGCGTCGAGGAGCCGGTCCCGCCGCTCGTCGGGGTGCTCGCGGCACCCGCCGCGCCCGCGGCGCCGATGCTGCCGTCCAGCGTCGTGATCGACGCGTCGTGCGGCAGCACGCGGCCCAGCTCGTGCAGCTCGTGCGCCCAGTCGAAGCGCGAGTCCACCACCTGTTCCACCGCCTGCGTGCGCTGCTGGCGCAGCGACTGGAAGCTCGTGTAGGCCGAGAGCGACGTCGCCGCCTGCTGCACGCGCTGCGCCTGCGCCTGCACCGACGCCAGCTTCGCCTTGCGGTCGGAGACCTGGTGGCGCGCCATGCCGTACAGCAGCACCAGCACCGCCAGCACGCCGAGCGCTCCCAGCAGGATGTAAGCGGCCCCGCCGGAGCGGCCCACGCCTACCGCCGCGCCGCGCCGCTGCTCGGACGGGATCAGGTTGACGGCCTTCATCGCGGCGCCTCCGTCGTCGCGAGCCCCGCCGCCACCGCGAGGCGGTGCGTCGAGACCCGGCCCTGGAGGCTCGCGTCCACGAGGCCGACGGCCTCCTGGCGGACTTCCATCCCGAGCGTCGCCTGTAGCGTCTCGGCAAATCCGGGGATGTCCAGCACCGCGCCGCTCAGCGCCACGTGCGAGACCTCGCCGCCCTGCTCCTGCGTGCGGTGGAAGTCCAGTGAGTTGCGAACCTCGCCGGCGATCTCGCGCACGCCGTTCTCCAGCACCGCGCGGACGTCCTCGTCGCTGGGGGTCGCCGGCGCCTGCGCCTGGGGCGGCGTCGCCGCCTGGGCCGCGGCGATCGTCTCCGCGTAGCCCATCGACCGTTCACGCTGCTCGTGCTCTTCGGCGCTCAGCTCCTGCTCGGGCTCGTCCGCCGCCGCGTCCGCGTCGTGGCCCTCAGGCTCGGCGGGCGCATCGTCCCCGGCGTGCGCCTCCGCCTGCTCGGGCTCCTGCGCCGGCTGCTCCAGCGCCGCTTCCAGCGCCATCACCGCATCGTTGACTTCCGGCGCCGCTCGCAGCGGGTCCGCGGCGGCCGCCGGGGCGGCTTCCGCGCTCAGGTCGACCGTCGCCAGCAGCGCGCGCGCCTCGTCCAGCGAGATCGCGCGGCGAGCCGCCAGGTCGCCGGCCATCGCCTCGACCCCGCCGCCGATCACACGCGTGAAGCGGCAGGCGGTGCCCTCGGCGATCGCGAGGTTCGTCAGCCCGTCGACGTTCAGGTAGAGCACGCGCCCATCGGCGGCTTCGGCGCGGTCGTGCAGCGAGCGGATCAGCGCGAACGCCGAAAGATCCACGCCCTCGGGCGTCAGCCCCGCGCGCCGCACCGCGCTCAGCAGCCGCTCGACCATGTCGCGCTGCGCCGCCACCAGCACCACGCGCTGGCGCTGGCCGGCGGGCGTGTCGATCAGTCCCAGCGGGTGAAAGTCCAGTACGGCGTTCGACAGCGGCATCGGCACCTGGTCCTGCGCCTGGAAGCGAACCGCCGCCGCCAGCTCCTTGCGGTCGGTCACCGGCGGCAGGTCGATCGTGCGCATCACCGTGCGCTGGTTCGCGATGCCGACGCGGACGCGCTTGCCCAGACCGCTGCCCGAGAACAGCTCGCGCAGCGCCTCCGTCAACGCGTCGACGTCGATCACCTCGCCCTCGCGCACGACGTCGGCCTCGAGCGGCAGCGCCGCCGCGCGCTCGGCGCGGATCGTGCCGTTCACGCGCGCTTTCACCGCCGCCACCAGGCCCGGCTCGATGTCGAGCCCGACCACGTCCGTCGCGTGCGCGCGATGCGGCAGCCCCGGCAGCGCGGGGAGCTTCGGCAACGTCAGCGAGGTCGATTTCAGTGAGGAGAGTGAAGGACGCATTTCTTGCGGCGTTGTGTTGGCCCCCGGCCGCAGGAGGGGTATCGGCGCAAGCCGATCAGCCCTTTAGGGTTGGGCGCCCCTAAAGGAAGTGATGTACGTAGGCGTGCACGATCTGCGGGCCCACGTAGGTCGCCACGATCGCCCCGAACGCCAGGAACGGGCCGAACGGCACCGCCGTCCTGCGCCCCTCCCGCACGCCCTTGCGGGCGAGGATCACCCCGCCGACCACGGTCCCCGCCAGCAGCGCCACCAGGATCGCCGGCGCCACCGCGCTGCCCAGGAACAAGCCCATCACCGCCGCGAGCTTGACATCGCCCATGCCCATGCCGCCCGGGTAGGCCAGCGCCGCCAGCAGCAGGAAGCCTCCCGCCGCCGCCGCCGCGATCAGGCGCTGCGGCTCGCCGCCGGCGTCGAGCGCCAACCCGAGCCCCAGCGCCAGCACAGCGCCCAGCGCGTTCAACGAGTTCGGGATGATCCGGTGCTCCAGGTCGATCAGCGCCGCCGGCACCACCACCAGGATCAGCGCCACGCCCAGGGCGATCGGCGCCGCCGAGTCGTGCACCGCCACCACGCCCGCGCACAGCGCCCCCGTCAGCGCCTCGACCAGCGGATAGCGCGGGGAGATCTGCGCGCCGCAACTGCGGCAGTGGCCGCGCAGCAGCAGATAGGAGAGGATCGGGACGTTGTCGTACGGCTTCACCGGCGCCGCGCAGGCGGGGCAGTGCGAGGCCGGCCCCAGCAGCGACTCGTGCCGCGGCAGCCGGTAGGCCACGACGTTCAAAAACGACCCGAAGATCGCTCCGAACACGCCTGCGACAGCTGCCTCCATGCCGGTTTCATCGACCTGGCGGGCGGGCGACTTGAGCCGCCCGCCAGCACTTCGCTACCAGGTTTTCGAAGACCCGCAGCCGCCGTTCGTCCCCGTGCACGTGCGCGTCACGACGCCTTCTTTGTTTTTGATCGTGAACGTGTCGTTCGTGCTCGCCGCGGTCGCCGTGACCGTGAATTCTTTCGTGTTGCCCGACGCCGCGCTGATCCACGCGTTGTTGTTTTCCGATTTCGTCGCGATCGTTTTTTCGATCGCGTTCAGTTCGGTCGGCGTCACTTTCGTGTAGTCGCCGCTGTTTTCGGTCGCGATCGTCTCCGCCGTCGTCTGGGCCGTGCGGGCGAGCTCCTTCGCCGCGGAGTCGTTCGCCTTGCCCTTCTGGTTCAGGAACGAGGGGATCGCGATCGCGGCGAGGACGCCGATGATCAGGACCACCACCAGCAGCTCGATCAGTGTGAAGCCGCGCTCGTCGCGCAAGCCCCCAGCGCGGTTTCGCATTTGTGCCTCCTCGTTGGCCGCAGCTCCGTGTGACGCGTCGGCGTCGTGTCGGGCTGCGGTCGTCGTTGTCGGAATCTCGTGCATGACTTGGGTAGACATCGAGACGATGTGAAAGCCGCATCGGCGCCTGCCGCGCCGAGCATTAGGCCCGCGGCGGGATGCACCGGATCTGCCGCCGCCCGTGAAGGGCCGTCGCGGGCAGAGCGCGCCGCCGACCGGCGCTTAACGCAAGAGAGGCGGCCGCCTGGCCGCCTCTCTTGCTGCGTCTGCCGGGCCGGGTTCAGGACCCGCCCCGTTCGGGACTACCAGGTTTTCGAGGACCCGCAGCCGCCGCCGGTGCCTTCGCATTTGCGCGTGATGACACCTTTGTTGTTTTCGATCGTGAACGTGTCACCCGTGCTCGGAGCCGTGGCGGTCACCGAGTATTTTTCGGCTTCGCCCGACGCCGCGCTGATCCACGCGTTGTTGTTTTCCGATTTCGTCGGGATCGTTTTTTCGACCGAGTTCAGTTCGGTAGGCGTCACTTTCGCGTAGCTACCGCTGTTTTCGGTCGCGATCGTCTCCGCCGTCGTCTGAGCCGTGCGGGCGAGCTCCTTCGCCGAGGCGTCGTTCGCCTTGCCCTTCTGGTTCAGGAACGAGGGGATCGCGATCGCGGCGAGGATGCCGATGATCAGGATGACGACCAGCAGCTCGATGAGGGTGAAACCACCCTCACTGGCGAGACGCTGGCGCAGTCGATACAGCATGTGATCCTCCTAGGATCGGTTTTGAGCGCCAGCTCTCGGCCCATCGCCCACAGGTGGCGATGCGGTCCCCCTTCTCTTCACTTTTAGAGAGGCCGCCGGCTTTGCAACGCACCCCGGAGGGATGCTGCCTTGGCGCCTCGACACTGGCTTTGTCAGCCCGTGCATCGACCTTCGGGGCGGCGATCTTTAGCGCTGCATCGAGCTTGGACGCATGCACGAGACGCTGCATGCGCCGCTACGCGGCTCAGTCCACCTCGGCCTCCGGACCGCGCTCCTCCTGCGAGCCGCCGCCCCATCGCGCCTGCGCGTCGATCCCCGGCACGCGCATGCCGCTGCCATCGCACCAGGGGCACGCGACCTCGCTGGGCGTGCCGCCCAGGTTCGAGATCACCTTGCCGCTGCCGCGGCAGGGCATACACTCCCGCGGCTGGTGGGCCTCCTCCGTTCGATCCTCGCTGCCGGTGCTTTCGCTCGCCACGCCGCGATGAGAGTAGCGGCCCGCGGATGAGAAGCAGGGTCCGACCGCACGAGTGGGCGATCCTCGCCGCGATCACGCTCGCCGCCGCGGCGCTGCGCCTGATCCTGATCGGCAAGGTCCCCCCCGACCCCTTCTACGACGCCGCCGTGCGCAGCATGGGGCTGTCCTGGCACAACTTCTTCTTCGGCGCCTTCGAGCCCGGGGGCAGCGTCTCGATCGACAAGCCCCCCATCGACCTGTGGTTGCAGGTCGCCAGCGTGAAGCTGTTCGGCTTCTCCAGCACCGCGCTGAAGCTGCCGGAGGCGCTCGCCGGGATCGCCGCGGTGCCGCTGCTGTTCGCGGCCGTACGGCGGATCTGGAGCACGACCGCGGGGCTCGCCGCCGCCGCCGCGCTGGCCGCGCTCCCCGTCGACGTCATCACCTCGCGCAGCGACACGATGGACGGGGTGATGATGGTGCTGATCGTGCTCGCGCTGCTGTTCGTCGTGCGCGCGTGCCAGAGCGGCGCCATCGGCTGGCTGCTCGCCGGCGCCGCGGCGCTGGGCCTGGCCTTCGACGTGAAGATCCTCGAGTCGCTCGTCGCGCTCCCGGGGCTCGCCCTGATCGCGCTGCTCGGCTTCCCCGGGCCGTTCGGCAAGCGCGTGCTGAAGCTCGCCGCCGCCGGCGCCGTGTACGTCGCCGTCGCGCTCGCCTGGCTTACCGCCACGCTGATCGCCCCCGCCCACGACCGCCCCTGGGCGATCGGCTCCACCAACGGCAGCGCCTGGAACGCCGTGTTCGTCTTCAACGGCAAAGACCGGCTCGGCAGCAAATCGCCCGAACCCGGCGGCCGGGAATACGAACCCGGGCACAAATATCCCGTCGCCACGCAGTCCGAGCGCGACCACATCCCGATCCTGCCGCCCTCCGCCACGCGGCTGCTCGCGCGCGTCGGGCCGCTCTCCGGCGAGCGTCTCGGCCTGGAGCTGCTCGCCGGGCTGCTGCTCGGCATCCCCGCGCTGCTCTGCAGCGTGCGGCGCCGACGGCTCGGCGACGCAGAGGACGAGGAGGAAGAAGACCACGAGGGGCCGCCGAGCCGCGGCCGGCCGGAGGCGGTTCGCGAGAGCGACGGGGAGACCGGCGGGGTCGAGAGCGCCGTCGCGGCGGTCGACCTGCAACGCCGCGCCGAGCTGCCGCTCGCCTTCGCCGCGGGCCTTGGCCTGTGGACGCTCACCGGGATCGTGCTCTTCAGCCACATGGAGCGGCTGCACCCGCGCTACGTCGAGGGGCTCGTCCCCGCCGTCGCCGCGATGCTCGGCATCGGCGCCGCCTGGGCCTGCGAACCCCGCGGGCGGCTGCGCCCCGCGGCGCTGGCCCTCGCGCTCGCCGCCACCGTCTTCTACGGCTGGCGGCTGCTCTACGGCACGCCTTCGCTGTGGTGGCTCTCGCTGCTCGCCGCGCTGCTCGCGCTCGCCGCGATCGCGCTCGCGCACCGGCTCGCGCGGGGCCGCGCCGCGCGGCGTGCGCCACTCGCCGCCGGCGCGGCGCTCGCCCTGGCGCTCTGCTCGATGCTCGCGATCTCCGTCAACACCGACGTGCGCGCCATCAAAGACCACGTCACCGACGCCGGCGAGGTCGGCACGCTGCCCGGCGACGTGCTCAACCCGCTCAGCCGCTATCTGCTCGCCAACCGGCACGGGGCCCGCTACGAGGTCGCCGCGCAGTCCGCCACCGGGATCGGCGCGCTGATCGTCAAGGACGCCAAGCCCGTGCTCGTGCTCACCAGCTACGGCGCGCAGGTGTTCACCACCATCGACCAGCTCAAGCAGAAGATCGCCGCCGGCGAAGTGCGCTATGCCTTCCTCAACGCACCATGCCCGCATCTGATCTCACCCAAAAACCCCGCCTGCTCCGAGCCCGCGAAGTGGATCCGCGCACACGGCACCGACGTCTCGCGCGCCGCCGGGCTGCCGCACAAAAAGGTGCTGTGGCTGCTGCCGGGAGCCAAACCGTGAACCAGCCGCGATGCTGACGCTCGACGAGCGCCTCGCCGCCGACGCCCGCGCCGCCGGGCGGCTCGCGCTCGACACCGAGTTCGTCGGCGAGGGCCGCTACCGCACCCTGCTGTGCCTGATCCAGCTTGCCGTTCCGCAGGGCGACGGCGGCAAACGCATCGCGCTGCTCGACCCGCTCGCCGAGGGCTTCGACGGGTCGGGGCTCGCCGCGCTCCTCGCCGACCCCGCCGTCGAGATCGTCGTGCACGCCGGGCGCCAGGACGTCGCCCTCGTCCGCCGCGTGCTCGAAACCGAGGTCACGAACGTGTTCGACACGCAGCTCGCCGCCGGCTTCGCCGGGATGGGCGCCCAGTCCTCTTACGAGTCGCTGCTCGCCGAGGTGCTCGACGTGCGCGTCGCCAAGAGCGCCAGTTTCACCCGCTGGGAGCGGCGCCCGCTGTCGGAGGAGCAGCTCTCCTACGCGCGCGAGGACGTCGAGCACCTGCTCGAGCTCGCCGACCGGCTGCAGCAGCGCCTGCGGGACATCGGCCGGCTCGACTGGGCGCGCGAGGAGTGCGCCCCGCTCGCGCAGGCCAGCGACGCCCGCGACCCCGAGGCGATCTTCAACCGCCTCCCCCGCGTGCGCAACCTCAACCCCTCAGCGCGGCCGATCGCCCGCGAGCTCGTGAAGTGGCGCGAGCAGACCGCCGCGCGCCAGGATCGCCCCGTGCAGAGCGTGCTCGGCGACGCCGCCCTTGTCGAGATCGCCAAGCGCAAGCCGCGTACCACCGCCGAGCTGGAGCAGATCCGCGGCTCCGGCGCCGCCAACCTGCGCCGCCGCGGCGAGGACGTCGTCGAGGTCGTCGCCCGCGCCCGCGAGCTGCCGCCCGAGAAAGCGCCCCGCGAGTCCCGGCCGCCGCTGCCGCGCCCCGAGGACGCGCCGCTGATCGCCCTCGGCGAGGCGCTGCTGCGGGCGCGTGCCCGCGAGGCCGGGCTCGCCTATGAGCTGCTCGCCGCCCGCGCCGACCTGCAGGCCATCGTCGCCGCCTGGCGCGCCCGCGACGGCGAGGCCGACGTGCGCACGCTGCGCGGCTGGCGCCGCGAGCTCGTCGGCGGCGAGCTGCTCGCGCTGCTCGATGGCGAGGTCACGCTGTCCGTGCAGGAGCGCTCGCTCCGGATCTCCCGCACGCGCGAGGCCTGAGCGCTCGCGCGCATGTCCGTCATCGCGGAGCCGGCTGCGCCGGCGGAGCCTTTCCTTATTTGATCTGGTTGTAGACCGTGAACAGCGGCAGGTACATCGAGATCACGATGAAGCCCACGATCGCGCCGATCACCATGATCATGATCGGCTCCAGGATCGAGGTCAGCGCCTTCACCGACGCTTCCACCTGGTCCTCGTAGAACTCCGCCACCTTGTCCAGCATCGTGTCCAGGGCGCCCGTTTCCTCGCCGACGCCCACCATGTGGGTCACCATCACCGGGAAGATCGGGGCCTGAGCCAGCGGCGCCGCGATCGTGCCGCCGCGCTTCACCGAGGCGATCACGCCCTCCATCGCCTCCTCCACCGCGACGTTGCCGCCCGTGCGCCCCGTGATGTCCAGCGCCAGCAGCAGCGGCACGCCCGCGCTCGTCAGCGAGGACAGCGTGCGCGACCAGCGCGCCACCGCCACCTGCTGGACGATCGCGCCGATCTTCATCGGGATCCGCAGCCTGAAGTGGTCCCACTGCGGGCGCCCCCACGAAGACTTCTTCCACTTCAAAAACGCCGTCACCGAGCCGCCCGTCAGCAGGAACAGCAGCCACCAGTAGCCCGTCACCGCGTGCGACAT
>DATJMW010000016.1:0-92191 GCA_035508515.1 Solirubrobacteraceae bacterium | reverse complement strand
GTTCCTGCTCGCCGCGGTGCGGTACTGGGGCACGGTCTTTCCGCAGGTCGTCTTACAGGCGCACCGCCTGCGCCGATGCGCGCGAGGGCTGTCCGACCCGCGTGCCCGAGAGCTCGCGCTCGCCGCGCTCGGCAAGCGCAGCAACCTTGAGGGCGCCGCTGCCTTCGCCGCCTTCGTTCCCTGGCGACGGCGTGCAGACGTCGTCCGGGCGCTCGTCGCGTTTCAGGCCGCCTACAACTACGCCGACGTGCTCGCCGAGCAGCCCAGCCGGGACCCCGTCGAGGACGCCAGGCGCGCACACGAGCCGCTGCTCGACGCGCTTGAAGTCCACCCGGTCCGGGGCCGGCCCGACGCCGTGGCGGACCCGTTCGCCGCAACGCTTGTCGCCGACTGCCGGCGTGCGCTCGCGCGGCTGCCGTCTTACGCGCTGGTCGCCCCGCATGCACGCCGCTGCGCAGAGCGGATCGTCGCCTTTCAGAGCCTGAGCCTCGGCCCTGCTGGTGAATTGGAGCGCTGGGCGGAGGCTGCGGGGCGCGAGCACGAGGGCTTGGCCGGCTTCGAGTGGTGGGAGCTTGCCGCCGCCGCCGGCTCTTCGCTCGCGGTTCACGCGCTGATTGCCGCGGCGGCCAAGCTCGGTCTGAGCGATGCCGAAGGCGAAGTCGTCGAGCGCGCCTACTTCCCGGCGATCGGCGCGCTGCACTCGCTGCTCGACAGCTTGGTCGACCGCGACGAGGACGCCGCCACCCGCCAGCTCAGCCTGGTCGGTTTTTATCCAGAGCCGGAGGATGCTGCCGCCGGGCTGGAGCGTCTTGCCGCAGGCGCCATGCGCCAGGCACGATCGCTGCCCGCCTGGCGGGCGAATACGCTGCTCGTCGTCGCCATGGCCTGCAGCTACCTGGCCGATACTCCGCGCCACGAACCCCGCGAACCCCGCGAGCGGGTGCTCGCCGCGCTCGGGCCGCTCGCCCGCCCGGCGCTGTCCGTCTTCGCGCTGCGCCGCCTCCTCGCCCGCCCGTGGCGCCGGGCCCGGCTGGCCGACCGCTCCTTCGACGCCGAGCCCCAGCGCGCCGATGCTCGAACTGCGTGAGCTCGTAAAGCATTACGAGCTGCTGGGGGGCGAGACGGTGCGCGCCGTCGACGGCGTATCGCTGTCGGTCCCCGCCGGCGAGATGCTCGCCCTCTACGGCCCATCCGGCTCCGGCAAGACGACGCTGCTGCTGATGATCGCCGCGCTGCTTCAGCCCACCTCGGGGCAGGTGCTCGTCGACAACCGCGACGTCTCGCGCCTGTCCGAGCGCGAGGCCTCCGACTACCGGCTCTCGCAGCTCGGCTTCATCCGCCAGAACTTCGACCTGCTGCCGGGCGTCAGCGCGATCGACAACGCCGTGCTGAAGCTCCTGAAGACGACGCCCTGGCGCGAAGCGCACAGGCGCGTCGCGCCGCTGCTGGAGCGGCTCGGGCTCGGCGGTCGCTTGCAACAGCGCTCCGAGACGCTGTCCATGGGCGAGCGCCAGCGCGTGATGATCGCCCGCGCGCTCTCCACCGAACCGCGCCTGCTGCTCGCCGACGAGCCCACCGGCAGCCTCGACTCGCAGCGAAGCCAGGAAGTGCTCGCGCTGCTGCGCGAGCTCTCGCGCGAACGCGACGTCGCCGTCGTGCTCGTCAGCCACGACCCGCTCGCCGCCCGCTACGCCGACCGCGTGCTCGCCCTGCGCGACGGGCGGCTTGGCGAGTACCAGCCCGCGGAGGCGCCGCCGCCCCTCGAATCGGCGCGATGAGCTTCGCGAACCTGCTGCACCTCTACCGGGTGCGCCTGCGCTCGCGGCTGTTGCAGGAGTGCTTCGCCGTCGTCGGCCTCGCCGCCGGCGTCGCGCTGCTGTTCGCCTCGCAGATCGCCGCCAACAGCCTCTCCAGCTCCGCCGCGCAGCTCTCCAGCGGGATCGTCGGCTCCGCGAAGCTGCAACTGCTCGCGCGCGACGCGCGTGGCGTCGACCAGCGCCTGCTTGGCCGCGTCAGGCAGATCCCCGGCGTGCGGCTCGCGGCGCCGCTGCTCGAAGCCAACGCCAACGCACTCGGCCCACGGGGTAGCCGCTCCGTCGAGCTGATCGGCGCCGACGAGAGCCTGAAGTCGCTTGGCGGCGCGCTCGTGCGCAAGACAAAGCTCGCGCCCTTCGGCGGGATCGGCGCCATCGTCATCCCGCACCCGCTCGCCCGCCGGATCGGCGTCACGAAGTTCGGCGCCGAAGCCACGCTGCAGGTCGGCGGCCACGTCGGCACCGCCCCGCTCTACCAGCAGCTCTCCGCGCGCGAGATCGGCCCCTTGATCGACACGCCCATCGTCGTCGCGCCGCTCTCCTTCGCCCAGGAACTCGCGCACCTGCCCGGGCGCGTCTCGCGCGTGCTCGTCGCTCCGCGGCCCGGCCGCGAAGCCCAGGTAAGAGCCGCATTGCTGCGCTTGGCGCGGGGGCGTCTGAACGTCACCGGCACCGACTATGACCAACAGCTGTTCGCGAAGGCCGCCGCCGCCAGCAACCAGTCCACCACGCTGTTCGCCGTCATCAGCGCGCTCGTCGGCTTCCTGTTCGCCTTCAACGCCATGCTGCTAACCGTCGGCCAGCGCCGGCGCCTGATCGCCGACCTGCGCCGCGACGGCTACATGCCGCGCGCCGTCATCGGCGTGCTGCTGCTCGACGCGCTCCTGCTCGGCCTCGTCGGCTGCCTGCTCGGCCTCGCGCTCGGCGACGAGCTCTCGCTGCAGCTGTTCCGCGCCAACCCCGGCTTTCTCTCCTCCGCCTTCACCGTCGGCAACGCCCGCGTCGTCGGTGCCCAGAGCATCGCCATCGCCGTCGCCGGCGGGATGCTCGCCGCGATCGTCGCCGTGCTCAGCCCGCTGCGCGACATCCTCTCGCGCGACCCGCTCGCCGCGGTGGCGCCGCCGCGGGAGGGGGGAGGGGCGACCGGCAGTCGGGACGCGAGCGGCGAGCGTCGCTGGAGCCGGAGAGCGGTACGCCTGCGAGGAGCGCCGCTGCGCGCCACGCTCGGCGCCCTCGCGATCGCCGCCGCGCTCGTCACGATGCTCGCCTTCCCCGCCGCCGCCATCGCCGGCATCGTCGCGCTCGTCCTCGCGCTGCTGCTCCTGCTACCGCTGGCGCTTGACGCCGTCCTCTCGCTCACCGCCCGGACGGCACGCCGCCTGACCGGCGCCGTGCCCCATGTCGCCGTCGGCGAGCTGCGCGCGGGGCGCTCGCGCGCCGTCGCCATCGCCGCCACCGGCGCCGTCGCCGTGTTCGGCAGCGTCGCCATCCAGGGCGCCCATCGCGACCTGCAGCACGGGCTCGAAAACGCCGCCACCGACATGAACGCCTTCACCGGCCTGTGGGTCTCGCCCGCCGGCGGCTTCGATTTGCTCATGACCCAGCCCTTCCCGCAGGGCGCCACGCTGCAAGCCCTCAGCCGCGTCCCCGGCGTGCGCAGCGTCGGCGTCTACCGCGGCGGCTTGCTCGATTGGGGCCAGCGGCGCGTGTGGGTGATCGCCCCGCCGCGCGACGCGCAGCCCATCGTGCCGCCCACCCAGCTCGTCGAGGGCGATCTCGCCCTCGCCCAGCGCCGCCTGCGGGCCGGCGGCTGGGCCGTCCTCTCCAAGGCGCTCGCCGCCGAGCACCACCTGCACATAGGGGAGGCCTTCACGCTGCCCGCGCCGCGCCCCACTGCGTTTCGGCTCGCCGCCATCTCCACGAACATCGGCTGGGCGCCCGGCGCCGCGATCCTCCGCGCCGAAGACTTCGCCCGCGCCTGGGAAAGCCCGCAGCCCAGCGCCTACAACCTCCACCTCGCCCCCGGAACGAACCCCGAACAGGCCCGCCGCGCCGTCGCCAGCGCGCTCGGGCCAGCCTCCGGCCTCGCCGTGCAGACCGCCCGGCAGCACGCCGCAAAGCAGGACAAGCTCACCCGCGAAGGCCTCGCCCGCCTGTCGCAGATCGCCACCCTGATCCTCGCCGCCGCCGTGCTCGCCACCGCCGCCGCCACCGGCGCCATGGTCTGGCAGCGCCGCCCGCGCCTCGCGAAGCTCAAGCTCGAGGGCTTCGCCCCCGCCGAGCTGTGGCGCACCGTCCTGCTCGAGAGCGGCCTGCTGCTGCTCGTCGGCTGCGCCGCCGGCGCGCTGCTCGGCCTGCTCGGCCAGCAGCTGCTCGACCGCGCCCTCGCCGAAGTCATCAACTACCCCGTCGTGCGCTCGCTCGCGCTACCCACCGCGCTCGGCGCCCTCGCGCTCGTCACCGCCGCCGCGCTCGCCGTGCTCAGCGTGCCCGGCTACCTCGCCGCCCGCGTCCCCGCCGCGCTCGCCCTGCAGGACTAGGACGACGCCAGCGTCACGCCGCCGTCCGCCCCCAGCGCCCAGTGCGGGTTGTGCGCCACCTCCCATGGGTGGCCATCCGGGTCCACGAACACGCCGGAGTAGCCGCCCCAGAACGTTTCGCCCGGCTCGCGCGCGATCCGCCCGCCCGCCGCGCGGGCCTGCTCGATCACCGCGTCCACCTCCGCCGGGGAGCCCACGTTGTAGGCAAGCGTCACGCCGCCCCAGCCGCTGCCCGCCTCGACGCCGCTGTCCTCCGCCAGCCGCTCCCGGTCCCAGAGCGACAGCACCATCCCCGGTAGCTGGAAGAACACCACGTCGTCATCCGCAGCCGCCCGGCTGCGCCAGCCGATTCCTTCGTAGAAGCTACGCGCGCGCTTCAGGTCGGTCGTGCCGAGTGTCACGACGCTCAGGCGCTGGTCCATCGAGTCCCACCTCCAGACGTGATCGGGTTCGTCCATCGACGGGGGACAGGCACACCGCCGTCGCGGGAACAGTTTCCCCCGCGCGGCGTTCGTGTGCTCTGCGAGAGAGTCCGTGCGGCCCGCGCAGCGTACGCCGGTGCGGATGATCAAATTGCGTCAGAGACCCGTTCGCTTCCAGGTCGACCTCCCAGTCGACGTCATAGTCGTCCTCGAGCAAAAGGAACGAGCGGGTGAGACGCAAGGCGCCGAGCGTGCGCTGCGCGAGCATCGATTTCTTCGTTGATCCGAACATCTGTTCGTACCGTAGGACGGCTCTCGGACGGACCCCGCGGAAGTGGCCGTACGAACGTGTGTTTGCCTGTGGGGAGGCTCGGAAACCCGCATTCCAGAGCCAAACTGCTCGCGAGGAGCCTGCAACGGGAATTGCAGATCGTCGAAGGCGATCGGGTCGCTCCAGACCCGATCGCCCCATTCCTCCCAAACCGGGAAGGTGCCCGCCCGCGAGCCTCGAACTTGACCCACCAGATGGCTGTTACGCTTGCCAGGCGCGATGCGAACGCCCCGTCCCGGGGCCGCCGCCGGCGGCGCACCCAGCTCATGGAGAAGTTCGTCATCGAAGGTGGCGTCCCGCTTTCCGGCACGATGGTCCCCGCCGGGAACAAGAACGGCGCGCTCCCCATCCTCGCCTCCGCGCTCCTCACCGAGGACGAGGTGCTCGTGCGCAACGTCCCGCGGATTCGCGACGTCGAGGCGATGCTCGACATCCTGCGTGCGCTCGGCACCTCCGTCAGCTGGCGCGGCCCCAACGAAGTCGCCCTCTGCGCCGCCACCGCCCGCGAGATGGAGGTCGAGCGCGAGCTCGCCGAGACGATCCGCGCCTCCTTCCTGCTCGCCGGCCCGCTGCTCGCCCGCTTCCGCCGCGCCGTCATGGCACCGCCCGGCGGCGACGTCATCGGCCGCCGGCGCCTGGACCCGCACCTCGACGCCTTTCGCGCCATGGGCGCCGAGGTCGAGTGCAACGGCACCATCGCCCTGCACGCCCCCCGCGGCCTGCGCTCCACCGACGTCTTCATGGACGAGCCCTCCGTCATGGCCACCGAGAACGTGCTCATGGCCGCCGCTTTGACGCCAGGCACCACCGTCATCGGCAACGCTGCCTCCGAGCCCCACGTCCAGGACCTCGCCCGGATGCTCGTCAAGATGGGCGCCGACATCCAGGGGATCGGCTCCAACCTCATCACCGTCAACGGCGCCGACCGCCTGCACGGCTGCGAGCACGAAGTCGCCCCCGACCACATCGAGATCGGCAGCTTCATCGCGCTCGCCGGCGTCACCGGCGGCGAGCTGCGGATCAAGGACACAGTCCCCGGCGACCTGCGCATGATCCGGCTCGTCTTCGAGCGGCTCGGGTTGCGCACCGAACTGGACGGCAACGACGTCATCGTCCCCGGCTCCCAGAAGCTCGTCGCCCAGTCCGACGTCGGCGAGTTCAAGAGCAAGATCCAGGACGGCCCCTGGCCCGCCTTCCCCGCCGACCTGACTTCGATCGCCGTCGCCCTCGCCACCCAGGCCGAGGGCTCCATCCTCGTGCACGAGTGGATGTTCGAGAACCGGTTGATCTTCACCGACAAGCTGATCCTGATGGGCGCCGACATCGTCATGTGCGACCCGCACCGCGCCATCGTCACCGGGCCGCGGCGCCTGCGTGGCGAGCGGGTCGAGTCGCCCGACATCCGCGCCGGCATGGCCATGCTGCTCGCGGCCCTGTGCGCCGCCGGGCGCAGCGAGATCGGCAACATCCGCCAGATCGACCGCGGCTACGAGCGCATCGACGAGCGACTGCGCGAGCTCGGCGCCCGCATCGAGCGCGTCGCCACAGAGCCCGTCCACGCCTAACGGCGCCCGCGGGAACTGCGTAATCTCGGGGGTCGCATGATCCACCCAATTCCAAGCGGAACGCGCGACGTGCTGCCGGAGGAGACCGGCGAGGTCCGCGCCATCACCGACACCCTGCGCCGCGTCTTCGACGAGCGCGGCTACGGCGAGATCTACACGCCCGCCCTGGAGTACGAGTCCGTGCTCGCGCGCGCCGACATGGCCGAAGCCCAGCCGGCCTACCGCGTCTTCGACGAGACCGGCGCCGTGCTCGTGCTGCGCTCCGACATGACCGCCCCGATCGCCCGCGTCGTCGCGACCCGCTACGCCGACAGCCAGCCGCCGCTGCGCTTCTGCTACTTCGCCCACACCTACAGAGGGGTGCGGCCACAGCGCGGGCAGCTTCGGGAGATGCTGCAGGCCGGGATCGAGTTGATTGGCTCGGCGGCCCCGGAGGGGTCCGCCGAGGCTCTGACCGTCATGTGCGCCGCGCTCGACGCCGTCGGTTTGAAGGACTACAAGGTCGGGGTCGGGGACGCATCGCTGTTCCCCGCCCTGATGGAGACCCTTGGCGTGCCGGTGGAGGCCCGCGAGGAGCTGCTGCACACGCTCGTGCGGCGCAACTTCGTCGAGCTGGAGCAGCGCCTGCACGAGGCCGGGATCGACGGCGAGGCCGCCGAGCTGCTGCTCGACGTGCCCCAGCTTCGCGGCGGCCCCGAGCTCTTGACCGACGCCCCCGGGCCCGCCGTCGAGGCCGTCACCGGGATGCGACGCGTCTATGAGCTGCTCGCCTCGAACGTCGCCGAGCGCGTCATCTTCGATCTTGGCCTGATCCGCAACATCGGCTACTACACCGGCGCCGTGTTCGAGGTCTACGACCCCGAGTTCGGCGCCCCGCTCGGCGGCGGCGGCCGCTACGACGAGCTGCTCGGCCGCTTCGGGCGCAGCCTGCCCGCCGTCGGCTTCGCGCTGAACGTCGACCCGCTGCACCGCGCGCTCGCGGGCGAGGAGCAAGGGACCGGCGCGCTCGCCGAGCTGCGCTCCGTGATCGCCGCGCCCGGGGAGGCGCCGTGAGCGCGTCGCTCGGCCTCACGATCGCCGTCCCACGCGGAGCGCTATTCGGCGGCACCGTCGACTTGCTCTCCGCGCTCGGGCTCGACACCGAGGAGCTGCGCGTCAACGACCGCAAGCTGCTGTTCGAGGAGATCGGCGTCGTCACGATGCGGCCCTCCGACGTGCCCACGTACGTCGAGGCCGGCGCCGCCGACATCGGCATCACCGGCAAGGACGTGCTGCTCGAGCAGCTCGCGCAGGCGCCGGGCGAGTCCGGGCGCGACGTCTACGAGCTGCTGGACCTAGGTTTCGGGCGTTGCGTCATGGTGCTCGCCAGCAAGACCGGTCCCGACCTCGCGCTGGAGCGCCTGCGCCGGCTCGGCGTGATGCGCGTCGCCACCAAGTACCCGCGGATCGCCGCCCGCTACCTGGAAGAAACCGGCCGCCAGGCCGAGATCGTCGAGGTCAAGGGCTCCGTCGAGCTCGCGCCCCTCACCGGGATGGTCGAGGCGATCGTCGACCTCACCGCCACCGGCACCACGCTGCGCGAGAACAACCTCGAGGTGCGCGAGGAGATCGTCGTCTGCACCGCGCGCCTGATCGCCAATCCCGTCGCCTACAAGCTGAAGGCCGCGCAGATCGACGCGTTGCTGGAGCGCCTGCGCGCCCTGTCCCTGCCCGCGTGAGCTAGCCGGATGCGGATCGAGCGGATCGAGCCCGGCGAGCTGGAGCGGCTGGGCGGCCCCGTCGGCGTCGCCGCGCACCTGCGCGCGCTCGTGCCAGACGGCGACTCCGTCGAGGGGCCCGTGCGCGAGATCGTGCAGGCCGTGCGCGACCGCGGCGACGAGGCCGTGCTCGACTACACGCGCCGCTTCGACACCAGCGGGCAGGAGCCCGGGCAACTGCTCGTCGGCGCCGAGGAGCTCGACGAGGCCATCAGGCAGCTCGACCTCGCGCTCGTCGCCGGGTTGCAGGTGACGATCGCGAACGTCGCCCAGCTCGCCGACGCCGGTGTCGGGCGCGACGCCACCGTGCAGCTGCCCCAGGGCCAGCGGATCGACGTGCGCGAGGTCCCCGTCGGCTCCGCCGCCGTGTACGTCCCCGGTGGCCGTGCTCCCTATCCCAGCACCGTCGCCATGGGCGTCGTCACCGCCCGCGCCGCCGGAGTCTTCGACGTCGCCGTCTGCTCGCCCCCCGGCGAGGACGGCGAGATCCACCCCGCGATCCTTGGCGCCTGCCGGCTCTGCGGCGTCGAGCGCGTCTACCGCATGGGCGGCGCGCAGGCGATCGCCGCGCTCGCCTACGGCACCGAGTCCGTCCAGCGGGTCGACGTCATCGTCGGCCCCGGCAACCTGTACGTGCAGGAGGCCAAGGCGCAGCTGTCCGCCGTCGTCGGAATCGACGGCTTCGCCGGGCCCAGCGATCTGATGGTCGTGCTGGGCTCGGAGCCCGGAGAGCGAGACGTCGAGCTGGCCGCGCTCGACATGCTCGCCCAGGGCGAGCACGGGACGGGCAGCCTTGTCGTAGCCGTGTCCGCGGGCCCTGGCGTCGTCGAGGCGCTTGCCGCAACGCTTGCGCGGCTCGACGACGAGGTTCCGTCCGCGGGCGGCACCGCCGACGCGACGTTCGCGCTCGTCCAGGCGCTCGACTCCCGGCAGGCCGTGCAGGTCGCCAACGCCTTCGCCCCCGAGCACCTGCAGCTGATCGGCGCCGACGTCGAGGCGCAGGCCCCGCGCGTGCAGTCCGCGGGGTGCCTGTTCGTCGGCGCCGCCAGCGCCACCGCCTTCGGCGACTACGTCGCCGGCTCCAACCACATCCTGCCCACCGGCGGCGCCGCGCGCTTCGCCTCGACGCTCTCCCCGCGCCACTTCCGCCGGCGCATGGCAGAGGTCAGGGTCGACCCCACGGGCGCCGGAAAGCTCGCGGGCGCCGGGGTGCCGATCGCCCGCGCCGAGGGCTTCGAGTGGCACGCGCGCTCGATGGAGGCGCGCGCTCCGGGCGCCGCCGGCGCCGCGCGTCCCGGTGCCGGGGGCGCGATCGGCGACAATGAGGACGATGGCTGAGCGAACCGCATCGATCGAGCGCCGCACCGGCGAGACCGACGTGCGCCTGTCGCTCGCGCTCGAAGGCGGCGCCGGCGGCACGCGCGAGACCGGCGTCGGCTTCCTCGACCACATGCTCGACCTGCTCGCGCGCCACGGGCGGCTCGACCTCGACGTCAAGGTCAGCGGCGACCTGGAGACAGGCGCCCACCACACCGCCGAGGACACCGCGATCGTGCTCGGCCAGGCGCTCGATCAGGCGCTTGGCGACCGCAGCGGGATCGTCCGCTACGGCGCCGCCACCGTGCCGATGGACGAGGCCCGCGCCAGCTGCGCCATCGACATCTCCGGCCGGCCCTTCACCGTGTTCGAGGCCGAGCTGCCACCTGGCGCCACCGGCGGCTTCGAGCACGAGCTGACAGAGGAGTTCTTCCGCGCCTTCGCCAACGCCGCGAAGCTGACGCTGCACCTGCGCGTCGAAGCCGGCAGCAATGCCCACCACATGATCGAGGCCGCCTTCAAGGCCTTCGCGCGGGCGTTGCGCGCCGCCGTGGCGATCGACCCCACCGAGACCGGCGTGCCCAGCACGAAGGGGACGCTCACGACATGAGCCCGCTGGTCGAGGACACGGTGACGATCGCCGTGGTGGACTACGGCATGGGCAACCGCCGCTCGGTCGAGAAGGCCTTGCAGCACGTCGGCGCGCGCGCCAAGATCAGCCGCGACCACGACGCGCTGCTCGCCGCCGACGGGCTCGTCGTGCCCGGCGTCGGCGCCTTCCCGCGCGCGATGGAGAACCTGCGTGAGCTGGGGCTCGACGCGCTGCTGCGCGAGCGCGTCCGGAACGGCACGCCCGTGCTCGGGATCTGCCTTGGGCTCCAGCTCGCGTTCGACCGCTCCAGCGAGCTCGGCGGCGCCGAGGGCCTGGGGCTGATCGAGGGCGAAGTCCACGGCCTGCGCGCCGGGACGCTGAAGCTTCCGCACATCGGCTGGAACGAGGTCTCCTTCACGAAACCCGGCTCGCCGCTGCTCGCCGACCTGCCGAGGCAGTGCGCCTTCTACCACGTGCACTCGCTCGCCGCCGAGCCCGCCCGCGAGGAGGACGTGCTCGGCACCGCCAGCTACGGCGCGTCGTTCGTAACCGCCGTGCAGAAGGGCTCCTTCTACGGCGTCCAGTTCCACGCCGAGAAGTCCTCCGCCGCCGGGCTGCGCCTGCTCGCGAACTTCGCCCGGGTCTGCGTCGAGGCCCGGCGCGTCGACGCCGCGCACGCCGCGTGAGCGCACCCCGAGCCTGAATCCCGTCACGGCGTGAACCTCTATCCCGCGATCGACATCCTGGGCGGCAACGCCGTACGCCTCCTCAAGGGCGACTTCGAGGCGAAGAAGGTCTACGACGAGGACCCGCTGTCCGTGGCGCGGGCGTTCGCCGAGGAAGGCGCCAAGTGGCTGCACGTCGTCGACCTCGACGGGGCGAAAGACGGCGAGCCCGTGAACCTCGACCACGTCCGTGCGATCGCCGGTCGGCTCGACGTGCCCGTGCAGCTCGGCGGCGGGCTGCGCTCGGACCTGGCGATCCAGCGCGCCTTCGAAGCGGGCGTCAGCCGCGTGATCCTGGGCACCGCGATCTTCAGCGACCCCGAGCTGCCGTTTCGCGCGATGCAGGAGCACGGCGCCGAGAACGTGCTGATCTCGATCGACGCCCGCGATGGCTTCGTCGCGACGCACGGCTGGCTCGAGAAGACCGAGCTGCCCGCGCGCGAGGCGATCGAACGCTGGAGCGAGGGCGACGGCGGCGTCAAGCACTTCGTCTTCACCAACATCGACAACGACGGGATGCTGAGCGGCCCCGACGTGCAGAGCACCGCCCAGGCCGTCAAAGCCGCCCGCGACGGGCGCGTGATCCACTCCGGCGGGATCGGCGAGCTGGTCGACCTGCAGCTGCTCCAGGGCCTCGGCCTCGACGGCGTGATCGTCGGCAAGGCGCTCTATGAGCGGCGCTTCACCGTCGCCGAAGCGCTCGCGGCGCTCGAGGCCTGAGCACCGCGCGCCACCGGCGTCGCGTGCGCCCGGCGCCCCCGGGCAGCTACCGTAGGCGCGTGCACTTCAAGCGGATAATCCCCTGCCTCGACGTCGACGCCGGGCGCGTCGTGAAGGGCGTCGAATTCCTCGACATCCGCGACGCCGGCGACCCCGTCGAGCTGGCCGCCCACTACGACCGCGAGGGCGCCGACGAGCTGGTGTTCCTCGACATCACCGCGACGCACGAGAAGCGCGACACGATCGCGCAGCTCGCCCGCGCCACCGCCGACGACGTGTTCGTGCCCTTCACGATCGGCGGCGGCATCCGCTCGACCGCCGACGCCCAGGCGGTGCTCGACGCCGGCGCCGACAAGGTCTCCGTCAACTCCGCCGCGCTGAAGCGCCCCGAGCTGATCGACGAGCTCGCCGAGGTGTTCGGCTCCCAGTGCGTCGTGCTGGCGATCGACGCGAAAGCCGACCCCTTCGTCGGTGAGGGCCTGGAGCACCCCTCCAAGTGGGAGGCCTACCTCGCCGGCGGGCGCACGCCCACCGGCCGCGACGTCGTCGAGTGGGCGCGCGAAGGCGTCGAGCGCGGCGCGGGCGAGATCCTGCTCACCAGCATGGACCGCGACGGCACGAACGACGGCTACGACCTGCCGCTGATCGAAGCCGTCAGCGGCGCCGTGAGCGTGCCCGTGATCGCTTCAGGGGGGGCCGGCGAGCTCGATCACCTCGCCGAAGCCCTGCGCGCCGGCGCCGATGCCGCGCTGTGCGCCTCGATCTTCCACTACGGCCGCCACACGATCGCCGAGGCGAAGGCGCACCTCGCCGCGGCGGGGATCCCCGTGCGGGTCGGGTGACCGGCGCGTGGCCGCCTCTCCGTCCGTTGGCAGCGAGCCCGACGGCAGGCTCGTGCTCGACCGGCTGCGCGAGCTGCCGGGTGGCCCGGAGCTGATCGCGCTCGCAGCCGGCCGCGACGATGTCGAGCTGGTCGGCGGCGCCGTGCGCGACGTGCTGCTGGGGCGCGAGCCGCGCGAGCTCGACGTAACCGTCACGGGCTCTTCGCAGGCGCTCGCCGAGCGGCTTGCCACCGAGCTCGGCGCGCGCCCCGTCGAGGCGCACGAGCGCTTCGGCACCGCGGTCGTGCGCTGGGATGGCGGGCGGATCGACATCGCCACGCGCCGCAGCGAGCGCTACCCGGCCCCGGGCGCGCTCCCCGACGTCGGCCCCGGCTCGCGCGAGAGCGACCGGCTGCGCCGCGACTTCACCGTCAACACGCTCGCCGTCGCGCTGTCGGGCCCCGGGGCCGGGAGGCTCGACGGCGCTCCCGGCGCGCTGGAGGATCTGCGCGGGCGTCGCCTGCGGGTATTGCACGAGGCGAGCTTCCGCGACGACCCCACGCGCCTGCTGCGCCTGGCGCGCTACTCGGCGCGGCTGGGCTTCCGGGTCGAGGAGCGCACCGCGGCGCTCGCCACCGAGGCCGTCGACGGTGGCGCGCTCGACACCGTCTCCTCTGCGCGGGTCGGCGCCGAGCTGCGCCTCGCGCTTGCCGAGCCCGACCCAGTCGCGGCGCTGGGCGCGCTCGACGGCCTTGGCGTGCTCGCCGCGCTGCACGAGGCGATCGCCTTCGAGGAGCCGCTCACCCGCGCCGCGCTGGACGAGCTGCCGCGCGAGGACGGAGCCTGGCCCGACGTGCTGCTGCTCGCCTCGCTGCTGTTGCCACACGACGACTACGACGCCCACGACTACGAGACGCGGCTGCGGGTGCTGCTCGACGGCTTCGAGCTCCCCGCCGCCGAGCGCGAGCGCACCGTTCACAGCGCGCTGCTCGCACCGCGCCTCGCCGCGCGGCTGCATGATGCCAACGCCGGTCCGCCCAGCGCGATCTACGCCGTCGCGCACGACGCGCCGCTTGAGGCGCTGGCGCTCGCGGCCGCGCTTGCCGGCGCGCGGGGGCAGGCCGCCGCCGCGGACGCCGCGCGGCGCTGGCTCTCCGAGCTGCGCCACGTGCGCCTGGAGATCGGCGGCGAGGAACTGCTCGCCGCGGGCGTCGGTCCCGGCCCCGAGGTCGGGCGCCGCCTGCGCCGGGCGCTGCTGCGCAAGCTCGACGGCGAGGTCGGCGGGCGCGAGCAGGAGCTGGCCGCCGCGCTGGAGGACGCGTGAGCGAACCGCGCGTGATCGCGCACGCCCAGGGCTTCACCTGCGAGCTGGGCGACGGCGCTCGCGTGCTGTTCACGAGCCGCGCCGCCGGCAACCTCTCCACTTCCAGCGGCGAGCGCAGCGAGCACGGCCGCGCCGCGCGCGATCGCCTCTGCGCTGCGCTCGGGCTGCGCTGGCTGTGCGCGAGCCGCCAGGTGCACGGCAGCGACGTGCTGCGGATCGACACCGCCGAGCGGCGCGGGGGAGAGGCGCTGGCGCTCGACGCCGACGGGCACGCCACCGCCACGACGGGGATCGGCGCGATGGTGCTCGCCGCCGACTGCCTGCCCGTCGCGCTCGCCGGTGGCCGCGCCGTCTCGATGGTGCATGCCGGATGGCGTGGGCTCGCCGGCGGAGTGCTCGAGCAGGGGGTGCGCGCCGTGCGGGAGATCGGCGGCTCGCGCGGCCCGCTGCGCGCCGCGATCGGCCCCGGGGCGGGCGCCTGCTGCTATGAGGTCGGGCCGGAGGTGCACGCCGCATTCGGCGCAAGCGCCGCGCGTGCCGGTGACAACATCGACCTGCGCGCGATCGCCCGCGAGCGGCTGCTCGCCGCCGGCGTCGCCGAAGTGCTCGACGCGCAGGCCTGCACGATCTGCGACGCGCGCTTCTTCTCGCACCGGCGCGAAGGCGGCGGCGCCGGTCGCCAGGCGGGAGTGGCATGGCGCGCCTGATCGAGCGGCCGCTCGACCTCGCGCGCGTACGCGAGAACGTCGCCCGGGTGCGCGAGCAGATCGACGCGGCGCACGCCCGGGCCGTGGCCGACGGCAACGCGCTCCGCGACGGGGGGGTCGAGCTGCTGGCCGCGATCAAGTACCTGCCCGCCGACCAGCTGCCGACCCTCGCCGAAGCGGGCATCAGGCTCGTGGGCGAGAACCGCGCCCAGGAGCTTCAGGCCAAGCACGCCGCCCACGGCGAGCTGTTCGAATGGGACTTCATCGGCCAGCTGCAGAGCCGGCGCGTGAAAGAAGTCGCGCCCTGTGCCCGCCTGATCCACTCGGTCGCCTCGGAGTCCGCGCTGGCCGCGCTCGAACGCTGCCTGCCGGACGCGCGCGAGGGGCTGCGGATCCTGATCGAGGTCAACATCGCGGGCGAGGAGGGCAAGGCTGGGGTCGCGCCCGGGTCCGTGGGGGAGTACGTCGAGCGCTCGCCGGTCCCCGTCGCGGGCCTGATGACGATGCCGCCGCTCGCCGCCGATCCCGAACAGAGCAGGCCGTGGTTCGCCAGGCTGCGCGAGCTGGCCCGCGAGCACGGCCTGGAACACCTCTCGATCGGCACCTCGCAGGACTACGTCGTCGCCGTCGAGGAGGGGGCGAGCATCGTGCGGATTGGCACGAAGCTGTACGATTAGCCGACGCGTTGGCGGCGGACGTTCGCGTTCGCCGCCGAGGCGACCTCCGCGTTTAAAAACGTATGCGGGACCGAGCGGCCCCGCATACGCTGCTGCTTCGACTTCCAGAGGGAACTAGAAGGCGCCTACGCCTTTCGGGCCCTGTTCGTCCGCAAATTCAGCGGTCGCTTCCACTTTGCCCGGGTTGGTGTAGAGGTGGAACGGGATCGTTTCGCCGAAGCCCGTCTGTTCTTCCCCTTCTTCCCAGTAGGCGTGCTTTTCCTGTTTGCCGCCGCTGGTTTTGAAGGTGAGCGTCATGCCCTTCTTGGTGTTCGTCACCGAACCCTCCAGCACGCTGCGGAGTTCGAACGATTCGGTGTTGCAGGTGAAGGTCGCGAACGTGTTCGTGCCGCCAGCCTTGAACAGCAGGATGCCGATTTCGGTTTCTTCGGGGTTGATCCAGTGCAGCGTGCCGACGAGGCTGCTGGTTTTGATCGTCCCGGCGGTTTCGCCCGCGGTCGTGCAGAGTTCTTTCGTGCTGCCGTTCACGCCGCATTTTTCGAACTTGATCGTCACGCGCTCGGCTTCACCGCTGAGGATTTCGCCCGAGTCGACGCTCTTCTTGCACTTCACCACTTTGCCCGCGACCGTGAACGTGACCGCTTTCGACTTGCTCGTGAAGGGCACCGATTCGACTTCTTCTCGTTCGTATTTACCGCCGGTTTCCACTTCGCTGGCGGTCGTGCATTCCTTGCTCGTGTATTTCCCGATGTAGGTTTTGCCTACTTTCGCGGCCTTCACGCAGGCCCTGAACTGGGGTGGCCCTTCCGCCGCGGAAGCGGTCGCCGTGGCGAGCGCGGAAGCCGCTAGCACGGCGACGAGGCAGAGCCCGATCGTCCTAATGCGTCTCACTGTGCAGCACTCCTTTTTCGTTTGGTTGCGATGGCGGGCGACTGAGCTCTCACCCTGCGGCCCTCTGACGTGTCTCGGTGTCCGGCGTCTCGGTGTCCGGTCTGGCGCGCACGGGAGGAACCCCGGGCCGGTGAGCGAGGTGGCCGATGCATGCCACCTCCGCTCGACACGACGCGGCGTGTCCTACGAGCGAAGCAACATCTGAGATGCGGAGCCGGTTCAGACCGGCCACGCCGAGAGTGCACAGCGATCCCCACGATCCCCATCCCTATCTCCGGTTTGCTACCTCTCCCTGCGGCTCGCCTTGCTTGGCTGGGATCGGAGATGCACGCACTCGCAGTGCGGCGCCGGCATCCGTTCCCCCCAATCTTCCATTCCCCGATAATCGTCGGCGGCGAGGCTACTGGAGCGTCCCGGAGAAAGTCAAGAAAGGCACACGGTTCGGCCCCTTGGCAGATACGACCCGCAGGCGGTTTCATGACCAATCCGCCGACGGGAAGGGCTGAAAGTCAGAAACACGAAATTCTCCCGTTCAGACGGGGCTTCGAAGCGGGTCGGACACGTGTTCTCCGGGAGCTATCGGGGCTTCCGCAGGGATAGTCGGAAACGCGACTTACGGAGTAAGAGACACGAATGCGCAGGTTGGTCTCGAACGGGACTTCGGCGCACGTGTTGTCAAAAGTTCGGGGAATCGCCGAAGTGGCCTTCGGGGGCCGGGGCGCCGGCGGGGCGCGGGTCGATCGGGCGGGACGGATAGGATTTGCAGGGAATCAGGGTCTTCGCGCGAAGACGCTACCCACCGCTATGGCTTTTCGAGACTCCTGGCACAGCGCGCTCGTGTACTTCGGCCTCGCCGAGGAGTATCACGACGACTTCGACGACGCCCCGCCCGAGTCCGAGATCGAAGACCGCTACCGCGAGCGGCCCAACGTGCGGCGCCTGCGCCGCCGCCGCGACGAGTTCGACGACATCTTCGCCGAGGAGGAAGGCGGCGGCCGCTCGGGGCGGCCCACCACCCAGCTGCGACCCGTCGGCGGGCGCGGCAACGGCGACGTGCGCGTGCACCTCGTGATTCCGAAGTCGTTCAACGACGCCCAGCAGATCGCCGACAAGTTCAAGGACTCCGTCCCGGTGATCCTCAACCTGCAGGCGACCGAGACCGACCTGTCCAAGCGCCTGATCGACTTCGCCTCCGGCCTCACCTACGCGCTCGACGGCGGCATGCAGCGGATCGCCGACAAGGTCTTCATGCTGACGCCGCGCAACGTCGAGATCTCGGCGGAGGAGCGGGCGAGGCTGATCGAGAAGGGCTTCTTCAACCAGTCCTAGGGCCGCCCGGCGCCTGCCGAACGGCCCCTGGATACGCTGAGCCCGCTATGCAGATTGGCCTGATCGGAGCCGGCAACATGGCGCGCGCGCTCGCGCGCGGGTGGCAGCAGCCGGTCGTGTGCGCGGACCCGCTCGCCGAGCGCGCGAAGGCGCTGGTCGAGGAGGTCGGCGGCGAGGCGCTGAAGACGAACGCCGAAGTCGCCGAGCGGGCCGACCTGGTCGTGCTGTGCCACAAGCCGAAGCAGCTCGCGGACGTCGCGGCGGAAGTCGCGCCGCACGCCAAGGCCGTGGCCTCGATCCTCGCGGCGACGCCGCTGGCCGCGCTGCGCGAGGCCTACCCGCAGGCGCCGGTCTACCGCTTCATCCCCTCGCTGCCGGTGGAGGTGCGCCAGGGCGCGGTCGTGCAGGGCCGCGACGCGGAGGATTCCAAGCGGCGCGAGCACCCCGACCGCGACGCGGCGCTCGACGCCGAAGTGGCTTCCCTGTTCGCGGACCTCGGCACGCTCGTCGTGCTGGACGACGCGCTGGTCGACGTCGCGATGGGGCTGATGTCCTGCGCGCCGGCGTACGTGGCACTCGTCGCGGAGGCGCAGGTGGACGCCGGGGTGCGCAAGGGGATTCCGGCGGCGCAGGGCGCCGAGCTGGTGGTGCAGACGCTGGCGGGCACCGCGGAGCTGCTGCGCCGGCGCGGCTATGACACCGTCGCGGTGCGTCGCGAGGTCTCCTCGCCGGGCGGGCTGACCGCCCGCGGCGTCGACGCGCTCGAGCGCGGGGGCATTCGCGCGGCCTTCAGCGATGCGCTCGACGCCGTGCTGCCGGGGTCCTGAAGATGGCGGCGGCGATCTCGCTGGTGGCCGCGCCGCTGGCGAGCGCCCGCACGCAGATCGCCGACTACGTCTCGACGGTGATCTACGTCTACACGCTGCTGATCATCCTCTACATCGTGATCCAGCTGCTGTTCTCGGTCGGGGTGCGGCCGCCGTACTCGCGCACGACCGACGCGGTGCTCGGCTTCCTGCGCGATATCTGCGAGCCCTTCCTGAGCATCTTCCGGCGCTGGATACCGTCCTTCGGCGGCTTGGACTTCAGCCCGATCCTCGCGATCGTGACGCTTCAGGTCCTGAACTCCGTCATCGTCCGCACCCTGATCCACGGCTGAGCCGCCGATGCGCGCCGCCGCCGGCCCATGGGTGCGCGCCGCGCTGGTGCTCGTGATCGTCGTCGCGGCGGACCAGCTCTCAAAGCACGCCGTCAACGCCGGCATCGCCCAGGGCGAAGAACGCAAAGTGCTGCCGGGCATCGACCTCGTGAACACGCGCAACCACGGCGTCGCGTTCGGCTTCCTGCCCGGCAGCCACACCGCCGTGACGGTGCTGATCGCGATCGCGCTGCTGGCGCTGCTGGTCTACTTCGCGCTGCACAGCCGCGAGCGGCTGATCTGGCTGCCGACGGGGATGCTCGTCGGCGGGGCGATCGGCAACGTGATCGACCGCGTGCGCGTCGGCTCGGTGACCGACTTCATCAAGCTCCCGCTCGGCTGGCCGCCCTTCAATCTCGCGGATATGTCGATCACGCTCGGCGTGCTGATCCTGTTCCTGGTGATCGACCATGCCCGCCATGCGGCGCGGCGCGCAGAGACGTGAGCGGCGAGGACGAGCCGGCGCCGCCGTTCGCGGTCGCGTACGAGGACGAGCATCTGCTCGTCGTCGACAAGGCGCCGGGCGTCGTCGTGCATCCGGCGAAGGGGCACCGCGAGGACACGCTCTCGCAGCTGCTCGCCGCGAGCGCGGCCGAGAACCCCGGCGCCGCCGTCCCGACGGGCGGTGACCCCGAGCGCGCCGGGATCGTCCATCGCCTTGACCGCGACACCTCCGGACTGCTGGTCGTGGCCCGCTCCGAGCAGGCGCACGCCGCCCTGCAAAAAGCGCTGGCGCGCCGCGAGATCGAACGCGAATATCTGGCGCTCGTGATCGGGCGACCGCCCGCCCGCAGCGGCACGATCGAGGCGCCGATCGGACGCGACCCGCGCGTGCGCACGCGCATGGCCGTGGGCGGCGCGGGCGCGCGCGAAGCGCGCACGCACTTCGAGCTCGAGCGCGCGCTCGCGCGCCACTCGCTGCTGCGGCTGAAGTTGGAGACGGGCAGGACGCACCAGATCCGCGTGCACCTGCAGGCGATCGGCTATCCGGTCGCCGGCGATCCCGAGTACGGCGGCGAGGGCGCGCTCGGCCTGCAAAGGCAGTTCCTGCATGCGACGCGGCTCGCGTTCGCGCATCCGGTCACCGGCGCCGCCATCGAGGTCTCCTCACCGCTGCCGGGCGACCTGTCGGAGGCGCTGGAAAGCGCCGAACGGCTATCCTGAGCGGTCCAGAAATCCAACCCCCGTCCGCGTCGGACGCGGCCCTGCCCGGCACAGCGACAGCCGTCGTCACAGCCGGGTCCGCGATCCGAGGTGACGGAGTCACATCATCAAAAAATCAAGGGAGAAGCTCGTGGCTCAAGTAGGCATCGCGGAGCTGCTGGAGGCCGGCGTTCACTTCGGTCACCAGACGCGCCGCTGGAACCCCAAGATGCGCCGCTTCATCTTCGGCGAGCGGGGCGGCAACTACATCATCGACCTCGTCAAGACGCAGGGGCTGCTCGAGCAGGCGCAGACGTTTGCCTCCGACCTCGCCCACCGTGGCGGCGTCGTGCTGTTCGTGGGCACCAAGAAGCAGGCGCGCGACACGATCAAGGACGTCGCGGACTCCGCGCAGATGCCCTACGTCAACCACCGCTGGCTCGGTGGCCTGCTGACGAACTTCGAGACGATCAGCCAGCGCATCCGCCGCCTGCACGACCTCGAACGCTACGAGAGCGAGGGACAGCTGGGCCTGCTGCCGACGCGCGAGCGGATGGCCGCCCAGGCCGACCTCGCGAAGCTGCGGGCGAACCTTGGCGGCGTCAAGAACATGCAGCGCGTCCCCGACGCGATGTTCGTGATCGACCTGAAGACCGAGGAGATCGCCGTCAAAGAGGCGCGCCGCCTGCGGATCCCGATCATCGGCCTGGTCGACACCAACTGCGACCCCGACGGGATCGACTACGTGATCCCCGGCAACGACGACGCGATCCGCTCCTGCGCGCTGATCACGCAGGCGATCGGGCAGGTGGTCCAGGAGGGCAACGCCGTCTTCCGCGCCGAGGAGGAGAAGGCGCGCAAAGAAGCCGAGGAACGCGCGAAAGCCGAGGCCGAAGCGCGCGCGAAACGCGAGGCCGAAGAGCAGGCCAAGCGCGAGGCCGAGGAACAGGCCAAGAAAGAAGCCGACGAGAAGGCCGCGGCCGAGAAAGCCGCCGCCGAACAGGCCGCTGCCGCGGCCGCGGCGCAGCAGCCGGCGACCGACTCGACGCCCGTGCAGCCGCCCGCGAACCCCGCGACGCTCGAGCCGCAGGGCGAGTCGGTGACGCCGATGAACGCAAGCGCCGACCAGCGCCGGCCCGACAAGCCCACCTCCGCGGCGCCCGAGACCGCGGCCGAGAGCCAGGCCGAGGCGCCGGCCCCGGCGCCTGCGCCCGCGGCTCCGCAGACAACTGACGAGAACGCGCCGGCCGAGCAGCCGGCCGAGGAGGCACAGCAGCAATGAGCACCGTTGAGATTTCCGCGAAGGACGTGAAGGCGCTGCGCGAGCGCACGAGCGCCGGGATGATGGACTGCAAGAAAGCCCTCACCGAGGCCGAGGGCGACATGGACAAGGCGATCGAGATCCTGCGCCTGAAGCAGGGCAAGAAGATCCAGGATCTCGGCGAACGCCAGGCGACGGAGGGAACGGTCCAGTCCTACATCCACGCCGGCGCCAAGGTCGGCGTGCTGATCGAGGTCGACTGCAACACCGACTTCGTCGCGACGAACGACGACTTCGTCCAGTTCGCCCGCGACGTCGCGCTCCAGATCGCCGCGACGCCGACGGTCAAGTACGTCAGCCGCGAGGACGTGCCCGAGGACGTGCGCGAGTCGGAGGCGAAGATCTACGAGCAGGAAGCCGCCGACAAGCCCGAGAACGTGCGGGAGAAAATCGTCTCCGGCAAGCTCGACTCCTGGTACGAGACGATCGTGCTGCTCGAGCAGGAGATGCACAACCCGAAGTTCGACGGCAAGACCGTGCAGCAGCTGCGCGACGAGTTGACCGCCACGACCGGCGAGAACGTCGTGATTCGGCGGTTCGTGCGCTTCGCCATCGGGCAGTAGCCCGCTCCGCTGCGCTGCGCCCCGTCCCTTGTGCCGCACTCGCCCCGCCGCTCCCCGAACCTAAAGGCGACAGTTCGGGGAGTCGTTTTCGCGTCGCCGATAGCAGTTGTATATACAGGCGGCCACGCCAGGCGCTCGGCGAACGGTCCGCGACGGCTCGTGTATGGACAATTGCTATCGGCAAGCGCAATTCGACAACCACTCCGACTGCGCTCGGCTCCGCGCGCCGCGACTGAGTAGGCTTGCCCCGAATGGCCGAGGCCCCTGCCTTCAAACGGATCCTGCTGAAGCTCTCGGGCGAGGCGTTGATGGGGTCGCTGGAGTACGGCACCGACCCCGAGCGCCTGGCCGCGGTCGCGAAACAGGTCTCCGAGGTCCGCCACCAGGGGGTCGAGGTGGCGATCGTGTGCGGCGCCGGCAACATCTACCGCGGGATGCAGGGCGCCGCGGCGGGGATGGACCGCGCGACCGCCGACTACATGGGGATGCTGGCGACGGTGCTGAACGCGCTCCCGTTGCAGGACGCGCTCGAGAAGGTCGACACCGACACGCGCGTGCTCTCGGCGCTGGGCGTCTCGGAGGTCGCCGAGCCCTACATCCGCCGCCGCGCGATGCGCCATCTGGAGAAGGGGCGGGTGGTGATCTTCGCGGCGGGCACCGGCAACCCGTTCTTCACGACCGACACCGCCGCGGCGCTGCGCGCGGCGGAGATCCACGCGGAGATCATCCTGATGGCGAAGAACGGGGTGGAGGGCGTCTACACCGCCGATCCGGCCATCGATCCGGGGGCGGAGTTCATCCCGCAGATCACGCACATGGAGGCGCTGGAGCGGCGCCTGCGGGTGATGGACTCGACGGCACTGGCGCTCTGCATGGAGAACCACATGCCGCTGAACGTCTTCAACATGGACGACGACACCGCGCTGGCGAGGATAATCTCCGGCGAGCGCGTGGGAACGCTGGTGGCGACACCCGAAGGAGAGGCCGATGGCAGCTGAGGGCATGATCGACGAACTGCTGGAGGACGCGCGCGAGCGCATGCACAAGTCCGCGGAGTCGGCACAGCACGAGTTCTCGACGGTGCGCACGGGCCGCGCGAGCCCGGCGCTGCTGGACCGTATCGTGGTCGATTACTACGGCGCGATGACGCCGCTGAACCAGCTGGCGACGATCTCGGCGCCGGAAGCGCGCCTGCTGACGGTGCAGCCCTACGACAAGTCCTCGATCAAGGCGATCGAGAAGGCGATCAACGAGTCGGATGTCGGCCTGAACCCTTCCAACGACGGCAACGTCGTGCGCCTGGCGGTCCCGGAACTGACCGAGGAGCGGCGCAAGGACCTGGTGAAGGTCGTGCGCAACCTCGCCGAGGAGGGGCGCGTGGCGATTCGCAACGTGCGCCGCGACACGATGCAGCAGCTGCGCGAGCTGAAGGCCGAGGGCGAGGCCTCCTCCGACGACGAGCACCGCGCGGAGGTCGAGCTGCAGAAGCTGACCGACAGCCGCGTCAGCGACCTCGACGAGGTCCTGAAGGCCAAGGAAAAAGAGATCCTCGAAGTCTGATGGCGGCCGCCGAGCATCCGGCGTCGGCCACCGATCTGCGAGCCGGGCGACCGGCGGGCGAGCCGTCCTCGCAGCAGCAGGAGGAGGCGCTGCCTTCGGCGCGCTACATCGCGATCATCACCGACGGCAACGGCCGCTGGGCGCGCCAGCGCGGAGTCCCCGTGAACGAGGGGCACCGCGCCGGGGCCGACACCGTCAAGGCACGGCTGCGCGACGCCGCGGAGTTCGGCGTCAAGGAGCTGACGGTGTACTCGTTCTCGACCGAGAACTGGTCGCGCCCCGCGGAGGAGGTCTCGGGGCTGTTCGAGATGTTCTCGGCACGGATCGCGGGCGAGACGCCGGAGCTGCACGAGGAGCAGGTGCGGATGCGCTTCGTCGGGCGCCGCGACGGGATCTCCGAGCAGCTCGTGGAGCGGATGCGCTGGGCGGAAGACCTGACGGCGCAGAACGAGCGGATCACGCTGTTCGTCGCCTTCAACTACGGGGGGCGCGCCGAGATCATGGATGCCGCGGCGCGCTTTCAGGGCGGCACCGAGGAGGACTTCCGCGCGTGCCTGTACGCGCCGGAGATGCACGACCCCGACCTGATCATCCGCACCAGCGGCGAGCAGCGGCTGTCGAACTACCTGCTGTGGCAGTCCGCCTACTCGGAGCTGATCTTCCGCGAGGAGCTGTGGCCCGACTTCTCGCGCGAGGCGCTCGCGGACTCGCTGGCTGAGTTCTCCCGGCGCCGGCGGCGCTTCGGGGCGCGGTGAAGGCCGCGCGGTGGGCCTGATGGCGGGTGGTGGGGCCGATGGCCTCCTCTAGCGGCGGGGCGAGCACCCCCGCGGGACGCAGCGGGCGCGGGCGCAGGCGGCCCGCTCGCGGCGGCGGCCTGCGCCGGCCGGGTGGCCCGCTCGTGCGCCGGCGGCCGGTGAAGGACGGCGAGGCATCCCAGCGCTCGGACGTCAGCGCCCGTGTGCTGGCGGCGATCCCGGCGATCGCCGTGGCGCTGTTCCTGGTGATCGAGGGTGGCGCGATCTTCACGTTCGGCCTGTTCGTGCTGGGCTGCTTCTGCCTGCACGAGCTGTACGGGATGTTCGCGCGGGCGCACCCCGTGCGCCTGGCGGGCTTCATCGCGCTGGCGGGCCTCCTGCTCGCGGCGAACTACGGCGACCAGTTCCAGGTGCTGCTGGTGCTGGCGGCGGCGCTGCCGCTGCTGTTCGGGCTGACGCTGCTGCAGCCCCACCCGAGCGTCGGCGGGCTGTCGGTGACGCTGCTGGGGATCTACTGGATCGGGCTGGGGCTCGCGCACGCGGTGCTGCTGCGCGGGCTGCCGCACGGCCTGGGGATCGTGATCGATGTGCTGGTGGGGACGTTCCTGGGCGACACCGGCGCCTACTTCGGCGGCCGGCTGTTCGGCCGGCGGCCGCTGGCGCCGACGGTCTCGCCGAACAAGACGGTGGAGGGCCTTTTGATCGGGATGCTCTGCACGGTGCTGGGCGTCTGGATCGCGGGGCGCTACCAGGAATGGCTGCCGGGCACGCACGCGATCGTGCTCGGCGTCGCGGTTGCGCTTGTGGCCCCGATCGGCGACCTGTTCGAGTCGTTCGTGAAGCGCGAAGCGCGGACGAAGGACTCGGGTGGGCTGTTCGGGGCGCACGGAGGGGCGCTCGACCGGCTGGACGCGGTGCTGTTCGCGGCGGTGGTGGGCTACTACGTCTGGGCGGCCTATACGTAGGCGGCGCGCGCCGGCGCCGACGCCTCGTCGGGGGCGAAGCGAGGCTCCTCGACCGCCGCATCGATCGCTGCACCCTGAGGCTCCTCGCGCGCGACGACGGCGAGCAGCGCGCGCACGACCCCGGGATCGAAGTGCGAGCCGGCGCAGCGCAGCAGCTCGGCGCGGGCGTCCTCGGGCGCCATGGCCCGCCGGTAGGAGCGCGTGGTGGTCATGGCGTTGAAGGCGTCGCAGGCGGCGACGATCCGTGACTCGAGGGGGATCTGCTCCCCGACGAGCCCGTCGGGATACCCGCCCCCGTCCCAGCGCTCGTGCGAGCCGCGCACGATCAGCCCGATGTGGCTCATGAAGCCGCCGATCCGCTCGAGCATCCGCTGGCCCTCGATCGTGTGGCGCTTGATGATCTCCCACTCCTCGTCGTCGAGCGGGCCGGGCTTGTTGATGATCTCGTTCGGCACGGAGAGCTTGCCGACGTCGTGCAGCAGCGCGCCGAACTCGACGTTGCGGGTTCGGTCGGGGTCGAGCCCGAGCTCGGCGGCGACGGCGAGCGAGAGGGCGACGACGCCCTTGCAGTGCTCGCCGGTGTATGCGTCGTCGGCCTCGACGACGTCGCCGAGCATCAGCGCCGTGCCCTGGTAGGCGTCGCCGAGCTCGGCGAGCTGGCGCAGGCGCTCGTGGCGCTCGCGCGAGAACAGCCGCAGCATCGCGAACAGCGGCGCGATCAGTAGCACGGCGAGCTGGTCGTGGGCGACGATGGCGGCGTCGGCGACGAGCAGGCCCAGCGCGGAGAGGGCGAGATCGATCGCGTAGACGGAGCGGTACTCGGCGAGTAGCTCGCGGACGCCGGGGCCGCGGTAGAGGCGCTCGCGCACGGCGCTGGCGAGGAAGTCGCAGGTGAACTGGGCGAGCAGCGCGAGCAGCAGCACCCCCCAGCGGCTGTTGGGCTCGTGCGTGTGGAACAGCACGAGCACGAGCGCGGGGCCGACGGCGAACCAGCTGTTGGCGAGCGCGGTGAGCAGCCAGTCGGGGGTCAGCTCGCGACGGGCGATCTGCGGCGCCATCCCGAGCGCGAGGCCGGCGGGCACGAGCAGCGGCACGACGGCGGCGGGGAGGGCGAAGAGCATCGGTACGAACACGGCCTGGGTGGGCACGGTGAAGCCGGCGCCGACGTCGAAGCGGAAGTTTCCGGCGACGGCGATTGCCAGCACGTAGAGCAGCGCGGTGCCGACGGATACGCGCCCGACCCCGGCGGCGAGGGCGAGGGCTCCGGCGGCCAGCAGGTAGGCGCCGCCGACGAGCAGCGCGCCGCGGACGTGCACGCGGTCCATGCGCCGGGCACGCCGGGCGTAGTAGTCGCGGCTGCGGTTGGCCGATTCGATCGCGGTGTGGGACATGCGTCGCGGTCGTATCGCCCGCGCCGGGGGTTGACCATTAGACAACTTTGCCCGAAGAGGACGACTGGCCAGGTGGGATGCTCGCGGCCTCGGCTCCTTCGACGTCGGCGCTACGCCCTGCCCGCCAACGGGGCGGATCGGGCTGTCAACTCGAACACACGTCCGTCGTCCTTAAGGGGCAGCCGCGTCGTCCCGATAGTGCTGTGCAAGCAATAAACAACCGCAACTGAAAAAGGCAAACCCGTCGTGAGGCGGGGACGCAAAGCCAGAGGTCTCAAGGATTGAGATAGCTCGGTCGCCAGTGGCACGTCACGGAGGATGAAATGTCTTCGTCTCGCACCACGGCAGTGAACAAGAAGGGATTCGCAGGGAAGCTCGTCTGCCTGGCAGGCGTCTGTGCAGGACTCACGGCGTTCGCGGCGGCGCCCGCGCTCGCGGCGCCCGCCGCACCGGTGGCGGCGCCGGCACCCGCGGCGGCCCCCGTCCCCGCGACGAGGGGCCCCGGGCCGGAAGTGAACCCCGCTTCGGCGAAGATGAACAAGGAACTCGCGGTCTGCCCGGGCCAGACGTTCGCGCAGCCGTTCGAAGCGCTGAAGGACGACAACTACTACACGCTGGTGGAAGGCAGTGAATTCAACGGGCCCGAAGAAGGCTGGGACCTGAAAAACGGCGCCCAGATCGCGGAAGCGACGCGTCCGGACGGCAGCACGGGCGGCGTGCTGGACATGCCGACGGGTTCGATCGCGATCAGCCCCCCGGTGTGCGTGACGCTGCAGTACCCGACGGCGCGCGCGTACATCGAAAACGCCGAAGGCCAAGGCGGCGGCGTGACGGTGGGCGTGTTCTACGCGAACGCGAAACCGGTGAGCGGCCTGTCGCTCGGCGTTCCCCTGGGCCTGCCGGTGGGCCAGCTGACGGCGAAGAAGAACGCGGGCTGGGAACTGTCGAACCAGTTCAACGTGAAGCCGCAGCTGGGCGGCAGCGAAGAAGGCACGCGCGAAGTGCGCTTCGTGTTCGCGAACCTGTCGCGGGGCGACTACCACCTCTCGGGTCTGTACGTGGACCCGCGGATGAGCTAGCGAACGCAGCGGCAACAGCGCCCGCGCGAGCGCGGCCGGCTCCCTCCGTGGCCGGCCGCCCGCGCGGGCGCTTTCGCGTCGTGGGCATCGACTGCACAGCGACGCTTCAGGCGGCGCTTGCTGTAGCGTCGGCGGGGTGAGCGAGCCGAAGCGCATCCTGATCCTGGGCTCGACAGGCTCGATCGGCACGCAGGCGCTGGACGTGTGCGCGCGCGAGCCGGAGCTGGAAGTGGTGGGGCTGTCGGCGCAGGGCTCCTGGGAGGAGCTGCTGGCGCAGGCGCGGGCGCACGATGTGACGCGGGTGGCGCTGGCGGACGTGGACGCGGCGGCGCGGGCGGCGGAGGCGTGGACGGGCGGCCGCGTGCTGGCGGGCGCGGAGGGCCTGGTGAGCCTGGTGGTGGAATCGGGCGCGGACCTGGTGCTGAACGCGCTGGTGGGCTCGGCGGGGCTCGGCCCGACGGTGGCGACGCTGGGCGAGGGGATCGACCTGGCGCTGGCGAACAAGGAGTCGCTGGTGGTGGGGGGCGAGCTGGTGACGGCGCTGGCGGAGGCGACGAACGCGCGGCTGGTGCCGGTGGACTCCGAGCACACGGCGCTGCACCAGCTGATCGCGGGCCAGCCGCCGGGCTCGGTGGAGCGGCTGACGATCACGGCGAGCGGCGGCCCGTTCCGCGGTTGCACGCGCGCGGATCTCTCGGAGGTGACGGTGGAGCAGGCGCTGGCGCACCCGACCTGGGCGATGGGGGGCAAGATCACGATCGACTCGGCAACGCTGATGAACAAGGGCCTTGAGCTGATGGAGGCCCACCACCTGTTCGGGACGCCGTACGAGCGGATCGACGTGGTGGTGCACCCGCAGTCGCTGATCCACGGGCTGATCGGGCTGGCGGACGGCGCGATGCTGGCGCACATGGGACCGCGCGACATGCGGATCGCGATCTCCTACGCGCTCCACGCGGGCGAGAGCGTTGACCTGGGCCTGGAGCCGCTGGACCTGGCGGCGATCGGAGAGCTGACGTTCGAGGCGGTGGACCTCGACGCCTTCCCCTGCCTGCGGCTGGCGCGCGAGGCGGCGAGCGCCGGCGGAACGGCGCCGTGCGTGCTGAACGCGGCGAACGAGGTGGCGGTGTACGCGTTCCTGGAGGGACGGCTGCCGTTCCTGGGGATCGCGGAGGTGATCGAGCAGACGCTGACGGAGCTCGGCTCGGAGCCGGTGCGGGCGTTCGAGTCGCTGTACGAAGCGGACCGCCGGGCGCGTGAGCTGGCCTCGGGCCTCGTGGTGGCGCTGTCCTGATTTTCGATGAGGCTCCGCTGACGCTCCGCCGATATGACTGCCGGGCGGCGCGTGCCGGCGCGAACTGCCGGGTCCGGGGCGGGCGCCTGCGAAACTGGCTCTGAATGAGCTGGATCCTGACGATCCTGGGCATCGTGCTGCTGGTGGTGCTGCACGAGCTGGGGCACTTCACGGTGGCGAAGCTGGTGGGCATGCGGGTGGAGCGCTTCTCGCTGTTCTTCCCGCCGACGCTGGCGCGCTTCAAACTGGGCGAAACGGAGTACGCGCTGGGCGCGATCCCGGCGGGGGGCTACGTGAAGATCACGGGGATGAGCCCGGAGGAGCTGCGGGGGGTGGACCTGCGGGTGGCGGTCCACGGCTACTCGATGCTGGCGCCGTGGAAGCGGATCGCGGTGATCGCGGCGGGTCCGGGGGTGAACCTCGTGATCGCGTTCGTGCTGTTCTGGGCGATCCTGATGTCGGGCAGCCTCACGGGCTCGACGGCGCTCTACAAACTGGACCCGGCGACGGAAGCGATCCAGGCGAGCTCGCAGGTGCAGGCGATCGAGCGGGGCGAGCCGGCGGCGGGCGCGCTGCGCGAGGGCGATCGCATCCTGGCGGTGGACGGCGCGCGGATCTCGGGCGAAGCGACGCGCACGCGGATCGACGCGCACCGCTGCGCGGGCGTGGCGACGGACGGCTGCCGCGCGAGCACGCCGGCGGTGCTGACGGTGCTGCGCGACGGCAGGACCCTGCACGTGACGCTCTATCCGCGCTACAGCAAGGCGAGCGGGCGGATGCTGATCGGCGTGCAATTCGGCGTGGTGGCGAAGGACTTCGGCGCCGCGCAGGCGGCGAGCAGCGCGGTCTCGGTGATGTGGCATGCGACGACGGGCACGCTGACGGGCTTCTTCAAAGCGCTGACGAGCTCGAAGACGCGCCACGAAGTGAGCAGCATCGTGGGGATCACGAAGACGGCGCACGAAACGGTGGTGGCGGGTCCCGGGGTGGCGCTGGTGTTCCTGGGCTACATCTCGCTGGTGCTGGCGGTGATCAACCTGTTCCCGTTCCTGCCGCTGGACGGCGGGCACATCGTCTGGTCGCTGGGCGAGAAGCTGCGCGGCAGGCGGATCTCGCTGGCGGCGATGTACCGCTACAGCACGGTGGGGATCCTGCTGCTGGCGTTCCTGGTGATCAACGGCGTCAGCAACGACATCGGCCGCCTGGGCGGCTAGGGAACGGCGCGCACGCAGACCCAGCTCTTGACGAGCCCGCAGAAGCGCTCGGGGCGGGCGGGCATGCCGAACAGCACTTCGACCTCGCGGCGGCGCAGCAGCGAGATCTCCTCCCAGCTCCCGGCGGCGCCGAGCCGCCAGTAGTGCCTGCGCGGCCCGGCGGGGAGCCAGTGCGCGAAGGGCAGCAGCGCGTGCGGCTCGACGGGGAAGGAGAAGGCGGGGGTCTGCACGTAGAAGCCGCGGCCGACGCGGCGCAGCTCGGCGGCGAAGGCCTCGCGGCGGGCGGGGGGCACGTGCTCGACGACGCTCGAGCAGTAGACGAGGTCGAACTCGCGGTCGGCGAAGGGCAGGCCCTCCGCGGCATCGGCCTGCACGAAGGGGCCGGGGTACTCGGGGCGCGGCTGGACGTCGACGCCGGTGATGTCGAGCTGCGGCTCCTGTGCGCGCAGCCCGATCCGCCCGCAGCCGAGGTCCAGCACGCGCGCGCCGGGGGCCAGGCGCGTGAGCGCGAAGAACTGGGCGTGGCGGCGGGCGCGGGCGCGGGCGGCGAGGGGAGAGGCCAGCCGTGCGAGCGGCCCGCGCGCGGTGGCGTAGACGTTCTCTGTCATGGCAGCAGCGTATTGACCGTCGAGGCGCCCATTTACAGGGCTTTCACGGTTGCGCAAGGCCCGTCCGTACAATGGGGAACATGGCTTCGCGGCGTCAGATACACGTGGGCCCGGTCCCGATCGGGGGCGGGGCGCCCGTTGCGGTGCAGACGATGACGAAGACCGAGACGGCGAACCTGGCGGCGACGATGGAGCAGATCCGCACGGTCGCGGAGGCGGGGGCGGACATCGTGCGCGTGGCGGTCCCGCGCGAGCAGGACGCCGAGGCGCTGAAGACGATCGTGGCGGACTCCCCGATCCCGATCATCGCGGACATCCACTTCAACCACACGCTGGCGCTGAAGGCGATCGAAGCGGGGGCGCACTGCGTGCGCCTGAACCCCGGCAACATCGGCGGGCCGGAGAAGGTGGCGGAGGTGATCGCGCTGGCGAAGCAGCGCGGCACGCCGCTGCGGGTGGGCGTGAACTCGGGTTCGCTGCCGAAGCACCTGCGCGAGCTGGAGTACGAGAACCCGGTGGAGGCGCTGGTGACGGCGGCGACCGAGACGGTCGAGCTGATGGAGCGCCTGCAGTTCGAGAACTTCAAGGTCTCGATGAAGTCGACGTCGGTGCCGAACACAATCGCCTCGAACCGGCTGCTGTCGGAGCGGATTCCCTACCCGCTGCACCTGGGCGTGACGGAGGCGGGCACGAAGTGGTCGGGCTCGCTGAAGTCGGCGGTGGGCCTGGGCACGCTGCTGGCGGACGGGATCGGCGACACGATCCGGATCTCGCTCTCGACGTTCCACGCCGAGGAGGAGGTGAAGGTCGCCTGGGAGATCCTGAAGGCGCTGAAGCTGCGCCAGCGCGGCCCGGACCTGATCGCGTGCCCGACCTGCGGGCGCCTGCAGTTCGACATGGACCGCGTGGTGATGGAAGTGGAGCAGCGCCTGGAAGCCTACGAGGACCCGATCGAGGTCTCGGTGCTGGGCTGCGCGGTGAACGGGATCGGCGAGGCGCGCCATGCCGACTTCGGGATCACGGGCGCGAAAGACATGGGCATGATCTACAGCAAGGGCGAGCCGCTGAAGAAGGTCCCGACCGAGCAGCTGGTGGAGGAGCTGTTCAAGGAGATCGACCGCTACTACGCGGCGGGCAAGACGGTCCAGCGCGACGAGACCGCGGCCGCGGAGGCGCGCGAGTGGCTGGAGCAGAACGAGGACACCACGGCGATGACGCCGGAGCGGATCGCGGCGCTGGAAGCCGCGGCGGCGGAGAACGACGCGAGCGCGGCGGAGGTGCTGGACTCGATGCTGGCGCCGTCATCGGAGATGGAGCCCGCGGGTGCGGGCGCCGGGACGAACGGCGCGAACGGCGCCGGCATGGACGAGACGGTCTCGCCGGTGGCGGGCCGCCGCTTCAGCCGCGGCTGAGCCGAGCCCCGGGAGCGACACGACGACTGCCGCCGGTTCCCGCGGGCGTATGATCGGTCGACGTGGGCGAATCGTTCGCCCAGCCAACAACAACTGGGGGGATGACATGAGGTCAAGGGTGATCGCAGGATGCGCTCTGCTCGTACTCGCGCTCGGCGTGCAGGCGGCCGGCGCGTCGGCGGCGAAGCCGGTGCTCTGGCTGAAGGGCGGCATCCCGTTCGAACGCGCGGCGCCGGGAACGGGGGTGACCGTCTCGATGGAGTTCGAAGGAGGCTGTCTCGACGTCTTGCAAAAAGGGACGCTGGCGACGAACGGCAAGCCGACCGACAAGCTCTCGCTCGCTTCGAGCGCCGAAGACCTCGGGTGCTCGGGCTCGAAAATCGCCGGGTCGATCTCCGGCTTCACGCTGAAGCCCATGGAAGAAGGGGCCGCGATGACGGTGAAGAGCGCGATCCACGTGTTCTTCGAACCGTGGTGCGTCTATGCCGTTCCGAAGAACATCACGATGCCCAGCTCGCCGGACACGGACTCCGAAGTGACGGTCCCGGCTCCGCTGGAAAAGCGCGCGAGCTTCGGAGCGTGCGCCCCGATCCGCGCGCTCAGCCTGAAGGTCCTCGTGCAGGAAGCGGAAAGCTCCTCACACGAACGGTTCATCACCGAAGTCGTCGGCTGAGCCACCGGCTTCGGCGCTGCCGACCAGAGGGGCCGGTCCGGACGGCCGGCCCCTGCAGCGGCGTCAGCCGGCCGCGGAGAAGCGCTCGGCGACCTTCTCCCAGTTGACGACGTTCCACCACGCGTCGATGTAGTCGGGGCGCTTGTTCTGGTACTTCAGGTAGTAGGCGTGCTCCCAGACGTCGACGCCGAGCAGCGGCGTCTGGCCGCTGGAGATCGGGGAGTCCTGGTTGGCGCTGCCGACGATCGCGAGGCCGGAGCCGTCGTGCACGAGCCAGGACCAGCCGGAGCCGAACTGGTTGATGCCGGTTTCCTTGAGCTTGGCCTGGAAGTCCGAGAACGACCCGAACGCGGAGTTGATCGCATCTGCCAGCGCGCCTGAGGGCTCGCCGCCGCCGTCGGGGCTCATGCTCTCCCAGAACAGGGAGTGGTTGTAGTGGCCGCCGGCGTTGTTTTTCACGGGGCCTTTCTTGTCGCCGAGGCCGTCGAGGTTCTTCAGCACCTCCTCGACGGGCTTGTCGGCCCACTCGGTGCCCTCCAGCGCGGCGTTGGCCTTGTCCACGTAAGCCTGGTGGTGCTTGTCGTGGTGGAATTCCATCGTCGCCTTGTCGATGTGCGGCTCGAGCGCGTCGTATGCGTAGGGAAGCGGCGGTACGGAATAGGCCATGTCGGGGGCTCCTTGAAGTTCGGTCGGTTCCTCGCTGTTCTATCAGAGGCCTGCGGGATAACCTCAAGCGATGATGGGTGTGGCGACCGGCCGTCCGGGGCGTCCCGCGGCGGCCACGCGCGAGGCGGCGCTGGCGCTGGCGACGAGGCGCTTTCTGGAGGGCGAGCGCATCGACGTGCAGGCAATCGCGCGCGAGCTGGGGCTCGCGCGGGCGACGATGCACCGCTGGTTTCAGACGCGCGAGGCGCTGCTGGGCGAGGTGCTGGCCTCGCTGGGCGAGCGGCGCCTGCTGGACATCAGGGCGCGAACGCCGGGCGGCGGGCCGCGCGCGCTGCTGGAGACGTTTGACGCCTTCAACCGCGAGCTGGCGGCGACGGAGGGGATGCGCGTGCTGCTCGCGCAGGAGCAGGAGCGCGCGCTGCGGATCCTCACCTCCAGCGGCGGCCTGGTGCAGCCGCGGATGGTCGCGACGGTGCGGGCGATGATCGAGGCGGAGGTGCAGGCGGGCGGCTACTCGCCGAAGGTCGACCCGGGCGTGCTGGCCTACGCGATCGTGCGGCTCGCGGAGGCGTTTCTCTACAACGACGCGATCGCCGGCATCCGCGGCGACACCGAGCGGCTGCGCGAGATCGAGTCGGCGCTGCTGGGCGAGTAGCCGCGGGAGCGCGCTGCGCGGCGAGTCCGTATACGCTCGTCGCTCCGCGAGCGATGACGCGCCTGTCCTCATACCTCCTGCCGACCGAGAAGCAGCCGCCCGCGGAAGCCGAGGCGATCTCGCACAAGCTGATGGTGCGGGCGGGGCTGATCCGCCAGATGGGCACCGGGATCTGGACGTGGCTGCCGGCGGGCTGGCGCGTGCACCAGCGCGTCGTGGCGATCGTGCGCGCGGAGATGGACGCGATCGGCGGCCAGGAGCTGCTGATGCCGGTGCTCCAGCCCGCGGACCCCTGGCGCAAGACGGGCCGGATCGAGATCGAGGAGCTGTTCAAGCTGCGCGACCGCAAAGACGCCGAGCTGGTGCTGGCGATGACCCACGAGGAGGCGGTCACCTTCCACGTCGCCCAGGTCGTGCGCTCCTACCGCGACCTGCCGCTGATCCTCTACCACTTCCAGGTCAAGGAGCGCGACGAGCCGCGCCCGCGCGCGGGCGTTCTGCGCACGCGCGAGTTCGTGATGAAGGACTCCTACACCTTCGACCGCGACCAGGCGGGCCTGGAAGAGCGCTACGCCCTGCACGTCGACGCCTACGACCAGATCATGGCCCGCACCGGCCTGCGCTTCTACCGCGTCGAGTCCGACGTGGGGATGATGGGCGGGCTGGGGGCGCACGAGTACATGGCGCCCTGCGCCGCGGGCGAGGATCAGATCGTGCTGGCCGATGGCTACGCCGCGAACGTCGAGGTCGCGAAGAACGACCCGCGCGTGGGCCACGAGGGCGAGAGCTGGACGCTGGACGGGCAGCCGCTGCGCCTGGAGCCCGCGATCGAGATCGGCAACATCTTCAAGCTCGGCACGCGCTACTCCGAGCCGCTGGGCGCCCACTATCTGGACGAGACCGGCGCCGAGCGCCCGATCTGGATGGGCTCCTACGGGATCGGCCCCGCCCGCATCGTCGCCGCGGCGGTGGAGCAGTTCTCCGACGAGCACGGCATCTCCTGGCCGCGGGCGCTGGCCCCGTTCGCGGTGCACCTGGTGGCGCTGGGCAACCCCGGCACCGCGGAGCGCGAGGCGGCCGACGGGGTCTACGACACGCTGCGCCACGGCGGCGTCGAGGTGATCTACGACGAGCGCGACGCCGGCCCGGGGGAGAAGTTCGCGGACGCCGAGCTGCTGGGCTGCCCGCTGCGCCTGACGGTGGGCCGGCGCTCGCTCGAGTCCGGCGAGATCGAGGTGCAGCTGCGCCGCGGGCGCAAGGACGCCCCGGGGCTGGCGCTGGCGGCCGAGCCGCAGGCGCTGCTGAGCGCGGTGGACGAGTTGTGGCGCAGCCTCCCGTAGGGGGCGGCGGGCAGGCGCCGATCGAGCGGCGGCGGCTGACGTTCCGGCGCCTGTCGGGCCTGGACCGCTCGGGGCCGGCGCCGGCGGCGACGCAGAGCGGCAGCCCGCTGAACCCCTGGACGATCCCGAACGCGATCGGCTTCGCGCGGCTGGCGCTGATGCCCGTCTTCCTCGTCGTGGCGCTGTCGAGCCGCGACGGCAACGACGCGCTGGCGGCGACGCTGTTCGCGGTGATCGGCTGGGGCGACTACGCCGACGGGATCGCGGCGCGGATCACGCGCCAGTACAGCCGGCTCGGGGCGCTGATGGACCCGGTCACCGACCGCCTGCTGGTCGTCTCGGGCGCGGTGGTCTGCTGGCGCTTCGACCTGTTGCCGCGCTGGGCGCTGGCGGTGCTGGCGGCGCGCGAGCTGGCGATGCTGGCGCTGGGGCGCTTCGGGCTGCGCCGCGGCGTGGAGCTGCGCATCAACTGGCCCGGGCGGCTGGCGGTGGCGCCGGTGATGGGCTCGTTCTTCTTCGCGATGGTGGGCCTGGAAGACGCCGGCGAAGTGATGCTCTACGTGGGCATGGCGCTGGCCCTCTACGCGACTTTCCTGTACGTGCGAAGCGGCCTGCGGCAGGCTCGTGCAACGCCGCCGCCAGCCTCAAGCTCAGCCTGACCGTTTGGTCTATACTCCGCGCTCCTGCGGGCCACACGGAAGCGTTCGTGCGGGCCCGTCCAAGCCCGCACGAGGAGAGACGATGGACGAGACGTTTCCCGATCTTGGCTCGCTCACGGACGTCGAACTGAAAGACGTGATCCGCCAGCTGACCGAGGAAGAGACCGAGGTCTCCTACAAGCGGCGCATCCTGCACGGCAAGATCGACATCCTGCGCGCCGAGCTGGTGAACCGCCTGCGCAAGAAGCACGACGGCGGCGAGGTGCTGATCACGGGCGAGGACGTGCAGCAGCTGACCGACATCCTCGCGGCGCGCCAGCCCGAGCCCGGCACGCAGGACGGCGCTTCCTAGCGCCCGGTCTGCGGCGATGGCCCTGCACTGCACCGAGTGCGGCTTCCTCAACGCCGAGGGGGCCAACTACTGCCAGCGCTGCGGCGCGCTGCTGGAGCGCGCCCAGCAGGCGGGCGAGCCGGTCACGGCGACCTACCGGATCGACGACGACGGCGAGCTGGTCCCGGTCGAGATCGAGGACGTCACCGCGCGCGGACCGGCGCTGGTGATCCGCGCGGGCGGCGGGCGCGTGGGCGAGAGCTTCGCGGTGGACCGCGAGCGCACGAGCATCGGCCGGCGCCCCGACGCGGGGGTGTTCCTGGACGACGTGACGGTCTCGCGCGACCACGCGCTGCTGATCCGCCGCGGCGACCAGTGGTTCCTGGACGACATGGGCTCGCTGAACGGGACCTACGTGAACCGCTCGCGGATCGAGTCCCAGCGCCTTGAGGAGGGCGATGAGGTGCAGATCGGCAAGTACAAGCTGACGTTCCACGTGCGCTGATGGCCGCGCGTGCCCCCCAGGTGGACGTGGAGGAGCTCGAGCGCGAGGCGAACGCCGCGCGCGAGCAGGACGGAACCGGCGAGCAGGACGGCGGCGGGCGCCCGAAGTCGCTGACGATCGGCGCGGTCTGCAAGGCGCTGGCGCAGGAGTTCCCCGACATCTCGATCTCGAAGATCCGCTACCTGGAGGACCAGAAGCTCCTGACGCCGCGGCGCACGCCGGGCGGCTACCGCCTCTACGGGCAGGCGGACGTGGCGCGGCTGCGGACGATCCTGCGGATGCAGCGCGACGAGTTCCTGCCGCTGCGGGTGATCCGCCAGGAGCTGGCGTCGGGCCGCTCGGCGGGCGAGGCGACGCCGGCCCCGGGCCGCGTCGGGCGCGAGGGGATGCGCGCGCTGCGCCCGAGCGTCAGCGTGCGCGAGGCGACGGGCGCGCTGTACTCGCTGGAAGACGTGTTGGAGGACACGCACGCGGAGGAGAAGCTGGTGCGCGAGCTGGAAGAGTACGGCGTGGTCAAGGGCGAGCTGCGCGGCGGCGTGCGCTACTTCGACGAGACCGAGCGCGAGATCATCGCGGCGGTGGCGGAGCTGGCGCGCTACGGCGTCGGCGGGCGCAACCTGCGCGTGTTCCGCTCCTCCGCCGACCGCGAGGCGAGCCTGCTGCAGCAGATCCTGGCCCCGGCGCTGCGCTCGCGCAACCCCGAGCGCCGCAAGGAGGCGGTCGAGGCGCTTGAGAACCTCGCGGCGGTGGCGACGCACCTGAAGCACCTGCTGCTCGTGCGCGACCTGCGCAAGATCGTGCGCTGATGGCGGCGGCGGGCCCCGAGCTGCGCTCGCTGATCCGCGAGATACCGGATTTCCCCCGCGCGGGGATCGGCTTCAAGGACATCACGCCGCTGATGGCGGACGCCGAAGGGATGGCGGGTGCGGTGCGCGGGCTGGCCGACCTGGCCAGGCCGCTCGAAGTCGACACGGTGATCGCGGCGGAGGCGCGCGGCTTCCTGCTTGGGCCGGCGCTGGCGCTGGAGCTGGGCGCTGGCTTCGTGCTGGCGCGCAAGCCCGGCAAGCTGCCCTACGAGACGGTCAGCGCCGAATATGAGCTGGAGTACGGCGCCAACCAGCTGGAGCTGCACACCGATGCGCTGGGCGACGGCGCGCGCGTGCTGGTGCACGACGACCTGCTGGCGACGGGCGGCACCGCGGTGGCGCTGTGCGAGCTGGTGGAGCAGCTCGGTGGCGAGGTGGCCGGCTGCGGCTTCCTGGTGGAGCTGGCGTTCCTGGACGGGCGCGCGCGCCTTGGGCCGCGCCCGGTGCACGCGCTGATCAGCTACGAGTCCTGACGGATCGCGGATCGTGCCGACCGCCAGCCGCAGCCGCACGATCGCAGCGCCGTTGCAGGGCCTGTGGGAGCTGGTCTGCGACCCCCACCACCTGCCGCGCTGGTGGCCCCGCGTCGAGCGCGTCGAGGACGTCGCGGACGGCGCCTTCACGGAGGTGATGCGGACCGAAAAGGGCAAGCTGGTCCGCGCGGACTTCCAGCTGCTCAGCAGCGACGAGCGGTCGCACTCGCTGACGTGGGAGCAGCAGCTCGAGGGCACTCCGTTCGAGCGGCTGCTGAGCGAGGCGCGCACGCACGTCTCGCTGCGCGAGCAGGGCGAGGCGGGGACGGACGTGACGATCGAGCTGCACCAGCGGCTGACGGGCTTCTTCCCGCGCTTCGGGGGCTTCATGGTGAAGGGGGCGGCGGGGCGGACGCTGGAGGAGGCGCTGGACGGGCTGGAGCGGGTCAGTGTCTGAAGCGCCGCCAAGGATGCGCTGGTGGGGCTGGGGCGACCCGGCGCAGCCGCCGGGCCTGCCGCCGCACGCGCTGCCGTTCCTGGAGGAGGCGGTGGGCCTGCCGCAGACGCCGCGGCCGCCGGTGGCGCTGGAGCACGTGGCGCTGGAGCGCTCGCGCCTGAGCGAGGACACGCTGGCGGCGCTGCGCGCGGTCGTGGGGGCGGAGAACGTCCGCGACGACCACGCCGAACGCGTCCAGCACGCCGCGGGCAAGGGCTATCCGGACCTGGTGCGGCTGCGCGCCGGCAGGCCCGCGGGCGCGCCGGACGCCGTCGTGCTGCCGGACGGCCGCGAGCAGCTTGAGGCGCTACTACGGCTGTGCGCGCGCAGCTCGCTGGCGGTGGTCCCGTTCGGCGGCGGCACGAGCGTCGTCGGCGGGGTCGAGCCGCTGCGCGGCTCGCACGCGGGCGTGCTGGCGCTGGACACGAGCCGCATGGGGGAACTGCTGTCGCTGGACCGCGAGTCGCGGACGGTGACGGTGGGCGCGGGGATGCGCGCGCCGGCGCTCGAGCGGCTGCTGGCGAAGGAGGGCCTGACGCTGGGGCACTACCCGCAGTCCTACGAGTACGTCTCGCTCGGCGGCTGCGCCGCGACACGCAGCGCGGGCCAGGCCTCGACGGGCTACGGGCGGATCGAGCAGATGATCGCGGGGCTGCGGATGTCGACGCCGAGCGGCGAGCTGGAGCTGCCGCCGCTGCCCGCGAGCGCCGCGGGGCCGTCGCTGCGCCAGCTGGCGATCGGCTCGGAGGGCACGTTCGGGGTGATCTCGGAGCTGTCGCTGCGGGTGCGCCCAGTGCCGCGGGAGCGAATCTACGAAGGCGTCTTCTTCACGGACTTCGCCGCGGGTGCGCGGGCGCTGCGCGAGCTGGCCCAGCAGCGCGCGGCGCCGGACGTCGCGCGCCTCTCCGACGAGGCCGAGACGCGGATGTCGCTGGCGCTGGCGGGCAGCGGCGGCACGAAGGGCCGTCTGGGGCGGCTCTACCTGCGTGCGCGCGGCTACGCCGGGGGCTGCCTGGCGATCCTGGGCTGGGAGGGCCCCGAGCGGGAGACCGCGGCCCGGCGCGAGCGGGGCCTTCAGGTCGTACGCGAGCACGGCGGGCTGGCGGTGGGGCGCTCGCCCGGTGAGGCCTGGCTGCACGGCCGCTTCGCGGCGCCCTACCTGCGCGACGAGCTGCTGACGCACGGGGTGATGGTCGAGACGCTGGAGACCGCGACGCAGTGGTCGAACGCGATGCGCCTGCACCGCGCGGTCACCGAGGCGATCGAGGGGGCGCTGCGCGCGGGCGGCACGCCGGGCGTGGCGATGTGCCACATCTCGCACCTGTACGAGACCGGCACCTCGCTCTACTTCACCTTCCTGGCGCGCCAGCGCGAGGGCGAGGAGATCGAGCAGTGGCGCGAGGCCAAGGAAGCCGCCAGCGCCGCGATCGCCGGCAACGGCGGCACGATCACCCACCACCACGCGGTCGGCCGCGACCACGCCCCCTGGATGCAGGCCGAGGTGGGGGAGACCGGCGTGCGTGCGCTGCGCGCCGTCAAGTCCGAGCTGGACCCCGCGGGGATCATGAACCCCGGGAAGCTGCTCGGCGACTAGCGGCGGTCAGGCCGCCGGTCGGGGCGGCGCCGCCGGTCAGTGCAGCGCGAACGCGCCGCGCAGGACGATCGGGCCGGGTTTCGTGGGTTTCGGGTCGGTCTCGCGGGTGAGGATCATCGTGTGGTACTTCGCGGCGTCTTTCGGCAGCAGCGCGCCGCCCTGGAAGTTGCCGTTCGCGCCGACTTCGGGGGCGCGGCTCAGCGGCTCGTAGCTGCCGGGGGAGTTGTAGAGCCAGACCGCGTAGAAGAAGCCCTTGCCTTTCGTCGGCGGCACGTGCTGGGCGGCGAGGTAGAAGGCGTACTGGCTGCCTTCCGAGAGCACCTCCGCGACGCCGACCGATCTGCTGGAGGCGTTCGGCGGCGTCAGCGTGATGCGCTTGTCTTCTTTCGCCTGCGCTTTCTGGGTGCCCGTGCCGGTTTCGGCCGCCGACGACGACCCCGTCGAGGAGCTGTTCGAGGAGGAGCCGCCGCCGCTCGTCAGCAGCACCACCGCGACGACCACGCCGGCCACGAGCGCCGCCAGCAGCAGCGCCCCGCCGACGCGGGATGAGGGGGTGCGCGAGGGGGATGTGCGGGAGGAGGGGGTGGGGCCGGGGGAGCGCCGAGCGGGAGCCGACGCGGGCTCCGAGGCTGTCGGGGGCGGCGTCTCGGCCGCGGCGGGGCGCGAGCCGTTCGGGATCTCCGGCAGCGCCGTGCCCGCCAGCGGTCGCAGCTCGCCCGCGACGGCGCCCGCCCAGGCGCGGGCCGGCTCGGAGCCGTCGAGCAGCGTGCGGGCCGCGAGGCGCTCCGCCACGCCGGGGGACTGGCCCAGCAGGTAGTCGCCCAGCTCCGCGCGCTGCTCCGCGCTCAGGGCGCGGGCCTCTTTCGCAGCCAGCACCGCCAGGGCGGCGTGCGCGCGGTCGTGCACGGCGCGCTCCTCGATCTCGAGCATGTCCGCCACCTCCGCGTAGCTCTTGCCGCGCCTGAGCAGCAGCGAGAGCGTGGCGCGCTGGTCGGGGGGGAGGTCGTCCAGTCGGCTCATTCGATATTCGCTTCGCCCCGCACAGGCCGCGCTTCGCGCCCGGCCGGGGCGGCTTCGTAGGCTATCGTGGCGCCGCGATGTCGAAGCCGCCTGTCGAGCACGTAGCCGCCTCCGTGCAGGGCTTCGACCGGCTCTACGGCCTCGAACTGCTCGACTACAGCGACGAGCAGGTCACCGCGCAGGTCAAGGTTCGCGAGGAGCTGAAGCAGCCCGCGGGGCTCGTCCACGGCGGTGTCTACGCCTCGATCGCCGAGTCCATGACCTCGCTCGCCACGGCGCTCGCCGTGATGCCCGAAGGCAACACCGCCATGGGCCTTTCGAACAACACCAGCTTCCTGCGACCCGTCACCGAGGGCACCGTGCACGCGCAGGCGACGCGCCTGCACCGCGGCCGCACCACCTGGGTCTGGGACGTGCGCTTCGCCGACGACGCCGGCCGCACCTGCGCGCTGACGCGGATGACGATCGCCGTGCGGCCCTTTCCCGCCGGCGCCGCGCCGCCCGGCTAGCGCAGCGCCCGCAGCGGCGAGGGCACCTGCGAGGGCAGCGGCTGTGAGCCGTAGCCCGTGTCCCGCAGCGCCGCCGGCAGCGCCGCGCCCGGTTCGCCCACGTCGTTGATCGGCACCGCCGTCCGCGCCGCCGCCGCCGCGAGCCCGGCGCTGTCCGCGTAGACGCTCACGATCACCCCGCCCGTCGCCAGCGCCACCGTGCGCCCGCGCTGGGAGATCGTCGCCCGCACGCCGCGCAGCGGCGCATGGCGCTGCGGGGCCGAGCCGCCCGCCACGAAGCCGTTGTCCGGCGAGGTCACGATCCGCACGGGCGTCAAGCAGGCGCTCTGCCCGCCCACGACGCAGTCGCCGTACTGGACCGTGAAGGCGCCGCCGGGGTCGTGCGTCGCCTGGGTTATCTGCATGCCGCGGAACGAGCCCCCCAGCCAGTAGACGGGGTAGGGCGCCACGATCAGGCTCTCGAGCGTCGTGTGCGAGATCGGGCGGTCCTGCAGCGTGTCGCCGCAGGCGCCCAGCGCCGTCGCCGCGCAGGCGAGCAGGGCAAGCAGGGGCAGGCGGGCGCGGCGCACCGGCTAGCCGCGATAGCGGTTCGTGATCGGCATCCGCCGGTCGCGCCCGAAGGCGCGTTCGGTCACCTTGATCCCCGGCGGGGCCTGGCGGCGCTTGTACTCCGCCAGGTCCACCAGCCGCGTCGCGCGCTCGACCTCCTCGCGCGGCAGGCCCTGCGCCAGCAGCTGCTCGCGGCCCAGGTGCAGCTCGACGTAGCCGTGCAGGATCCGGTCCAGCAGCTCGTAGGGGGGGAGCGAGTCTTCGTCGCGCTGGTCCGCCCGCAGCTCCGCCGTCGGCGCGCGCTCAATGATCGAGGGGGGGATCGGGGATGGGGCGCCGCCTGCGGCGGCGGCGCCCTCTGAGTTTCGCCAGGCGCAGAGGCGGTAGACCAGCGTCTTCGGGACGTCCTTGATCACCGCGAAGCCGCCCGCCAGATCTCCGTAAAGCGTCGTGTAGCCCACGGACATCTCCGACTTGTTCCCCGTCGTCAGCACCAGCCAGCCGAACTTGTTCGAGAGCGCCATCAGCAGGTTGCCGCGGATCCGCGCCTGCAGGTTCTCCTCCGTCAGGTCGTGCTCGCGGCCCTCGAAGGCGGGGCCCAGCGTCTGCGCGTAGGTCTCGAAGACGGGCTCGATCTCAAGCTCATGGACATCCGCCCCGAGCGCCGCCGCCAGCGCGCGGGCGTCTTCCTGGGTCGCCGAGGAGGAGAACTGCGAGGGCATGATCGCCGTGCTGACCCGCTCCGCCCCCAGCGCGTCGACCGCCAGGCACGCCACCAGCGCCGAGTCGATCCCGCCCGAGAGCCCCAGCACCACGTGGCCGAAGCCGTTCTTCTCCACGTAGTCGCGCAGCCCGAGCGTCAGCGCCGCGTATATCTCCGCCTCGATCGGTTCGAGCAGCGGGGCGATCCCGCCTCCAGGCGGGCGCGCTCCAGCGCCCGCCCCTCCATCGAAGGAGAGCCCCGGCAGCACGAGCGCCCGCCGGCTCCCGCCGGCTCCCGCCGGCGATCGGGTGCTCGCGCGATGACCCGACTCGCGCAGCCGCGCCGCCGCCGCAGCCTGCAGGTCGACGTCGCAGATCAAGAGGTCCTCGCGGAACTGCGCCGCGCGCGCGATCGTCTCGCCCGTGTGATCCACCACGAAGGAATGACCGTCGAACACCAGCTCGTCCTGCCCGCCCACCAGCGCGCAGAACGCCACGCAGGCCAGGTTGTCGCGCGCGCGCTGGGAGAACATCCGCTCCCGCTCAAGGCCCTTGCCCGCGTGGTAGGGCGAGGCGGAGATGTTCAGGATCAGCGTCGCCCCCGCCAGCGCCTCCTCGCTCGCCGGCGGCCCCGGCTCCCAGATGTCCTCGCAGACCGTCAGCCCCACGCGCTCGGAGCCCAGGTCGATCACCGCGCCCGCCGGCCCCGCCTGGAAGTAGCGCTCCTCGTCGAACACGCCGTAGTTCGGCAGGTAGACCTTGCGGTAGACCGCGTGCACCGTGCCCTCCGCCAGCACCGCCGCCGAGTTGTAGACGTCCTCCGCGCGCTCCGGGTAGCCCACCACCGCGACGATCCCCTGCGTCTCCGCCGCCAGCTCGCGGAGGGTCGTGCCCGCCGCCGTGAGGAAGTGCTCGCGCAGCAGCAGGTCCTCCGGGGGGTAGCCGGTGAGCGCCAGCTCCGGGAACAGGACCAGCTCCGCGCCCGCCGCCAGCGCCTGCTCGCGCCCGGCGCGGATCTTCTCCGCGTTGCCGGCGATGTCGCCGACCGTCGCGTTCATCTGGCAAAGGGCTAGGCGCATGCGGGCTGAGCCGACGATCTCATTGGCGCGAACCGTGGGGGGTCGGGCTTCCGTTTTCGAGGCGGCGATAGCAATCGTATATACGTCGCAGCGAGGCTCGGCCCGCAACGGCCCCGGGCGGGTCGGGTGTATATACAGCTGCTATCGCTCGCCAGAGTGGGAGTGCCCCGTCCGGCGCTGCGCCTGCAGCGTGCTTCGCGACGGCAGCCGACGGCGGCGCTCTCAGCCGGCGGCGCGCGCGCCGGCTTTGCTCTTGCTCGGCGCCGGCGCTTTGGCTTTCTTCTTCGCAGGCTTCTTCTTGGTGCCCGCGCGTTTTGCCGGTGCACCCACGCCCGCGGCGCGGCCCAGCTGCGAGATCGCCCATTTCATGTCGCCCGCGATCGCCTCCAGTTCCGGCAGCGCGTCGAAGTCGCCCAGCAGGCCGAAGCCCAGGTGGCCGTCGTAGCTCATCACCGCGATCCCCAGCGCCTGGCGCTGGGCCAGCGGCACCACCGGGTAGAGCACCCGCAGGCGCCGCCCCAGCACGTACAGCGGGAACTGCGGCCCCGGGACGTTCGTCACCACCAGGTTGAAGAAGCGCTGGCGCGCCTGTAGCCGCGCCGCCTGGCTGAGGATCGTCGGCGGCGCGAAGCCCGCCAGGTTCGTCAGCACCTGCGCGCCCACCGCCTGGCCCGAGGCCTTCAGGTCCTCCATCGCCTGTGCGATCTGCCGCAGGCAGTCCGCCGGGTTCTTCACCCCCACCGGCAGCGGCGCCCACATCGCCGCCACCTGGTTGCCCAGCGCGCCGCGGTCCGAGTCCGCCCGCACCGACACCGGCACCATCGCCTTCAGCTCCAGGTCGTCCGTGTCAAAGCCCTCGCGGCGCAGGTAGCGGCCCAGGCCCAGGCTCACCGTCGCCAGCACCACGTCGTTCAGCGTGCCCCCCAGCGAGTCCTTGATCGCTTTGAACTGCTCGAGGTCCGCGTCGATGAACGTGTAGCGGCGGTGGGGGCCGATCTCGACGTTGAAGGGGCTGTCCGGCGCCGGGGCTTTCACGCCCGCGATCGTCGTCGCGCCGATGCTGCGCAGGCCGTCCACCACCTGCACCGCCGCGCGGCGCGGGGCGCGCACCAACCGGCGGGCGCCGCGCGCCATCTCCGCCGGGACCGTCGTGCGTTCGCGCAAGGCCTCGCCCAGCAGCTTCGCCCGGCCCGGCAGTGGCTTCGCCGTCCAGGGGACCGGCGGGCGCGAGGTCGGCACCGGGTCCGGCGCCGTGTCGAACAGCACCGTCGTGATGTCCACGCCCGAGATCCCGTCCACCAGCGCGTGGTGGGTCTTCGCGATCAGCGCGAAGCGTTCGTTCGCCATCTTCTCCACCAGCCAGATCTCCCACAGCGGCTTCGAGCGGTCCAGGCGCTGGGAGAACAGGCGGCCCGCCAGCTGCTTCAGCGCCTGGTCGTCCGCCGGCTTCGGCAGCGCCGTGTGGCGGATGTGGTAGCGCGGGTTGAAGTGCGGGTCGTCCGTCCACACCGGGCGGCCCTGGTCGTAGGGGACGTACGCCAGCTTCTGGCGGTAGCGGGGCACAAGGTGCAGCCGCCCCACGATGTGGTCCACCAGCTCCTGCGGCGTCGGCGCCTTGCCCTCGAACACCATCACCGAGGCGACGTGCATGTGCGCCGTGGAGTTGTCCTCCAGGTGCAGGAACGTCGAGTCGAGCGCCGTCAGCCGGTCGGGGTTCGCCATGTCGCCGATTGTCGCGGTTTGTCAAGCCCTCTGTCAATCGGCCGCGCGCCATCGCACGACTCAAGGCCGTCGCGCCCATGGCCGAGAGGTGAGCATGGCGAGCCGAAAGCCCGTCCGCACCGCTCTGTTCGCGGTCGCCGGCACAGACCAGGATGCCCCGCTCGACCCCCGCGCAGCCGACGAGCTGATGCGCTGGGTCGGCGTCGCGATGTTCGTGCTCGGCTCCGCCACGCTGTTCGCCACGCTGCCGATGCCCGACCCCAACACGAGCGATCACCCCGCGATCGAGGTGATCGCCGGGCTGCTGCTCGCCGGGGCCGCCTTCGTGTTCCTGTTGCGGCCCGGGCGGCGCTGGGTCTCGCGCGTCACCGTCGTCTACGGGATCCTGCTCGTCAGCGCGCTAATGGCCGTCACGCGGCCGATCGAGGCCACGCCGTTCTTCTACCTGTGGCCGCTCGTCTTCTCCGCCTACTTCTGCTCGCGCCGCGAGGTCGCCGCCGACTTGGCCCTCACCTGGGTGACGCTCGGCCTGGGGCTGTTCATCTGGGGCAAGGACCCCATGAAGCCGGGCCTGTTCATGGGCGTCGGCGTCTCCGTGACGCTCGTCACCGTCGTCGTCAAGCTGCTCGCCGAGCACGTCAGCGCCGTCATCCGCCAGCTCGAGCGCGCCGCCGACACCGACTACCTCACCGGCCTGCTCAACCGCCGCGCCTTCGACCTCGAGTTCCGCGAGCAGTGCGACCGCGCGCGGCGCAACGGGCTGCCGCTCGCGCTCGCCACCTTCGACCTCGACCACTTCAAGCAGATCAACGACCGCCATGGCCACGCCGAGGGCGATCGCGTGCTGCGCGAGTTCGCCGCGCTGCTCGAACGCGAGCTGCGCGGTGGTGACACGCTCGCCCGCGTCGGCGGCGAGGAGTTCGCCGTCGTGCTCTTCGGCGTCGGGCTGCGCGAGGCCGTCGGCTTCGCCGAGCGGATCGGGCGTGAGCTCGCCGGGTCTCGCCGCGAGGCGAGCGTCGTCGCTCGCGGCGGCGCCGAGCCCGGCCCGGCGCTCAGCACCAGCGCCGGCGTCGCCGAGCTGTCCGCGCGCACGCCCGACCCCGCCGCGCTGATGCTCGCCGCCGACCGCGCGCTGTACGCCGCCAAGGCCGCCGGGCGGCGGCGGGTCGCCGTGTGGGAGGGGGGAGCCACGCGCGTGGAGGCCCACATCGACGGCGGGCCTCCGCTGCGCGAGGGCGAGGGCGCGCTCGTCGCGCGCGCCCTCTGAGCCTCCGCTCTGCTTGCTTCTGTCTGTCTGCGCCGGCCGCGCCGGCTGCGGCTCAGCCGCCCTTGCCCGCGAACTGGACCTTCTTCGGGCCCTTCGAGCAGACCTCCGGCACCGAGCCACGCGGCACTTTGAATTTGCCGAGCTTGCAGGTGAAGCCTTCCGGCTTGCCGCTGGAGCTCTTGCCGTCGTAGAGGGCGTTCACCAGTTTGAAGGCCGCCGTGCAGGTCGTGCCCTGCGCCACGATCTGCTTGATCGGGATGTTGATCTTCGACTTCGGCTTCCCCGGTTCCACTTCGTATTCGTAGACCACCGTGTGGTTGCCGCACTGGTGCGTGCTCGCCGCCGCGTAGCCCGGCGTCAGCGCCAGCGCGCCCGTCGCCAGCGCGAACACGCTCGCGATCGTCGCCGGCGCCCGCCACTTCCTTACAGCTTTCATAGGCCTTCCTTCTCTCGTGCGGCGCCCCCTATGACACCGAGTTGGCGCGGAGCATAACCGCGGCCCGAGACCCCAGCGGGGGCCGGGATACGCGGCGTGTACGTATCCGTACGTCACCCGTCATCGGCTTCGCCGAGCCCTCGATCTGGCGGATGTCTCCGTCCTCCCGGCGGTGCCGGGGCGGCAAGGATGCCCGAAAACCCGGCGGATTCTGGAGCTGTGCGGAGGGTTGAGCAGAAGTGTGCGCTTGATCACACTTATCCCCTAGCGCCAAGGATGTTCAGCTTCGCTTTGGCTTCGGGCACCGCTACAAAGCACCTGAATCCTGTGATCCTCCTGGACAGGGCGATACATGCTCTTTGAAACGAGCTTGATTCGAATGGGATATGTCCCAGGCTCGCGAAAATTCAGCAGGTAGTGGACAGGCGTCCAGCCTGGATCGAACTCATTCCGCTCGAACCAGAAGTTTGAGTCCCTGCCAGGGACCAGTTGCTCCTTCGTCGGGGGCATAGGCGAGCCGCGCCCCTGTGGCTGGCCAAATGCATCTGCTGCCAAGATTTCGGTTGGTGCGGGCACCAAGACGTTGAGTCTGGCGCGCTCCAACTCGGTTGAGCCACCATTGAAGATGGCGATGCGGAGCACGACTGCCGAAGGATCTGCAACTACTAGATCCTGTTGATCATCGATTGTTACGCGCAATTGGACGGACGGCGCGCCAACCTTAGGTAGCCGGTATAGCACGGGAAGCTTCGGAGCGAGCGTTGCTAGAAGGACGATGCCAGCCAGCGCCAACAGCACGACCTCCATCACTGCCCACCCTCCGGGGGAGAGGGCAATGACCACAAGGATCGTGACGCCGCTGAGTCCGGCTGCGACGCGGTTCCACATTGCTGCATGATCGCGGTTTCGGCGGCACAGACGCTTGACTCCATGCAAGGATCTAGAGAGACGCTGGCCACGCTCCTAGACTCGCGGTATGGACGATGAGGAGCGCCGCGACCACGAGGACGAGCCCACGGAGCGGCTACCGAGGACGGGGCTTCGCGTGCCCGTGCCGAAGCGTAAGGACGTGATGGACGCACTCCGCCGGGTCAGCGAGCCCGACGAGTCCGCCGAGGACGACGAGCCCTCAGACGCGCCTTAGGTCGTCCAGCAGTCTCCCCGGCTCCACATCAAGCCCGCGCGCCAGACGCAGGATCGTCGTCAGTCGAGGCTCCCGCGCGCCGCGCTCCAGCCGCCCGATAGCGGTCGGGTGCACATCCGTCGCGTCCGCCAGGTCATCCTGCGAGACGCCGCGCTCGGCACGTAGCTCGCGTAAGCGCTGGCCGAACGCGGCGCTTGCGGCCTGTGGGTCCTGGTCCAGGTGCTCCATCTGCCCATGCTCGACGGTGGATGCCAGACGGTCCAGAGCGGACTGGTAGGGAGCGCTTTGGTCTGATTGAATCTCGATGTATGAAATCGAGACTCCTGAGCCTCGCCATCGCGGCGGGGCTCCTCCTCATGGCTTCCGGCTGCAAGGGCGAAACGCAGGCCGAAAAAGAAGCCTCATTCAACTGCCCCAGCTTCTCGGCGCGCGCCAACGGCGAATGCGAATCGGTGCAGGCCGACGAACAGGCCAAGCACAAGGAAGATGTCGAATCGGAACTGCACGAAGCCGAAGACGTAATCAAGAAGCGCCGCGCCGAAGAAACTGCCAGCGCCGTCGAAGGGATCGAAGGCGGATAGTCGAGCTTGTGAGGTTGCGCTCCCTGAGTCGTCTGCTACGCGGTAAGAAGCTTGCGATCGAAGATCATCATGTAGCCGCACCGTCCGCAGGTGGGCGCAATGGCTTCGACGCTGAGGTATGCGGCCTGTCCATCGGGGGTGACGCGTCCAGGCGGGCGCACTGGAAGATCGAGGATGTCGGTGAGTTGCCCCCACCAGGGGGATGTTCCGCAGGCTGGACACGCACTTGGTACACCCGCCATACCCTTTGCATCGAGTAGCTGCCTGAATTCATCTGCGGTCATGGCAGAGTGCGTCATACCGCGTTGCCCTGCCACCACTTGATGAAGCTGGCTTGCACCGAGTCATCTTCGAGATCGAGTCGCTCGAACAACGCATCGACCTGAGCGTCGGTAAGCCCGCCGGACTTCCCATTCTCGACATTCGAGATCGAGAGCTGCTCAATTCCGATCTCCTGGCCCAGATCCCATTGGGTCATGTCGTAGCGGTTGCGCTGAATGGCTAACAAGACGCCGACTTGGTACGCGACACCCTGTAGAGCCTCCCGACTACGAGCTAGTGCTGTCCCCCTGCGTGGGAGATGCGGGCCTTCTGCCATGGCCGGAGCCTACACGCTCGGTCCTGCTACGAACCTATCGAATCGTTCAGAGATGCTTGCCAGAGTCAGAGCGGGCTCGCCGCGCGCTCGATCAGTGTGTGGAACATCGCGCGCCGGTCGTGCCGGTGGTTGTAGCGCCAGGTGAACTCATTGAGATAGCCCTGGAGCCACTTGTGGCTCACGAGCTTGTAGTTGCCCCGGATGCCGGTCTTGAGGTTGCCGAAGAAGCCCTCGATGGTGTTCGTGTGGACGCTGCCGCGCACATATTCGCGTGACCCGTGCGATATGCGCTCGTGCGCCGCGAAATGCTGGTGCAGTTTGTTGTACGCGCCCCACTCGTCCGTGAAGACGATCGAGTCGGGGTCTACCCATTCCACGGCCTGCTCACGAAGCCTCGGCCCATACCTGCTGGGCAGCACCGTGGCCTTCACGCGCCCACGACGTTCCACCGCCGCGTAAACGGTGGCCCGTCGCCGGTTGGCCAGCCTGTTTGCCCGCGAAATGTTTGCGCCCGCTGATCCGAGTGGCAGCCCCTGGAACTTACGCGGCTTGCCGTCTACCGACGTCTCATCGATCTCGACTTCGCCGGACAACGGCTCCTCGTCCTCGACCATGAGCTTGTTGCGAATCAGGTTGAACATCCGCCACGCGGTCTTGTAGGTCACACCAAGCTCGCGCTCCAGATGCTTAGCGGAGACGCCGCAGCGCGTGCTCGTCATCAGGTGGATCGCGTAGAACCACAGACGCAGGGACGTGGAGGACTTGTGGAAGATGGTCCCGGCGAGCGGGTAGAACTGGAAGCCGCACGCCTCGCAGGCGTAGGAGGGGCGGGCCTTCACGCGGTGGAACTTGCGCTCCTGCTCACACTTGGGGCATTCGGCGTGCGACCCGTCTGGCGCGTAGCGCTGCCGCCACAGGTGATCCAGACACGCAGCGTCGTCGGGGTAGTCCTGCATGAACTCCATGAAGGAGTATTGGGATGACGAGGCCGAGCCTCTGGTGGGGTGGTTGCGGTCGGACATTGCCGCAGATATTTCGCTTATCTAAATCTTTCGCGTAAGACGAATTCAATCATCCGGGTCGGACGGACCCTCGTGCAGAAGCGCACAAGGGACTTGTCGTCTCCAGAGGTGCGCACAAGGCCCGGTGCACAAGCCCCGGCGGGCAAGGATCGGTAGACAGCCGTCCCGCCCGCCGGGGCTTCCGCTGGAGGTGGACACCTCACCTCCTATATAGGTGGGTTGTTCTCGCGGAGTAAACGGTGGCGATAACAGCCGTCAGCGAACTAGTGCTCAAGCCCTACCGTGTGGCCCTTGGCGCGAGGGGATAAGTGTGCGCTTGATCACAGATAACTATCCATAAGACGCCCTAGGCTACGAACAATTGTTCGACTCTGCCGAGTCGCGGTCGCCCACGGCCGCGAGCGGGGAACCCACTGCCGGGCCGCAGCACCGGGCCTGGATGGGGCGAATCGCCCACTGATGTGGACGTAACGCCCGGTCGTCGCGCGGCCATCCGCGCGCCGGTCGGTCGTGAGCCCGACAGCTAACCCCGTAGGCGGAAACCGCAAGGAGGTACGGATTCCATGATTGCCCACGCGCCCCCGGCGCAGCCTGCGCTCGCGCTGGCGCCCGTCGAGATCGCCTCGACAAGCCAGCCGCTCGGCGCCTCGCCGATCGCAGCCGCCGCGCGCACCGCGCTGCACGTACGAAGGGCCCGCCTGAACGTGCTCGACGGCCACGCCGTCAGCGTCACCGGAACGCTCAGCCCCGGCTCCGCCGGGCGGACCGTCGCCCTGCAGGCCATGGGTCCCCATGGCTGGCGCTCGGTCGCGCGCACGCACACAGGCGCCGAAGGCCGCTTCCGGCTGCGCTACACGCCCCACCACACCGGCAGCCGGCGCGTGCGCCTCGGCTTTGCCGGTGACGGCCTCGGTCAGGCTTCGCATCGCCGGCTCGGCCGGCTGAACGTCTACCGGCTCGCCGAGGCCTCCTGGTACGGGGGCGGCGGCGGGCTCGCCTGCGGCGGCTCGCTCACCAGCGGCACGCTCGGCGTCGCCAACAAGACGCTGCCCTGCGGCACGCTCGTCACGCTCCGCTACGGCTCGCGCTCCGTGCGCGTGCCCGTCGTCGACCGCGGGCCGTACGTCGCCGGGCGCGAATTCGACCTCACCGAAGCCACCAAGCAGGCGCTCGGCTTCGGCGACACCGGCGAGGTCTGGACCACGCGGTAGAGGCTTGCCCGGGTTTGGGCAGCTTCGTGCAGAGCTTGGGTTTTGCGGTGGGCGTTCGTTGAATCTCCTGGATGCCCGCCGCAGCCAAGACATCGCGCACGCAGGTCTGGATGGACAGCCTCGGCGAGTGGAGCTGGCCCGGGCGCGCCGCCGAAGCCGTCGAAGCGCTGCCGCTGCCGCCCGCCTGGGTGCCGGCCGTGCCGCAGCGGCTCGAGCCGCTGGCATCTGGTGCCGCCGGCGCCGCGGCCGGGGGCTCGGGCGCACGTGACGAGCAGCGCGCGAACCCGCGCCTCGTCGCGCTCGTCACGCTGATCGCCGGCCTGATCGCCGCCTGCTGCGCGCTCCTGATCATGCACGGCCCCGGCGGCTTCGAGCGCGTGCTCGGTACCGGCGACTCCACCCCCGCGCGCGTCGTCTCGCCACCGTCGGCCGGGGCTGTCGCCGCGCCCGCGCCGCTGCCGACGCTGATCGCCGGCGAACGCGACGCCGCTGGCAGCGCCATCGACAACGCCGGCTTTACCTCCGCCGCGCTCGGCGGCGAAGGCTCCTTCCACGTCTACCTGCCGCCCGGCTTCGCCGCCACCAGCCGGCGCTACCCAGTGCTGTACCTGCTGCACGGCAACGAACAGCGGGCCACCGCCTTCCTGCAGCTCGGGCTCCAGCACGAACTCGACCGGATGATCGCCGCGCACGAAGTGCCACCGCTGATCGCCGTGATGATCCAGGGCGGCAAGGGCGCCAACAACTGGCGCGACCACGGCAGCCGCGGCTACGAGAGCTACGTCATCGAAGTGCAGGGGCTGATCGACCGGATGCTGCCCACCCAGCCCGACCGCGCCGCCCGCGCGATCGCCGGTGACTCGATGGGCGGCTACGGCGCCATGAACGTCGCGCTCGGCAACCCCCGGCGCTTCTCGATCGTCGAGAGCTGGCTCGGCTTCTTCAACGGCCTCGAAGACGAGCTCGCCGCCGCGCGGGGAGTGATCCAGCGCGAAGGGCTGCACGCCTACGTCTACGGCGGCGCCCAGGACCCCATCGCCGACCCCTCCGAGAACGCTCCCTTCGCCGCGAAGCTGCGCGAAGCCGGCGCCAGCGCGCACAGCGCCGTCTACGCCGGCGGGCACACCATGCAGACGCTCGAAGCCCATCTGCACCACATGCTGCTCTACGTCGGGCGCTCGCTGCTTGAGAACCAGCGCACGGCCGCCGCTGCCCAGAAGCCCGCCGCCGTCGCCGCGCCATGAGCCGCCGCTGCGCCAAGCAGCAGCGCAGCCGTCGCTCGAACGCGCGCGACGGCTTCGTCGCGAAGCTCGGCGGAGCGCTTGGTATCGGCTCCGCCGGCTCCCTCGCCCTCGGGGCGATCGCCGGAGGCGCCGTCGCACTCGGCGCCGTCGCCGTCGGGCGCCTTGCCATCGGCCGCCTCGCGCTCGGCAGCGGCTCGATCCGCTCGCTCCAGGTCAAGGAGCTGAAGGTCGAGGAGCTCGACGTCGCGCGCCTGAACGTCGGCGAGCTCAACATCGCCGTCGAGCGCCGGCCCGGCGCCGGCGGGCCCGCGGCCCAGTAGCTCAGAGCCTCCGGGCTGCCGCGCGCCCTGGCGCTCGCCGGCTCGCGCTCAGCGCTCGCTGTCGAGCGTCGCCATCCCGTGCTCGGGATAGCGCTCGCCCCGTGCCGCGTCCGGCGGGACCGCCTGCTCCAGCGCCAGCATGTCCTCCTCGGAGAGCTCGACCGCCAGCGCGCCCAGCGCCTCCTCCAAGCGCTCGCGCGTGCGCGCGCCGATCAGTGGCACGATCGCCTCGCCGCGCGCCAGCGCCCAGGCGATCGCCAGCTGCGCCACCGTCACCCCCTTCGCCTCCGCCAGCTCCCGCAGCGCCTCGACCAGCGCCAGGTTGTGCGCGCGGTTCTGCTCGCTGAAGCGCGGCGCGTGCGCGCGGAAGTCGCCCCGCCCAAGCTCGCGTCCGGCGTCGAAGTGGCCGCTGATCAGGCCACGGCTCAGGACGCCGTAGGCCGTGATCGCGATCCCCAGCTCCTCGCACGCCGGCAGGATCTCCCGCTCGATCCCGCGCGAGATCAGCGAGTACTCGATTTGCAGGTCGCAGATCGGGTGCGTCGCCGCCGCCCGTCGCATCGTATCCGCGCCCACCTCCGAGAGGCCCACGAAGCGGACGTGGCCCGCCTGCACCATCTCCCCGATCGCCCCGACCGTCTCCTCGATCGGCACCTGCGGATCCAGGCGCGCAGGGCGGTAGACGTCGATGTGATCCACGCCCAGCCTCGTCAACGAGTGGGCCAGCGCCGTCTTCGTCGCCGCGGGGCTCGCGTCATAGCCGAGCCAGGCGTTATCCGGCGAGCGCTGGGCGCCGAACTTCACGCTAAGCAGGTAGTCCTCACGAGGCACGTCGCGCAGCGCCTCCGCCAGCAGCAGCTCGTTGTGGCCCATGCCGTAGAAGTCGCCCGTGTCGATCAGCTCGACGCCCGCCGCCAGCGCCGCGTGGACCGTCGCGACGCTCTCCGCGCGGTCTGAGGGGCCGTAGGCGCCCGACATCCCCATGCAGCCGAGCCCGAGGGCCGAGACCTCCGGTCCCGCCGTTCCGAGCCGACGCCTGTTCACTCGGGAAGCACCGAGGCCCAATATAGGAAGGCCGCTACCTTGAGCCGATGCCCGACGAGGAGCACCAGCGGCTCGGCGTCATGCCCACGCCCGACGACGGCGCGCGCCTGAGCGACACCCCCGCCTGGGACGAGTCCACGCGCCCGCGGCGCCGGCCCTCCCCCGAGGGCGTCGTCTATACCGAGCAGGGCCGCCAGCTCGGCAAGCACCTCGTCGACGTGCACGACATGCTGCGGCGCGAGCTGGAGGAGCTACGCCACCTGCTCGAGCAGGTGCGCCAGGGCGCCGTCGAGGCCGGGCAGGCGCGCTCGGCGCTGAACGAGATGGCCATGCGCCAGAACGACTGGACGCTCGGCGCCTTCTGCGCGCGCTACTGCCGCGCCGTCGCCGGGCACCACGGCCTGGAGGACGAGGCCGTCTTCCCGCACCTGGCGCAGAGCGAGGCGGCGCTGGCGCCCGTGATCGAGCGGCTGACCGAGGAGCACGTCGTGATCGGCGACGCGCTCGACGCCGTCGACCGCGCGCTCGTCCAGCACATCAACCACCGCGAGGACTTCGCCCCGATCCAGCAAGCGATCGACTTCCTCACCGACGCGCTCCTCTCGCACCTCTCCTACGAGGAGCACCAGCTCGTCGAGCCGCTCGCCCGGCTCGGTTTCTACGCCGGCCAGGTCTGACGCCCACGGCTGGCCATCCGGCCAGTATGATCGCCGCAGCGATCCGCGAAGAGGAGGGGAGACCGATGGCTTCCGTTGAAAGCGACCTCGACCACACGCTTCTCGCCGAGCGCGAGCTGTGGGAGGACGGCCCTCCGCACGAGGTCTTCAGGCAGATGCGCGCCCAGTGCCCGATCCACTGGACCAGCGGCGTCAGCGAGTACCCCGAGGAGAAGGGGTTCTGGTCCGTCACCACCGCCGAGGACATCCACACCGTCAGTCGCGACTGGCAGACCTACTCCTCCGCGCACGGCGTCACCGCCGTCTCCGAAGTCTTCCCCGTCGAGCTCGTGCAGGCGATGTTCATCGGCATGGACCCGCCCAAGCACGACCGGCTCAAGGCGCTGTTCCAGGCGGGCTTCACGCCGAAGCGGATCGCCGCGCACGAGGACGACGTCCGCGCCATCGCCGTCGAGGCGCTCGACCGCCTGCAGGGCAAAGAGCGCTGCGACCTCGTCGGCGAGGTCGCCCAGCCCGTCGTCTCGCGCGTGATCGGCCGTTTCATGGGCATCCCGCCCGAGGACGACGCCGCCTGGGCGCGGTTGATGAACTCGACGCTCTCCGGCGACGACAAAGACCTCAACCCCGAGGGGATCGAGGGCGTGATCGAAAAAGACATCCCCGAGATCTTCGAGCGCTGCAACAGGATGATCGCCGAACGCCGCGAGCACCCCACCGACGATCTGACGACCGTGCTCGTCAACGCCGAGGTCGACGGCGAGCGCCTGGAGGAGCACGAGATCGTGATGGGCTTCTTCCTGCTCGTCGCCGCCGGCAACGACTCCACGAAGGCCACCTATTGCAGCGGCATGCGCGCGCTGATGGAAGACCCTCAGCAGATGCAGAAGCTGATCGACGACCCCTCGCTGATCCCCAGCGCCGTCGAGGAGTCGCTGCGGATGTTCCCCGCCTTCGCCCATTTCCGCCGCACCGCCACGTGCGACACCGAGCTGCACGGGCAGGAGATCAAGAAGGGGGAGAAGGTCGTGCTCTGGTACGTCTCCTCCAACCGCGACGAGACCCGCTACGAGAACCCCGACCACTTCGATGTCGAACGCAACCCCGAGCACCAGGCCTTCGGCGCCGGCGGCCGGCACTTCTGCCTGGGCACCGCGCTCGCGCGCCTGGAGCTGCGCGTGCTGATGGAAGAGACGCTGAAGCGCTACCCGCAGATGCAGATCGACGGTGCGCCCACCTATGTCGAATCGGGCTTCCTCAACCAGATGAAGACGCTGCCCGTGCGGCTCACGGCGTAGGCGGCGCGGGCCATGCCTCGCGCGCGGCTGCGCCAAGCGGTGATCGCCGCGAGCGAGATCGAGCCCGTCGCCGCGCAGCTGCGCCAAGCGCTAGGCCTGGGCGAGCCGTTCCGCGACCCCGGCGTCGGGCTGTTCGGCCTGCAGAACACCGTCTTCGCGCTCGGCGACTGCTTCCTGGAGATCGTCTCGCCCACGCAGGCCGCCACCGCCGCCGGGCGCTACATCGAGCGCCACGGCGGCGACTGCGGCTACATGGTGATGTTCGACCTCGAGGACCTGCCCGCCGCGCGGGCCCGCGCCGCCGAGCGCGAGCTGCGCACCGTCTGGGAGATCGACCTCGACGACATCTCCGGCACGCATCTGCACCCCGCCGACATCGGCGGCGCCATCGTCTCGATCGACGGCTCGAAACCTTACGGGAGCTGGCGCTGGGGCGGGCCTGAGTGGACCGGCCGGACGGGGGAGGGCGCACCCGGGCGGCTCGCCGGCGTCACGCTCGCCGTCGCCGAGCCCGCCGCCGTCGCCGCGCGCTGGGCGCACGTGCTCGGGGTGCCGCTCGGCGGGGACGGGGCCGACGGGGGCGACTCCGTCGTCGCGCTGGAGGGCGCCCAGGTGCGGTTTCGCCCGATCGGAGAGGACCGGCGCGAGGGGCTTGTCGAGGTCGCCGTCGCCGGCGTGGCTGGCGCGGAGGGGATCCGGGCGGAGGTTGGCGGCGTGCGCTTCGTGCTAGGCCTCTGAGCACAGGCTGATTTCCCGGCAGCTCTCAGTCGGGAACACCATCCGCGCGGGCGAGCCTGCGAATCGGGCCAAGCCCGCATGTGACCGCGAGCTCTTCGGGCGAGGGCACGAAAGCGGCCATCATACGCACGAGCCTCGGTCTCTATGTCGGGGGTCATCAACAAGGAGGCCAGAGAAAAGACGCCTGCGTCGCCGGAGCGTCCGTTCGCTTGCCCGACGACGCGACCTCGCGCAGGCCGAAACAGGAGGTCAGCATGTCCAGCATGAAGCGCGCTGCGCTGGGGTTGTCGACGGCGCTCGCGTTCACCCTATTCGCTTCGTCCACAGCCCTCGCCGCGGCCCAAGAAACGGGCGCCGCGACGGCGCTGTCCGGGTTATCTCTCAGTCCGTTGCAGGCGTCGCTTGCGTCTGGAAGCACGCCGTACGACAGGGAGGCGGCAGTGTTCACGGGCAAAGGAATTTCCGATGCGCGTGCGCAGCAGGCCCTGGACGTTCAGAGCAAGGTCACCAATGCCGACATCGTGCGCAAGGTGGAAGCCGGCGCGGGCGGCGCATTCGGCGGCGCGTGGTTTGACGCCGCCGCCGCGCAGCTGCACGTCGGGGTGACGTCGCCGGCGGCGCGACAGGCGGCGGAAGCGGCCATCGCCGCGGAGGGCCTCGCGGACGAGGTCGTCGTCACGCCGGTTCGCTCGACCGCCGCGGAACTGCTCGCCGCGCAGGAAGCGTGGGGCCGCAGGCTAGCGACCCTGCCCGCCGGCCCGGGGGCCTCGACGGGCATCGAACCGCAGCGCAACGCCGTGGTCGTGAAGCTGGGCTCATCGGTCCCCGCGGCGGAGGTGGCCGCCTTGAGACGCCAAGCCGCCGCCGACGAGGTGAACGTCCTCGTGAGCGTCGCCGGTGGACCAGGTTTCAAGCCACTCGCCAAAACCGAATGCAAAACCTGGAAAACGTCGGAAGCCTATTGCAACCCCTCGATCACCTCCGGGGTCAGCATCCTGGGCGCCGAATGCAAAGAAGAAGCCGCCGAATTCGCAGGAGGCTTCGTGAGCCAGGAACAGTGCGAAAACAGGAACGTCGCCGGGACGAAAGGCAAATGGAGGCGGATAAGCCGCCTCTGCACCGTGGGGCCGCTCGCGCTGAAAGGCAAAGAACGGGTGATGCTCACCGCCGGTCACTGCGTGGGCGCCGAAAAAGAAGGGGAGTGGTCCAGGAACAAGGCCGCCGCGGAAGAAAAAAGAGTCGGCCGCGTGGGGTTATTTTCCCACGGCGGCACCACCGAAGCGACCGCCGGTGGCGACTACGCCGAAGCCTCGATCGAAGCGGCCTGGCAAACGGGAAAACCGGAACACCCCGTGTTCGCCGTCACCGCCGAGTGGAAACGGATGAACGCGAAAAAAGAAGAAACCTCATACCCGGTGGTGAACGAAAAGACCCCGGTGGTCGGCATGACGAGCTGCCACGTGGGCCAGACCTCCGGCGAATCCTGCGGCGAAATCAAAGCCGTCAACGTGAAAACCTCGTACACGGTCCTGGGGGTGAAACGGTTCTTCAACGGGCTCGTGGAAGTCGTCGAAACCAAAAAAGAAACCCTGGAAAACAAAAGCGGCGACAGCGGTGGGCCGGAGCTCACGATCATCGAACCCAGCGGCGAAGCCCGTATGGAAGGGATGGACGTCGCGGGTAGCGCCGAATGCGGCGAACTGAAAGAAACGCGCGTGGGCCCGAGGTTCTACGCGACGAAAGCCAACTGCGAAGAAGAGGAAAAATTCGGGGAAGGCAAATTCGAAGAACGCACGATCAGGATGCTCTTCCAGCCGCTGAAGAGCGTCGAAAAAGGCCCCGAAGGGGCGCTGGAAAAGATGAAACTGGAACTGCTCACGACCGCCAACGAATAGGCCTGAGCCCGATCGCCGTCGAGGTGGGCGCCCGCTTGTGCCGGGCGCCCGCCGGGCGATCCGCCTGCTCAGCCCGCCAGCGGCTCGAAGCTCGGCTCCCGCCGCTCCATGAAGCTCGCCACGCCCTCCGCGAAGTCCGGCTTTGCGAACGAGGCCAGCATCAGCCGGTCGGCCTCCGCGACCGCGTCCTCCAGCGGTTCCGCCATAGCCGCGTAGACCTGCCGCTTCATCTGCGCCATGCTCGCCGGCGAGCACAGCGTCGCCAGCTCGTGCGCGTAGGCCAGCGTCTCCTCCAGCACCGTCTCCTTCGGCGTCGCGCGGTTGCAGAGGCCCAGCTCCACCGCCTCGCGCCCCAGCACCACGCGCGCCGAGAGCAGCAGGTCCAGCGCCCGCGCCGGCCCCACCAGGCGGGGGAGGATCCAGGAGATGCCGTGCTCGGCCACCAGGCCGCGGCGCGAGAACGCCGTCGTCAGCTTCGCGTCCTCCGAGACGAAGCGCACATCGCACATCAGCGCCAGCACCAGGCCGATGCCCGCGCAGGGGCCGTTGATCGCCGCGATCACCGGCTTCGGGACGCTCAGCGTGAACGCCTGCGGCGTCTGCTCGCGCGCCGCCTGCACCTCGCCCTCGGAGGGGGAGGAGCCGTTTTCGCTCTCCGTTCCCGCGACCGCCGCCTCGATCTGCTGCAGCGACTGCATGTCCGCGCCCGCGCAGAAGCCGCGGCCCGCGCCTGTCACCACGATCGCGCGCACCTGCTCGGAGGCCGTGCACTCGCGCAATGCGCCGAAGTAGGCCTGCTCCAGCTCGCCCGTCCACGCGTTCAGCCGGTCCGGGCGGTTCAGCGTCAGAACCGCCACGCCATCGTCGCGAACCTCTTTCAGCAAGACCTCCGACATCGCCCGCTCCTTTCGCCAGTACGCCTGCGCTCGACGCCCCACGCGCCGCGGCTTCAGGCTACGCCTTCTGAGAGCCGCCGAGGGCGGCGCCCACCAGCGCGCGGCCGATCGTCAGCGGGTGGTTCGCCACCAGGCCCAGGCGTCCCACCAGCGAGCCCGGGTCGTGCGCCAGGCCCAGCTGGCGCAGGATCGTGTTCTGGTCGAAGTAGACGCGCTCGCCCACCAGGCGCTCGCCCTCGAACACGAACAGCGCCACCATCCGGCAGCGGAACGAGCGGCCCGTCGGCGGCAGCGAGCGCAGCGGGCCCAGGTGCGTCCCCAGCAGGTCGAACTCCACCACCACCGTGTCCTCTGCGTGGTGCAGCTCCACCACCTCGTTGCGCTGGTCCGGGAACGCCCTGCGGCTCTCCGCGTAGTAGCCGCGGACCTCCTCCTCGCCGTCGTAGACCTCCCCCGTCGCGATCAGCTCGTAGCGGGGGTGCTCGAACGTGTCGATCGTCGTGTCGAAGTCGTGCACGTTCTCCGAGGCCATGTGCTCGCGCACGATCGCCTCGCGCTGCTTGCGAAGGTCAGACCGCGGCTGAGGCACTGACCTTCTCGGCCAGGATCGACGCCAGCTGCGCGCGGTGGCGCTTGGCCCCGCCCAGCAGCGTCGCGTCCATCTGCGCCCGCTTGAACAGCCAGTGGACATCGGCCTCCCACGTGAAGCCGATGCCGCCGTGCATCTGGATCGCGCTCGCCGTCACCTCGCGGCCCGCGTCGCTCGCCGCCGCCTTCGCCATCGCCGCCGCCTCCGACAGGCGCTCCGGGTCGGCGTCCGCCGTCCATGCCGCGAACGCCGCCGTCGAGCGGGCCTTCTCCGTCTCCAGCAGCATCTGCGCGCAGCGGTGCGAGACCGCCTGGTAGGAGCCCACCGGGACGCCGAACTGCTTGCGGTCCTTCACGTACTCCACCGTCATCGCCAGCGCGCGGTCGCACACGCCCACCAGCTCCGAGCTAACCGAGATCAGCGCGCGGCCCAGGCCTGCGCAGCCGTCCGGCAGCGTGCCCTCCTCGCCCGGGGCGTTGACCGCCGCCGCGGAGCGCGTCGGGTCGATCGACTCGATCGGGGTCAGCTCTGCGTCGCCGGCGGCGATCGCGCGGGCGCTGCCGTCGGCCTCGACCAGCACGATCACCTGCGCTTCGGGGGCGCCGATCACAAGCTCCGCGTTTCCGTCCGCCGCGGAGCCCAGCGCGCCCACGAGCTCGCCCGAGGCCAGTCCCGGCAGCCAGCGCTCGCGCTGCTCGTCCGAGCCGCCGTGCTCCAGCACCGTCGCCGCCATCACGCTCGGCAGGAAGGGGACGGGGGCGAGCGAGCGGCCCAGCTCCTCGCAAAGGATCGAAAGCTCCACCTGGCCCAGGCCCTGGCCGCCGTACTGCTCCGAGACCGCGATTCCCGGCCAGCCGAGCTCCGACAGCTCTTTCCACAGCGCCTCGTCGCTCGTGCGCGCCTCCGCGTACTCGCGCACGCGGGCTGCGCTCGCGCGGCCCGCCAGCATGTCGCGGGCCGTGCGCTGGATCTCGCGCTGGTCGTCGGTCAGGCCGAAGTCCATCGCGTCAGCCGACCCTCATCGCGGAGCCCCGCAAGGGGCGGAGCTCATCGAATCCCAAACCGCTCATGCCGCCACCTTCAGCCGCGGGAGCCCCAGCACGCGCTCGGCCACAATGTTCTTCAGGACCTCCGTCGTGCCGCCCTCGATCGTGTTGCCGCGGGCGCGCAGCAGCTCATAGCCCCAGCCCTTGCCCAGCGTCAGCGCCTCCGGGCCCACCACGTCCACCGCCAGCTGGGTCAGGCGCTGGTTCGTGTCCGACCACAGCCACTTCACCAGCGAGCCCTCAGGGCCCGGCTGGCCGTAGCGTTCCACGTCCGTCAGGCCCTTCCAGGCCAGCAGGCGGATCGACTCGCAGCGCACGTGCAGCTCCGCCAGCGTGTCCGCGTATTCGTCGTAGACGCCGCGCTCCACCGCGGCGGCGATCAGGTCGTCCAGCAGCTGGCGCAGGCGAATCTGGAGCGCGAAGCCGAGGCCCGCGCGCTCGTTCATCAGCGTCGTCAGCGCCACCTTCCAGCCGTTGCCCACGCCGCCCACCACGTTCTCATCCGGGATCCGCGCTTCCTCGATGAACAGCTCGTTGAACTCCGCTTCGCCCGTGATCTGGCGCAGCGGGCGCACCTGCACCGCCTCCTGCTCCATGTCCATCAGGAAGTAGGTCAGGCCCTTGTGCTTCGCCACCTCCGAGTCCGTGCGGGTCACCAGCATGCACCACTTCGAGTACTGGGCGCCGCTCGTCCAGACCTTCTGGCCCGTCACCACCCATTCGTCGCCGTCCTTCACCGCGCGGGTTTTCAGCGAGGCCAGGTCCGAGCCCGCGTCCGGCTCCGAGAAGCCCTGGCACCAGATCTCCTCGCCCGAGAGGATCGGGGAGAGGTAACGCTCCTTCTGCTCGTCCGTGCCCCACACCATCAGCGTCGGGCCGCCCAGCAGCAGGCCCAGCACGTTCGCCGCCATCGGCACCCGCGCACGGCCCAGCTCCTCGAAGTAGATCGCCGACTCCGTCAGCGAGGCGCCGCGGCCGCCGTACTCCGTCGGCCACGCCGGCGCCGCCCAGCCCGCGTCGTACAGGCGGCGCTGCCAGTCGCGGCGCCACGCGTACTGCGCGTCGTCGTTCGCGTCCTGTGGCGGCTCGCCCGGCTGGTTGTTCGACAGCCACTCGCGCAGCTCGTCGCGGAACGCCAGCTCCTTCTCGTTGAACGTCAGGTCCATCCCGGCCGACACACTACCCCATGACCGGGTTCGAGGAAGTGCGACACCGGCATGCGCGTGTTCCACTTGTCTGCTGGGAGACGGTGCGGGTCGGTCCGGGACCGGGAGTAATTTTGGTCGGCTATGTCCGCCGCGGGTGAAGCAGTCCAAGCCGCCGTTCCCTCGCTCGTCGCCCACCTCGACGCCGACGCCTTCTACGTCTCGATCGAGCTCACCCGCCGCCCCGAGCTGCGCGGGCTGCCCGTCGTCGTCTCCGGCTCCGGCCCCCGCGCCGTCGTCACCACCGCCTCATACGAGGCCCGCAAGTACGGCGTCGGCTCCGCCATGCCCGCCTCGCGCGCGCGGCGCCTGTGCCCGCAGGCCGTCTTCCTGCCGCCCGACTTCACCACCTACCGCGCCGTCTCGCGCAAGGTCATGGACCTCGTCCGCGCGCACGTTGAGCGCGTCGAGGTCGTCGGGCTCGACGAGGCCTACCTCGACCTGTCCGGCCTGCACTCTCCCAAGGCCGCCATGCGGCGCCTCGTCGCCGAGATCAAGCGCGCCACGCAGCTCTCCTGCTCCGTCGGGATCGGCCCCAACAAGCTCGTCGCCAAGGTCGCCTCCGACGCCGAGAAGCCCGAGGGCTTCGTCGTCCTCACTCGTGAAGAGGCCTGCGCCCGCTTCGGCGGCGCCTCGCCCGGCCTGATCCCCGGGATCGGCCCCAAGACCGTCGCGCGCTTGCAGGAGCTCGGGCTCACCACGCTTGAGGGCGTTGCGAATGCACCGGAGGAGCTGCTCGTGGGGCGCTTCGGCCCCAACCACGGGCGCGACCTGCGCCGCCGCGCCCGCTTCGAAAGCGACGGGCGCGTCAGCCAGGAGCGCAAGGTCGTCTCCGAGTCGCGCGAGCGCACCTTCGACTACGACCTGCGCCAGTTCTCGCAGCTGCGCGAGGCGCTGCTCGCCATGACCCGCAGCCTCTGCGACAGCCTCGCGCAGCATCAGCGGCGCGGGCGCACCATTGGCATCAAGGTCCGGCTCGATGACTGGACCACCATCACCCGCGCCCGCTCGATCCCGCAGGCCACGAACGATTACGACACCGTCGCCGCCGTCGCGCTGCGGCTGTTAGAGGAGAACGCTCCGGAGCGGCCCGTGCGGTTGCTCGGGGTGCGCGTCGCCGGGCTCACGCACGGCGAGCTCGCGCCCAAGGCGGAACCGGCCGTTGGGGTGCCGCAGATGGCGCTGCCTGTCTAGGGATACGATCGACCCATGACACTCATCGACGCAGGCACGATCCAGCTCGACTACGAACGCAGCGGCAACCCCGACGGCCCGCCGCTGCTGTTGATCATGGGCATGAGCGGCACCGCGCTGCACTGGGGCGAGCCCTTCCTCGAGCTGCTGCGCCCCGACTTCGACCTGATCGCCTACGACCACCGCGGCGTCGGCTCCAGCTCGCGCCTCGACGGCCCCGTCACCACGCCGCAGATGGCCGACGACGCCGCCGGCCTGCTCGGCGCGCTCGGGATCGGGTCCGCGCACGTGATGGGGATCTCGATGGGCGGCATGATCGCCCAGGAGCTGGCGCTCAACCACCGCGAGCTGATCCGCACGCTGACGCTCGGCTGCACCTACTGCGGCGGCCCCGGCAGCGCGCTTGCCGGGCCGGAGGTCGCCACGAAGCTCCAGGCTGCGATGCTCTCCGGCGATCGCGAGCAGGCGATACGCGCCGGCTGGGAGGTAAACGTTTCCGCGGCGTTCGCCGCCGGGGAGGAGGCCTACGCCAGCTTCCGGGAGATCGGCAACCGCCGCGCCGTCTCCGTCGAGGTGATCATGCAGCAGCTGCAAGCCTGCGCCGCGCACAACACCTACGACCGGCTGCCCCAGCTCGAGGGGCTGAAGACGCTCGTGATCCACGGCACCGAGGACGAACTGCTGCCGGTGCAGAACGGGGAGCTGATCGCCTCGCGCATCCCCGACTCGCGGCTCGAGATCTTCGAGGGCGTCGGGCACCTGTTCTTCTGGGAGCGGCCCGAGCGCTCCGCCGAGCTGGTCCGGGCGCTTGCCGCCGTCCCTGCTTAGCGGCGCCTAACTCGCCAGCGGTTCCCGGTGCCGGCCCGCCACGCCGGTGTGGGCTGCACGCGGCGGTATCGGGCGTGGGACATCGGGACGGCGGGTTCTCATTTTGCGCCAGGTGATAGCGGCTGTATATACAGGCACGCCCGCAGCGCGCTTCGAGGTGGCGCGTGGCTCAGGTGCGTATATACCATTGCTATCACCGACGGAAAAAGAGCAAACACTCCCAATGCCCATGCCAGCGAGGATCTCCAAGGTCAGGGCCAGGACCACCACCGCGGCCTGAGCATCGACGCAGGCGGCGTCACGCTTCTCGGCGATCGCGCAGGGGGAGGGTTCCCGGTCGTGCTGCTGCACGGGCTAACCGCCACGCGTCGCTATGTCGTCATGGGCTCGCGCGCGCTGGAGCGCTCCGGGCATCTGGTCGTCTCCTATGACGCGCGCGGCCACGGGCGATCGTCGCCAGCGCCTGACTCCTCGGCCTACGGCTATGAGCTGCTCGCCCAGGACCTGGTCGCGGTGCTCGACGCGATAGAGCTGCCGCGCGCGGTGCTCGCCGGCGCCTCGATGGGCGCCCAGACCGCGCTCCGCCTCACGCTCACGCACCCGGAGCGGGTCGCGGGGCTCGTGCTGATCACGCCCGCCTTCGACCCCGATGCGCCGCGCGATGACGCCGAGCTAGCACGGTGGGATGCGCTCGCCCGCGGGCTGCGCGAGGGCGGGGTGGAGGGGTTCGTCGCGGCCTACGACCTCGACGCCGTGCCGGAGGCCTGGCGCGGGACCGTCGAGACGGTGCTGCGTCAGCGCCTGTCCGCGCACGAGCACCCGCTCGCGGTGGCCGATGCGATCGAAGTCGTATCGCGCTCACGTCCCTTCGAGCGGATCGAGCAGCTCGCGGCGCTGGAGGAGGTGCCCACCGTCGTCGTGGGCAGTCGCGACGAGGCCGATCCCGGGCACCCGCTCGCGGTGGCGGAGCGTTACGCCGCGGCGATCCCGGGCGCGCGGCTCGCGGTCGAGGAGCCCGGCAGCTCGCCCCTTGCTTGGCAGGGAGGACAGCTCTCGCGCGTGATCGCCGAGCTGGCCGCGCGGGCGACATCCGGGTAGCCATAGCGCAGGCACGCGATGGGCGCGGGCCACGTGTGCATACGTGATAACATACGCTCGTATGCCAGAGACGCGCACATGGGACGGCAAGAGCTACGACCGGATCTCGGGGCCGATGGAGGCGCTGGGCCTGGAGGTACTGTCGCGTCTGGAGCTGAAGGGCGACGAGCTTGTGCTGGACGCGGGCTGTGGCTCGGGCCGGATCACGCAGGCGCTGATCGAGCGCGTGCCAGAGGGCCACGTCGTGGCGGCGGACGCCTCGGCCTCGATGGTGGCCGCGGCGCGCGAGCGGTTGCCGGGAGCGGACGTGCGCCAGGTGGATCTGCTGGACCTCGATCTGGAGGCGCTGGGGCTGGAGCGCCCGTTCGACGCGATCCTCTCGACGGCGACGTTCCACTGGATCCTCGACCACGAGCGGCTGTTCGCGCGCCTGCACGGCGCGCTGCGGCCCGGCGGGCGGCTGCTGGCCCAGTGCGGGGGCGCGGGCAACATCGACGTGCTGCGCGGCCACGCGAACGACGTGCTGGCGCGCGAACCCTATGCCGCGGCGTTCGCGGGCTTCCGCTCGCCGTGGAACTACGCGACGCCACAGGACACGCGCGAGCGGCTGATCGCGGCGGGCTTCGAGCAGGCGGATTGCTGGTTGCAGCCGGCGCCGAAGCAACCGGAGGAGCCGCGCGAGTTCCTGACGAGCATCGTCCTGGGGCCGCACTACCAGCACCTGCCGGAGGAGCTGCGCGAGCCGTTCATGGACGACGTGCTGGCGGAGCTGGGCGAGCCGGTGGTGGTCGACTACGTGCGCCTGAACATCGACGCTACGGCGTAGCGGCGGCCGCGACCTCGGCGGCGCGGGATCAGGCGATCGCCGCGGAGGGGTCGTCCTCGGTGCCCAGCTCGGCGCCGCGCAGCAGCTCGGCGTAGCGCCCGCCGAGATCGACAAGCTCCTCGTGCGTGCCGCGCTCGACGATCCGGCCCTGGTCGAGCACGAGGATCTGGTCGGCGTCGCGGATCGTCGAGAGCCGGTGGGCGATGGCGATCGTGGTGCGCCCGCGCGCCAGCTCGTCGAGCGCCTGCTGCACGGCGCGCTCGGTCTCGTTGTCCAGCGCGGAGGTGGCCTCGTCGAGGATCAGCACGGGCGGGTTGCGCAGCACGGTGCGGGCGATGGCGATCCGCTGCTTCTCGCCGCCGGAGAAGCGGTAGCCGCGCTCGCCGACGGGCGTGTCGTAGCCCTCGGGCAGCGAGACGATCAGCTCGTGGATCTGCGCGGCGCGGGCGGCGTCTTCGATCTGCTCATCGCTCGCCTCCGGGCAGGCGAAGCGCAGGTTCTCGCGGATCGAGGCGTGAAACAGGTAGGTCTCCTGCGAGACGAGGCCGACGGCGTCGGCGAGCGAGCCGAGCGTGACGTCGCGGATGTCGGTGCCGTCGATGCTGACGCAGCCGCGCTCGGGCTCGTACAGGCGCGCGACGAGGTAGGCGAGGGTGGTCTTGCCGGAGCCGGTCTCGCCGACGAGCGCGGTGCGGGTGCCGGCGGGGATCTCGGCTTCGATGTCGCCGAGCGTCCAGCCGGAGTCGGCTTCGTAGCGAAACCAGACGTCCTGCAGGCGCACGTCGCCGTGCACTCCGGTCAGTGGTTTGGCGCCAGGCCGTTCTTCGATGTCGACGGGCAGGTCGAGGTACTCGAAGATGCGCCCGAACAGCGCGAGCGAGGTCTGCACTTCGAGCCCGACGGAAAGCAGCGACTGGATCGGGAACAACAGGCGCGTCTGCAGCGTGGTGAAGGCGACGACGGTGCCGATCGAGACGGCGTGCCCGCCGGCGGCGAAGTTCTCGCCGGCGAACCAGTAGACGAGCGCGGGCATGATGGCGAAGCTCATTTGCACGGAGGCCATCCGCCAGCGCCCGGCCATCCGCGCCCGCACCTCGAGGTCGGCGAGTTCGCCGGACTCGCCGCTGAAGCGCCTGACGAGCTCGGGGGCGCGGCCCATCGTCTTGCCGAGCAGGATGCCGGAGACCGAGAGCGACTCCTCGACGAGCGTGGACATGTCGGCGAGGCGGCTCTGGCGGACGGACTGGATGCGGCGGCGCTCCTCGCCTACGCGGCGCGTGAGCCAGACGAAGAAGGGCAGCAGCACGAGCGAGAAGGCGGCGAGCCGCCAGTCGAGCAGGAACATCGCGACGACGGTGGCGACGACGGTGGTGACGTTCTGGACGATGGAGGTGGCGGTGGAGGTGACGACGCTGTCGATCCCGCCGATGTCGTTGGCGATCCGCGACTGCACCTCTCCCGTGCGGGTGTGCGTGAAGAAGGCGAGCGACATCCGCTGCAGGTGCGCGTAGACGGCGGCGCGCAGGTCGTGCATGACGCGCTGGCCGACCATGTTGGAGATCCAGGTCTGGGCGACGCCGATGACGCTGGTGAGGATCGAGAGGGCGATCATGCCGCCGACCAGCTCGCTCAGCAGCGTGGTGTCGCGGTGGGGCAGGGCGTCGTTGATGATTTCCCGCAACAGGAAGGGGCTGACGACGCCGAGCCCGGCGGACAGGAAGATCAGGCCGAGCAGCAGGCCCAGGCGCGCGCGATAGGGGTTGAACAGGCGCGCGATCCGTCGCAGGGAGACGGGCGTGTCGGGGATGTCCTCGGGCCGCGGCGCCGGACGCGAGTGGTTGCGTCCTTCTCCTGAGCGGCCCTGGGAGAAGGGCTGGCTGCTCATGGTTCGAGGGTAGCGGTGGGTTGGGAGGCGACGGCGGGGCCGGGCCGGCCTACTCGTCGTCGTCCCGTTCGCGCCGGCGCCAGGCGAAGAACAGCCCGATGTCGAAGTGCGGCCCGCCGACGAGCTCCCAGGCGCGCTCGATCCCGATCAGGAAGCAGACGACGACGATGACGCAGATCGTTTGCAGGCCGCCCTGGCTGGCGGGGTTTTTGTCGACGGCGAGCCCGGCGATGAGCTGCACGACGAAGGCGACGAACTGGCCGGCGAGGAAGCTGAGGTCGCGCAGTTTGAAATGCCCGGCGCGCCAGGCGGGGATGACGCCGATGAGGGTGCGGGCGATGAACAGGAGCCCAAGGAAGGCGACCACGGTGGCAACGCCGCCGGGGTGATAGCCGGGGATCAGCGCGAACAGCGAGACGGCGAGGGCGTTGGTGAAGGCGGTGAGCGTGGCGGTGGCGCGGACGCCGTGGACCTCGGAGGCTTCGGGGCCGAGCACGCGCTCGGGGGCGACGGAGAGGGCGACGAACAGCAGGCCGATGAGGGCGCCGGCGATCCCGGCGGAGGCGACGAAGAAGTCGTGTGCGGACTCGGGAGTGATGGGCTCATTATCGTGGGGGTGGATGAGCCAGGTCGTCTCGCTTTCGAGCCCGGAGGTACGCGTGCTGGGATGCCTGCTGGAAAAGCAGCGCACGACCCCGGACCAGTACCCGCTGTCGCTGAACGCGCTGCGGCTGGCGTGCAACCAGTCGACGAACCGCGACCCGGTGGTGGACTACGAGGAGGCGACGATCCGCGAGGCGCTGCACCGCCTGGAGCGGCGCAAGCTGGTGCGCCTGGCGAGCGGGGCGGGCAGCCGCGCGACGAAGTACCGCCACCTGCTGGCGGAGGCGCTGCCGATGGGGGAGGGCGAGCACGCGCTGATGACGGTGCTGATGCTGCGCGGGGCGCAGACGCCGGGCGAGCTGAAGCAGCGGGGCGAGCGGATGCACCGGTTCGCGGACCTGGCGGAGGTATACGTGACGCTGGAAGGCCTGATCGAGCGCGGCCTGGTGCGTCGTCTGGAACGGCGACCGGGCCAGAAGGAGGAGCGCTACGAGCAGCTTCTGCAAGAGGGAGAGGATGGGATGGGGGACGCCGCGGGGGCGGCGTCCTTCTCGACCGACGAGCGCGAAGCGCCTGCCGTGGAGGTGTCGTCGAATGGGGCTGGGGCGGACGCGCCTGCGCCAGGGCCTGGCGTGCCGGCAGGGACTGGCGTGCCGGTGCCGGCGGGGGGAGAGCCGCGCCGGCCGAGCGAGGAGCCGGCGGCGCTGCGCGAGCGGGTGGAGCGCCTGGAAGCCGAAGTGGCGGAGTTGCGGGCGATGATGCGCAATGCTTCTCCGGGCGCACCGCCTGCGCCGAGCGTTCCGCAACCGGCGGAGCCCCAGCCGAGCCATGATCCACGCCGCTTCGATCCTCGCCTCTAGCGCCTCCGACACGGCGACGGGCGTCGGCATCCCGCTGGCGCTGGCGGCGGGCTTCGTGTCGTTCCTCTCGCCCTGCGTGCTGCCGCTGGTGCCGGGTTACCTCTCGACGGTGATCGGCGTGACGCCGAACGACCTGAAGGCGGGGGTGGGGGTGAGGCGCGTGCTGGTGCCGAGCCTGCTGTTCATCGCGAGCTTCTCGCTGATCTTCATCCTGCTGGGCCTCTCGGCGACGGCGCTGGGCTCGGCGCTGAACGAAAATAAAGAACTGCTGGAGCGGATCGGCGGCGCGGTGATCATCGCGCTGGGCGTGGCCTTCCTGGCGAGCCCCTTCGTGCGGGTGCTGAACCGCGAGTGGCACTCCGAGACGCTGCTGCGGTTCGCGGGCCGCGGGGGGCCGCTGGTGGCGGGGGCGGCCTTCGCGATCGCCTGGACTCCCTGCACGAGCATCACGCTGGGGGCGATCCTGACGCAGGCGGCGGTCTCGAGCTCGGCGGCGCATGGAGCGCTGCTGCTGGCGTTCTACTCAGCCGGGCTCGCGATCCCGTTCCTGCTGATCGCCTTGGCGTTCGAGAAGATGACGGGCGCCCTCGCGGTGGTGAAGCGGCACTTCCCGGTGATCATCGCTGCGGGCGGGGCGATCATGATCGTGCTGGGGGTGCTGATCGTGACGGGAGAGTTCACAGTGCTTAATTCGCAGGCGAACACCTGGCTGCAGGGGACGGGGCTGGACGTCTCGGGCGTCTAGTCCCTCTCCAGTTGGAGACGGAAGTTCCAAATACTTGATTTTACAGTCGCTTCGCTGAGACACTGCCCCTGACGACACGGCGTGCGAATCACCGTCGGCTGGGCGCCGCGGGGGCGCTCGAGCTTGCCGCCGGAGAGTCGCCGCCCAACATGAAATGGGGTGCAGAATGAAGCGCTACAGGCTGCTAGCGGCAGCTGTCCTCGCGGTCTTCCTGCTGACGGGGGCGGTCTTTACCGGGACCGCCGCCGCGGAAGAAGGCGGCAATCCATTAATCATCACCGAATTCCCGGTGACGTTCACATCGGAAAGCGAAACGATCGCTCCGGCCTTCGAAACCACGGGCGGCACGAAAGTCTCATGTACGAGCTACACGGCCACGGGCGAATTCACGTCAGGCCGATTAGGCACATCCTCGGTGCATTTCAAAGGATGCACCTCAAGCGGCGTGAAATGCAAAAGCAGCGGCGCCGCCGAAGGCGAAATCTCGACGACCGGAGACGTACACCTCGTCGCCCGCCGCGACGCGAACAACATCTTACGCCTCTACCTCCACATCTTACCGTTAACCGGCAAAGTCAACGTCTTGACGTTCGCGTGCGGCGTCTTGACCGTCGAAATCAAAGGCGGGTTCCTGGGCGAACTCGAACCGGAAGGCAAAATCGAAGAAAAAGCCGAAGGCACGTTATTAGTGTTAACGAAACACGTGTTTTCCTTATGGAAAGGCGAAAAAGGAAAACAGAACATCCTCGAATGCGAAGTCGACAAAGAATTCTGCTTCGAAGGCGAAAAACACAAGGTGTTCTCGCTCGAAGCGAACTTTGGCAAAGGCGCCGAAAAAGCCGACTTCACCGGCCACGCGTACATCTTATTCTCGCGCGTGGTGCACATAATCTTCTAACTGCATGACAAGCGCGTGGGGGCCCGCAGGGGTCCTCACGCGCGGCTCAGGCGGCCGGCTGCGCGTCGAGGCGTCGCTTCCGATACCGCGCTTCCCAGGCTTCCTGATTCCGTTTCGCATCGAGCACGAACGGGGACCACCCGATCGCCTTTACGATCAGCCGGTTGATCGTGGACTCCGGCTCGGGCAGCGGACGCAGTACGTCGACGAACAGCACCACGCGGGTCTCGTCGGTGTCGTTCCAGACCTCGTGGTTGAAGGTGTCGTCGAAGACCATGCTCTGGCCCTCTTCCCAGTGACGGAAGTCCTCGCCGACACGGATGCGGCAGCTCGCGGCGTCCTTCGGCACGATCAGGCCGAGGTGGTAGCGGAGCACGCCCTTGTAGGGGCCGCGGTGGTCGAGGATGTGCTTGCGGGGGGAGAGGATCGAGAACATCGCCGTGGTCATCCCGGGGATTTCGCGCATCAGCGCGGCGGTCTTCGGGCACATCTCGACGCCGAGCTTCGCCTCGAAGCCGTAGCCGTAGAGGAAGAAGGTCTTCCAGCGGTCGTCGTCGGTGATCTCGATCTGGTCCTTGGAGATGTCCTGGAAGTTCGCGAGCGCGTCGCGGTCCTCCAGCAGCCGCTCGGCCTCCTCGCGGATCACCTCCCAGTTCCGCTCGACGTGCTCAACCCAGGGGAAGCGCTCGAGCGGGAAGAAGGTCTCATCGCCGACGAGCGAGCGCCTGCCGATGAAGCGCTCGATCGGCGCCAGCACCCGTTCGCCGACGGCGATCGTCAGATCGACGGTCCGCTCCCATGGCGACTTCGACAATTGGCACCTCCCAGTGCTTGCTGTCAGGACCGACCGCGCCGGCGGCCCACCCGCGCCCAGACTAGCGAACGCTCCCGGGTGCCCGATTTAGACTTCGCGCGATGCCCGAAAGACACGCCCGCTACGTCGAGCACCGGCGCAGCTCGCCTTCCGCGCGAGCCGCGGCGCGCAGGCGAGGCCGGCTGCGACGCCGCCGGCGGCTGCTGGCCGGTGGCGCCCTGGCGCTGGTCGCGGCGGTGGCGGTGCTGGTGGTGCTCGACATCACGGCGGTGGACGCGCACGGCGCGCACACGATCCGCTACACGATCGACAGCCGCCTCACGCATCGGTCCCTGCCCCAGGTGGGGGTGATCCCGCCGGGCAGGTCCCATGGCCTCCGCCCGCTGCTGGTGTTCCTGCACGGCAAGAGCAACGGCGGCGAGAGCTCGAACCTGAACAGTCAGATGTACGCGGCGCTCGCGCGGCTGGGCCCGCGCGCCCCGGACATCGTCTTCCCGAACGGCGGCGAAGACTCCTATTGGCACAACCGCGCCGACGGGAGGTGGGGGGACTACGTCGTGGACGAAGTGATCCCGCAGGCGATCCGGCGGCTGCACGCCGACCCGCGCCGCGTGGCGATCGGCGGCATCTCAATGGGCGGCTTCGGCGCCTACGACATCGCCCGCCTGCACCCGAATCGCTTCTGCGCCGTGGGTGGCCATTCCGCGGCGCTGTGGCGCAGCGGCGGCGAAACGGCCCCGGGGGCCTTCGACGACGCCGAAGACTTCGCCCGCCACGACGTGATCGGCGCGGCGGAAGCCCAGAACCCCTACCCGCACAAACCGCTGTGGCTCGACGCCGGTAGCGACGACCCGTTCCGCTCGGCGGACCTCGACCTCGCGCACGAGCTGCGCAGCTACGGCGACGACGTCAGCTTCCACTCCTGGCCCGGCGGGCACGAAGGCAGCTACTGGCGCAGCCACTGGAACGAATACCTGGGCTTCTACGCGAAGGCGCTGGCCCGCTGCTGAGAGAAGTATCCGCAGCGCGGCCTATGTTGCGAGAGCGATGGCCGCACAATCACAACCACAGGACAGGGTTGCCCTCGTCACGGGCGCCGCGGGCGGGATCGGCCGGGCGATCGCCCTGGCGCTCGCGCGCGAGGGCTGCGCCGTAGCGGTCGCCGACCTGGAGCAATCCGCCGGCGAGGTGGCCGCGGGCGAGATCGAGGCGGCGGGCGGCGCCGCGCTGGCGGTGCAGCTCGACGTGACCGACGGGGACTCGGCACAGGCGGCGGTCGCGCGCGTCGAGGCGGAGCTCGGGCCGATCGACGTGCTTGTGAACTGCGCCGGCTGGGACGAGCTGCGGCCGTTCCTGGAGACCGACGAGGCCTTCTGGCGCAAGGTGATCGCGATCAACTACGAAGGCTGCCTGCGCGTGACGCACGCGGTGCTCGGCGGGATGGTGCAGCGCGGCGGCGGGCGGATCGTCAGCATCGCCTCCGACGCGGCCCGAGTCGGCTCCTCCGGCGAGGCGGTCTACGCAGGCGCGAAGGCGGGCGTGATCGCCTTCAGCAAGACGATCGCGCGTGAAGCCGCCCGCCACGGCGTGACGGCGAACGTGGTCTGCCCCGGCCCGACCGACACGCCGCTGCTACAGGGCATGGCCGCGGAGGCGCCCGACAGCGCGAAGCTCGTCTTGGCGCTGGAGCGCGCGGTGCCGATGCGCAGGCTGGGGCGGCCCGAGGACGCGGCGGCCGCCGTGGCGTTCCTCGCCTCCGAGCAGGCGGGCTATGTCACGGGCCAGACCCTGTCGGTGAGCGGCGGCCTGACGATGGCATGAGAACGGCGAGCGCAAGGAGCGGACATGACTGAGCTGACGGACACCTCATACGTCGTCGAGGACGGCCTCTGCTGGATCACGATCGAGCGCCCCGCCCGCTACAACTCGTTCACGGCGCGCACGGTCGACGAGCTGATCGGGTGCTTCAAGCGGGCGTGGGCCGACCCCGAGGTGGGGGTCGTCGCGCTGACGGGGGCGGGGGAGAAGGCCTTCTGCACGGGCGGCGATCAGAAGCAGCGCGCCGAGAGCGGCGACTACGGGCCCTCCGAGACGGGGCTGTTCGAGATCGAGACGCTGCACCGGGCGATCCGCGAGATCCCCAAGCCCGTGATCGCCGCGGTGAACGGCCTGGCGATCGGCGGCGGGCACGTGCTGCACGTGATCTGCGACCTCTCGATCGCCGCGGAGCACGCCCAGTTCGGCCAGGCCGGCCCGCGCGTGGGCTCGTTCGACGCCGGCTTCGGCACGGGCTTCCTGGCGCGGGTCGTGGGCGAGAAGCGGGCACGGGAGATCTGGTTTTTGTGCCGCAAATACAGCGCCGAGGAGGCCGAGCGCTGGGGCCTCGTGAACTACGTGGTTCCAGGTGATGAGCTTCGCGGCGCGGTGCGCCGCTACGCCGATGAGATCCTCGCGCTCTCGCCGACGGCGCTGCGCTTTCTGAAGCAGTCCTTCAACCAGGAGACCGAGCACCTCGCGGGGCAGGCGGCGCTCGCCTTCAGCGGCCTGCACGAGTTCGTCTCGAGCGAGGAGGCCCAGGAGGGGTTGCGGGCCTTCGAGCAGAAGCGCAAGCCCGATTTTGGCCCCTACCGCGCCCGCGCCTCGCAGGTGATCTAGCGGCAAGCCGACCCGATCGGGAAGTCCCCCCATGGGGGGACTTCCTCCTTAAACGAAGAGGCCCCGCCTTGCGACGGGGCCTCGACGTGGGTAACTAGAGCTTTGGTCAGGCCGCCTCGCGTAGCGCCGCCAGCTCGGGCGACTCCGCAAGCTTCTTCAGCGCCCGCTGCTCGAGCTGGGAGGCGCGCTCGGCCGAGAAGCCGAGCCGCTTGCCGATCGCCGTGAGCGTCTGCGGCTCCTCGCGGCCGGTGCCGAAGCGCAGCGTCAGCACGGTGCGCTCGGTCTCGGGCAGCTCGGAGATCGCGCGGTGCACGATCCGCTCGCGCTCTTTGTCCCAAGCCGAGTCCTCCGGCGCCTCAGCGTCGGAGGGGAGCAGGTCGCCCAGCGCCGTGTCGCCGTCTTCGCCGATCTGCTGATCCAGCGAGACGAGCGCCGCGCGCTGGTGGCGCACCTCCTCGACCTGGTCGATCGGGAGGCCCGTCTCCTCTGCCAGCTCCTCGATCGTGGGCTCGCGCCCGAGCCTGACCGACAGCTCGCGCTCGACGCGCCCAACCTTGCGGGAGCGCTGCGCCACGTGGACCGGGAGGCGGATCGTGCGGCCGGAGTTCTCCAGGCCGCGCTGGATCGCCTGACGGATCCACAGCGTCGCGTACGTCGAGAAGCGGAAGCCCTTGCGCCAGTCGAACTTCTCGCTGGCGCGGATCAGGCCGAGCATGCCCTCCTGGACGAGGTCGCCCAAGGGCAGGCCCTGGTTCTGGTAGCGCCGCGCGTTTGAGGCCACGAGGCGCAGGTTGGAGTTCACGAGCAGTTCCTTCGCGTGCAGGTCACCGCGCTCGATTCGCTGTGCCAGTTCGATCTCCTGAGCCGGAGTAAGTAGCGGGTAGCGGCGCGAGTGGGCCAGCAGCTGGTCGACTGCCTCGGGGATGAACGAGTCCGGGGTGCCCAGGTCCAACCGCTCGACAGGGTTGTCCAGGCGCCCAGGGGCAGCCACCGTCGAGGCCTCCTCGGCGGTGTCCGTCTCGTGCTCGGAGCTGATCTCCGGGGCTGTGGGCTCTAGTGTGGGAGTGGAACTTCTTGGGGAATCTTGCATTCTGAACCTTCTAATCCGATGCTTGGAGTCGGAATTATACGCCGCAATAGTTGCGTTGTCAATTATTTTCGGGGCGCAGGCGTCCTGGGGGGCTTTTTCGACGTTCCCTGCGCAACTACCTGCCCGTAAGGGCCCGAAAGTATGCGGTGCTGCCGGGATCTAACCCGCAAGGGCGGCAAAAAGACCTACGTCCCGGAAGCGCAGCAGGGACTTCTCCCGGCGCCTATCGGGTCGCCTGCCCCGGGGGGTGAGCGAAGCCGGGCAAGCTCGGCGAATGGCCAAAGGGGAAGGTTCTCCGCACGCGGGCGTCTGAGCGTCTGTAGGCAAGACGCATCGACCTCGGCCAAAGGAGGCCACGCACGTGAGACGTTCCCTGGCACTCGGCATGTTTGCGACCGCAGCCGTCGCGCTCCTCGCCGGATGCGGAAGCAGCTCCAGCAGCAGCAGCTCCAGCGCCGCCGCGACGACCCCCGCGACGACGCAGAGCACCGCCGAATCGACCACCACCACGGCGTCCACCGGCTCCGGGGTCACCGTCGACGCCAAGCACTCGAAGCTCGGCACGATCCTCGCGGCGGGGCCGAAGAAACTGACGGTCTACCTGTTCGAGAAGGACAAGGGCACCACTTCGGCCTGCGAAGGCCAGTGCGCCAGCGCCTGGCCGCCCGTCACCACCGCAGGCGCCCCCGTCGCCGCGGCCGGCGCCCTCAGCGCGGATCTAGGCACCACCAAGCGCCCCGACGGCACGATGCAGGTGACCTACAAGGGTCACCCCCTCTACTTCTTCGAGGAGGACAAGGACTCCGGCGACGCCTACGGGCAGGGCTCGAAGGCCTTCGGCGCCGGCTGGTACGTGCTGAAGCCGAACGGCAGCAAGATCGACGAGGACGACGACAAGGGTGACGACAAGGGCTCGGACGAGTCCTAGCTCCTGTCCTGGCGAGAACTTCTCCTTGCGGCGGGCTGTGGCGGCCCGTCGTCGAGGGGGATGGGTCCAGGCGGCTCGGCGGGGCGGTCGAATCTGGCAGCGACCGCTCCCCGAGCCGCCCTCCCACTACCCGACCGGCTGCCCGTTCGCCGTCAGCAGCACCTCGATGTTGCCGCGCGTCGCGTTCGAGTAGGGGCAGACCTTGTGCGCGTCGCGGACCAGGTCCGCCGCCGCCTGCTGGTCCTCGATCGAGGGCAGCGACACGTGCAGCTCCGCCGAGATCGTGAAGCCGCGGTCCTCCGTCGTGATCAGCGACACCTTCGAGTCGATCGCGACGTCGCCCGCCTCGAGCTTCGCGCGGCGTGCCACCGTCCCGATCGCGCCCTCGAAGCAGGCCGCGTAGCCCACCGCGAACAGCTGCTCCGGGTTCGTCGCGCCGCCTTCGCCGCCCATCTCCGCCGGCAGGCGCAGGTCGACCTCCAGCAGCCCGTCCGAGGTGCGCCCGTGGCCGTTCGCGCGGCCGCCCGTGACGTGGGCTTCGGCGGTGTACAGGGGTTTCGACATGTGGTCCCTCCTCGTTGTGCGTGGGGTTTCAGTGGGGTTTCCGGGTCAGCTCGCGCCGTGCTCGGCCGCGGCGCGCGGGGCTCGATGGATCTCAAGCAGCTCGCCGCCCGCGTGGTCGACCTGCAGGGTGGTGTGGTCCAGCGCGAAGCGCTCGTGCAGCATCGTCTCCATCCGGCGGCGTGCCTGATGGCAGTCGCACTCGGCGCCCACCAGCACGTGCGCCGACAGCGCCGGGAAGCCGCTTGAGATTTCCCAGACGTGCAGATCGTGCACTTCGACCACGCCTTCCTGCCCCACCAGCGCCTCGCCGATCGTCTGCGGGTCGAGGTTCTCCGGCGCCGCCTCCATGAAGATCCGCCCCGAGGCCTTCACCAGCATCACGCCCGAGCGCGTCATCAGCGCCGCGATCAGCAGCGAGACGATCGGGTCCGCGCGCTGGAAGCCGGTCGCCAGGATCACCGCCGCCGCCACGGCGGTGCCGATGAAGCCGTAGAGGTCCGTCAGCAGGTGCTGGAAGGAGCCCTCGACGTTGAGGCTCTCGCGGTTCGCGCGCGCCAGCGTCCACGTCGCCGCGAGGTTCACCGCCACGCCCACCAGCGCCACGATCAGGACCAGCCAGCCGCGGACCACCGGCGGGTCGAACAGGCGGCGGATCGCCTCATAGGCGATGAAGGCCGCCAGCACCAGCAGCGTCACGCCGTTCGCCTGCGCCGAAAGGATCTCCGCGCGGCGGAAGCCGAACGTCATCGCCCCCTTCGCCGGGCGCGCCGCCAGCGCCAGCGCCAGCAGCGAGAAGCCGATCGCCGCCGCGTCCGTGAGCATGTGGCCCGCGTCGGAGAGCAGCGCCAGCGAATGGGCGATCACGCCCGTGGCCACCTCCGCCACCATGAACGCCACGATCAGCGCCAGCGCCAGCGTCAGGCGCCCGCGATCGGCGTCTGCCCGCACCGCGTGCGTGTGCCCCGCGTGGTCGTGGGTCATCAGCCCAGATTAGGCTCTAGCGATGGCGTCCGCTCATCAGAGCAGCCACGCGCTCACGCCGCGGCGCACGACGCTCGTCTCGATCGCCGCCGCGTCGCTGCTCGTCGCGCTGAAGCTCGGCGTCGGGCTCGCCACCGGCAGCCTCGGCCTGATCTCCACCGGGATCGAGTCAAGCGGCGACGTGATCGCCGCGGTGCTCACCTTCTTCGCCGTGCGCCTCGGCGGGCGCCCCGCCGACCCCGAGCATCCCTACGGCCATCGCCGCGCCGAGAACCTAGGCGCGCTCGGCGAGGCGGCGATCCTGCTCGCGGGCGGCGTGTTCGTCGCCGTCGAAGCCATCGGCCACCTCGCGCGCGACTCCGGCCCGCCCGACATCCACTGGTTCCAGTTCGCCGTGATCGGCGTCGCGCTCGCCGTCGACCTCAGCCGCACGATCGTCTCGCTGCGCGCCGCCCGCCAGTTCGCCAGCGCGGCGCTGCGCTCGAACGCTTTCCACTTCGCCGGCGACATGACCGCCTCGCTCGCGGTGCTGCTCGGTCTCCTGCTCGTCAACGCCGGCTTTCACCAGGGTGATTCCGTCGCGGCGCTCGTCGTCGCCGCGATCGTCTGCGCCGCCGCCGTGCGCCTGATCGGCGAGAACGCCAACGTGCTGATGGACCGCACCCCCACCGAGGCGCGCGCCGCCGCCCAGCGCGCGATCGCCGCGCTCGGCGCCGACATCGAGCTGAGCCGTTTGCGCCTGCGCGAGTCCGCCGGTCGCTACTTCGCCGACGTCGTCGTCACGGTGCCGCCGGGGCAGGCCGTCGTCGAGGGGCATCAGTCCGCCGATCTCATCGAGCGGGCCGTGCAGACCGCGCTGCCGGGGTCCGACGTCGTCGTCCACGTCGAGCCGCGGCGCAGCGGCCTAGGCCTGCGCGAGCGGGTGCTCGCCATCGCGCTCGCCGAGCCGCTCGTCGTCGAGGCGCACGACATCACCATCTTCGAGCGCCAGGGCGGCGGCGTGAACGTCTCGCTGCACCTGAAGTTCCCCGCCGAGCTGGAGCTGCGCGAGGCCGCCCTGATCGCCGACCGCGTCGAGCGGGCGATCTGCGAGCGGCCCGAGGTCGCCACCGTGCAGACGCACCTCGAGCCGCTGGAGCGGCCGCTCGCCGCGCGACCCGCCGACGAGCGGGCCGACGCCGACGCCACGCGCGAGATCGAGCGGCTCGTGCGCGAGCGCACCGGCGGCTCGCCCAAGCGGGTGAAGCTGCTCTCCACCGACGCCGGCCGGGTCGTGTTCCTCACGCTGGGGGTCGATGCCCGCGAGTCGCTCACCGACGCCCACCGGCTCGCCAGCGAGCTCGAGGAGGACCTGCACGTGCGGCTGGCCGGGATCGCCGACGTGGTGATCCGCACCGAGACCTGAGGCCTTGAGCGGGAAGCTTCCGCCTTTCGCGGCGTCTTAGCGGTCGGAGGGGAGAACGACCGAGACCCCAGCGAGAAAGGGAAGCCCACATGTCGCCAACCGCAGCCGAGCCGACCCGCAGCAGCCATCACCACCGCAGATGGGGAGCGCTGCTCGCGCTCGCGGCCGTCGCGCTCGTCGTGGTCGGGGCCACGGCCCTCGCCGCGAGCACGCCCTCGTCCGTGACGCTGAGCTCCGCGAGCAACTCGCAGCTCGGCAAGCCGGTCGTCGTCAATCCCCAGGGGCGCACGCTCTACGTGCTCAGCCCCGAGACGAGCAGACACCTGCTCTGCAAAAGCAAGGAATGCCTCTCGGACTGGCCGCCGCTGCTGGTCAAGTCCGCGAGCTCGAAGCTGAAGGCGGGCGCGGGCGTGAAGGGCAAACTCGGCACGCTGCGCCGCGGCAACGGCGCGTTCCAGGTGACCCTCAACGGCCTGCCGCTGTATCGCTACGCGGGCGACAGCTCCAAGGGTCAGGCGAACGGCGAAGGAATCAAAAGCTTCGGCGGCACCTGGCACGCCGTGAAGGCCTCCGGGTCTTCGAGCACGGGCTCGACGACGCCGTCCTCGCCCTCGATGCCGGCCCCCGAACCGGAACCGGCGCCCTACAAATACTGAGACCGGGCGGCGCCCGGCCTACTCGCGCTCGATTTCCGCCAGCTGCGCGGGCACGATCGCGAAGAAGCCCGCGACCATGAAGCCGAGCAGGGCGCATATGCCGATCGCATGCGCCCAGCTCGCTTCGGCGACCGTCAGCGTCGCGAAGCCCGTGAGCAGCAGCGCCCCCGCGACGCGGGCGAGCAGGCCCGTCCCCGAGGCCGAAAGCAGCTGCGTGGGGCTCGTCACGGCGGCGGCGGGCGACGGGCCGTGGTCGAGCCGACCGCCGAGCACGAGCCGGAACAGCAGCGCCAGCGAGGGGAACAGCAGCAGCCCGCCCGCCAGCACGGCGACGACGACGAGCACGAGCGTGTCGTGCGGCGCGGCGGCCTGTTGCACGGTCAGCCCTTTCAGCAGCACGGGCTTCTGCGCGAGCGCCCAGCCCGCGATCACGGCGGCGACCGCGAGCCCGGCGCTGTAGCGGGCGGGCTCGAAGCGGCGCGCCGCGACGAGCCCCAGCGTCAGCAGGCCGGCGAGCGCGGAAACGATCACGGCCGCGAGCGCTGCACCGTGCAGCAGGCGCGCGTAGAGGAAGTGGACGTCGGCGTGGATCACGAGGAGCCCCGCCAGGGCGACGGCGCCCGCGAGCACCCCCGCGATCAGCGCGCGCGTGCGCAGCGCCTCCTGTAGCTCGCGCGGGCGGCCGGTGCGGTGCGCATCGGCGGCGAGGAACACCGCCGCGACGTAGGCGCTGTTCGCGACGGCGAGCACGCCCACGAGCAGCGGCGTGGCGCCGGTCCAGCTGGAGAAGAGGCCCCCGGCGGCGTTGCCGACCGGCACGCTGCGGGCGGCGATCGCGCCGACGACGGTGCCGAGCGCGAACGGCGTCAGCACGGAGGAGAGCGCGAACACGAGGTCGACGCGGTCCTGCTCGCGCACGCTGGAGGCGCCCGCGCGGAGTGCGTAGGCGGCGCCGCGCATGACGATCCCCAGCGCGGCGACGAACAGCGGCACGCACAGCGTCGAGGCGATCGCCCCGAACGCGCTCGGGTAGGCGGTCCAGGTGACGGTCAGCACGAAGATCAGCCAGACGTGGTTGGCCTCCCACACGGGCGCCATCGCCTCGTGGGCGTGGTCGCGGATCGGCGCCCCCCGCTCGCCGGGCCCCGCGAGCAGCTGCCAGAAGCCCGCGCCGAAGTCGGCCCCCGCGAGCACGGCGTACAGCACGAGCCCGACCAGCACGAAGATCAGCGGGACGGCGTACAGGTGCATCTCAGGCGGCGCTCGCCGTCGCGGGCGGGTCCGGTTCGGGCAGGGGAGAGCGCGCCAGGCGGCGCAGGATCCAGAGGACGCCGCAGGCGACGCCCAGGTAGACGAGCGCCAGCGCCGTGTAGCCGACGACGATCCCGCCCGCGCCGGTGACGGCTTCGGAGGTGAGCATCACGTGGTAGACGACCCACGGCTGGCGACCGACCTCCGTCGTGACCCAGCCCGCGATCAGCGCCACGAGCGAGGCCGGCCCCGCGAGCGCGACGGCGCGGTAGAACCAGACCGACTCGGGCAACCGCCGCCGCCGCACCCGCACGGCCAACAGCCACACGCCGAGCAGTGCGAGCAACGTCCCGATCCCGACCATCGCCTGGAAGGCGAAGCGCACGACGTTGATGGGAGGCTGGCGGTCCTTCGGCACGGTGTCGAGCCCTTGCACGGTCGCGTCGGGGTTGTGGAAGGCGAGGAACGACAGCAGTTTCGGGATGCCGATCCCGTATTTGACCTGTTCGTCTTCGTACCAGCCGAGGATGTGCTCGGAGGCGCCCTTCGTCGTGTGGGCGAGACCCTCGAACGCCGCGAGCTTCACGGGCTGCTGCGTGGCGACGTCGCGCGCGGCCCAGTCGCCGACGAGCACCTGCACCGGCGAGGCGAGCGCGGCGATCGTCAAGGGAATCGCGAGCGCGACCCGCTCGTAGCGGCCCCATTTTCCTCGCAGCTTGCCGATCGCGTAGGCGCCCGCGACGAGGAAGCCGGTGACGATGTAGCCGGCGATGTACATGTGCGCGAGCTCGGGCCACAAAAACGAGTTCGCGAACAGCGCCTTCAGAGGGTGGATGTCGACGGCGTGGTGGCCGACCATGTGAAAGCCGCCGGGGTGGTTCATCCAGGCGTTGACGGCGATCACCATCAGCGAGCCGGTCATCCCGGCGATCACGATCGGCACGCCGCTCCAGAAGTGGGCGCGCGGCGACAGGCGGTCCCAGCCGTAGATGTAGATCCCGATGAAGATGGCCTCCATGAAGAAGGAGAAGCCCTCGATCGCGAAGCCGAGCCCGAACACGCCGCCGAACGTCGCGGTGAAGTTCGGCCAGAGCAGCCCCATCTCGAAGCTGAGGATCGTGCCGGTGATGACGCCGACGGCGAACAGCGCGGCCATGATCCGCGTCCAGCGGCGCGCCAAAGTGCGGTAGAGGTCGTCGCCCGTGCGCAGGTGCAGCCACTCGCAGAACAGGACCATCGCCGGGAAGGCGATCCCGAAGCAGACGAGCGGGATGTGCACCGCGAACGACAGGGCCTGCATCTGTCGCGCCTGGAGCAAATAGGCCTGGTGCGCCGCGCCCATGCGGCCTTCCAGGCTACTTCTCGGACAGGCGTTCCAGCAGCTCGAGCGCTTCGGCGAGCGTGCGCTGCTCGGCTGCGGAGAGGTCCGCGAGCGACTCCGCGAGCCATCCCTCGCGGTGGCGGCGGTCGGCTTCGAGCGTCTCGCGGCCGTGCGGCGTCAGCTCGATCAAGGTGCGCCTTCCGTCGCTGGGATCGGGGCGGCGCTTGACGAGGCCGTCGCCCTCCATGTCGGTGAGCGTCTGCGTCATCGACTGCGGGCGCACGCGCTCGGAAGCGGCGAGCGCGCCGATCGACTGCGGGCCTTCGCGATCGAGCCGGCCCAGCACGGCGCCCTGCGCGAGCGGGAAGCGGTGCTCGGCGCGCATCCGCCGGACGAAGTGCCCGATGACGAGCCGCAGCCGGCTGGCGAGGATCGTCGTGTCCAGTGTCTTGGCCATGAGGCTATTTTATATTATGTAGGAAAACTTCACAGTTTTCCTTTCTATTGATTTCCAAGATGACCCACGAAACCGACCGTTATAAGTGGATTGCGCTCTCGAACACGACGCTCGGGGTGCTGCTGGCGACGCTCGACGCCTCGATCACGCTGATCGCGATGCCGGCGATCTTCCGCGGCATCCACCTCGACCCGCTGCGCCCGGAGAACAGCTTCTACCTGCTGTGGATGATCCTCGGCTTCCTCGTGGTCTCCAGCGTGCTGATCGTCAGCCTCGGGCGCCTGGGGGACATGTTCGGGCGCGTGCGGATGTACAACCTCGGCTTCGTCGTCTACACGGTCGCCTCGCTGTTCCTGACGATCGACTGGATGACCGGGACCGCCGGTGCGATGTGGCTGATCGTCTTCCGGATCGTGCAGGGGATCGGCTCCGCGTTCCTGCTGGCGAACGCCGCGGCGATCATCACCGACGCCTTCCCCGCCAACCAGCGCGGGATGGCGCTGGGGATCAACAACATCGTCGGCGTCAGCGGCATGTTCGTGGGGCTCGTGCTCGGCGGCGTGCTGGCGCCGGTCGACTGGCGCCTGGTCTTCCTGATCTCGGTCCCGGTGGGCCTGTTCGGGACCGTCTGGGCCTACATGAAGCTCGAGGAGCGCTCCGAGCCGCGCCGCGCGCCGATCGACTGGGCCGGCAACCTCACGTTCGCGCTGGGGCTGGTCCTGCTGATGGTCTCGGTGACGTACGGCATCCGTCCCTACGGGCAGTCGAGCACCGGCTGGGGGGCGCCGCGCACGATCGCGCTGCTGGCCGCGGGCGTCTTCTTCCTGCTGGCCTTCCTGTGGATCGAGAGCCGCGTCGAGAACCCGATGTTCCGCCTGCCGCTGTTCAAGATCCGCGCCTTCACGTTCGGGACCTTGTCGACGTTCCTGTCGGCTGTCGCGCGCGGCGGGCTGATGTTCATGCTGATCATCTGGCTGCAGGGGATCTGGCTGCCGCTGCACGGCGTCGACTACGCCGACACGCCGCTGCGCGCCGGGGTCTACATGCTGCCGCTGACGCTGGGGATGCTGATCGCGGGGCCGACCTCCGGCTACCTGTCGGACCGCTTCGGCGCGCGCTGGTTCGCGACGGGCGGGATGCTCGGCACGGCGGTCTGCTTCGTGCTGCTGTTGCTGCTGCCGATCGACTTCGACTACTGGGTCTTCGCGGCGGTCCTGTTCGGCGTGGGCGTCGCCTTCGGGGCCTTCGCCTCGCCGAACCGCGCCGCGGTGATGAACAGCCTGCCGCCGGGCGACCGCGGCGCCGGTGGCGGCATGAACCAGACCTTCCAGAACTCCGCGCAGGTGCTCTCGATCGGGATCTTCTTCACGCTGATGATCGCCGGGCTGTCCGCGACGCTGCCGGGCGCGCTGTCCTCGGGCCTGCACGCACACGGCGTCTCGGCGGCGACGGCGCAGAAAGCCGCCCACATCCCGCCGGTCTCGATCCTGTTCGCGGCCTTCCTGGGCTACAACCCGATCGAACACCTGATCGGCGCGCACGCGCTTGGCTCGCTGTCCGGCGCGAACCACGCCCTGCTGACCGGGCGCTCGTTCTTCCCGCAGCTGATCTCGGGGCCCTTCTCCGACGGGCTGCACGCAGCCTTCTACTTCTCGATCGCGGCCTGTCTCGTCGCGGCGGGAGCCTCGCTGTTGCGCGGCGGTAAGTACCACCACGGCCAGGAGCCGCCGCAGCGGCCCGGGCCCCGCGAGCGAGAGCGAGTGCGATCGATTCGACGAACACGGGTAAGAGAGGAGCAGCATGCGAGTTGAGTGGTTCGGTCAGTCCGCGTTCCTGTTGCGCGGCGAGGACGGCACGACGGTGGCGATCGACCCCTTCGGGGACATGTCGGCCCTGTCGAGCGGCCACGGGATCCAGTGGGACTACCCGCCGGTCTCCGCGGAGGCCCACGTGCTGCTGGTCACGCACGAGCACCGCGACCACAACGCGGTCGAGGCGATCGACGGCGAGCCGCACACGCTGCGCTCGACCGCCGGCACGCACGAGTCGCCGCTGGGGCCGGTCGTGGGGATCGCCTCCGAGCACGACGACGCCGCCGGCACCGAACGCGGCCCCAACACGATCTTCCGCTTCACGCTCGACGGGCTGGACGTCGCGCACATGGGCGACTTCGGCCAGAGCGGGCTGCGCGAGGAGCAGGCGGCCGCGCTGGAGGGAGTGGACCTGCTGTTCATCCCCGTCGGCGGCGGCTTCACGATCGGCGCCGAGCAGGCCGCGCTCGTCATCGAGCGCCTGAACCCCCGCTGGGTGGTGCCGATGCACTACCGCACGCACCGCATCGGCTTCCTGGAGACCGCGGACGAGTTCCTGGAGAAAGCCGCGGCCGTCGAGCACGTCGAGGGCAACTCGTTTCAGACCGCCGAACTGACGCAGACCGAGCGCCCGCTGATCGTCGTGCCCGCGGCGCCCTAGCGCCGGGCTCAGTCGAGGTAGCTGACGAACTCGGCGGGGGCGGTGCGCTCGGGCACGCGCTGCTCCTGCACGGGCGTGCCGAGGTAGAGCAGGCCGATCGCGGTCTCGCGCGCGCCGAGTCCCAGCAGCTCGCGGGCGCGGGATTCCTCCAGCAGCGGCACCGTGCGCCAGTAGCCCGCGAGCCCCTTGCCGTGCGCGCCGAGCAGCACGATGTAGGCGGCGACCGCCGTGGCGTACAGATCCTCGCGGTCGGCGGCGGCGTCCTCGCCTCCGACTACGGCGCTGACCGCGACGAGCGTGGGCGCGCGGCGCAGCTTCACCGCCGAGCCGGGCTGCGCGGCTTCGGCCAGCTCCATCAGCCCTTCGCGGGTGCGCTCGCCCAGCACGCGGAAGCGCCAGGGGTTCGTGACGTGGTGGTTCGGAGCCCAGCGCGCCAGCTCGAACAGCTCGTCCAGCACGGCTGGATCGACCGGCTCGGAGCCGTAGGCCTTGTGCGTTCTGCGCGTCCGAATCGCGTGCTCGAGGTCCATAGGCGGTACAACGGTAGAACGCGATCAGGGAAGGATCGGGGCGAGGCGGTGTCGTAACAGGCGAAGACCCCTACCGATGGAGGATCAGATGCGTCCGAAGGCCCTGTTCTCGATGGCGTTGCTCGTGCTGGCGCTCGCCGCGCTCGCGGGCTGCGGCAGCTCCTCGTCAAGCTCCTCCTCGTCCTCGGCGAGCACCGCCGCGGAAACCCCCACGACCAGCTCCGCGAGCACTTCGACGCCGGCGCCCGCGAGCGAATCGGGCGGTTCCTCGAAGCTGAGCCTCGAAGCCAACGCCGAAGGCCAGCTCGCCTACAACACGAAGTCGCTCGAAGCGAAGTCCGGCACGATCGCGATCGACTTCACGAACAAATCCTCGCTGCCGCACAACGTCACGATCGAATCGGCCTCCGGCGAAAAGGTCGGCGCGACGCCGACGTTCAGCGGCGGCTCCAAGTCGCTGTCGGTCAGCTTGAAACCGGGCACCTACAAGTTCTTCTGCTCGGTCCCGGGCCACCGCCAAGCCGGCATGGAAGGGACGCTGACGGTCAAGTAGCCAGGCGTTCGGGCGTCCGGTCGCCGTCGTCGTTCTCGGGCCGGACGCCCTTCGCCTCGTACAGCGCGAGGTCCGCCTCGCGCACGAGGTCGTGCGGGTTGGCGTGCACGCCGGTGGCGGTGCCGACGCTGAGCGGGACGCCGTCGCGCAGGCCGATCTCCGCGAGCTCGATCTCGCTCGCGGCGCGGCGCAGGCGCTCGGCGGTCGCGAGCGCGCCCTCTGCGTCGGTCTTCGGCAGCACGACCAGGAACTCGTCGCCGCCCCAGCGGCCGAAGATGTCGCCGGTGCGCAGCACTTCGTGCAGGCAGTCGGCGATCGTGCAGAGGACCTGGTCGCCGGCCTCGTGGCCGAAGCCGTCGTTGGTCTGCTTGAAGCGGTCGAGGTCGATCATCAGCACCGACAGCGGCTCGTCGTGGCGCCGGGCGCGCGCCGCGGCGCGCGTCATCTGCTCGGTGAGGGCGCGGCGGTTGAAGAGGCCCGTGAGCGAGTCCGTCTGCGCGGTGCGCTCCATCCGCTCCGACAGCGCCCGCAGGCGCGAGCGGTCGGCGATCAGGCGCGCGAACAGCACGACGATCAGCACCGCCAGCGCCGTCACGAGCGCGAAGATCAGCCAGGGGATGTAGAGCGTCCAGCCGGCGATCGAGGCGAACAGGCGGCTGTTCGGCACCGCGATCAACAGGCGCCAGGACGTTCCCGGGACCGGCGCCTGCGTGAACGTGCTCGGTGTCCTCGCTCCCGGCACCGGCCCCAGCGAGGCATGCGCGGAGGCCGCGGCCAGGCGCGGGAAGGCCTGTGCCAGCGTCGGCTTCAGCAGGCGCGGGCTCGCCGCGATCACGTGGCCCGACGCGTCGAGCAGGAACACGTGGTGCTGGGCGTAGGAGATCGTGTGGTCCACCAGCGCGTCGAGCGCGAGGCCGGAGGCGGGGTAGTCCGCCGACAGCACGCGCGTGCCTTCCGCGGTCCGGAACGGCACGGCGATCGCCGTCACGGCGGCGCCCGTGATCGGCGAGGTCACGATCCCCGAGATGCCCACGCGGCCGCGGGCCGCCTCGGGCAGCTGCGAATAGGCCGGCGACAGGCGCTTGCCGTGCAGCGACGGGCGCAAGGGGGCCGCGTCGAGCACGCGGCCCGAGCCGTCGAGCAGGAGTGCGCCGGCGCTGCCCAGCGAGGCCGCGACGATCCCGAAGCGCGTGGGCGAGACGCGGGCGGGGGAGAGGAAGCGCTGTGCCGCGTCGCGCTCGCGGCTGGCCTGCTCTGAGAGGTATGTCGAGACGAACTGCGCCGAGCTCTCGCCACGCAGGGCAAAGCTCGACTTCACGTGGTCTTTCGCCTGCTGCTGCGTCAGCACGATGCCGGTCGCGAGCACGCCCAGCAGGAGCAGCAGCCCGACCGCTAGCAGCGGCGTGATCCAGGACCTGCCCGCCCTGGGGCCGATCGCGTTCACGGGCGGATTCTTCATCGGGCGGGCTTTCGACGATTCGGGTTGGCGTTCGATCTGGAGGAACTTCCCGGTCAGATCGGCTGGATCGCAGGGGACCTTGAGCAAATTCCGGATGGGCGATCAGAAGGCTTGCGGGCCTAGGCGGAGGGGCTCTTTGCCTGGCCATTCGCACAGTTGCTTCGTATTCGCATGGTCCGGACGGAGGGCGGCCCGCGGGCGCGGGGATAAGCTCCCGGCGGTGCCGGTCCCACGCTTCGCGAGCCAGTCGGTCATGCCCCTCGGCCGATGAGCGCAGGCGAGGTCGTCGCGATCGCGTTCGCGGGGATGGCCGCGGGCACGATCAACACCGTCGTCGGCAGCGGCACGCTGATCACGTTCCCGGTGCTGCTCGCCTTCGGCTACGCCCCCGTCACGGCGAACGTCTCGAACACGATCGGGCTCGTGCCGGGCTCGGTCTCGGGCGCGATCGGCTACCGCCGCGAGCTGGCGGGCCAGCACGGACGGCTGCTGCGCTTCGGGACGGCCTCGGTGCTCGGCGGCATCACCGGCGCGGTGCTGCTGCTGGTGCTGCCGGCCTCGACCTTCAAAGCGATCGTCCCGGCCTTCATCGCGGTCGCGCTGGTGCTCGCGATCGCCCAGCCGACGTTGAACCGGCGGCTCGCGGGCCACGTCGCGAGCGGCTCGCGGCGGATCGGCCTGCTGCTCCCCGTCGCGATCTACGTCACCGGCGTGTACGGCGGCTACTTCGGCGCGGGGCAGGGGATCATTCTGCTGGCGATCCTCGGCGTCACGCTGCCGCAGAGCCTGCACGACTCGAACGCCCTGAAGAACGTGCTCGCCGGCCTCGTCAACGGCGTCGCGGGCGTCTACTTCATGTTCGCGGCGCACGTCGACTGGGGCCCCGCGGCGATCATCGCGGGCGGCTCGATCCTCGGCGCCCAGCTCGGCGCCCGCTACGGGCGGAGGCTGCCGCCGGGCGCGCTGCGCGCGTTGATCGTGCTGGTGGGGCTCGCCGCGATCGTGCGGCTGCTCACGGAATGAGCCGGACGCCTCGCCCGGCGCTCGGGGCGAAGCTCACGGGATGACGGCGTCGAGCCACGCCTGGACGGCGGGGAGGACGGCGGGCGGGATCGTGTGCCCGCCGGGGAACTCCTCGTAGTCGAGCGCGATGCCCGCGCGCTCGATCTGCTCGCGCGCCGCGCGCGCGAAGCCCACTTCGATCACGGGGTCCTCGGTGCCGTGGCGCAGCAGCACCCGCAGCGCGGCGCGGCCCGCGAACTGCGGCGCCCAGCCCTCGACCACGGGGACGAAGCCGGAGAAGGCCATGATCCCGGCGGGAGCGGGGCGGCCCGCCCCCAGCCCGAGCGCGTAGCTCATCACGCAGCCCATCGAGAAGCCGCCCAGCACCGTGCGCTCGGGACCGATGCCCGTGCTCCGCCACAGCTCGTCGTGAAAGTCGCTCAGGAGGGCGTAGGAGGCCGCGAACGTCTCGGGGTCCGGATAGCCGACGCGCGGCACGACGTACCAGTGGTGGCCCGTCCAGCCCGGGAGCGTCAGCGGCGCCCGCGGCGTGACGACGTGCAGCCGGCGCCGCGGGTCCAGGGCGTCCGCCAGCGGCAGCAGGTCGTGCTCGTCGGTGCCGCGGCCGTGATGGAGCACGAGCAGGCCGCTGGGGTCGCCCGCCGCCGGGCGTTCGCGGAAAATGGGGGAGGAGGCCATGGCGGCAGCCTATTCACGATGGACGCTCACCGATCGACCCCGCAACTTGTGATCTTCGACTGCGACGGCACGCTCGTGGACAGCGAGCGGCTCTCCAGCGAAGCGCTGGCTGACGCGCTCTCGGCCCACGGCCTGCCCACGAGCGCCGCGCAGGCGGAGCACGACTATCGCGGGCTGCTGCTCACCGAGATCGAGCGGCGCGTCGTGGCACAGCTCGGCCACCCGCTGCCCGAGGGCTGGGTGGGGGAGTTCGAGCGCGACCGCGCCGAGCGGTTCCGGCGCGAGCTTCGCCCAATCCCGGGAGCCGCCGAGACCGTGAGCACGGTCGTGCAGGCCGGCGTCGAGGTCTGCGTCGCCTCTCACGGCAAGCTGGAGAAGACGCGGCTGACGCTCGGGCTGACCGGGCTGGACCACCTGTTCGCCGAGGAGCGGCGGTTCTCGGGATGGCTGGTGCCGCGCGGCAAGCCGGCTCCCGACCTGCTGCTGCACGCCGCGGCGACGCTCGGCGCTGAGCCCGCCTACTGCGTCGCGGTGGACGATGCCGCGATCGGGATCGAAGCCGCAGTCGCGGCGGGGATGCGCGCGGTCGGCTTCGCGCCCAGTGGCGAGGGGGAGGACCTGCTCCGGGCGGGCGCGGAGATCGTCCTCGGCTCGCTCGCGGAGCTGCCCGCGGCGCTTGGGGTCTGACTCGCATTGCATTGACATTCATCGCTTCAATCGATATCTATAGATAGATGCTCGTCGATCTGGAGCTTGCGCCGAAGCAGAAGCGGGCCGCGGGGGAGCCCTGCTGCGAGCCGGTCGTCTATCCCGAGATCGAGCGCGAGCAGGCGATCCGGATGGCGGCGGTCGCGAAGGCGATCGGCGACCCGATCCGCCTGCAGCTGATCGACGTGCTGCGACGCCACGCGGGCAAGGTCTGCGTCTGCGAGCTGGTGCCGCTCTTCGACCTCTCCCAGCCGACCGTTTCCCACCACCTGAAGGTGCTCCGCGACGCCGGCGTCGTCGGCTCCGAGCGCCGCGGCCTCTGGGCCTACTACTACGTGATCCCCGGCGCCCTGGCGGATCTCTCCGCCTGGCTGCGGTAGGCGCCTGATGGCCAACGCGCTCTTCGTCTGCCTCCAGAACGCGGGGCGCTCGCAGATGAGCCAGGCGCTCTTCGAACGCGCTGCCGGCGGCCGTCACGGCGCCCGCTCGGCCGGGACGACCCCCGCCGACCACGTCCATCCCGAGGTGGTCGAGGCGATGGGGGAGCTCGGCATCGACCTCGCCGGCCGCGTCCCCCACGGGCTCACCGAGGACGACGCCCGCTGGGCCGACGTGGTGGTGACGATG
>DATJMW010000015.1:0-195412 GCA_035508515.1 Solirubrobacteraceae bacterium | reverse complement strand
ACAAAAATCCCAGCAGTTACGGGCAGTTCGCTAAGTCTCACACGGCGGGTCGGTGGGCGGTTTCCGCCCCTGAAAATCGTGGTGTCCCCGGTTCGAATCCGGGTCTCGCCATCAGAAACTCGCTGCAAATGAGCATCTTTTCGGGATCGCTAGCGGTGCCTCGTTAGGTCGACGAAAGCAGTCGTCGGCACAAACGTCGGCACAAACCCGTGACAGAAAGCGTCTGCCGTCGGTGCGTCTCGAGAAGCCTTCTCGGGCAGAAATGGCTTACCTATGCGGGATCGGCGTGGATAGTCAGCCCCTTAGCGAGCCTCGAATCAAAGACCACACGAGTGTCGATCGTGGTGTCTTCAGTTCGAGTCTTACCGTCCCGCCTAGCCGCAATCGCGGGTGACTTCGGCGCCGTCTCGTCTTTGCTCAGCGGGCAGGCACGACCGTCACGGGCACTGGGGAGCGCGCGAGCAGCTCAGTGGTGACGCTCCCGATCGCTCGTTGGAGCGTGGAGTGGGGCTGAGCGCCGAGCACGATCGCCTCCGCGCCGTGGCGCTCGGCGGCCTCGATCAGCGCGCCGACCGGCTCGCGGTCTGAGACCTCGCTCTCAAGCTCGCAGTCCAGCAGCTCCGCCGGCGCCTCCAGCAGCAGCTCATTGAGCCTCGCACCGGCCATGCGGCGGCGCTGCTGGGTCGTGCCGAGGGTCGCGGCTGGTGCGTGCAGCGGCCTCGATGCCTGCACCACGACCAGGCGTCCCTGCTCGCCGAGCTGCCTGGCCGCCCAGCAGGTGGCGGCCTGCGCGGCCGGGCGCCCGTCATAGCCGACGACCAGGCACCGCGCCGTCGGCCGAGGCGCGGTGCTGGCCGTCCTTGCCGCGTGCGCGCTCACGCTGCCGCGCGCTCGCGATCAAGCGAGTCCAGGTACGGCGCCAGGTACTTGGCGGAGATCTTCGCCACCGGCTCCCACAGCGGCTCCTTTGAGAACTGCGAGGCAAAGCCGTGCCCGCCGGTGATCTGCGCCTGCATGAAGTAGGGGTGCTCGTAGGTCATCAGCATCCCGCGCAGCACCGGGTGAAACGGTTTGGGCTCGATCTGAACGCCGGCGAGCTTCGCGACCGATTCAGCGACGACGTCTGCCTGCTGAGCGCTCACGCCGCCCTGCTTGACGGCGAAGTCGGTCGCGTCCCCGCAGGCGAACAGCGGCCCGCAGTCGGGGACCTGCCCGAAGCGATCGACGCGGATGAAACCGTCGGTGCTCAGCGGGAAGCCGTGCACGGAGGGCCCGTAGAGCTCTGGCAGGGCCACGACCCGCTCCACGCGCACGTGGCGGTCCTCCGGGTGGATCACGACTTCGCCCTGCTCGGGGATCTCCGCGTAGGCGGAGGTGATCGTCTTGATCTGCGAGCGCTCGAGCAGCTCTGCCACGTGGCGCGAGGCCTCCTCGCCGAAGATCGCCAGCGGGCTCTGCTCGGGCGTCACGATCGTCACTGGCAGCTCGACATTCATGTCGAAGGCGCGTCCTGCCGTCATCAGCGCGAGCTCATACAGTGGCAGCGGCCAGGCCATCCGACCCGGCGCCACGAAGGCGATGCTCTTGACGTAGCCGAGCTCGACATCCTGGATCAGACCGTGCAGCGTCTGCTCCATCGTGCGGTCGTCGATCGTCAGAGCGTGCTTGTAGCGCGGCGAGATGCGGGCGCCGAGCGCCATCACCAGCGCGTCGTAGGGGATCGCCTCTCCCTCGCCGGTGTGCGCGAGGCGCTTCTCGTGCTGCACCCAGGAGAGCGTGCCCTTGATCAGCTCGACCTCCAAATCGCGTGCGATCGGCTCAAGCGGATAGTGCCGCGCGCCGCTGAAGGAGAACGGTTCGCCGACCGTCAGCGGGCGGTAGACGAACTCCTCGTTGGGGGCGAGCATGCTCACCTGCACACGGTCGGCGGCGAGGTGCTGCAGCGCAAGCGCGGCCTCGAGCGCCGCCACGCCGCCGCCGGCGATCAGCACCCGGAGCTTCTGTGAGTTGCCGTTAGGAGTAGTCATGTCAGCGAGGCTAAGCTCGCTGGCGCCGCCGGGCAGCCGAGTAAAGCCGCTCGTCTGGCGTGGTGAACTACGTAGTCGGCACGCCGCGCGCGCCGAGCGCCATGCGCCGGTCCAGGGTGCGGGTGAGGATGTCGGCCTGGCGCGCGACCGGCTGTTCGCAGTCAAGGCGCAGCGTCAGCTGTGCGGGCAGCTCACGCGGCGGCTGAAAGCCCCGATGCTGCTCGGCCGCGATCTGCGGTGTGGCGTCTGAGATGCGGTGGGCCTCGCGCATACGTCCCCGCGCTCGCTCAAGCGCGCACAGCGCGCTCACGTCGCAGTGCACGAACAGCAGCTGATCGGACACCTCGCCGAGGGCGCCGAACAGCTCGGCGCGCTGCTCGGCGGTGCGACAAGTCGCATCGAGGATCACTCCTTCCTCGTGCGAGAGCCGTGCGTGCGCGGCGTGCCCGAGCGCCCGGTAGGTCGCCGCGGTGAACTCGGCGCTGTAGTGCTCTGCGCCGGCGCGCTCATCGCAGCCGACACCGGCCAGGCGCTTGCGGATCTGATCAGAGGCCAGCACCGGCAGGCCCGAGCGCCGGGCGAGCTCGGCCGCGAGCGTCGACTTGCCACTCGCCGTGGGCCCGCAGAGGATCACCGCCAGCGCGCCGCGTGCGCGCCAGCACAGCCGCTCGGCCAGCTCGCGCAACCGCTCGGCGCGCGCCGAGCCGCCGCAGCCGAGCAGCTCGACCTTCGCGCGAACCAGCGCCCAGTAGGCCGCGTGGAAGCAGATCAGCGCATCGCTGCCTGCTCGGCCCCCTGCCTTGCGGTACTCCGCCAGCAGGCGGCGTGCCGCCTGCGGCTGCCCGCTCGCCTGCAGATCCATCCACAGGAACGCGAGATCTGCGCCGACGTCCAGATGACGCAGCGCCGGGTCGAACTCGATCCGGTCGAGCACCCGCACGCCGTCTTCGAGCAGCACGTGCTCACAGCGCAGGTCCCCGTGGCAGTCGCGCGCCAGGCCGGCGCGCAGGCGCTGGTTGATCTCCGCGGTGTGCGCGCTGATGAATGCGTGGCCGAACTCGCGCATGTGGTGAAGGCGCCACGTCGCCGGGTCCACCAGTCGCTCAAGCTCCTGCAAGTTCTCCTGCCAGCGCCACAGCAGCTGCGCCGGGCCGGCGCCGCTCACCGGCGCAGCGCGCTCGTGAAAGCGCGCGAGCGTGCGCGCGACCTCGCGCAAGTCGTGCTCCTGAAGCTCGCCGGACTCGATCAACCCGCGCAGCGTGCGCGACTCCTCAAAGCGGCGCATCTGCACCGCGTACTCGACTGCCCGCGGATCATCCTCGCGCCCGAGCGCGAAACCATCGGGTGTGGGCACGATCGCGCGCACGCCCAGGTAGACGTCGCCGGCCAGCTCGCGGTTGACGCGCAGCTCCTCGCGGCAGGCGGCGTGGCGCAGCTCCGCGGTCGAGTAGTCCAGGAAGGCGAGCTTCACCGGCTTCTTGACCTTGTAGGCGCCACGGCCGGCGAGGAACACCCACGAGGCGTGCGTCTCCCGGCGTCTCACCGGCCCGGAGCGCCCGTAGGTGGCCGCGTCGTTCATCGCTGCAAGCAGCTGCTCGCGCTCAGAGGAGGACTCGCCCCGCCGACTGCCGGCGCCACCGCGGCGCATGCCACCGCCATTGGCCGGCTGGGCCGTGAGGGCGTGACTCATGCCGGCGACGCTACGCCCGCTCGATCCACGCGCCATCGCGGCGATCCCGCAGTGTCACTGCGGCAAGTGCGCAGGGCTCGGCAGACCGTTCGGGTACTCGCCAAAACGTGGTTCAATTTCCAATGACCTCGCGCGAGGTGCGAGACGGCGGCCATCGGCCGCCGGCCTTTCGCGCCGGGTCATCACGCGAGCGAAGCGATATGGACCGAGCGACACAGGGCATCCTCGATGTTGCCCGCAGCGTTCTCTCAGAGCTCGACCTCGACGTCGTGCTCGACCGCGTGCTCAGCGCCGCGCAGGAGCTCACCGAGGCGCGCTACGCGGCGCTCGGCGTGCTGAACGAGTCGCGCAGCGAGCTGGCGCGCTTCCTCACCAAGGGGATCGACGCCGAGGCGCAGGCGGCGGTCGGCGCGCTGCCGCGTGGGCGCGGCGTGCTCGGCGCGCTGATCGAGGACCCCAGGCCGCTGCGCCTCGCCGACGTCTCAGAGCATCCGCGCTCCTACGGCTTCCCGCACGCGCACCCGCCGATGCACAGCTTCCTCGGCGCGCCGATCCTGATCGACGGCGACCCGTTTGGCAACCTCTATCTGACCGAGAAGCAGGGCGCTCAGCAGTTCACCGATGAGGACGAGCAGGCGCTCGTCGTGCTCGCCGACTTCGCCGCCGTGGCGATCGACCACGCGCGGCGCTACACCGGCGCGCGCGAGCATCGCGACGAGCTCCAGCACACCGTCGCAGCGCTTGAGGCAACGACGCAGATCGCACGTGCGGTGGGAGGGGAGACCGATCCCGAGGTCGTGCTCGAGCTGGTCGCCAAGCGCGCCCGCGCGCTGGTCTCCGCCAGGACGCTCTTGATCGAGCTGGAGCGCGGCAATCGCCTTGAAGTCGCCGCTGCGGCCGGGGAGATCCCGGCCGGGCTGATCGGGGAGTGCCTGCCGCTCGGCGACACCGTGGCCGAGCAGGCGATCCGCAGCAAACGCACGCAGCGCCTTGAGGAGGAGCTCAACCGCGCGCGCTTTAACGAACACGGCGCAGGGCACTACGGCGTGCAGGCAGAGGCTGGCCTGGTCGTGCCGCTGATCTTTCGCGGGCGCAGTCACGGCGTCCTGCTGGCGCTTGACCGGCTGCAGGACGGCCCATCCTTCTCAACCGAGGACGAGCGCCTGCTTGAGTCCTTCGCCGTCAGCGCGGCGATGTCCGTCGCGACCGCGCAGTCAGTTGCCGCCGAGCGCCAGCGCCAGCGCGTCGCCGCCGCCGAGGCAGAGCGCCAGCGCTGGGCGCGCGAGCTTCACGACGAGACCCTGCAGAGCCTTTCCGCGCTTCGCTTCGGGCTCTCGGCGGCAAGGCGCAGCGAGCAGGAGGGCGGCTTGGACGCCGCGGTCGCACAAGCCGTCGAGCAGATCGAGGAGTCGATCGCCAATCTGCGCGCGCTGATCACCGACTTGCGCCCGGCCGCGCTCGACGAACTCGGCGTGCAGGCGGCCTTGGAAGCGCTCGCCACGCGCAGCGCCCGCCACGGCATTGAGGTCGACGTCTCGATCGACCTCGCCTACGAGGGCGGAAACAAGGCCGAGCGGCTCTCTGGCGAATTGGAGACAGCGCTCTACCGCATCACCCAAGAGGCTCTCACCAACGCCACCAAGCACGGCCGGGCTACGCGTGCGGTCATCGAGATCGCCGAGGACGCACAGGACGTGCGTCTGCTGGTTCGCGACAACGGCAGCGGCTTTGAGCCCGCACAGGACAGCGAGGGCTTCGGGCTGCTCGGCATGCAGGAGCGCGTGGCGCTGCTCGGCGGAGAGCTTCAGATCGACTCACAGGCAGAGCAGGGCACCGTCGTTCGCGTGCGGCTGCCGGTCAGGCGCCGCGAGGACGCGGCCGCCCACTCCGCCTAGGCGCTCACGAGCGCGCCGAGCCTGCCCGGCAGGTGCGAGAGCGCACCGCCGCTCGCGCTCAGCGAGGTCCGCGCCACGAGCAGGCGCAGCACCGCCGCGAGCGCCAGCGATGCCTCGGTCTCCCCGCCGAGGTCGGCGGCCAGCGCAAGGCGGCGCAGGAAGCCGTCGACGTCCTCCAGGCCGTGCACCTCTGCCGCGGGATCCCAGCCCTCGTAGTAGAGGCCGCGGATCAGGACCGGCAATTGCTCTCCGAGTGCTGCGAGCTCCTCCGGCGGCAGGCTCTCGCGCAACGTGCGCAGCGTGCCGAGCAGCACCCGCCAGGCCTCCTGGTGGTCCTCGGAGCCGAGCTCGTGGGCGAGCTGCTTCAGCCAGCTCTCGCACTCTTCGGCGCTGCCGCCGATCGTTTTTGAGGCGTAGTCGTGCATCGAGGCTCCTCGCGGTCGGCTTTGCGGGTAGCCTCGCGTGCTCTTGCGCTCGGGTCATCCGGCCCAACTACCGATCGCACTGCGGGCAAGTCCCGATGTGCGCGCCCGGGTCTGCCGGCTAGCTTCGCCGAGAACCCCCTGAGCGAAGAAAAGGAGAGAGCACATGGCACGCCCTTTGACCGGCTTGGAACCGTTCGCCGAGCTCGGCGAGCTGCGCCACAGGCTGGACCGCGCGTTCGGTCTCGCCGGCCCCGAGGCCGACTGGCAGCCGCCGATCGACGTCGTGCGCGAGAACGGCAACCTCGTGCTGCGCGCCGACGTTCCGGGCATCGCGCCCGAGGAGGTCAAGGTCGAGGTCGAGGAGAACGTCCTTACCGTCTCGGGCTCGCACGAGTCCTCAAGTGAGCAGCGCCAGGAGGACTTCCTGCGCCGCGAGCGCCGCTACGGCGCTTTCAGCCGCTCGCTGGCGCTGCCCGCCGGCGTGACGGCCGAGGAGATCACGGCGAGTACCCGCGACGGCGTCGTCGAGGTGACGATCCCGCTGCCCAAGCAGGACTCCAGGCGGCGGATCGAGATCACCCCGGCCGCGGCCTGAAGGGGCCGCGTCTCGCAACTGCGTCGGCGGGTGGTCTCTCCAGCCCGCCGGCGCGCTGCCTGCATGCGCTCTGAAGTGCCTCGCCCGTCCGTAGAAACCGCGGCCTGGATCCAGCAGTCCGCACCGATGATCCGCTCGCGCCTCATCCATAGCTTGGCGACACGCCCAGATCAAGGAGACGCAGATGCCCAAGGCCGCCGTAGTTCACCACTTCCACGAACCACTGACGATCGAGGAGCGCCCGGTCCGCTCGCCCGAGGACGGCCAGGTGCTCGTCCGTATCGAGGCATCCGGGCTCTGCCACACAGACATCCACGCTGCCCACGGCGACTGGCCGGTCAAGCCGCACCTGCCGCTCGTGCCTGGGCACGAGGGCATCGGGCGCGTGCAGGCGCTCGGCCGCGGCGTCGACGGCTCGGTCTCCGAGGGCGACCGCGTCGCGATCCCGTGGCTCGGCTACGCCTGCGGGGAGTGCCGCTACTGCAACGACGGGCGCGAGACGCTCTGCGAACGCCAGCTCGACAGCGGCTACTCGATCGACGGCGCCTACGCCGAGTACGCGATCGGCTTCGCCCGCCACGTCGTCAAGGTGCCCGACGCCGTGCCCTCGCTCGCCGCCGCGCCGCTGACCTGCGCGGGCGTCACCACCTACAAGGCCGTGAAGGTCTCAGGCGCGCGACCCTCGATGCTCGCCGCGGTGTTCGGCGTCGGCGGACTCGGGCACATGGCCGTGCAGTACGCGCAGATCGCCGGCTGCACCGTCGTCGCCGTGGACATCCACCAGGACAAACTCGACTTCGCACGCGAGCTCGGCGCCAGTTACACCATCAACGCCGCCGTCGAGGACCCCGTCGCCGCGATCAAGCAGCTCGGCGGCGCCGACGTGGCGATCGCCACCGCCGTCTCGCCGAGTGCCTTCGAGCAGGCGTATGCCTCGATGGCTCGCGGCGGCACGCTCGTGTTCGTCGGGCTGCCCGCTGAGAACTTCGTGAAGCTGCCGATCTTCGAGACCGTGCTGAACGGGATCACGATCAAGGGCTCGATCGTCGGCACCCATCACGACCTCGAGGAGGTCTTCGCCCTGCATCAGGACGGGCGCACGCGCGTGCTCTATGAGACGCGCAGGCTGGAGGACGTCAACGAGGCGTTCCGCGAAGTCGAGGACGGCACGGCCGGCACGGCGCGCCTTGTCTTCGAGCTCTGACCCGTGCCGGAGGAAAGGACACGCCGTGGCGACGATCGAGCAGCACGCCTACCCCGCGCCGGGAGCCCCCGGCAGCCTCGTGCAATGCGAGCAGGGCTATGAGAACTTCATCGGCGGCGCGTGGGTGGCGCCGCTGGAGGGCCGCTACCGCCCGAACCTGACCCCGCGCACCGGTCAGCCATTCTGCGAAGTCGCAGACTCGACGCCCGCGGACGTCGAGCTCGCGCTCGACGCCGCTCACGCGGCCAAGGACGCCTGGGGTGAGACCTCTGTGGCCGAACGCGCGCGCATGCTGAACCGCGTCGCCGACGCGATCGAAGAGAACCTGCAGATGCTCGCCGTCGCCGAGAGCTACGAGAACGGCAAGCCGGTGCGCGAGACGCTCGCCGCAGACCTGCCGCTGGCGATCGACCACTTCCGCTACTTCGCCGGCGCGATCCGCGGCGAGGAGGGCGCGATCTCAGAGATCGACAAGGACACCGTCGCCTACCACTTCCGCGAGCCGCTCGGCGTCGTCGGGCAGATCATCCCCTTCAACTTCCCGCTGCTGATGGCCGCCTGGAAGCTCGCGCCGGCGCTCGCCGCCGGCAACTGCACCGTTCTGAAGCCCGCGAGCCCGACGCCCTGGTCGATCCTCAAGCTCGCTGAGCTGATCGGCGAGATCCTGCCCGAGGGCGTCCTGAACATCGTCAACGGCTCGGGCGCCGAGGTCGGCCGCGCCCTGGCATCCAGCGAGCGCATCGCCAAGATCGCCTTCACCGGAGAGACCGTCACCGGTCGCCTGATCATGGGCTATGCCGCGCAGAACGTGATCCCCTCCACGACCGAGCTCGGCGGCAAGTCGCCCAACGTGTTCTTCGAGGACGTCTGCGCGCAGGACGACTACGCGCTGGAAAAGGCCATCGAGGGACTTGTCATGTTCGCCTTCAACAAGGGTGAGGTCTGCACCTGCCCCTCGCGCGCGCTGATCCAGGAGTCGATCTACGACGAGCTCATGGACGAGTGCCTGCGCCGCATCGAGCACATCCGCCAAGGCGATCCGCTGGACCCGCACATCCAGCTCGGCCCCCAGGTCTCCCAGACCCAGCTCGAAAAGATCGAGTCCTACGTCCAGATCGGCCGCGAGGAGGGCGCCGAGGTGTTGATCGGCGGCGAGCGGGCGAGCATGGAGGGAGAGCTCGTAGGCGGCTACTACCACCAGCCGACCGTGCTTCGCGGGCACAACGAGATGCGCGTCTTTCAGGAGGAGATCTTCGGGCCGGTGCTCGCGGTCACGACCTTCAGAGACGAGGCCGAGGCGATCGCGATCGCCAACGACACGCTCTACGGACTCGGCGCCGGCGTCTGGACGCGCGACGGCGCCCGCGCCTACCGCATGGGGCGTGCGATCAAGGCCGGGCGGGTGTGGACCAACTGCTACCACCTCTATCCCGCGCACGCCGCGTTCGGCGGCTACAAGATCTCAGGCGTCGGCCGCGAGAACCACAAGATGATGCTCGATCACTACTCGCAGACCAAGTGCCTGCTCGTCTCCTACGATGAGCAGCCGGCAGGCCTGTTCTAGGGCGCTGCCGTGCCAGACACCCTGACGGCCAACCCCACGCCGTCGAGATGGTCAAGCGGCTCGTGCAAAGCAACGGGCCGCTTGCCATCTTCTGACGCCGGCTGCTGCGAGGACAACCCACTCATCTGCCCGCCGGCCGGCGGGCTGCCCGCTCACTCGGCGAGGCCGACGCGCGCCTGATCGCCTACGCGCCGCTGCCCGCGCTGGCGCGCTGAGCGACCCATCTGCGCCTGCCTGCGTTTCAGCTCTCTGATCCGATGGACCAAGCGCTTGCCCTCGGCGCGCAGCTGGGCCGTCGGCGGACGGGCGCTCTGAGGCTCGGTGGCGAGAATAGGCAAGCTCGTGCGCAGCTCGTGCAGGCGATCGAGCAACTGATCATGCCGCTCGACGTGCCCGCTGTCAGCGCCGGCGCTCATTGCGTCAGGCGCTCCCGTGCACAAGCCCGGTGAACGATCACGCCCTGAGCAGCCGAGTGCGCCGGGTAGAACAGCGACTCGCGCCCGTCCTCCCAGCCTACGCGCAGGTGCAGGTGATGGCCCTCGCCGATCACCTCGCGCACCTCTCCGTGGCGAGGGGAGCCGCCGCGCGTGCTGTCGACCTCGATCCAGTCGCCCGCCTGCGCGTCCTCGGGCTCGATGTGCTCGCTGCCAAGTCGCTGAACTGACATCGCCTTCAGCCTACGTTCGCGCCGCGGCGCAGGCGAGCGCAGAACACCCCCGCGGGCGTGGGGCAAACTACGCAACCGAGCCCGCGCCGTCCGGCTCCTCGCCGGTGCTCCGCGAGCGCTTGAAGCACCCCTCGTGAAAGCAAGGCGCGCCGCGCAGGTGCCCGAGTGCGACCGCGCGCGAGGTCCGCAGCGGCTCGCCGTCGATCATCGTCACCACGGGCTCGTACACGCCGATCACATCACGGCAGTGCTCGCAGCGCAGCTCGCCTTGCACGCGCGCTCAAGTCTCCAGCAGCCCGCAGCGCAGCGCGTAGCGGACCAGCTCGGCGCGTGTGCGAAGCCCGAGCTTCTCGTGGATGTTCGCCCGGTGCGTCTCGATCGTGCGCGCCGATACTTCCAGGCTGCGCGCGATCTCCACGTTTGTGTGGCCGAGTGCGATCAGCCGCAGCACCTCGGTCTCACGCGCGGTCAGCCGCCCCTCGGTCAGCGCCTGGCGAACCACGCTGATGCGCCCGGCGATCTGCGGGCTGAGGTACTCATCGCCGCGCGCCGCCGCGCGCACGGCGCTCGGGAGATCGGCGTCAGCGAACTCCTTGAGCACATAGCCGAGAGCGCCGGCAGTCAGTGCGCGCTGGGCAAAGCCGGGGGCGTCCTCCATGCTGGCGATCACGATCTGCGTTCCCGGCGAGCGCTTGCGCAGCTCGCCAATATGCTTGAGCGTCGAGCCGTCGGGCATGCACATGTCGAGCACGAGCACGTCGGGCCGGTGCTCGGCCACGACCCCCGCGGTCGACTGCAAGTCCGAGGTCTCGGCCGCGACCGCGATCTCGCCCTCGGCCTCCAGCAGCTGGCGCATACCGCGGCGCATGCGCGCGTGGTCGTCGGCGATCACGACCCGCAGCGGCCTCGCCGGCGCGTTCGCCGGCTCGGCGACCGCAGCGAGCGCTGGCCTTTGATCGATCGTTTCCACGGTCATCACGCTAAGCGTGTGCCGCCCGGTTGAACACTGGGCAAACGACGTTTCTGGCTGCGGCAAAGCCCTGAGACCTACGACGGGGTTCCGCGCCATCCACCGTTCATACCCCGATCGCGGTGGACGCTCGCGCGCTCGGCGCTCCGTCCACGCTCGCGCCACGCGGGGCGACGATCACCGGGCAGCTCGAGGCGCGCATCACGGCGGCCGAGACGCTCCCGAGCAGCGCACGGCGCAGGGGCCCGTAGACGCGCGAGCCGAGCACTAGCATGTCCAAGTCCTCGCTCGCGTGCACGAGCAGCTGGCAAGGATCCCCGCGTCGCACGTCGATCTCGTAGTCGACGCCGGCCAGCAGCTCCTCGCACACGCGGTACGCCGCTACTTTCAGCTCACTCTGCATCTCCGCTTCGGCCGCCGGAAGATCGGGCGAGGCGGCCGCGTAGCTCTGCAGCATGGGGGAGAGGCCGGACCCCGCGAGCACGCGCAAGCTCGCGCCACTGCGCTCGGCGATCCAGCGCGCCAGCATGAGCGCCGCGCGTCCCTCCTCGGTGTCGGCGAAGCCCACGCCGATCCACCGCATGCGCCTTGGATGGGCCGAGAAGCTCGCCGGCGCGAGCGCGACCGTGCACGGCGCGCCATGCACCAGGCGCTCCAGCGTGCTCACGTGACGGCGCTCAAAGCCGCTCGGGGTGGAGCCGACGACGATCGTCTCGGCCTCCTCACACTCGGCTAGCTCGTGCAGCGCGCGGATCGGCCAAGAGGAGTTGCTCCACCGGTAGCGGGCCTGTGCGAGCGCCGGGCTTGCGCCCAAGAGCTCAGAGAGCTCCGCTCGCACTTCGCGCTCGACGTCCTTCGCCGGCTTGGTCGCAAGCAGCGGGTGGTAGGGATAGACGACCTCCAACTCGCCGCCGCTCAGACCCGCGAGCTGCTCGGCGAGCACCGCCGCGTCGCGACCCCCCTGATTGCGCGAGTAGCCGAGCAGGATCTTCTTGAACATGCTCTGAGGCTAAGGCTGCGCGCGCCCCGCGAGATCGGCGCTCGCCCGCACTCGGCCCTCGGAGAACTACGGAGCCCAAACGTGGCGCCAAGGATGCGGCGAACCCGCCCTCGCCTGCGGAAAACCCCGGATGGAGCGAAGTCAGCGCGCCTTGATTCTTTGGCGCATGGCGACCTCAGCCGGGCAACACTCAGCCAGCGCGCAGCGCGAATCCAGCGCCGCGCCGCCCATTCAGACCGAGGCGCTCTTTAAGCGCTACGGCGCCACGCTCGCGGTCGAGCAGCTCAGCTTGAGCGTCGCGCGTGGCGAGGTCTATGGCTATCTCGGGCCCAACGGTGCGGGCAAGACCACGACGATCCGGCTGCTGCTCGGCCTGCACCGCGCAAGCTCGGGAGCGGCGCGGCTGTTCGGCGCAGACGCCTGGCGCGAAGCGGCCAGCGCTCATCGCCGCGTCGCCTACGTCGCCGGGGAGCCCGCCCTGTGGCCGTCGCTGACCGGCGAGGAGACGTTCCGGTTTCTCGCAAGCGTGCGCGGCGGTGTCGACCTCGCCTATCGCAAGCAGCTGATCGAGCGCTTCGAGCTCGACACCAACAAGCGGGTGAGGGCGCTGTCGAAGGGCAATCGCCAGAAGGTCGCGCTGATCGCCGCACTTTGCACGCGCGCCGACCTCTTGATCCTCGATGAGCCCACCAGCGGTCTCGATCCGCTGATGGAGGTCGCCTTCCGCGAATGCGTGCACGAGGCCAAGGCACTCGGGCAGACGGTCTTTCTCTCCTCCCACATCCTCGGCGAGGTCGAGGCCCTCTGCGATCGCGTCGGCATCCTGCGCCGCGGGCGCCTGGTCGACGAGGGTACGCTCGCCGAGCTTCGCCACCTCAGCTCCCACACCGTGCAGGCCACCTTTGCCGGACCGGTTCCCCTGCTGCCGTGCCTTGACGGCGTCAGCGAGACCGGTCGCGAAGAGCACACCCTGAGCCTGCGTGTCAGCGGCGAGATCGCGCCGCTGCTCGCCGAGCTGGCAAGGCACGAGCTCGTCGGGCTCTCATGCCGCGAGCCCTCGCTTGAGGAGATCTTTCTCGAGCACTACGACCGTCACTCTGGGCGATGAGCGGCGCGATCGCGCGACGGACGCTGCGCGACGGGCGCGTGCGAACCGCATCGTTCGCGCTGCTGTTCGCGCTCGTGGCCTACGCCAACGCGGCAGGCTTCCGTGCCGCCTATCCGTCGGTCAAAGACCGCCTCGGCTTCGCCCACAGCTTCGGGGACAACGCGATGCTGCGCCTGTTTTACGGCGCGCCTCACGACCTGCTCTCTGTAGGCGGCTACTCGGCATGGAGGATCGGCGGCTTCTTCTCGATCCTCGCGGGCGCTTGGGGTCTTTTGAGCGCCGTCGCTGCGTTTCGCGGCGAGGAGGAGGCGGGGCGTAGCGAGCTGCTGCTCGCCGGGCCGACGCTGCGAGGGCGGCTGTTCGCAGCAAGCGCGCTCGGCGTCGGCGTCGGCGCGGGCGCCTTGTGGCTTGCGACGCTGCTCGGCCTGCTCGCATCGCGTCTCCCGCTCGGCCAGTCGGCGTATCTGGCGCTCTCGGTGATCGCGCCTGGACTGCTGTTCGCGGCGCTCGGCGCGCTCGTCTCCCAGCTCGCCGCCACGCGTCGCCTGGCGCTTGAGCTTGCCGCCGCCGCGCTCGGGCTCGCGCTGGCGCTGCGGACGATCGCCGACACCGCCTCGGGGCTCGGCTGGCTGCGCTGGCTCACGCCGCTTGGCTGGAGCGAGCAGCTGCGCCCCTTCACCGGCCCACAACCGCTTGTGCTGCTGCTGTTCGCGGTTGCGATCGTGCTGGTGCTCTGGCTCGCGCGCCGGCTTGCCGCGGCCCGCGACGTTGGCTCCGCGCTGCTGCAAAGCCCCGACAGCCATCCGCCGCGCCCCGGACTGCTCTCATCGCCGACGGCGCTTTCGCTGCGCGGCGAGCGCGTGAGCCTCGGCTCCTGGCTAGTCGGCACCGCGACCTACGGCGTGATCGCCGGGGTGCTCTGCACGAGCCCTTCTGAACGCAACATCCCGCCAACGCTGGCGCGCGAGCTGCGCAAGCTCGGCATCGGCTCGATCACCAACCCCGCTGACGTGCTCGGGCTCTACTTCCTGTTCTTCGTGCTGATCGTCTGCCTGTTCTGCTGTGCGCAGGTTGCCAGCGCCCGGCGCGAGGAGTCCGAGCGCCTGGAGACCCTGCTGGCGCTGCCGCTGTCGCGATCGCGGTGGCTGGCCGGGCGCCTCGTGCTCGCGCTCGGCGGCGCCGGTGCGATCGCGCTGACCGCTGCGCTCAGCTCATGGGCCGGGGCGACGCTCCAAGGCGCAGGCGTCTCGTTCCCGCAGATGCTCGCGGCCGGCCTGAACTGCCTACCGCTCGCGCTCGCGTTCCTGGGCGCCGGCTTCTTGGCGCTCGCGCTGCTGCCTCGCGCGAGTGTCGCGATCGCCTACGCGCTGCTCGCGCTCGCCTTCGTCTGGGATCTGTTCGGATCGCTGCTCGGCGCTCCGCACTGGCTCGTGCAGCTGACGCCCTTCCAGCACATCGGCTTTTTGCCCGCAGAGGCGTTTCGCACCGGCGCCGCCGCGCTGATGCTCGGCTTCGCCCTCCTCGCGGTCCTCGCTGCGCGAGAGCGCTTCGTCCGCCGCGACCTGATCGCCGGCTAGGGACGCGAATGCGCCACCACATCACCGCCGGGCGCTGGGCGATCTCCTCCCACGAGCGGCTTGCGCCTGGCGCATGAGCGCCCTGAGCACAGACTCAAGCGCGCCCGACGCCGAGCAAGCGGCCAAGCTGCTGCTGCGTGACCTGCGCACCGGCGAGCATGGGCTCAGCTCCGGGGAGGCGGCGCGGCGCTTGGCCCAGTACGGCGCCAACGAGCTCCAGCGCCGCGGCGGGGCGCGCTGGCCAGGCGAGCTCGCGCGGCAGCTGACGCACCCGCTCGCGCTGCTTTTGTGGCTCGCCGCCGGGCTCTCCCTGCTCGTAGGTAGCGGCACCGTGGCGATCGCGGTGCTGCTCGTGATCCTGCTGAACGCCTCCTTTGCCTTCGTGCAGGAGCTACAGGCCGAGAGGGCCGTGGAGGCGCTCGCCGCATACATGCCCCAGCACGCCACGGCGCTGCGCGACGGCGGGCCGGTGCAGGTCGAGGCGACGACGCTCGTTCCCGGCGACATCGTGCTGCTGGAGGAGGGCAACCGCATCGCCGCCGACATGCGCCTGCTATCCGGCGCCGTCGAGGTCGATCTCTCGACCCTCAACGGCGAGTCTGAGCCGGCGCTCCGCTCCGCGGCGCTGCAAGACACCGACGTGCCGAGGCTCGCAGCCCGCGATCTGGTGTTCAGCGGCACGACCGTCACCGGCGGCGAGGCTCGCGCCGTCGTGTTCGCCACCGCGATGCACACCGAGCTCGGACGGATCGCCGCGCTCTCAGAGCGAGTGAAGGAGGAGCCGAGCCCGCTGGAGCGCCAAGTGCGCCGCGTGGCCTGGCTGATCGCGGCCGTGGCCGTCGCATTGGCGATCGCGTTCATCCCGCTTGCGATCTTCGGCGCCGGCCTGTCGGTCAAACACAGCGTGGTATTCGCCGTCGGGCTGCTCGCAGGCAACGTGCCGGAGGGCCTCTTGCCGGTGATCACGCTCGCGCTCGCGGTCTCGGTCGGCCTGCTCGCCCGCCGCGGCGCGCTGGTCAAGCGCCTCAGCTCGGTCGAGACGCTCGGCTGCACCGACGTCATCTGTACCGACAAGACCGGCACCCTCACGGAGAACCGGATGCGTCCGCTCACCGCCTGGACGCTCGCGGGCGAGACCGCGCTGCCCGAGCACGGCCAGCTCCTCACCGAGCGCTCGCCCGCGCTGCTCGCGCTCGCCCAGTGTGCGAGCGCCTGCAACCAGGCGCGCCTGGCAGATGCCGGGCAGTCAAGCGGCGACCCGACCGAGCTTGCGCTGCTGAGCGCCGCGCGCACGCTCGGCGCCGACATCTCAAGCCAGGCACGCGAGGCCGGGCGCGGCCGGGTCTACCAGTTCGACCCCGCGCTGAAGCTGATGAGCACGATCGACCAGCTCGGCGGCGAGCTGATCCTCCACACCAAGGGCGCGCCGGAGGCGCTGCTGCCACGCTGCGCCAGCGCGCTCTCCCCAGACGGCGCCACGGTCGCGCTCGGCGCGCGGGAGCGTGCCACGATCGCCCGGCAGGTCGAGGACTACGCGCGCGCGGGCCTGCGCGTGCTCGCCCTCGCCCAGCGGCCGGCGCCCTCCGAGCAAGAGCCGCGCGCGCAACTCGAGAGCGAGCTCTGCTTCCTTGGCCTGGTGACGATGCTCGATCCGCCGCGCGAGGGCGTCGCCCAAGCCGTCGAGCGCTGCCACAGCGCCGGGATCAGGATCATCGTCATCACCGGCGATCACCCGCTGACCGCGGCGGCGGTCGCGCATAAAGTCGGGATCGGCAGCGAGCGCGCGCGGGTGCTCGACGCCCAAGGCTTCGAGCACGGACACGAGCGTGAGATCGCAGACGCCGTGGCAAGCGGCGATGAGCTGATCTTCGCCCGCGCCGCGCCCGAGACCAAGCTGCAGATCGCCGAGGCGCTGCGCGCGCAAGGCCACGTCGTCGCGATGACCGGCGACGGCGTCAACGACGCGCCGGCGCTGCGCAGCGCCGACATCGGTGTGGCGATGGGCCGCAGCGGCACCGACGTCGCGCGCGAGGCGGCGACGATGATCCTCACCGACGACAACTTCGCGACGATCGTGGCGGCGATCGAGGCGGGCCGGCGCGTCTACGAGAACGTCCGCAAGTTCATCCTCTACATCTTCGCCCACGCCACGCCCGAGGTGATCCCGTTCCTCGTCTACGCGCTGTCGGGCGGCTCGATCCCGCTGCCGCTGCCGGTGCTGCTGCTGCTCGCCTTCGACGTCGGCACCGAGACGCTGCCCTCGCTGGCGCTCGGACGCGACCCGGCCGAACCGGGGATCATGCGCCGCCCGCCGCGCAAGCGCAGCGAGAACGTGATCAGCAGGCCGATGCTGCTGCGCGCCTGGCTGTTCCTCGGCGTGCTGCTCTCGCTGCTCTCGCTGGGCTGCTTTCTCATCGTGCTGACCGGCGCCGGCTGGCATCCCGGCGACAGCGTCCTCACCGGCAGCCGCCTCCACCACGCTTACCTGCAGGCCACGACGATGACCTTCCTGGCGATGATCGCCGGGCAGATCGGGACCGCCTTCGCCGTGCGCACGCAGGGCGAGACGACGCGCGAGCTGGGCCTCTTCAGCAATGGCTATCTGCTGCTCGGCATCGCCGCAGAGATCGCGCTGGCCGGCGCGATCGTCTACGCGCCGCCACTTCAGTCGCTGCTCGGCTCCGCCGCCCCGCCCGCGCGAGACCTGCTGTTGCTCTTGCCCTGCCCGCTGATCGTCTGGGGCGCCGATCGCCTGCGCAAGCAGCTGACCTTCTCAGTGCGTAGTAACCACGGAGCAAGTGCGCGGGAACGCGCCGATCTGCACCCGCAGACGCGGCCGTAGGTTTGCCGGGATGAACACGCTCGAACTCGCGCGGCTGCAATTCGGCGTCACGACGCTCTTTCACTTCATCTTCGTGCCGATGTCGATCGGGCTCGTCGCCTGGGTTGCCTACTGCCAGACGCGCTGGTATCGAAGCGGGGAGGACGTGTGGCTGCGCGCGACGCGCTTCTGGGGCAAATTCATGCTGATCTCCGTTGCGATCGGCGTCGTCACCGGGATCGTGCAGGAGTTCCAGTTCGGCATGAACTGGTCTGAATACTCACGCTACGTCGGCGACATCTTCGGCGCGCCGCTGGCGATGGAGGGGCTGGCCGCCTTCTTCCTGGAGTCCACCTTCATCGGCCTGTGGGTCTTCGGCTGGAACAAGCTCTCGCCCAAGCTGCATCTCGCCACGATCTGGCTGACCTCGCTCGGCACGATCCTCTCCGCCTACTTCATCCTCGCCGCCAACTCGTGGATGCAGCACCCGGTCGGCTACGCGATCAACCACGCCACCCACCGCGCCGAACTGAAGAGCATCTGGGCGGTCCTGACCAACTCGACCGTCCTCTTGGCGCTCCCGCACACGGTCTTCGCCGCGCTCTGCACCGGCGGCTCTCTGGTGCTCGCGATCTGCGCCTACGGGCTGCTGCGCAAACGCGCCAGCGACGTCTACTCGCGCTCGGCTCGCGCGGTGCTGCCGCTGCTGCTCGCCGCCGCGATCCTGACCGGGGCGTTCGGGCACTCCCAAGGGATCCTGATGGAGAAACAGCAACCGATGAAGATGGCTGCCGCCGAGGCGCTCTACAAGACGACCAAGGGCGCAAGCCTCTCGATCTTCGCCGTCGGGCCCTTCGAGCACTTCCCCAAGCGCCTGAACACCGACGTCCGCATCCCGCACCTGCTCTCGATCCTCGGCACCACCTCCTGGAACGGCAAGGTCGAGGGCGTAAACCAGCTGAACGCCGAAGACCAGGCCAAATACGGCCCCGGCGACTACGTGCCGATCCTCGGCGTCACCTACTGGACCTTCCGCCTGATGGCGGGCGTCGGCGTGCTGCTCTTGCTGATCCCGCTCATCGGGCTGTGGCTCTCGCGACGCAAGGCGCTTGAGCGCTCCCGCCGCTTCTTGTGGCTCTGCGTCGCCGGCGCGGGCCTGCCGGTGATCGCCAACCTGACCGGGTGGATCTTCACCGAGATGGGGCGCCAGCCGTGGGTCGTCTACGGCCTGTTGAAGACCTCCGACGCGCGCTCGCCGCTCGTCGGCTCCGGCTCGATCGTACTCACCATCGTCGGCTACACGCTGCTCTACGGCGCGCTGCTGCTCGTCGGCGGGCGCCTGTTCCTGCGCGACATCGCCCACGGCCCAGAGCCCCAGCGCGAGGATGAAGACGCCGAGCAGGGCGAGCCGCGCCACCACGACCTCGTCCTCGCCTACTAGCGACGGGAGCCGCGCGTGCACGACCCCAACTTCCTGCAGACGCTGTGGTTCGCTCTGATCGGCGTGCTGTGGGTCGGCTACTTCGTGCTGGAGGGCTTTGACTTCGGCGTCGGCATGCTGATCCGCGCGCTCGGACGCGACGAGACCGACAAGCGCATGATCATCCACACGATCGGCCCGGTCTGGGACGGCAACGAGGTCTGGCTGCTGACCGCCGGCGGCGCGACCTTCGCCGCGTTCCCCGGCTGGTACTCAAGCCTCTTCTCGGGCTTTTACCTCGCGCTGTTCTTGATCCTCGCGGCCCTGATCGTCCGCGGCGTCTCCTTCGAGTTCTGGGGCAAGAGCGACTCGCCACGCTGGCGCTCGACTTGGGAGTGGACGGCCGTGATCGGCAGCTTGCTCGCGGCGCTCTTGTGGGGTGTGGGCTGGGCGAACATCGTGCACGGGATCGCGATGAACGCACACCACGACGTCACCGCCAACCTGCTCGACCTGCTGCACCCATACGCGCTGCTCGGTGGGCTGACGACGCTCTCGTTGTTCCTCGGGCACGGCGCGATCTTCCTGGCGCTGCGCACACGCGGCGAGATGGCCGCCCGCGCTCGCGCGGTGGCCGCGCGCGTCTCGATCGTAACCGTCGCGCTGATGGCGGCGTTCCTGTTGTGGACCGGCTTTGACCAGGACAGGGGCGGGGTCAAGATCGCCGCCGAGCTCATCGCCGCCCTGGCCGTAGCGCTCGCCGCCGCCGTGCCCGCGCTCGTGCGCCGCGAGCGCGACGGCTGGGCCTTCGGGCTCAGCGCCGGCGCGATCGCGCTGCTGTTCGCCAGCCTGTTCGTCGGCCTGTTTCCCAACGCCCTTCCCGCGAGCAACCACGCCAGCGACCTGACGCTCGCCGCCGCCTCCTCGACGCATTACACGCAGACCGTGATGACGGTCGTCGCGGTGATTTTCGTGCCGATCGTGCTGCTCTATCAGGGCTGGACCTACTGGGTATTCCGACACCGCCTCGGCCGCGATGACTTCGAGGGCTCGCTCACGCCGATCGCCGTGCTCTCAAAGCTCGGCGGCAAGGAGGGCGACGGGCAGGACCTGGGCGACGGCCAGCCAAGTCGCAGCACCGCGCCGCCGCTCGCGCCGGGCTCGTGAGCGGCGCGCTCGACCGCCGGTTGCTGCGCGAGAGCTCCGCCGCCCGCTCGCATCTGAGGGTCGCCGTCGTGCTCGGCCTCGCAAGCGCGGCGTTGACCCTCGCCCAGGCGGTCCTGCTCGCCCACCTGATCGAGCGCGCCGCGCTTCATCACGCCACGCTTGCCGCCCTGCAGCCAGAGCTGATCGCGTTGCTGGCCGTGCTCTTGGGGCGTGCCGCCGTGAGCGGCGCCTTCGAGCTCTCCGGCCGACTCGGCGCCGAGCGAACGATCTCCGAGCTGCGTGGCCGCCTGGCGCGCCAGCTGCTGATCCTGCGTCCGCTCGGGCTCGGCAAGGGCGCACGCACCGGGGAGCTCGCGACCGCTGCGGTCCAGGGCGTCGACGCGCTCGAGGACTACTTCGCCGGCTATCTGCCGCAGCTCGTGCTCGCCGCGCTGGTGCCGATCGCCGTGCTGGGCTGGACGGTCACGATCGACCCGATCGCTGCCGGCATCCTCGCGCTCACGGTCCCGGTCCTGATCTGCTTCATGGTCCTGATAGGCAAGGGCGCCCGCGCACAGGCGCGCAAGCGCTGGCAGGCGCTCTCGCTCTTGAGCGCGCACTTCCTCGATGTTGTGCGTGGTCTGCCCACGCTGCGCGCATACCGCCGCGAGCATGCGCAAAGCGAGATCCTCGCCGAGGTCGGCGAGCGCTACCGCGCAACGACGATGGCGACTCTGCGGGTCGCGTTCCTGTCCGCCCTAGTGCTGGAGCTGTGCGCGATGATCGGCACCGCACTCGTCGCCGCGACGATCGGAGTGCAGCTCGTCGACGGCGCGCTCGGGCTGGGCGCCGGGCTGACCGTGCTGCTGCTCGCCCCCGAGCTCTATGGCCCGCTGCGCGGCGTAGGGCAGCAGTTTCACGCAAGCAACGACGGGACCGCCGCAGCCGAGCGGATCTTCGCCGTCCTAGAGCAGCCGCCCGTGATCGCGCCAGGACGCCGGTCGCGCGCCGCGCACGTGCCCGACCCCGCGCGCGAGGCGCTTGCGCTGCGCGATGTGAGCTTCTCCTACCCAGACAGGCCCAGCGGCGCGCTCGCGCACATCGACCTCGAGCTCGCGCCCGGTGAGATCACGGCGCTCACCGGCCCGAGCGGCGCCGGCAAGAGCACGATCGCAGCGCTCGCGATGCGCCTGGCCGACCCGAGCGCCGGGGTCCTCAGCTGCGGCGGGGTCGATCTCCGCGATCTCGATGTCGCTCGCTGGCGCGAGCAGATCGCATGGGTGCCTCAAAAGGCCCAGCTGTTCGCCGGCACGATCGCCGAGAACATCGCCCTCGGCGCCCCGCGCGCCGACCAAGAGCGCATCGCTTGGGCGGCGCAGGCAGCCGGCGCCCACGAGTTCATCCAGGCGCTCCCGCAGGGGATGCGCACTCGCGTCGGCGAGGCTGGCCGGCGCCTGTCGGCCGGTCAGCGCCAGCGGATCGCACTGGCGCGCGCGTTCCTGCGCGACGCGCGGTTGCTCGTGCTGGACGAGCCCACCGCCAACCTCGACGACGCCAACGTCGAGCAGATCGGCGACTCGCTGGCGCGCTTGGCGGCCGGGCGAACGACGCTCTTGATCGTCCACCATCCGGCGCTGGCCCAGCACGCCGATCACCTCGTGCGAGTCGCGGCTGGAAGGCTCCTCGCTGAGGCCGAGCCGATCGCACCCCAAGCGCTCCCGGCATGAGCCCGCTTAGGCAAACCGCCGGTGCCTTGATCGCAAGCGGGCGCCTCGAACGCGGCGAGCGCTCACGGATGGCCCTGTCGGTGCTGCTCAGCGCGGGCGCCACGGGCGCGGCAATAGCCCTGCTGGCGACCTCGGGCTATCTGATCTCGCGCGCCGCGCAGCGCCCGCAGATCCTCGCGCTGATGGTCACGATCGTCGCCGTGCGTGCGTTCGGCCTCTCCCGCGCCGCCCTGCGCTACGGCGAGCGCCTGGCCTCGCACGACCTCGCGCTGCGCCAGCTCGCAAGGCTGCGCGTGCGCTTCTACGCGCGGCTCGTGCCGCTGCTTCCCGGTGCGTTTCGCCGTGACGGCGGCGATCTGCTCGCACGCTTTGTGGCCGACGTGGACACGCTCTCAGACCTCTACCTGCGCACGCTGATCCCCGCGATCGCCGCGCTCGTCGTGATCGCCGGCGCGAGCCTCGCCGCGTGGCTGATCCTCCCGGCCAGCGGCGGCGCCGTGCTCGGCACGCTGGCGCTCTCGGCGCTGGCGCTGCCGTGGCTGAGCGCGCGCGTGGCGCAGCGCAGCGGCAGGCGACAGGCGGCGGTGCGCGCGCGGCTGCTCGGCGAGCTGGTCGAGACGATCGACGGCGCCGCCGAGCTCGTCATGTGCGACCGCGGCGAGGACCGCGTGCGCCAGCTGCAGGACAGCGACGCCGAGCTCTCGCGCCTGGTGCGTGCAGACGCGCTGGCCGCTTCGCTTGCCACCTTCCTCGGCGGCGCCCTGAGCGCCGTCGGGCTGCTCGTCGTCCTGGTGCTCGGCATCGATGCGGTTCACTCCGGGGCGCTCAGCGGCGTGCTGCTCGCCGCGCTCGCCTTTCTGCTGCTCGCCTCCTACGAGGGCGTGGCGCCGCTGCCCGCCGCCGCGCGAGCCCTGCGCGGCTGCGCCGCTGCCGCGCGCAGGCTGCAGGAGATCGGCGCACAGCGGCATCTCGTCCAAGACCTCGCCGACCCGCTCGTTCCCCACGGCGGCGGCACGCTCGCCGCCGACGCCGTCAGCTTGCGCTACGGACCCGAGGAACCGTGGGTGTTCAGGGACTTCGCGCTCTCGCTGTCCCCAGGCGAGCACGTCGCGCTGGTCGGCCCAAGCGGCGCCGGCAAGTCCTCGCTGGCTGAGCTGCTCGTGCGCTTTCGCGACCCCGACGCCGGCAGCGTGACGCTCGATGGAATCGACGTCCGTGAGATATCCCAAGAGCAACTGCGCCGTGCGGTCCTGCTCTGCGACCAGGACGCCCACCTGTTCAACACGACGATCCGCGAGAACCTACTGATCGCACGCCCGGCCGCCTCAGAGCAGGAGCTGCTTCAGGCGCTGCGCGTCGTTGAGCTGTCGGGCCTGCTCGCCGACCTGCCCGACGGCCTTGACACCGTGATCGCGGCCGACGGCGCGACGCTCTCCGGCGGGCAGCGCCAGCGGGTCGCACTGGCCCGAGCGCTGCTCTCAGACGCGCGCTTCTTGATCCTCGACGAGGCGACCTCTCACCTGGACGCCCAGCTCGCCCACCGCGTCTTGCGCGGGGTGTTCAGCCAGCGCCCCGGCCGCGGTGTGCTGCTCATCACCCACGACCTGCAGCTCGCCGAGGCGTGCGAGCGGACGCTCCGCCTCGCGCCGAGCTCGCCGCTCATCGGCCCCTCGGGCCTGCTGAACGTCTGACGGCGAAACGACTGCGCCAGCGCCGCGCGCCGGTTGGCGCGACAGCGGCCCTCCTGCGGCCGCGGAGATCGGTGCGAGTCGTGGAAAACCCGCAACAGCACGAGTGTCCGACCCGGATAACAGCGCCGCGTGGCGAGCGTAGCTTGCGTCTTGCCACCCGTTCCAACCGGATTAGGAGACCGACATGTTCAAGAACGTACTCGTGGGCGTCGACGGTAGGGCAAGCGGTCGCGACGCGATCGCGCTCGCTTCGCAGCTCACCGAGCCGGGCGGAGCGATCACCTTTGCCCACGTCATCCCTGGCGTCTTCAAGCCCTCGCACGCGGTCGTGCCCGGTCGCGTGCAGGACGACCGCGAGGAGGCCGAGCGGCTGCTCGAGGATGAGCGCGCGAAGGCGAGCATCGACGCCAAGCTCGCGGTCGTGCAGGCGCCCAGCCCCGGCCAGGGCCTGCACGAACACGCCGAGGTGATCGACGCCGATCTACTCGTACTCGGCACATGCCGCCACGGCATCGTCGGGCGCGCGATCCTCGGCAACGACACGCGCGCCGCGATCAACGGCGCGCCGTGCGCGATCGCCGTCGCGCCGCTCGGATACGCAGAGCACCCGCATGCGCTGCACACGATCGCGGTCGGCTATGACCGCAGCAACGAGGCCAAGGCGGCGCTCGCGGCCGGCAAGGCGCTCGCCGAGCAAACGCACGCGAAGGTCCGAGCGCGCCAGGTCGTCTCGATCCCCTACACCGGCTGGATCGGGCCGATCGGCATCGGCATCGACGAGATGATCGACGAGGCTCAGGCCTACATGAGCGATCTGCCCGACGTGCAGGGCGACGCGGTCTACGGGCTCACCTCCGAGGAGCTCGCCGTGTTCGGAGGCGAGTGCGACATCCTGATCGTCGGCTCGCGCGGCTACGGCCCGGCGCGCCGCCTGATGCTCGGCAGCACCTCCAACAACCTGCAGGGCCGAGCCCGCGGGCCGCTGCTGATCATCCCGCGCGGGACTCGCTTCAGCGACGCCGCCGCAAGCGACGGACGTGGTCGTGCCCAGGAGCCCGTGCCCGCCTGAGACGGTGCCCCCAGCCGCCCAGGCGACGCAGACGGCGCCGTCCGCGCTCACGCGCGGGCGGCGTGCCTGCGACCGGCAAAGGCCGGTGCCCTCGGCGCGGGTCGGCGCGCAGACATCCCCATGAGCGCGAGCGAGCAACATGAGGCCGCGCCAGACGGTACGGTCAGCCCGATGAGCGATGCCGAGCAGACCGCCGAGAGCGAGGCCACGATCCGCGTCGTGCTCGCCGACGACCATCAGGTCGTGCGCAGCGGCCTGCGGCTGCTGCTCGAGAACGCCGGAGGCTTCGAGGTCGTCGCCGAGGCAAGCGACGCAGACACCGCGCGCCGCTATGTTCGCGGGCACCACCCCGCCGTGCTCGTGCTCGACTTGAACATGCCAGGCGGATCGAGCCTTGAGGCGATCCCGCAGATCCGCGAGGAGTCACCCGACACGCAGATCGTGGTGCTGACGATGCAGCAGGAGCCCGCGTTCGCGCGCGAAGCGCTCGGCGCCGGCGCGCTCGGCTATGTGCTCAAGGAGGCCGCCGACGACGAGCTGGTCGAGGCGGTGCGAAACGCGGCGGCGGGGGAGAGCTACCTGAACCCGCGCCTAGGTGCGCGCATCGCCTCTGAGCCCCCGCCCGGACCGCCCGACGACCTCTCAGAACGCGAGGTCGAGGTGCTGCGGCTGATCGCCCTTGGGCACACCAACGCCGAGATCGCCGATCAGCTGTTCCTCTCGGTTCGCACCGTGGAGACCCACCGCTCGCACATCCAGCAGAAGCTGCGGCTCTCGACACGAGCCGAACTGGTCCGCTACGCCCTGGACCGCGGTCTCATCGACAGCGGCGGCTCGACCTGAGCGTGAGCCCCGCCGGGCCGTGCGCGCGACGCCGCGCGGCTACGCCAGCGCGTGCGCGATGGCCATCTGCGAGCTCGGTTCGCCCGCCTGCCTGCTCACGGCCGGGGCGATGAGCAATGGGCAGCGCGAGCGGCGAGCAAGCCGGCTGGCGCTCGCGCCGTCGACCACCTCGTGTGAGAAGGATCGCGCCGTCGAGCCGATCACGAGCAGGTCCACGTCCTCGCTGAAGCGCACCAATTGCTCTTCCACTGATCCCGGCACCGCCTTGCCGTCGACGCCTACGAGTCCATCCAGGCGCTGCTGGTCCCGTCGACGGCGCTCTTTGACCAAGTCGGGCTCGATGTGGCCGCGAAAGTTGGTGGCGGTGAGCGCGTGTATCTGCGCTGCACGCTCGGTGGCCATCACCCGCGCCAGCCTGAGCGCCGCCTCGCCAGAGGGCGTCTCTATGTAGCCGACCCCGATCCTCTCTATCTCGTGATGCGCCGGCGCGTAGCCGTGCGGCGCGAGCGCCACCGCAGAGCACGCGCTGTCAAGCACGCGCCGGCTGTCATCGCCGATCAGCACCCGGCCGATTGGGCCGCGCCCGCAGGAGCCGAGCACCAGCACGTCGGCGCCGCGCTCCTGCACCGCGCGGTTGAGCGCGCGCCCGACGAACGGATCGGCTATCGAGACGGTCTCAGGCTCAAGACCGCTCGCTGCCGCTTCGCGCGCAAGGGTCCGCTCTGAGGCCGACACGTCGTGCTCGTCGTAGATACGACCACGGACATGCACGAGCGTTATCTGGCCTCCGGCCGCGACAAGCATCGACGCCAGGCGCACGGCGTCGCGTCCTCCCTGGCGTCCGTCCACTCCGACAATCGCTCTCTGAAACACGCTCTGCTCCGGGTCGAGGGCCTGTGTCCTGACGTTACGCTCGCCGTCTCCCGGCGACCTCCGAACGAAGTCCGCTGCTCAGTGTGGGGAAGTACCTATTCGCGTGTCCCACGTGCTCAGGAGCTGCCGATCGCGATTCCGATCGCGAGCACGATCACGCCGCCCACGGTGACGACGAGCAGCGACGAGCGCATCGAGACGCGCAGGAAGCGCTTGCGGATCCACGCGATCAGCAGCAGCTCGACGGTCACGACGCCACCGGCCACCAGCAGTCATGCCGCCGGTGATCGCACCGCGGACGACCGCCGAGCCGCGGCCGGTCTGCTCGCCGGTGTTAGACAGCGCCTCTGACCAGCCCATGCTCACGCTGGCGCCAAGCGCAGTCGAGAAGCCGACGAGCAGCGCTGTATGTGAGTCGGAGGCGAGCGCCGCCGCGAAGATCGGCGCAAGCGAAGAGACCGTGCCGTCGATCATCCCCACGAGCGCCGGCTGCACGACGCGCAGCACGAAATCGGCCTCCCGCTCGAAGTCGGCACGAGCGATCAGCGCGCCGAGCGGCCCGCCGCGCGGGCCTCGCCGCCCAGGCTTCACCGGCCCAGCTCAGCCGAAGCGCTCGCGCGCCAGGCGCCAGCTCTCGCTTGCGAACTCGACGTGCTCGATGCCGCCGTGCCAAGCCACGCTCGCGTCGAACCCATCGCGGAAGACATCAAGCATCGCTCGATTATCCGCCAGCACCTCGGCGGTCAGCGTCTCGATGCCGCGTCGCTCGGCGACCTGAGCGAGCCGCTCGATCAGGATCGTGCCGAGCCCCTGCCCATGCAGGCGGTCAGCGACCTCGACGGCGACTTCCGCTCGCGTCTCTTCCAGCTCGACGCAGACGGCATGCCCCACGATCGCCGCGTGCTGATCGAGCGCCAGCAGGCCAAAGCGATCCGCGCCGCGCTCGACGCTTTCGTGCGCGCTGCGCGCGACGTTGACTGCGCCGGTGAAGAATCGCAGCCGCCGCGCTTCCAGGCACAAGCCCGCGAGGAACTCTCTGAGCGCCGGCTCATCCTCGGGCTCGCAACGGTGGATGGCCACCCAGTTGCCGTCGCGCAGCTGCGCCGGCAACTGCACGTCGAGCAGCTCCAGATCTGCGAAGGCGGTCCCCGGCATTCCCTACAGCTCCCAGTAGTGGCCGACGCGGGCAGCCGCCCGCGAGGTCAGCAGCGCGTCCGGCGCGGCGGAGTGAGCAGGATCTGAGCCACCGAGCGCGTGCAGCGTCGCAATCACACACTCGGCGAGCGCAATCGGTTCATACCCGCCCTCGAGCACCGCGCCGAGCGGGACCTGCAGGCGCTCGGCAAGCTCGCGCACGTGGCGCGACATCTCGCCGAAGTCCTCGGCTTGCAGCCGCCCTGAGCACAGCGGGTCCGCTTCGTGCGCGTCATACCCAGCCGAGATCAAGATGAGCTGCGGAGCGAATTGCTCGGCGGCGGGGATCGCGACGTGCTCCAGCAGCGACAGCCACAGAGCGCCTTCCGCGCCCACGGGCACCGGCAGGTTGATCGTGTAGCCCTCGCCCTCGCCCGACCCGGCATCGCTCGCTTGCCCCGTTCCCGGAAAGGAGCCGGACTCGTGGATGCTCACGTAGAGGACGTCGGCCCGGTCGCGGAAGGACTCGGCGGTGCCGTTGCCGTGGTGGATGTCCCAGTCGAGGATCAGCACACGCTCGATGCCGAGCTCGCGGATCGCCAGCTCTGCCGCGATCGCCACGTTGTTGAACAGGCAGAAGCCCATCGCGCGGGCTCGTTCTGCGTGATGGCCCGGTGGGCGCACCGCGCAGAATCCTCGCCGCGCCGGGCCCGTGAGCAGCTCGCGCGTCATCGTGCAGGCCGCGCCGGCGGCGTGCAGCGCCGCGCGGTATGAGCCCTCGCCGACCCACGTCTCCGAGTCGAGCGCGCCGCCGCCAAACAGGGCCAGCTCATGCACTTGCTGGATGTAGCGCGGCTCGTGGATCAGCGCCACCTGCTCCTCGCTGGCGGCTCTCGCTCTGCGCGGCTCCCAGCCTCCATAGTCCGCAGCGGGGAGCTCGCGCTCCAGCACGCTCAGCCGCTGCGGAGTCTCCGGCACCCAGGGCAGTTGCGCGCCAGGGTCGTGCCCGGCGCAGACCGGATCGGCGAAGTACAGCCCCGGGCGCCTCATCGCGCGCTCTGGCGAGGCTCTCTGTCCTCGGGGCGCCGTCCCATAAGCGGCTTGGTGGCCCGGCGCGCCAGGCGGCGGATCAGCCGCTCCTCACCGGGCAGGCGCTCCGCCCGCCGGCGCAGATCGTCGATCGCCCGTTCGGTGTCAAGGCCCGAGCGACGCGCGAGTACGCGCGTGCCCGAGCGCCCAGCGAGCACGTCGGCCGCTTCGCCGAGCCCGCCGATCGCGGCGAGCCCGCCCGTGCTTGCCACGAAATCGCTCGCCGCCTCGATCTTCGGGCGCATCGACCCCTCAGCGAACTCGCTCGGGTCGAGCTCGCCGGCCACGAAGCTGCGTATCGGGCGGGCATGCTCGCTGCCGTAGTCGCGCTGCACGCAGGACACGTCTGTCAGCAGCAGTAGCGCGTCGGCACCGAGCTCCCGCGCGAGCAGCGCCGCCGAGTGATCCTTGTCGATCACCGCCTGCACACCACGCAGGACGCCATCACCATCGGCGATCACAGGCACGCCACCGCCGCCTGCGCAGATCACGAGCACGCCGGCGTCGACGAGCAGCTTGATCGTCTCAAGCTCGACTATCTCCCGCGGCTCGGGAGAGGGCACGACGCGGCGGTAGCCCGAGCCGTCCGGCGCGACGCTCCAGCCCCGCTCCGCCGCGATCCGCTGCGCGCTCTCCCGGTCATAGACCGCCCCAACCGGCTTGCTCGGGTGCGCGAACGCGGGGTCCTCGGCGTCCACGATCACCTGCGTGAGGAGGGTCGCGGACTGACACTGTGGCATTCGCTCGCGCAGCCCCTGCTCCAGCAGATAGCCGATCATTCCCTCCGACTCCGCGCCGAGGACATCCAAGGGATATGGCTCGCCCGCGCCGCTCGTGCCCGACTCCAGCGCGAGCAGCCCTACCTGCGGGCCGTTGCCGTGGGTGATCACCAGCGTGTGCTCTTGTGCGAGCTCTGCCAGCGCATCGGCGGCAACCGCGACGTTGCGGCGCTGAGTCTCCGCGTCAGTCGGCTCGCCGCGCCTGAGCAGGGCGTTGCCGCCGAGCGCCACCACGATCAGCACTTCACTCACCCCTGGTGTTCGATACCAGTGCGTGGATCACCGCCTGCTCGGTCGGCAGGCGGTTCTCGGCTTGCGTAAAGACGACCGACTGCGGCCCGTCGATCACGCCCGCTTCGACCTCCTGGCCCCGGTGCGCGGGCAGGCAGTGCATGAACACCGCTTCGGGCTCGGCGTGGCCCATCAGCCCTGCGTTGACCTGAAAGCCGCGCAAGTCCTCCCGCCGGCGCTCCTGCTCTGAGTCCTGGCCCATCGACACCCAGACATCGGTGTAGACGGCGTGCGCCCCCATGACGGCATCGGCGACGTCGTTGCTGACGCGGATGCTGCCGCCGTTGCGACGCGCGACTTCGTGCGTGCGCACGGTGATCGCCGTCGGGGGCACGTAGCCGACGGGCGAGGCGATCGACACGTGCATCCCGGCGAGCGCGCCCGCCTCCATCAGCGAGCACGCGACGTTGTTGCCGTCGCCGACGTAGGCCAGCCTGAGCCCCTTGAGCTGACCGAAGTGATCGCGCAGCGTCAGCAGGTCCGCGAGCGCCTGACAGGGGTGGTGCTCGTCGCTGAGCGCGTTGATCACAGGCACGCTCGCCGCCTGCGCTACCTCCGCGATCTCGCTCTGGGCGAAGGTGCGGATCACGATCGCCGCTGCGTAGCCGGAGAGCACGCGCGCGGTGTCTGAGATCGGCTCGCCACGCCCGAGCTGAAGCTCGTCGGGACGCAGCATCACGGGGAGCATTCCCAGCCGGTAGGCCGCGCCCTCGAAGGACACGCGTGTGCGTGTCGAGGGCTTGGCGAAGTAGCAGGCCAACAGCTCGCCGGGGTAACTGTCGAGCCAACCGCCCGGCTCGCTGCGCATCTGCTGTGCGAGATCGAGCAGTGCGGTGAGCTGCTCGGGTGAGAGGTCGGCGATCCGCAGGAAGTCCCGCGGCATCGCCGCCGTGGTAGTGCTCGTGCTCATCGCTCGCTCCCATCTGTCTGTGTGAGGGCGTCTCGCTGGATCGGGCAGGACATGCAGCGCGGGCCGCCGCGCCCACGGCCGAGCTCTGAGCCAGCGATCGTGATCACCTCGATGCCCGCTCGGCGCAGGCGTGTGTTCGTGTCGACGTTGCGCTCGTAGGCCATCACGACGCCCGGTTCGATCGCGAGCACGTTGTTGCCGTCGTCCCATTGCTCGCGCTGGGACTCATAGCTGTCGCCGCCGGTCTCGAACAGGCGCAGCCCCGACACGCCGAGCGCTTTCGCGATCGCGGCGAACAGGTCCGGCTCGCGCGAGATCTCGATGCCGTTTCCCGCGGGGGTGATGCTGAACGCGTGCAGCTCCTCGCGCAGCTCCGGGTAGATCGTGAACGCGTCGCGGTCGACCTGGGTCATCACGGTGTCCATGTGCATCGAGGAGCGCTGCTTGGGCATCGCCACGGCGATCACGCGCTCGGCGGCGCTTGCGCCGAACAGGCGCTGCGCGTATGCCTCGACCGCGGCTGGGCGGCTGCGCTCGCCCATGCCGACGAGCACACAGCCATTGCCGAGCACGAGGATGTCCCCGCCCTCGAGGTTGGCCGGGCCGCCGAGATCCTCACTCCAGATCTCACGCGGCTCCTCGCAGAACAGCGGGTGCATCCGGTAGATCGCCTCCAGGTGCACGGCCTCGCGCTGGCGCGCGGCCTTTGCCATCGCGTGCACCGAGACGCCGCCGAACGCCCAGGCGGAGGTGTCGCGCGTGAACAGGTGATTCGGCAGCGGCGCGAGCACGAAGCCGTCCCGCTCAGCAAGCAGCGCCGGCAGCGAGGGGCTGTGGAACGGCAGCTCGTGGTGGGCGATACCGCCGATCAGCCAGCGGGCGAGCTCGGTGCCGGGCAGCGAGGAGAGCCACTCCTCGACGGCGGGCCCGAGGCGATGCCCCAGACGTGCGAGCTCAAGCGTGCGCCCGAGCACGTATTCGCGCGCCTGGTGGTTGGCGAGCACCTCGCCGAGCAGCTCCTGCAGGTAGAGCACCTCGACGCCGCGTTCGCGCAGCGAATCGGCGAAGGCGTCGTGCTCCTGGCGCGCGCGCTTGACCCACAGCACGTCGTCGAACAGCAGCTCGTCCTTGTTCTCCGGTGTCAGCCGCGCGAGCTCCAGGTCCGGCCGGTGCAGCATCACGCGACGCAGCCGGCCGACCTCCGAGCCCACGTACAGGCGTGGGGAGGAGGTGGGGGCGCCGCTTGGCGCCCCCGTGCTCCTCGTTGTCGTTGTCGCGGCGCTCATTGGTTCGACTCCATGTGCGTCACGGCGACCCCGCCCGCGACCGGGCGCGCTATGGCCGTGCCCGAGGCGGGCACCGGCACAAGCTCGGCTGCCTCGCGCGTGGCCTGGCGCTTCTGCCAGCCCTTCATCCCGACGTACACCGGGATGCCGGCGAGCAGCAGCACGAAGCCCTTGGCGATGATGTCCTTGCCTGAGCCCGTGATCGCCCACACCGAGTAGGCGAACGCGATTGCCGCGATCACCGTGTCGCGCACGAACAGCTTGCGCTCGAACAGCTCGGGCTCTGTGAAGTACAGGTAGGCCTGAGCGGCTGCGGCGTAGGCGTAGGGGATCAGCGTCGTCAGCGTCGCCAGCAGGATCACGAAGGTGAAGGCGCTGACGAGGCCCTTGGTGTAGTTGGTCAGCATCAGCCCGGTCAGCAGCACCGAGGAGATCACGAGGCCCGCGACCGGCGTGCGGTTCTTGCCGTGGACCTTCGCGAAGATCGAGGGGAACAGACCGTCTTCGGCGGCTGCGAGCGGCACGCGGCCCTGCAGCATGATCCAGCCGTTCAGCGCGCCGAAGGTGGCGGCCATCGCGACCAGGGCGAACACCTTGTTCCAGGCTCCGCCGAAGATGACGCCGGCGGCGTCGGCGAACGGGCTCGTCGAGTTGGCGAGCGTGTGCGCCGGGATGATCCCCATGATCGAGACCGTGCCGAGGATGTAGACGACGGTCGCGGCCAGCGTGCCGTAGATCGTCGCCTTGGGGATGTTGCGCTCGGGATCCTTGACCTCCTCGGCGGTCACGGTCGCCGACTCGAGGCCGATGAACGCCCACAGTGTCAGCGGCGCGGCGGCGGAGATCGCCTTCCACGTTCCATGCGGTGAGAAGGGGGTGAGGTTGCTGGAGTGGATGAAGAACAGCCCGACGATCGCGATCACCGCGAGCGGGATGAACTTCAGCACCGTAGTGATGACCTGCACTTGCGCGCCCTGCTTGACGCCGAACGAGTTCACGGCGGTCAGGAACCAGATCACCGCGATGCCGACGAGCGCCGCGAGCAGGTTGTCGTGACCGAGCTGCGGCCAGAACACGGCGAGATAGCCGACGAACGCCACGGTGATCGCGGCGTTGCCCGCCCAAGCGGCGATCCAGTAGCCCCAGGCGGTCTGAAAGCCGATGAAGTCGCCGAAGGCCCTGCGTGCGAACGCGTAAGGACCGCCGGTGCGTGGGAACACGCGGCCGAGCCGCGCGAAGACGAGCGCGAGCAGCATCGCTCCGATGCCGGTAAAGATCCAGCCGACGATCGACACGGGTCCGGCTGCGCTTGCGAGTGAGGCGGGCAGCAGGAAGATGCCAGAGCCGACCATGTTGCCGATGACGAGCGCGACCGCCATCCACAGACCCATCTGACGCTTCAGCGGCCGACCACCTCCAGTGGGCTGATCGGCGGCGGTTGCAGACTCCATCTCTTTTTCTCCTTGACTCGGGCGACGCGCGTGCGGCGACGCGTTATTTGGATGAGAGCCATGCTCGCCCGCGCCAGTGGCGCTGCCATCAGCGCTCGATACGCGACGCGGGTACGTAGTTCTCCAGGGGCCTGGGTCGGCTTTCACGCCGTATCTCACTTGGGCAGCCGCCTGCGCATTCACCTTTTGCGCAGACGCCCTTTCATCTCTCGGCGCTGTCAGCGCGGCGGATCGATTGCTTTCGAGGCGCACTGAAGATGCGACGCCGACCGCCAGGCACGCCGGGTCAAAATCCGGCGCAGGGGCGCCCGGCGTCTTCTACACGACAGAGGAGCGAGCGCTCAGTTCGTGGGCACTGCAAGGACCGGGCACGGCGCGATGCAGAGCAGTCGCTGCGTGACACTGCCCAAGAGCAGCCCGCCGAGCTGGGTATGCCCGCGCGTGCCGGCGACGATCAGATCGGCGCCCTCCTCCTCGGCGACCCGCGACACGGTGCGCGCGGCGCCGGTGAAGCCGCCCTGCACGATCTTCGCCGTTGCGTTCACGCCGCGCTCGGCGAGCTCCGCGACCTGGCCTTCGATCTTGGCCCGCATGTCCTCCTCGCCGGCATCGAGCGGAATGTCGCCCTTGCCCGCCAGGTACTCCACGCTGTGGACCGCCAGCAGGGTCGCGCCGTCGCTCGCCAGCGCCTTCGCGAGCTCGAGCGCCTGGTCGGCGGACGCCGAGCCGTCGCTTGCCCACACGATCTTCTTGAACACTGCACCCTCGGACATCTTCGGCTCCTCTCTGGGATTACTCGATGCAGGCGTCGATTCCGGCGACGGCTTGCCTTTCAGGCCAAGCTAGGCGACGCCGCGCGGCCCTTCATCCGCCGCCCGCCGCAGGCTTGCTTCGGTTATCCCGCAGCTGGCCCGGAAGGACAGCGGCCCAGACCCCCGTGATCGCACGAGGCCGGTCGCCTGCGACGGTCAGGTCGCTGTGATGTAGCCCTGCATGTATCCGAGGTGGCCCATCGAGAACGGGTCACATGGATAGGCGCAGACCCACTTGAAGCGGCCGGCTTTGCGTACCAGCAGCGTGTAGGTGTGAGTTCCGGGCATCACGACGATGCTCACGCCGGCGGCGGTGGAGGTGATGCTGTGAACGACGTCGTCGCGGTTGTCGATCGTCATCTGCACCGGCTGGCCGACTTTCACTGTGAAGTTCGTCTTTGAGAATGCGTCGTAGCGTTCCCCGCCCGGGCCCGGCTTCGAGGATGGGGCGAGGTATAGGCTCACCCGCTCCGCGCTTGCGACTGCCCGCGAGGCGCCCATCATCCCGGCGCGGTGGTGATGCATGACCGAGTTTGCGATCACAGAGATCGTCACACCGATCGCGGCAAGCACGAAGATCGCCGAGAACAACGCGAGCGTCACCCGCCGCTCGGCCTGCTCGCTGGCGAGCCGCTCGGGGCTCGGCGACGGGGCGCCTGCCCCCGCTGGAGGGTGCGTTGCCTCACCTGCGCTCATCATCCACCTCGCTTGAGTCTCGGAGCGTGCCCTGATCGAGCACCGGATCAAGCTCAAGCCTCGACTCGCGCTGATCTCGCGCCATCGGGATTCAGCACGGGATCGAGCCCGTAGTTCACACAGACTGCTGGCCCCTGCCCTGAAGTCTTCAAGCCGCGGCACCTTGCTCTCGGTAGTAACCCGCAGCCAGATGGAGGGCTCCGCACGGAGGCGGCTAGCGCCGGGCACGCGTAGCCTCGCTTTCGATCCAACGAGGAGACGACGATGTTCACCAAAGTTCTGGTCGGAGTGGATGGCAGTGACAACAGCCGCGACGCGATCGCGCTGGCGCAGCGCATGACGCCGCCCGGCGGGCAGCTGACGCTCGCAAACGTGCAGTGCGGCGAGTTCCCCGGCTTCGCCACGATCTCGGAGTCACTGCTCGACGCCCAGCGCGAGCAGGCCGAGCAGTTGCTCCTCGCCGAGCGCGACGCCGCCGGCGTCGACGCCCAGATCGCCGCCGTCTTCGCGCCAACGCCCGGACGCGGGCTTCACGAATACGCAGAGGATCACGGGGCCGACCTGATCGTCGTCGGATCCTGTCACCGCGGCCTGATCGGTCGCGTGATGCTCGGCGACGACACGGCCGAGGCGCTGAACGGAGCGCCCTGCGCGGTCGCGATCGCAGCGCATGGCTACGCCGCCGCGCCAGTGGAGCTCAAGCGAATCGGCGTCGGTTACGACGGCTCGCCCGAGTCCAAGGCAGCGCTCGCCGCCGCCAAGGACATCGCCGAGCGCTCCGGCGGCGAGCTGAGCGCGCTGCAGGTGATCGGCATACCGACCTTCACCTACACCGGCGTCGTCCCCGCGCTGACGGGAGAGAGCGTGGACGTGCTGCTCGAAGAGGCCACAGGCCGGCTCAAGGAAATGCCCGACGTAGCTGCGCGCGCCGTCTACGGAGTCCCGGGCGAAGAGCTCTCGGCGTTCAGCGACGAGCTCGACCTGCTCGTCGTCGGCTCGCGCAACTTCGGTCCGCTCAGGCGCCGGATCGTCGGCTCGACCACCAACTACCTCGAGCGTCACACACGCTGCTCGATGCTGAACCTGCCGCGATCTGCGCTCAAGACGCAGGAGAGCCGTCCCCCCGGTGTGAGCGTCGCCGTATGACCGAGGGTCTTGAGCAGCCGGCCAGCGAGCGCGACGCGGCGTTGCTTCGCCTGAAGAAGAGGCGCGACCTGCGCGGTCACGCCTTTGCGTTCGTCGTGATCAACGCCGCGGTCTGGGGCATATGGGCGGCGAGCGGAGCCGGCGATCTCTGGCCCTTGTGGCTGACCGGCATCTGGGCGATCGGGCTGGTGTTCAACGTCTGGGATGTCTACTTCCGCAAGCCGATCACCGAGGACGACGTACGGCGCGAGGTCGAGCGCCTTCGACCGCAGCAGTAGGAGCCCCGCCTTGAGACGTCAAGCCAGCTGCGCTCACGAAATAGACGCAGTCCCGGTCCGCTTGAGGAACCTTCCCCGACTCGCCTTGCGGCGCTCCGGTTCGGGCGGCGCGGCCTCACACCTCAGTGGCCTCGCTCTTTGCGGCTCGGTACCGCGTCTGTCGGCAACATACGCAGCACTGCGCCCGCGTCGCAAGGGCAGTATTGAGTCGTTCCTGCACCTTGCGAGAAAACAATCGCTTCTGGTCGGCTCATCCGCGCTCTTGTGCGCCGCATTGGCACGGAAATGGGTACTCACCTGGGGCGCGAGCGCGCGTGAGGCTGCGTCCAGCCTGCCGGGCGACGAGCTGCTCGACGACGCCGACGGCAGCTCAACCCGCGCGATCAGCATCGCCGCGCCAGCCTCGGACATCTGGCCCTGGCTTGCCCAGCTCGGCCCGGCGCCTCGCGGTGGCGCCTACACCTACGACTGGATCGAGAACTTGCTCAGCCTGAACATGCACAGCACCGATCGAGTGCTTGCGGAGTTCCAGCACCCACAGGTCGGCGACACGATCAGCCTTGGTGCAAACCAGATGACCCTGGAGCGCGTCGAGCCCGACCGGGTACTGGCATGGCGCTCACAGGACGGCAACTGGGTCTGGGCGTTCGTGCTGAGCGAGCAGGGCGAGCAGACGCGCCTGATCAGCCGCAACCGCTTTCGCCTGCCAGCGCTTGCCGCACGACTCGGCATGCTCGCGATGGAGCCGGCCTCGCTCGTGATGGAGCGCAAGATGCTCATCGGAATCAAGCAGCGCGCCGAGCAGCTCGTCGCCTCGCGCGAGCCCGTTTCGGCATGAGCTCACCGGCACGTCTGTCGCCATCCGCGCTCGCGTTTCGGCTGTTGCACACAGCGATCGCGGGCTGCTTCCTCCTCGCGATCGCCTACGTCTGGCTGTGTGCTCTGACCGGTCGCCGCGGCCCGATGCTGCGACTCGCCGTCGTGTCTTTGATCGCCGAGGGAATCGTCGTCACCGCTAACGGCGGGGATTGTCCGCTTGGCTGTCTGCAGGCTCGGGTGGGCGACCCGACACCGCTGTTCGAGCTCGTCCTCACACCCGCAGCTGCCCGCCGCGCGGTCCCGACCCTTGGCCTAGTCGCGGTGAGCGGGCTAGCACTTCTGGCGCGCGACAGTCAGCGGCCTCGACGCTCCGAGGTCCGTGCTGTCGCAATGCCCGATGGGGCGGGGCTAGGGTGAGAGCTTGTGAGCGAGACGACGACCCTGACGGTTTTTACGTGCGAGGCATGCCGAGCCGAGAACGTAACGAGTGGAAAGACCTGCGAGGCGTGCGGAGCAGAGGCTCCTAAGCCGGTCGGCACCAAGTTCGAGCTGAGCCTTTTGTTTGCAGCGGAAGAGTGCCCGAACTGCGGCGAGACGGTCCCCGGAGGTGTTTGCGCGAACTGCGGCGCCGACGTTCCTACCCCGGAACCAACTGCGGCGACGAAAGCAAGGATCAGCGCGCTTGCCCCGCTCGCCGAGCGGGCGAGATCGATTGTCGCGTCGTTCGATGAGTTTCCTGATCCACACATCACCGTCACGCCCTCGCAGCTCGCATCCGCGATCAGCGACGCCGAACTGCCGACCTACACACTCGACCTGATCGCCTTTGCCCGCAACGTGAACGAGCTTGACCTCGAGGACGCCTCCGCGATAGGCGGCGAGACGCGACGGCGGCTGGCTGTGAAGCTAGATGATGCCGAGCGGCTCCGCGATCTTGCTCGGCTGCTGGCGGAGTTCGAGGCCGCCGACCCCGTCGCTGAGCTGCCGACGCTTGCCGCTCGCATGAGCAAGGTGGGCGCGATGGTCATCGAGAAGGTTTTGGCGATGCTCGTCACCGAGACGCCAGACGCGGCCGGAGCCGCAGCAAAGGAGTTGCAGGATGCGCTAGAAGCTCCCGCCGAGGCGGAGGAGATCGAGCGGCTTCTTGGCCTGGTGCCCGAACTCTTCGCCGCTGACGACGTCGACGCGCGCGTCGCGCTCGTCACTGCCAGGGACACTGACTACACCGACGACCTGGGGTTGCCGAACCCGGTGCTCATCTTCGCGCCGGCGCCCGGGGAGAAGACATCGTTCGCCGCGCTCTCGCGCGGGGCGCGCCGCTACCTGTCGCACCTGCTCACGGACCCTGACGAGCTCGGCGATGAGCACGCGATTCTCGTATTTCCCGCGGTCCAGCTCGCCTTGCTCGATCGGCCGTTCGAGCACCATAGGAGAGCTGAGCTTGCCGGAAGTCTGTTCCGGGGCGCCGAAGAACGCGATCCGACGGCTCTCGACGCGGCGCTGCGTGCATACGAAGATCACGCCGGAATGGCGTTTGAGACGTCGATGCGCGTTCGGCGGCTGCTCAGGCTGCTCGCGACCGGCGAAGTCCTGACCCCGGTCGATTACGTCGAGTCTGCTGTCGAAATGTACCGGCAGCTAGCGGAGGGGCACTTCCGCGCAGCAATGCGCTGCGTGCTTGCAGCGAGAGCGGCGCTCGAAGGTAAAGAGGCACCCCCGGAATCCATCCTGCTGGGCGACATCGAGAGCCGGCTCGGGGGATGGAACGAGGAGCTGGGGCGGTCCCTCGACGGAGTCATCGAGCGGCATCTGCGCAACGGTGAGGCACACCAGGAATACCGGGTCGATCCCGCGACGTTGGAGGTCGTGCTTCAGGATGGCCTGCGCTTGACGCCAGATGACATCGAGAAGCTGACGGACGATCTAGCCGGCACCGTGGCCGCAATCGACACGGCGGTGAGCTGTCACACGATCAACACCGGCAGAACCGCCGCGCCTAGCTGGCTAACCAATGGCGAATCGCCCCGGCTTGTAGAGCAGACAGCCCGCACCGTCGCTGCCGGCCTTGGCGTTGTAATCAACACCTTCGCGATCGAGAATGGGACGGTCACGATCACGTTGTCCGACGACGAGAACATCGGCAGATACAAGGCACGACAAGTGCTTTGGGCGGCCCGCCCACTCGCGCCGTCGGCTACCGAGTTCAAGGCATACAAGGGCGACCACCTGATCGCTTCGTTCGCGAGCGAGGCGATCGATCGCTGGCAGGTAGCTTCAGACGCCGAGCAACCGCTCTTGATGATCGAGGCGCTGTACGAATCCGAGGTTCGGTGCGGCGCTGACGAGCAGGACACCCTGCGTGACGCAATCGCGACGTGCGCGCGATTCACGATCAACGAGCCGCTGTCGACGCCCCCGAGCCGGTCCGAGATCAGGATGCTAGATCACCGACTCCGCGTGATCTGTCGGATGGCGTCGCGCCACGACGCTGGAGCAAACCGAGAGCTGTCTGAGTCGCTGGGCCAGATCAGAAGTGCGCGCGAGTCACTGAAGCTCGCCTCTACGAGTAAGGACTACGGTCGCCGGTTTGGTGTGTCGATCAGCGCGGTTGCGCGATGGGCTGCTCAGTATCCGGGGACGCTGATCGACAGCTTGGATTAGGGCTCTTTAGCTAGCAGTGAATTAGTGCTGCGGTTCGCCGGAAGGATCGAAGTGTGCCCGGTGATCGCTTCGGCTGCGGAAGCTCCTCAGCTCTGGAGAACGTTGCGGGGACACGTCACACGGGAAGGGAGGCGTCGAAGGTTTGTGCCGACGAACCACGCCCGCCGGCACAAACCCACCGGAATCCGCGGGTATCTGCCGGCATCTTGGGCTGGACGGCCTCTGGCGGGCACGTTAGAGGCCGCACAAAATCCCAGCAGTTACGGGCAGTTCGCTAAGTCCCGCACGGCGGGTCGGTAGGCCGGCCCCACCCCTGAAAATCGTGGTGTCCCCGGTTCGAATCCGGGTCTCGCCGTCGCGACAGGTATCCCCTTGTGTTCTGTCGCATCGCGGATCCGCCTGCGGCGTGCCCCGATGGGGACGGAGATCGGGCCGACGGCCAGGCGGCGTGGCCGTCAGGGCCCGGTCGGACACGGCAGCGTCGTGGACAGACGATGCGCGCCCCTCATGGCTACGGCCCACACGTTCACCTGCAGAGCAGCGGAGAGGTGCGAGGGCCGACTGTCTGACGAATCACTTGCTTCTCCGCCGCCGCGCCCGGTGCCTTCCTAAATACCTGATAATCGAATTGCACGGAAATTGCACGTTAAACGTGCTCCAGAGCATTGATAGAAACGCCTCCGTGCGGTTGGATTGACCGCGTTCACGGTACTCACGCCTCGGGGGGACGTGTAGGCCGCTTTGCCTAACGACAGGAAGAGTGCTGAGGGGAGGACGCCGACGATGCGTGCATGGGTAAATCGACGTCTGCGCTGGTCTGTGCGCAGATGGGGAGCTGGGCTGCTCGTGCTCACCGGGTTGGCGAGCCTGCTCATCTGGGTGGCGCTCGCGGGCGGCACGCAGCCGTTTGACACCTACGAAACGGTGGTTGCAGCCGACTCGCCCGTTGCTCAGTACAAGCTCAGCGACACGTCGGGATCGAGCACGCTCGCCGACTCCGCCGGTACGAACACCGCGAGCAACACCGGCATCACGCTCGGCGGGGAAGGGCCGTTCGGCGGGAGCAAGAGCGGTGCCTTCGGCGGGTCGGCCTACGCCTCGCTCACCTCCAATCCGCTCGCGGGGGCCTCGGCTTTCACCGCGGAGGCATGGGTCAACTGGACCGGGGGCGCCTCCTACAAGCAGCCGATCTTCGACTTCGGCTCCAACTCGACCAACTACATGTACCTGACGCCCGCCGGAAGTAGCTCCAGCCACAAAATGGTCTTTGAAATTCACACGACGCTCTTCTCTGCGCAGCTGAACGCTCCGAAACTGAAATCAGGTAGCTGGCAGTACGTGGCGGTGACCGAGACCACCGGAGGCAAATTGACGCTGTACGTCAACGGCGTCAACGAAGCTGAAATCACCTCCGTCGGCCTGCATCCCTCCTCGCTCCCGACCACTACGGGCAACTACCTCGGCAAGTCGCTGATCGCCGAAGATCCCTCGTTCAACGGCGCGATGAGCAACGTCGCCTTCTACACGACAGCGCTCTCCCAGTCGCGCATCGAAGTCCACTACCACGCGGGCGAGTTTCCCGTCAATACGGCTTTGCCGACGGTCTCCGGTGTGACCAAAGATGGCAGGACGATCACCGCCAAAGCGGGCACTTGGACCGGACTAACCCCGATCAGCTTCGCCTATCAGTGGCAGAGCTGCAACGGCTCCGGCGAAAGCTGCACCAACCTCGGCTCGCCGACGACCGAAACGAAATACACGCTCGGGCCCGAAAACATTGGCCACACCCTGCGCGTCGCGGTCACGGGCAGTAACGAAGCGACGCACGAACCCGACACGCCGGCGCTAACCGCCACCTCGGCGGCGACGACGGTGGTCGAAGCGATCAAACCGTCGAACGCCGCCCTGCCGACGATCTCCGGCACCGCGAAGATCGGCAAGCTGCTGACCGCCTCCGACGGCAGCTGGGAAGGCTCTCCCGCCACGTACGCCTATCAGTGGAAATCATGCAACTCCGTAGGCGGGGCGTGTAGCAACATCTCCGGCGCGACCGGGAAAACCTTCCGGATCGAAAACGCGCAGTTGATCCACTCGATCCGTGTCACCGTCACCGCGACCAACTCGGCCGGCAGCGCGAGCGCATCGAGCGAACCGACCGCGTCGGTCAACTTCGGGGAACCGACGAACGTCAGTCCGCCAACCGTCGCGGGAACCGCCGAAGACGAACAGACGCTGACAGGCAGCGCCGGCGAATGGGCCGGCTCCGGGACGATCTCCTACTCCTACCAGTGGCAGCGCTGCAACAGCGAAGGCGAAAGCTGCACCGACATATCGGGGGCCGAAGCCGCCGGCTACGCGGTTCAGCCCGAAGACGTGGGGGATCGGCTTCGCGTCGTGGTCACGGCGACGAGCGCCTACGGCACGACGACCGAAGCGTCCGCGCCAACGGCGCCCGTCGCGCCCTCGCCCCCCGCGAACACCGAATCGCCGACGATCGGCGGCACCGCCCAGGTGGGCGAGACCTTGACCGCGAGCCCCGGTGCGTGGAACGGCACGCCGCCGATCTCCTACTCCTACCAGTGGCAGCGCTGCGATGCCGAAGGCGAAGCGTGCACCGACATCGAAGGTGCGACCGAAGCCGAATACGCGCTCACCGAAGCGGACGCGGAAGCGACGGTACGGGCCGTGGTCACCGTCACGAACGCAGGCGGATCGGAATCGACGCCGTCGGCACCCACGGAAGTGATCTCCGCCGGGACGCCCCCCTCCAACGTCTCTCCGCCGACGATCACCGGCACTCCCAAGACGTACTTCACGCTGACGGCCGACCCCGGCACCTGGGAAGGCGCGCCGCCGCTGACCTACGCCTACCAGTGGCAGCGCTGCGACGCCGAAGGCAAAGGATGCGCCGACATCGAAGGCGCGACCGAAGCCGAATACGAGATCGGTGAAGAAGACGTCGGTGCGACATTGCGCGTCGAGGTGAGCGCGTCGAACGGAGCCGGCTCGGCCGAAGCGGCCTCCGCCATCACCGAAGTGGTCGGCTCAACCTCGGCGCCCGTCAACGTCTCCGCGCCGACGATCAGCGGCACCGCCGCCGAATCGGAAGAGTTGACCGCGACGCATGGAACGTGGGTGGGTCCGCCGACGATCACCTACCTCTACCAGTGGCAGGCCTGTGACGCCGCGGGCGAAAACTGCGAAGACATCTTCGACGCGGTCGAAAGCACCTACCGCGTGGACATGCTCGACGTCAGGGGAACGATCCGCGTCGTGGTGACGGCGACGAACTCCGAAGGGTCGACCAGGGCGGCGTCGGCGAGCACCGCCGTGATCGGGGCCTCAGCGCCGCACAACGACCTGCGGACCGCGCTCTCCGGCGTCGCCGAGGCGGGACAGACGCTCACCGCAAGCGCGAGGTGGTCCGGGAGCGCGCCGATCTCCTACACCTACCAGTGGGAACGCTGCGAAAGCGCCGAAGAAGGCTGCACCGAAATCCCGGGCGCCACCGGCGCGAGCTACACCGCCGGCTACGAAGACGTCGGAGACAGGATCAGGGCCGAGATCACCGCCACAAACGAAGCGGGCTCAGCGTCGAGCACCTCCGTCACCACCGCGGTCGTCGCGGCCGCCGGCTGGATCGACGCTCTGGACTTGCACATGCTCGGCGAAAACACCGAACTGCGCTCGCCGGCGTCGGTCACGATCGCCCCCGACAAGTCGATCTGGGTGATCGAGGGCGCGAACGATCTGGCCGTGCATCTCACCCCGTCCGGGGGATACGCCGGCAGCTTTGGCCTGTTCTTCTCACCGGGCTCGATCGCGGTCGACGCGCACAGCCACGTGTGGGTGTCGCGCAGCGCGGAAGGCAAGGTCCTCGAGTACAGCGAAAGCGGCGAACTGCTCGGGCACGTCAGCGGCTCGGGCCTGGAACGGCCGGGCGCCGTCGCGATCGACGAAGCAGGCAACCTCTGGGTTGGCGACGGCCACGCGCACAAGGTCTTCGAGTTCGACGAACACGGGAGCTTCGTCCGCTCGATCGGTTCCTCGGGCACGGGGCCCGGGCAGTTCGGAGAACCAGTCGCGATCGCGTTCACCCCGGGCGGGAACGTAGCCGTGCTGGACCGCACGAACAACCGCGTCGAGCTGTACACCAAAACCGGCGAATACGTGAGTCAGTTCGGTGGTGAAGGCACCGGGGCGGGGAAATTCAAATTGCCCCAGGGCATCGCGATCGACGGCGCCGGCCATGTCTTCGTGAGCGACACTGGCAACAACCGGGTCGAGGAACTCTCCGCCGAAGGTGAATTCCTCGACCAGTTCGGCGTGCACGGTAGCGCCAGCGGCGAGCTCGAAAAACCGACCGGGATCGCCATCGACGCCCACCGTCACGTCTGGCTGTCCGACCAGGGCAACGAGCGCGTGGAGGAGTGGCTGCACGCCGTCGCCGCCTCGGCCGAAACGGTCCCGAGCATCTCCGGGGAAGCCGCGCCGGGCGGCGTGCTCAGCGCGGGCCCGGGGACGTGGGCCGGCGACCCGGAACCGAGCTACGCCTTCCAGTGGCAGAGCTGCACGGCGGAAGGCGGCGGATGCGAAAACATCACCGGGGCGACCGAGCGCAGCTACGAAGTCCAGTCGGCGGACCTGGGCAGGACGCTGCGCGTACGCGTCACCGCTAGCAACTTGCTCGGCCCCGTCAGTGCGGTCTCGGCGCCGAGCGAAGCGATCGCCGCCGCGAGCGCGCCCGAAAACACCACGGCCCCGTCGCTCGCGGGCGAAGCGCGCGAGGGCCGGACCTTGACGGCCGAACCCGGCAGCTGGAGCGGAGCGCCTGCGCCCACCTACAGCTACCAGTGGCAGAGCTGCGAACCCGACGGCACCGAATGCGAAGACATCGAAGCCGCAACGGGCTCCAGCTACACGCCGGGGTCGGGCGACCTCGGCGCCACGGTGCGCGTGCTCGTCACCGCGGCGAACGTGGCGGGTGCGGCCGAAGCCTCCTCTTCGGCGAGCGAAGTCGTGCAGGCGGGCGCCCCATCCGAGCTCGAGGGCCCCTCGCTGAGCGGTAGCTCCACCGTCGGCGAGATCCTCTCGGGCAGCGCCGGGGACTGGGCGGGCGACGAAGGCGAAGTCGCCTACCAGTGGCAACGTTGCGACGCCGCGGGGCGCGGGTGCGAAGACATCGCCGGCGCGACTGTAGCGGACTACGAAGTCTCCTCGGCGGATCTCGCCTCGACGCTGCGGCTCGAGGTGGGCGTGCACAACCCTCTGGGCTCGGCCGCCGCGCGTTCGGAAGCGAGCGGAGTCGTCGGGGATGCCGGCACCGTCGCGAACACGCTGGCGCCCACCGTGTCCGGCACGCCCAGTCAGGGGGCGACGCTGACCGCGAGCGCCGGTAGCTGGATCGGCATGCAGGAACTCGGCTTCGAATATCGCTGGCAGCGTTGCGACGCCTTCGGGAACAACTGCCACGACGTGGCGGGCGCGCTGGGTTCGAGCTACGTGCCCACCGGCGAGGACGCGGGCAGCACGCTGCGCGCCGTCGTCACCGCCGCCGAAGCGGAAGCGGCCTCGGACGAGCGCTCGTTGCCCACGAGCGTCATCGCGGCCTCCGAAGCGCCAGTGGCCGAACGGCCGCCGAGCCTGAGCGGCACGCCGCTTGTCGGGTACACGCTGACCGCCGCGCCCGGCGAATGGTCGGCCCATGGCAAACCCACGCTCTCCTATCAATGGGAGCGCTGCGACGCCTACGGCGAAGGCTGCGAAGCGATCGGCTCGGCCACCACGGCGGACTACACGCTCGCCGAAGCCGATGCCGGCTCCACGCTGCGCGTGCTCGTGAGCGCGACCGACCAGGAAGGGCGCGTCACGCACCAGGCCAGCGACCCGCTGCTCGTGAGCTCGGACGAACTGGAGAGCCTCGCCGCGCCCGCGCTGGGTGGCCTCTTCACGCTCGACCGGGAGGCGACCGGGACGCCGGGGATCTGGACCGGCGACGGCGCGATCGAATTCGCCTACCAGTGGGAACGTTGCGACGAAACGGGCGAAGCCTGCTCGCCGCTCGCCGGCGCCACCGAACCCGCCTACACCGCGGGCGAAGAAGACATCGGCTACTTCCTGAGGCTCGCGGTCAGCGCCACCGGTTCCGCGGGCTCCGCGAGCGCGAACTCTCCTCTCAGCCCGGCCATCGGCGATGAACCGGTCGCGCCGGAAACGACCTCGCGGCCCACGATCGAAGGTGGCGCGACCCTCGGGCAGACGCTCACCGTTCAGCCGGGCGCGTGGCTCAGCAGCGAAGCGATCTCCTACGCCTACCAGTGGGAACGCTGCACCGAAGAAGGGGAATCCTGCGTGGCGATCGAAGGCGCCGAAGGCGAAAGCTATGAACTCGTCGAAGCCGACGTGGGCACGGCTTTGAAGGTGCGGGTCACCGCCACCAACGAACTCGGAAGCGCGAGCGCCGACAGCGAGGAAACGGAACCCGTCGACACGCCCGGGCCGCCGGAAGTCGACGAACCCCCGCTCCTCTCCGGCACCGCGCAGGTAGGCGAGAAGCTGGTCGCGGGGAGGGGCGAATGGGCCGGCAGCCGTCCGGCAAGCTTCGCCTGGCGCTGGCAGCGCTGCAACGCCGCCGGCGAAAGCTGCGCCGATATCGAAGGCGCCGTCAAATCCGCCTATGAACCGACGTCGGGCGACGTGGGGCAGACGCTGCGGGTGGTCGTCATCGCCACGAACTCCCTGGGCAGCGCCGAAGCGGCCTCCGGCGTGAGCGAAGTGGTCGTGGCCGCGGGCGAAGCGGACCCCACCGCGGCGATCGAAGCCGCGGAAACGGCAGATCCCTCGGTGCTCGCTCCGTCCACCGAAGCCACGATCGAAGAACAGGCCGTGCACCCCGCGATCGGCGACAGCGGCGAACAGCTTTCGTCCACGGGTGCGCTGGGCTCCTCGTGGAGCTCGAAGGACACGCCCGGCGAGGGCTCCGTCTACACGCGCGCAGGCGCAATCAGCCTGGCGCCGGTCGAACCCGCCACGGGCGCGACGACGCTGCCGACGGTCGTCAACGAAGCCGCGGCGGTGTACGCGAACGTGCACCCGGACACGGACACGATCGTGCGCCCGAGCGCGCTCGGCTCGACGAGCCTCGTGCAGTTGCGTAGCTCCTCCGCGCCGACTTCGATCTCCTGGGAGCTCGGGCTGACCCCGGAAGAGCGTCTCGTGAAACTCTCGGACGGCAGCGTCGCCGTGGTGCAGGAACAGGAAGCCGAAGAAGAAGAAGCCAGCTTCGCGGCGCGCTTCCCCCACAGCGAGTTCTCGACCGGGGAGGAAGGCGAAGGCGGCGAAGCGGAACGGGAAACGGCCTTCGATCCGGCGCCCGCACCGGGCGGCGCGGCCTCGCGCCCGGCCTTCAGGCTGTTCTCGACGCTGAGCGAAGGTGAAGAAGCCCCTGAAGGGGAAGCCGAAGAAGAAGAAGAACCGACGCTGTCCGAACCGCTGCCACCCTCGCCGCAGGTGACGGTCGTCACCGGCGAAGGGGCCCCGGGAGAACTCGAACCGCAGAACACGCAGGCGGGCTATGAACACGCCCAGGAAGTCTTCGTCGAAGCGGAAGCGGACGAACTCGAACCCGTGATGGTGCTCGACGCCCGTCGCGTGAGGGATGCGTCCGGCGACCCCGTGCCCGTCTTGCTGAGCATCGAAGGAGAAACGGTGACGATGACCGTCTCTCCAAGCGCCGAAGCGGTATATCCGCTGACCGCCGAACTGGCCGCCTCCGGGAGCTCCGGCGAAGAAATCGCGACGCCGAGCTTGATGCGCATGGATGCAACCGCCAGCGCCGCCTCCACGCATACGCCGAAATTTGGGCTATGGGAGCCGCATGCGGACCAGCTGGAGGAAGCCAAAGAAGAAGAAAAAGTGGTCGCCCACTTCGACAAAAGGCTCAGGTCCGGCCCGCTGCACATCGGGACGGCGCGACTCGTCGTGCCTTTCAACACGAAACCGGACGATCCAGGGGTGCATGAATGGGTCAGCGTCGCCCGCAAAGAAGGACTGGAGCCATTCATCACGATCAGCGACGACTGCAACCCGGCCTGTCCGCTGCCCGATCTGAAGACCTACGGGCATGACGTTCGGGGGCTGATGCAGGGGTTCCCCGCCGTAAAGATATGGGGTGCCTGGAACGAGCCGGATAACCCCAGGTTCCCTATGCATCCTCTAAAACGCGCCCCGAAGGCAGCGTACTTCTGGCAGGTGGCGCGTCGCGAAGCGCACGCCGTGAAATGCGGCTGCAAGGTCATCGCCGGCGAATTCACCGAATTTGTGAATAACGAAGAGCTCCATGAAAACTACATTCACATCTATGTCGACACGATCCTGAAACACCATCGCTATTGGAAGGGCAACCCGACGTACTGGGGAATGCACGACTATCAAGACCTGTCGCACGTCAACCAAAAACATCCGATTGTGACCACGGCGGCGCACAAGTTCCTCGCTCTGTCGGGCAAGCTCAACCATCCCCACATGTGGATGACCGAGGGGGGTGTTCCCCTGGACGTCGGTGGCCATCCAACGGCACTCGAGGCGAGACACTGCAAATATCCGACGACCGGGCGATGCAAAAACCAGCAGCTCTCCGCGAAGGACTTCATCACCCTCTCCTCGATCAACGAGGACAAAGGCAAGGTGCACTTCGACCGCTCTTACTACGCGCAGTACCGGGGTCCGACCACCTCGCAGCTCGCAGAAAACAGCACTGCATTCGACAGCGCCCTGCTCGAAGGCAAGGACGACATACCGGGACCGAAAGGCGAAGAAAAACCGGACCTGGAAGCGGCTACGTGGCGCCCGGCGTACTGCATGCTCGCTTTCGCCTCGCACAAATGCCCGCCGGGGGCGGTGACCCACCCGCCGCAAGGCGCCAAAGCGAAAACGAGCAGGGTCGGCGCGCTGGTCGAACCCCGGGAACTGGCCACGAGCGCGTGGCTCGAGTACGGCGAAAGCGAAGCCTACGGACACACCACGAGCAGGATCACGGTGCCGGCGGGAAGCGCCGCCGAAACCAGGTCCTTTGCGTTGCAGGGCCTCACTCCGTGTACGACCTACCACTACCAGGTGGAGGCGGAAAACGAAGCGAGCGAAGGGATCCCGACCTTGGGAGGGGACGAGACCTTCACGACCTCCTGTGAAGGCGAAGGCCTCAGCCAGGACTGGGAGAACGGAATGGAATCGGAGGTGCCCTCCAGCGAAGAAGTCGACCCGCACACGGGTCAGCCGGACGCATGGCTGCTCGAAGAAGTCGCCGCCGAACGGGACAGCGGCGATGGCGGACCGAGCTTCAGCGCGAGCGCGGCGGGGCCCTCGTCGGCCGGCGTCAGCGCATTGGCGCGGCGCTCGCGTGGCGCTCGGCGCAAGTCGGCGGCGGCGCCGTTCGCGCTCGACGCGCCCGACCTCTCAGAAGAAACCTCCGGCAACCTGTGGCACGTGCAGGATCACCCGTCTGAAGTGTCGGTCAACGGCGCGATCTCACCGGGTCTCGTGACGCTGCCCGACGACGGCTCGTTGCCTTCGGCGAGGAGTGGAACGCACGTCGCCTGGTTCGGCGATCCGGCCAGCGGGACGTTCTGCCTGGGCTACGCCTCGGTGCTTCAGGAAGCGCTGAACGGCTGTAAATCAAGCACGACGGCACAGGGCGCGCTCGTCTCGCCTCCGTTCAGTCTCGAAGGCGCCGACAGCGCAGTGCTGCACTTCAAGTCCTGGTTCGACATCGAGGCCGTGCAGCCGAACGAATACGACACGATGAAGATTGAATACACGACCAGCTCGGGCAGCGGCGGAGGTTCCTTCGCCTGGCACAAGGTGGCCAAGCTGAACCCCGGCTTCCGGAGCGACGGGTCCGAGTCCGACCGCGACTTCACGAACAACGGCCTGTCCCAGGCGCCGAGCTGGACCGACGACACCGTCGCGCTGCCGGGCGCCGCCGGCAGTCCGCACGCGCGCATCAGGTTCGTGTTCAACAGCGGCGATGACAACTACAACGGCTTCCGTGGCTGGGTGATCGACGACGTGCACGTTGTCGGGCAGCAGGAACTACCCGCCCCGCACATCGACAGCGTCACGCCCTGTCCGCGGGCCGGATGGACCCATTCGATTCTGCACGGTTCGAACTTCGTCGAGGGCTCCTCGGCGCTCGTCGACGGGTTCAGCGGAGACACGAACGTGATCTCTTCCGAACGCATCGAAATTCCCGAACTCCGGCAGGGCACGCACACGATCAAGGTCGTCGATCCCGACGGCGAAACCACCAGCAACACGGTGTCGGTAACGCAGTCCGCCGCCTGCGAAAAGGAATCGATCTCATAGGCGTGAGGCGGGCGCAACTTTCCCAAGGCGGAGGCGTTTGGGGACGCATGTGGACCGTCGGCCGATGGAGGCGGGTAGGCCCGGTGGTGCTGGTCGCCGGGTTGGTCCTGTCGCTCGGGGCCGCCGGGCCCGCGGCGGCGAAGCCACGGCGCCGGGCGGCGAGTTGCGCCCCCGGGCACACCCGCACGATCGTCTCGAATGCCCGCGTTCAGGTCTACGCCGCGAGGGAACCCGGCGGTGGCTCGACGAACGTCTACGGCTGCGCTTACGGCAGCAGACGCGTCTACGAACTGGGGCTGGCTCCGTACCGCTGCCTGTCCGCCGCCGGCTGCGGGGCAACCGAACAGGAGGTGCTCGCCGGTGATCTCGTCGCCTACGAACAGTTCTCCGAAACCCCGTCCTTGACGAGCTGGGAGCTCGTCGTCAGGAACCTCCGCTCGGGCCGGATCGTGCACAAGGTGGCCACGGGCTTGCCGCTCGCGGGCGTCAGCACCCTCGGCGTCGGCACCGTCACGGCGATCGTGCTCAAGCCCGACGGCGCAGTCGCCTGGATCGCCAACGACGAAGCCAGATCGCAGGGTCTGGAAGCCAGCCGCGTGCCTTTCTACGACGTCGAGGCGCTCGACGCCGGCGGCCCACGCCGGCTGCTCGCCTCGGGCTTCGACGTCGACCCCGCATCCCTGGCACTGGCGACCGACGCCGGCAACGTCGGCCCGAACAGGCATCGCGTGTCGGCGAGCCGGGTGTACTGGACGCAGGCCGGTCAGCCCGCCTCGGCGGAACTGCGCTGATCGGCGATCGCTCTCAGCCTCGCGACGTGAACGAGCCCTGAGCGTCCCGAAGAGGCCCTACGCGGCGTGCGTGGGATCAGGACTTCGGGACGAGAATCTGACCGAGGGCGCCGCTGGCGAACCGCTGCTCTTGCACCAGGTCAAGCTTCAGGTGTTCGTCGATATCCGCGAAGGGGCTGTGGCCGGCTCCGATCGCCAGGGGCACATATGTGAGCTGATACTCGTCCACGAGGCGGAGCTTGGTCATCGACTTGGCGAAGTCGGGCCCGCCGTGGACCAGAATCGTGCCGTCGTCGTCGCGGGCCTTCAGGTCGGCGATCGCGACGGCGAGGTCGCCGCCGAAGATCTCGGCCGGGCCCCACTCCGCGCTCTCCAAGGTATTGGAGAAGACCGCCTTGGGCTTCTCGTTCATGGACTTCGCTATCGGGCCCTCCGAGGCGAGCCAATGCGGGCCCATGATCTCGTAGCTTCGCCGGCCCATCGCGTGGGTCCCCGCCTCCTCGAGAGCGCGGAGGTTCCACTCGCCGCTGTCGTCGCCGAAGAACTCGAACATCCAGTCATGCGTCCCGTCGAGGCTCGTCGCGAAGCCGTCGAGAGACAGCACCATCTTGAGAACTACCTTTCTGGTGGTCATGTAGGTAGGGACGCTCGCATGGCCGGAAAATCATCGGTGTCCAGGGTGGACGAGGGCACGATCACGGTTAGCGGCCAGCCATCCGTGGCGTTGCGAAGGTCGCAGCCACTGAAACGTCGACGAATGTCTCGCGACCACCAACGTCCGGAAATCGGTCAGCCCCGAAGTAGCCTCCCACGCATGTCGTGGCTCGCTGAGAATTTTGCCCACCCGGAGCGGGTCGAGCTAGTGACCGGCCATCACTTGAGGCCGATCCGCGAGCGCGACGTGGACATCGACTACCCCGCCGTGATGGGCTCGCGAGAGACGCTGTGGGCCAGGTTTGGCGGCGCGTGGGGATGGCCACCTGCGCACCTGACCTACGACGCTGACCGTGAAGATCTTGCTCACCATGAAGCCGAGATCGCCTCACATGAAGCATTCAACTACGCCGTGCTGGATCCTGGCGAGACACGGCTGCTCGGCTGTGTTTACATTGACCCGCCCGACGATCAGGCTCCCGCCGGTGTCGACGCTGTGGTCTCGTGGTGGGTCGTGGACAGTGAGCTCGGCGGTGACCTGGAGCGCTGCCTGAACGACTTCGTGCCACGTTGGCTGGCCGAGCGTTGGGGCTTTCACGCGGCACACTACGCTCCCTGACGCCGTGCGTCGTTGCCTCAGCCTCGCGGCGTGAACGAGCACTCCATCCGCTTCACCCCGTGCACGAACGCACTCCGCAGCAGCTCGGGCTCCTCCGCCTCGATGTCGGGAACCACGCGCAGCAGCTCCCCGAAGATCGAGCGCAGCTGCGTCCGCGCGAGCGACGCCCCCAGGCAGTAATGCGGCCCGCCGCCGCCGAAGCCGAGGTGGCGGTTGGGATCGCGGGTCACGTCAAAGCGCCAGGGGTCCTCGAACGCGCGCTCGTCGCGGTTGCCGGAGTGGTAGAAGAGCACGACCTTCTCGCCGGGCGCCAGCACCTGCCCGTGGATCTCGACTTCCTGCGTCGTCGTGCGCCTGAACGTCAGCACCGGCGAGGCCCAGCGCACGAACTCCTCGACCGCGACGGGGAGGCGCCCCTCCGGGTCTTGCAGCAGCAGCGCGCGCTGGTCGGGGTTGAGCGTCAGCGCGCGCATCGCGTGTGAGGTCGTGTGCCGCGTCGTGTCGTTGCCCGCGACCGACAACAGCACGAAAAACGCGGCGATCTCGTCGTGGGTGAGGCGCTCGCCGTCGACCTCCGCCTGCACGAGCCCCGTCATCAGGTCCTCGCCGGGGTTCGCTTCGCGGTGCGCGGCGAGCTCCTTCGCGAACGCCGTAAGCGTCCACAGCGCCTCGCCCAGAACCTCGATCGGCGCGCGGTCCCCGAACGCCTCGGGGTCGGACGCCGTCACCAGCAGGTCCGCCGCGGCGACCACGCGCTCGCGGTCGGCCTCCGGCACGCCGATCATGTCCGAGATCGTGATCAGCGGCAACTGCTTCGCGATCAACTCCACGAAGTCGCCACCGCCCGTCGGGGCGACCCGCCGGACCAGCTCGCGCGCGTTGTCGCGGATGCCCTCCTCGATCCGCGCGACCTGCCTCGGGGTGAACGCGCGCGAGACGAGCCCGCGCAGCTTCGTGTGCCGCGGAGCGTCCATCGCCAGAAACGACATCGACGCCTCCAGGAACTCCGGCGGCGCGTCCGCGAACTGCGTGCCCTGGCCCGAGCAGAAGGTCTGCGCGTCGCGCGAGATCCGCCGCACGTCCTCGTAGCGAACGATCGCCCAGTAGCTCTGGCGCCCCTGGTCCGGGAGCCCAAGGATGTCCTCCGGCGGCTCGTGCCGGGAGATCGGTTCGTGCTCCCGCAGCCAGGCGAACGTCCGGTCGCGCTTCTCCGCCGGGATGCCCCAGAAGTCAAGCGACCCCAAGTCCGCATCGTGCATCCGCGATCCGCCCGCAACCCCCATGTGGCCGAGTCTACTCCGGTGCTACCGTGCGGCGAAAGTCCCGACGGCGCCTCGCCGAGCCCTCGCGGCGCCGTGATAGGCTCGCGCGCGCTTCGGCGCGGGGTGCGGCCCGCCTCTGAGGCGCAAGCGAAAGCTGCTCCGCAAGGTGGCGGAAGGAGCGGGGAATCGATGAAGCTCGTGACCGCGATCGTGCGGCCCGAGAAGGTCAACGATGTGCTCGAGGCGCTTTACCGCGCCGAGGTTCGCGGCATCTCGATGAGCCGCGTGCAAGGCCACGGCGGCGAGCTGGATCGCGTCGAGACCTACCGCGGCACGACCGTGCAGGTCGGGCTCTCCGAGAAGGTGCGTTTCGAGGTCGCGGTCTCCGACGACTTCGTGCAGCGCACGATCGACGCGCTCTGCGCCGGCGCGCGGACCGGTGAGGTGGGGGACGGGAAGATCTTCGTCACCCCGCTGGAGCGGGCGATCCGGATCCGCACCGGCGAGACCGACCAGGGCGCCGTGACGCCCGTGCAGAAGTGATCGCGCTCGCGGCGCAGATCAGCGCCGGTGACACCGCCTGGATGCTCGCGGCGACGGCGCTGGTGCTGCTGATGACGCCCGCGCTCGGCCTGTTCTACGCGGGGCTCGTTCGCTCGAAGAACACTTTGAACACGTTCATGATGTCGATCGCGGCGCTCGCCGTCGCGACGATCTGCTGGGCGCTCGTGGGCTACTCGCTCGCCTTCGACCCCGGCAACGGCGTGATCGGCGGGCTCGGCAACGCGCTGCTGAAAGGCGTCGCCTTCGCGCCTCGCGCCGGCACCTCGATTCCGCAGCTGGTCTTCTTCGCCTTTCAGGCGGCTTTCTGCATCGTGACCGTCGCGCTCGTCTCGGGCGCGGTGGTCGAGCGGATGCGCTTCGTGCCGCTACTCGTCTTCTCCGCGCTGTGGTCGGTGCTCGTCTATGCCGTGCTCGCGCACTGGGCGTTCGGCGGCGGCTGGCTGCAAGCGCATGGCACGCTCGACTTCGCGGGCGGCGTGCCGGTCGAGATGGGGTCGGGCTTCTCGGCGCTCGCCGCGGCGCTCGTGGTCGGGGCGCGCAAGGACTATGGGCGCCAGGCGCTGCTCCCGCACAACGCCGTGTACGTGCTGCTGGGCGCGGGCCTGCTGTGGTTCGGCTGGTTCGGCTTCAACGGCGGCAGCGGCTTCTCGGCGGGCCATTCGAGCGTGCTGGCCTTCACGAACACGCTGCTGGCGCCGGCCTGCACGCTGTTCGTCTGGTTCCTGCTCGACCTGCTGCGCGAACGCCGTGTCACCGCGATCGGCGCCGCGACGGCGATCATCGTCGGCTGCGTGGGGATCACCCCCGCGGGCGGCTACATCAGCCCCGCCTGGGCGATGGCCCTGGGCGCGCTGGCGGCGCTCCCCAGCTACGCGATCATCGTCTGGCGACCGCGCACGCGCGTCGACGAGACGCTAGACGTGCTCGCGGCGCATGGCACCGCAGGCCTGACGGGGATCCTGTTTCTCGGCTTCACCGCGCAGCTCTCCTGGAACGGCGTCTCGAACGGGCTGCTCTACGGCAACGCCGAACAGCTCGGCTGGCAGGCGATCGCCGCGGTCGCGGCTCCCGCATACGCCTTCACGGCCACCTACGTGCTGCTCCGCCTGATCGCGTTGGTAATGCCCTTGCGCGCGACCGAACACGAGGAGGCGCTGGGCATGGACGTGGTTCAGCACGGCGAGGAGGCCTACGCCACCGGCGAGGGTGCGATCCTCGTCTCGACCGAGGCCGGGATCGAGACGCCGGTGCCGGTCGCGCAGGCCTGATCCGCGCCGGCCTGACCCGCGCAGGCACGACCCGTACCGGGCGCCGGCCCCCGCGAGCACACACCGGCTAGCCCCACCCCGGACGCCAGCCCGCGCCATTGGCGGCGCGTCCCCGCGCTGAGACGCTCGAACGGCACATGGGAATCGAGCGAAAGGGGGCCGTGATGAGGCCGGATCGAGCAGGGCGCGCACGACGCGCGGAGGGCAGGAACCTCGCCGAGCGCGCCGGGCGCTGGAGCGCGGCGCATTGGAAGACGGCGACCTTCGGCTGGCTGGCATTCATCGCGGTCGCGGTGGCGATCGGCCAGCTCGCGGGTACGGCGAAGCTCACCGACAGCGAGCAGGCCACGGGCGAAAGCGCCCGCGCGGAGGCGGCGCTTTCCGCGTCGGGCCTGCACCGCTCTGCGAGCGAGAGCGTGCTCGTGCAGAGCGGGCATGCAGTCGTGGACGATCCGACCTTCGCGCGGACGCTCGACCGCGTGCGCGCCGAGCTGCGGTCGCTGCCGCAGACACGCGACGTTCGCGCGGGCGCACCGGGACAGCTCTCGCGCGACCGCCATTCGGCGCTCGTCCAGTTCGATATGCGCGGCGATCCCGAAACCGCCGAAGACAGGGTGGCGCCGGTGCTGGCGAAGGTCGCGGCGCTGCAGCGTTCCGCGCCCGGCTTCACGATCGTGGAGTTCGGCGACGCGAGCGCCCGGCACGAACTGAGAAAGACGATGAACGACGACTTCTCGCACGCGGAGAGCCTGTCGCTGCCGATCACCTTCCTCGTGCTGCTGCTGGCCTTCGGCGCGTTCGTCGCGGCGGGCGTGCCGGTGCTGCTGGCCTTCTCCGCGGTGCTGGGTTCACTCGGCCTCGCGGCGGCGCTCAGCCACGTGCTGCACGCCTCCGACGCCACCAGCTCGGTGATGCTGCTGATGGGCATGGCGGTCGGCGTGGACTACTCGCTCTTCTACCTCAAGCGCGAGCGCGAGGAGCGCCGTGGGCTGCCTCCGCACGCGGCGCTCGCGCGCGCCGCGGCGACTTCGGGCCGCGCGGTGCTCGTGTCGGGCACGACGGTGCTGATCGCGATGGCGGGGATGCTCCTGGCGGGAAGCAAGGTGTTCGGCTCGATCGGCGCCGGGGCGATGCTGGTGGTGCTGGTCTCGATGGTGGGCTCGCTCACGGTGCTCCCGGCGCTGCTGGGGAAGCTGGGCGACCGCGTCGACCGCGGCGTGCTCGCGGTCCTGGCCGCGATGGCGTTGCGCTTGCTGCGACCGCTTGGCCGCGTGCGCGTGCTGCGCCGGCTGGCGCAGCCGCGCCCGCTCGTCTGGCTGCGCGACCGGCGCACGCTGATCCAGGCGATCAAGGGCCGCCGCGAGTCCTCGCGCCTGTGGTCGCTCGTGCTGCGCCCGGCGCTGCGCTTCCCCGCCGTGGCGGTCGCGCTCTCGGTCGCGGTGCTGCTCGCGATGGCGGTGCCGGTGCTCGGCATGCACACGAAGCTCCCGAGCTTCACGGACCTGCCCGCGAAGGTGCAGATCGTGCAGAGCTACAAGAAGATCCAGCGCGCCTTCCCGGGCGCGCAGACCCCGGCGGTGGTCGTCGTGCAGGCGGCCGACGTGACGCGGCCTCCGGTGCGCGGAGCAATCGCCCGGCTCGAACACGAGGCGCTGGCGAGCGGGCAGATGAAGGGGCCGATCGCGCTCGCGCTGAACCCGGCGCACACGCTGGCGAAGGTGGAAATCCCGCTGGCGGGCAACGGCGACGACGACCGGGCGCTGGCCGCGCTGGCGACGCTGCGCGAACGGCTGCTGCCCGCGACGATCGGCCAGGTCCCGGGCGCCACGTACGCGGTGACGGGCCAGGCGGCGGGGACGCACGACTTCAACCAGACGACGAAGCAGCACTGGCCGCTGGTGTTCGCGTTCGTCCTGGGGTTCGCGTTCCTGCTGTTGCTCGTGACGTTCCGCTCGCTGGCGATACCGCTGACGGCGATCGTGCTGAACCTGCTGTCGGTGGGCGCGGCCTACGGCGTGCTCGTGTGGGTCTTCCAGGACGGCCACCTGCAGGGGCTGCTGGACTTCCACTCCAACGGCGCAGTCGTCACCTGGCTGCCGCTGTTCCTGTTCGCGGTGTTGTTCGGCCTCTCGATGGACTACCACGTGTTCATCGTCAGCCGGATCAAGGAGCTGGCGGACGAAGGCGTGCCGACGGGCGAGGCGGTCGCGCGCGGGATCAGCTCCACGGCGGGCACCGTGACGGCGGCCGCGGCGGTGATGGTCGCGGTGTTCGCGCTGTTCGCGACGCTCAGCACGCTGGAAATCAAGCAGATGGGCGTGGGCCTGGCGGTCGCGGTGCTGATCGACGCGACGCTGATCCGCGGCGTGCTGCTGCCCGCCGGCATGAAGCTGCTCGGCCGCTGGAACTGGTACCTGCCGCGCTGGCTGCGGTGGCTGCCGCAGGCCGGCGGCGCCCGCCCCGAAGAACCGGCGGGGCGCCGGGCCCGCCCTACGCGCGGCGAGGCGGCCGCCGCGACCGAAGCCGCCTAACCGTGTCTTCGCTGAGCTCCCTGCGTTCGCACGCGCGGCTTGCGCTCGCGCGGGCGAACGTGGTGGACTGGTCGGGGATGGCGAAGCTGATCGAACGCGACCGCGGGCTGAGGATCCACGCCGCCGGGGCCGCGAGCCTGAACCTGTTCCTGATCGCGCTCTGGGGGCTGACCTCGCATGGTTACTTCTGGCCGGCCTGGACGATCCTCGCGCTCGCGCTGCCGGTCGCGATCCACGCCTGGGTGGTCGCCGTGAACGAGCACCCCGCCTTCTGGTACGAGCGCCGCCTCGATCGCGGCTTCGGCATCCATGTTGGCGTGTGGGCCTCGCTGCTGGGGTTCCTGATCGGCGCCTGGATGGCGAGCGGCTTCGGCTACTTCTGGCCGGTGTGGGTGCTGCTGCTCGCGATCGTGGCGCTCGGCCCGCATGCCGCCGTGGTCGTCTCCCGCGCGCCGGACCGCACCGCGCTGACCGAGCGGATCTCGGCACTCGAGACCAGCCGCGCGGGGGCGGTCGACGTGCAGGAGGCGGAGCTGCGGCGAATCGAGCGCGACCTGCACGACGGCGCGCAGGCGCGCCTGGTCGCGCTCGGCATGAGCCTGGGCATGGCCGAGCAGAAGCTCGCGGGGGCGGACCCGGAGGCGGCACAGCAGCTGCTCGCGGAGGCGCGCACCGGCGCGGGCGAGGCGCTGCGAGAGCTGCGCGACCTCGCGCGCGGGATACACCCTCCGGTGCTCGCCGACCGCGGGCTCGACGCCGCGGTCCGCGCGCTCGCCGCGGGCTCGCCGGTTTCGGTGACCGTCTCGGTGACGATGCCCCGGCGGCCGAAGCCGCCCGTCGAGAGCGCGGCCTACTTCGTCGTGGCGGAGGCGCTGGCGAACGCGGGCAAGCACGCTAAGGCGAGCCGCGTCGACGTGCGCATCGCCCGCGATGGCGAGCGCCTGTCGGTCGAGGTGCACGACGATGGCGCCGGTGGCGCCGACCCCGCGGGCGGGGGGCTCGACGGCCTGCGCCGCCGCGTGCAGGCGCTCGACGGGACGCTCACGGTGCTGAGTCCGTCGGGCGGGCCGACGACGATCCGCGCGGAGATGCCATGCGGATAGGCGCGCCGGTGCGATGAAGATGAGGGTCGTGATCGCGGAGGACCTGGCGCTGCTGCGCGATGGCCTGCAGCGGCTGCTCCGCGACAACGGCTTCGAGGTCGCCGCCGCGGTCGAAGACGCTCGCGCCCTGCTCGACGCGGTCGCCCGCGAGAAGCCCGACGTGGCGGTGGTCGACATCCGCCTGCCGCCCGACTTCCGCGACGAGGGTCTGCGCGCGGCGCTGAAGCTGCGCGAGCAGGCGCCCGACACGGGCGTGTTGATGGTCTCGCAGTACGTCGAGCCCGCCTACGCCGCCGAACTGCTCGCCGACGGCCGCGGCGGCGTCGGCTATCTGCTGAAGGACCGGATCATGGACGTGGAGGACTTCGTCGACGCGGTCGGGCGCGTCGCGCGCGGCGGCACGGCGCTCGACCCCGATGTCGTCGCCCAGCTCGTCTCCCGCCGCGACGCCGACGGGCCGCTGTCCGATCTGACCCCGCGCGAGCGCGAGGTACTCGGGCTGATGGCCGAGGGTCGTTCCAACGCCGGCATCGCCGAGGTGCTGGTGCTGAGCGTCGGCGCCGTCGAGAAGCACATCGCAAGCATCTTCGGCAAGTTGCGCCTGACCCAGTCCGAGAGCGATCACCGGCGCGTGCTCGCGGTGCTCACCTATCTGCAGGAGGACAGGGGTTGATTGCCCGCGCCGGATCTTGCAATCGTCCCTAAGAATGAAATACGCTACTCCGGGCCGTGCTTGGGGGAGCACCAAACGGACGTCGTCCGATTCTCGCCGCACTGCCGGCAGTGCTGGCGATGGTGCTCGCGCTAGGCGCGAGCGTGACGGGAGTCGCTTCCGCCGCATCTAAGGAACCGCTCACCGTCGTCGGCAAGGCCCCGCTGTCGATGGTGCTTGAACCGTGCTCGGCAGGCGGCTCGCTCGTGTCGACGGACGCCGAGGAGATGGAATCCGGGGAGTGCCGCGCAAGCGACCCGGGTACGCGGAGCGGCGAAGTCGTGCCCAGCCCGTCGCTTGTCGGCTCCCTGGTGTTCCAGGTGCACAACGCGGGCGATTCCCCGCTGCGCATTCGCCTTCACTACGTTCGCGACGACGGGGCGCAGGTGATACTGCCCGGCGAATCGGTCTTCGCGCGTTTGCGAGGGCAGCGTTCGCCGACGAAGGCTGCGCTCGAAGCGGTGATCGCGCGCCTAGAGCCCACCGAACTGCCGCACGGTCTGTCTGGGCGGGCCGAAGCGATTCTCAGCGCGCTCGCGAAACTGCGCGAGCCGCAACCGGACGTGAAGACGACGGCCGACGTTCCGCCGGCCTTGCTGGGACGCACCTTGCGCGCCTTGCGCAGAGGTCGCCGGCCGGTCGCGCGCAAGGAGCTCGATCGTCTGGCGGCCGAGCTCTCGCAGCTGCTCGCGCCGCCGGCGTCGGGAGCGAAGCTGGGGCGCGCGGACGTAGAGCGGGTGCTCGCCGATCTGCGGCCCGGGCGCTCCCAGGAAGTCGTGGTTCGTATGGCGCGGTGGCTCTTCAAGCGCCTGTCGGCCGGCTCCAGCGTCGCGGTGCCGCCACACGCCACGGTGGTGCTGCCCGTTCGCTTCCTCGCGCTCATGCCGCTGCGGGGCGGCAAGGTCGCGGCGCCCGCGACCGTGAGCGGCCTGGGAGGAGTCCTCTTCGTCGAAAGAACCGACGCCGAGGCGCAGCCGCTCACGGTGCCGGTCGTGCCGTCGGTCCCCGCGCCCGAAGGGGTCGCGCTCGAACGATCCTCGATCGGCCTGGCGCCCGCCACCACGAAGGCCACGACGACGATCGCGATCGTCGGGCCGGGGGTCGCCACGTACGTCGGCAGTGTCAGCGCCCACCGCCGGCGCTTCGCGCTCCACAACGACGCCGGCGGGGTCGCCGACTTCACGCTGGGCGCCTTCACCCTCGATCGCGACGACCCGCAGCGGGCGACTGCGCAGCTGAAGCTCACAAACCACGCCCAGCCTGGGCAGTACCACGGGAATGCCTCGATCGCCGAGCTGATTCCCGCGGCGCCGCAGCTGGACATCACCGTGCGCGACAGGCTGCCGCTGTGGCTCGCCTTCGTCGTCGTGGCGCTCGGCGTGCTGGTCGGCACCGTCGCCCAGCGCCTCTACACCATGCGCTCCCAGCGGCGCGAGCTGAGCAAAGCGCTCGACCGCTCGTTCGAGACCTTGAAAGCCATTCCGATGCTGATGCGCGGCGTGAGCGCCGGGAACGTCGCGGCATGGGACATCAGCGAGCTGAAGGAAACCGCGAAAGAACTACAGGACGAAATCGCCGGCGCGCGCGATGACGCGGACATCCGCGAAAGCACCGACCGCCTGCTCGACGTGATCGCCAGGTTGCAGCGCTGGCTGCGGATCGAGCCCGCGTCGCGGCGGCTGCTCGCGATCAGCCGCCGGCCGGTCACGCAGTCGTGGCAGAGCTCGTCCACCTCGCGCGACACGGGTCTGCTGCTGCTGGCGCTGAAGCGCGAGCCGAAGGACGCCGCCGCCGCCGACGACATCGTCTGGCGCACGCTGCGTCAGGCGAACTGGCACAGCGGGCTGGCCGACGCGTGGAAGCGGAGCCTCGCGAACGCGGCCTCCCACGCGGAGGTGGAAGCGCTCGATCAGTCGCTCGCGCAAGGGGACGTCTTCGCGCGGACGCCGGCTGACCAGGACAAGCTCGATCTCGAACTGCAACGGGTGCGCTCGAAAGTGGGCCTGCCGCCAATCCTGAAGCCGACGCCCACGAGCATCACGCCGAAGGTCGACTGGAACGCGGACCCGGCCCGCTTCAAGGGCTGGGCCGTCTACGACGGCACCGAGTTCGCGCGGATTCGCGGGAAGGTGAAGCGCCCCGTGTGGGACCTCCCGAAGCGCAGACCTAGTCGCCCAACGCTGTCCCTCGGCGATTTGGTCTGGACGCTGCTGCCGATCCTGCTGAGCTGCCTCGTCTACACGCTGACCGTCTACGGCAGGACCTGGGGGTCGGTGAAAGACATCCTCACCGCGCTCGTCGCGGGCGTCGCCGGGAAGGTCGTCGTCGACTACGCAGCGCTGCCGCTGTTTCGCTCCCGCCGGTTGCGCCCTTCCGCCGGCGGCGGGCCGGTCAAGACCAGCTAGAGCGCCGCGCGGCCAAGCCCTGTCCGGCACCCGCGCCCGTCCGACGCGACGCGACGCGGAGCCCGCACCCGCGGCGACGCGCGTCTGCTGACCGAGAATATCTCTGTAAGAGCAGATATATTCTCGCACCACGATGGCGACGACGATCACTCGACCCTCATCGGCCACAACAGCCCGCGGGAGCCGGGGTGAAGGCGCGCTCGGCGGCGCGGGCGCCGGCGGCAACGCTCGCCCCCGCTCGGCCGGCCAGGCGCGCACGAGGCTGCTCGACGCCGCCCTGAACCGGTTCGTCGCCGAAGGCGCCCTGAGCGCGACGCTCGAGGACATCCGCCGCGACGCGGGCGTCAGCACCGGCGCGCTCTACCACCACTTCCCCGACAAGCCCGCGCTCGCGGCGGCGCTGTACGTCGAGCTGACCGCGGGCTTCCAGGAGGGCTTTCTCGGCGAGCTGCGCACGCACCAGGGCGCAGAGCAGGGCGTGCGTGCGGGCGTGCGCTTCTACCTGCGCTGGGTCAGCGCGAACCGCGACGCGGCGGCGTTCCTGCTGCACGAGCGTCCAGCGGAGGACGCCGCGCTGCGCGCGCTGAACCGGCCCTTCTTCGCGGAGGTCGTCGCCTGGTGGGGCACCCACCGCCACTACGGCGCGCTGCGCGAGCTGCCGTTCGACGTGATCAACGCGCTGTGGCTCGGCCCGGCGCAGGAGTACGCGCGTCATTGGATCGCCGGCCGCGGCAAGCGCATATCGGGCCCGGTCGCCGAGGCCCTCGCGGACGCCGCGTGGCTGGCGCTGCGCGCAGAACCGGACGAGCGAAAGGAGCCGAGATGACCTTTTACGAGCAGGCGGTGGCCGAGGGGCGTGAGCATCCGGAGCGCTTCGTGCGCGTCGAGCGCCGCGAGCGGCACGCGGTCGTCACGCTCGACGACCCCGGCAAGCTGAACGTGCTCAGCCCGCCGCTGGTCCAGCAGCTGCGCGAGGCGCTGGAGGAGCTGGTCGCCGATCGCGCGATCCGCGCGATCGTGCTGACGGGCGCGGACCCGGGGTTCTCCGCGGGCGGCGACCTGCGGATGATGGACGAAGCGCCGAAAGCGCTCGCGGCGCCCGAGGGCGCCGCGGACATCTGGCGCTGGATCCGCTACGAGTTCGGAGGGATCGCGCGGCTGATCGCGCGCAGCGACACCGCCTTCGTCGCCGCGCTGAACGGCCCCGCCGCGGGAGTTGGCCTCGCCTGGGCGCTGACCTGCGACCTCGCGATTGCCTCCGAGCGCGCGCTGATCGTGCCTGCCTTCGGCCGGCTGGGGCTGCTGCCGGAGGTCGGGACCTCATGGGCGCTGACGCGCCGGCTCGGCTACCAGGGCGCGTTCGCGTTCTACGCCGGCGGCGAGCACGTCGACGCCGAGCGCGCCCGCGAGCTGGGGCTGGTGCACGAAGTCGTCCCGCACGAGCGGCTGCTGGCCGCCGCCGAGGATTGGTGCGAGCGGATCGCCGCGCTGCCCGCGCATGCGATCGCGATGACGAAGCCGCTGCTGCGCGCCGCCGCCGACGGCAGCTGGGAGTCGGCGCTGGCGATGGAGGAGTTCGCGGAGCCGCAGTGCTTCACCACGGGCGCCTTCCAGCAGACCGTGCGCGAGCTGCTGCAAGCGCGCTGATTCGGACTGACGGAATTCAGCTTTTGCAGGGGTTTTGCCGATACCGACACAGGCATGTCCCAGCACACCCCAGATCCGTCCGATCGGGCGCGACGACCGGGCGATCCCGCGCGCGGTCTTCCGCCCGGGCTGGAGGCGCGCGCCCTGATCGAGCGGCTGCCGGCGATCGTCTACGTCGCCGACGCGGGCGTCGACGGCGCCTGGCACTACATCAGCTCGGGCGTCGAGCCGATTCTCGGCTTCACGCCCAAGGAGTGGATGAGCGATTTGGGGTTGTGGGCGCGCCAGGTGCATCCCGACGACCGCCAGCACGTGTTCGGGCGCGAGGAGGAGCTGCTGGAGCCGGGCACGCCCGACGAATACAGGATTCTCCACCGCGACGGGAGCACCGTCTGGGTGCGGGACGAAGCCGCGCTGCTCACCGACGCGGAGGGCCGCTCCCGCTGGCACGGCGTGATGCTCGACATCACCGACCGCAAGCTCGCGGAGCTGGAGCTGGAGCGCCGGGCCGCACAGCAGGCCGCGGTCGCCAGGCTCGGCGAGCGCGCGCTGGAGGGAGCCGAGGTCGCGCAGTTGATGCACCACGCGCTCGCGGAGGGCGCGCGCATCCTTGGCGTGCAGACCGGCGCCGTGCTGGAGCACACCGCCGAGCCAGGCTCCTTCGCGCTGCGGGCCGGCCTGGGATTGCCGTCCACGCGCAAGCGCTCCGCCTACGCGCTGGGTGACCTGCCCAGCGGGATCGCGCGTCAGATCGAGAGCCGCGAGGGCAGCTGGGGGGTGCTGTGGCTGGCGACCCCCGCAGAGGAGCGCTCCTCCGCCGCGGACGCGGACTTCGTGCAGGCGCTGGCGAACATCCTCGCCGACGCGATCCAGCAGCGCGGCACCGAAGACCACATCCGCTACCAGGCGCTGCACGACCCGCTCACCGACCTGCCGAACCGCGTCCTGTTCCTCGACCGGCTTGGGCACTCGCTCACCCGCCCCGGCGCGCAGGTCGCCGTCGCGCTGCTGGACATCGACAACTTCAAGCTCGTCAACGACAGCCTTGGGCACAGCGCCGGCGACGAACTGCTGCGCAAGGTGGCGCCGCGGCTGACGGCGGCGCTGCGCCCCGGCGACACGATCGGCCGGCTCGGCGGCGACGAGTTCGTCGTGCTGCTGGAGCAGGTGCCCGACGAGGCCGCGGCCGCGCGCGTCGCCGAGCGGATCGTCGCCGCCTTCGAGGTGCCCTTCGAGCTCGCGACGGGCGAGCACTTCGCGAAGGCCAGCCTGGGGATCGCGCTCGCCGGCGGCGAGCAGGGAATCGAGCCCGCGGCGCTGATCCGCGACGCGGATGCCGCGATGTACCAGGCGAAGGCGCGCGGGCGTGCGCGCTTCGAGGTGTTCGACGGCGCGATGCGCGCCCGCACCGTCAAGCGCCTGTCGGTCGAGAACGACCTGCGGCGCGCGCTCGAGCGCGAGGAGCTGCGCGTGGTCTACCAGCCGATCGTCGCGCTCGGCGAGCGGCCGCGGATCGTCTCGGCGGAGGCGCTGCTGCGCTGGCAGCACCCCGTCCGCGGACTGCTGGCCCCGGGCGAGTTCATCCCCGTCGCGGAGGAGAGCGGGCTGATCGAGTCGATCGGGCGCTGGGTGCTCGACACCGCCTGCGCGCAGGCGGCGAGCTGGCACGCCGAGCAGGGCGAGGACGGCGACCCGCTCGGGATCGCCGTCAACCTCTCCGCCCGGCAGTTCACGCAGCGCGAGCTCGAGCAGACAGTGCTCGCGGCGCTGGCGCAGTCGGGCATCCCCGCTTCGAGCCTGTGCCTGGAGATCACGGAGTCCGTGCTGCTCGACGAGCCCGACCGCGTCAGCGAGACGATCGGCGAGATCGCCAAGCGGGGCGTGCGCTTCGTGCTGGACGACTTCGGCACCGGCTACTCCTCGCTGGCCTACCTGGGCCGCCTGCCGATCGACGGCCTGAAGGTCGACCGCTCGTTCGTGGACACGCTCGGCGCCAGCGCCCGCTCGACCGCGATCACGACGGCGATCGTGCGCATGGCGCAGGCGCTCTCGATCGAGGTGATCGCCGAGGGCGTAGAGAACGAGACCCAGCTGCGGTTGGTGCGCGAGCTGGGCTGCGAGCTGGCCCAGGGCTTCCACCTGCACCGCCCGCTCCAGCCCGAGCAGGTCTCAGAGCTGCTGGCCGAGCAGCGCGACCGCGAGCCGTCCCCCGGCGAGCGTGCGGCCCAGGCCCGCCGCGCCCAGCCCCGCGGGCGCCGCGCTCAGCCGCGCGCGAGCGTCGGCACTTCGCGCGGGACGCGCTTGTAGCGGCGCGTCTGTAGCGCGCGCGCCACGGCGTAGGAGCCGTACACGACCAGCAGCGCCACGAGCTGCGCGCCGATCCCCTCCCAGGTCGCGTACAGGCCCAGCCACTGCCCGCACCACAGCGGCAGCGTGAAACCCGTCTGCGTGCTCGGCACCCAGCCCAGGCCCTGCAGGCTGTGCACCGTCGTGCCGACCATCACGCCCAGCACGAGACCGATCAGGACGCCGGTGGCGATCAGCATTTTCTTGTAGGGGAGCTTGCGCTCCAGCTTGAACGTCACGAATCCCACCGCGAGCGTCCCCGCCAGCCCGATCGCGATCCCCAGCGCCGTCGCGCTGCTGCCCGCGCTGACCTGGAGGTTCTGAAGGAACAGCACGGTCTCGAAGCCCTCGCGGTAGACGCTCGTCAGCCCAAGCAGCGTGAAGGCCACGAGCTGGCCGGAGATGAAGCCGAAGCGGTCGATCCGCTCGATCGCGCGGCGGCGGCGATGGAAACGTCCCAACCACTCGCTCCAATAGACGCGATGGAAAAACCAGTTCGTCACCACCAGCAGCACCGCGATCGCGATCAGCCCCGTGATCGCCTGCAGGCGCAGCCCGCCGTCGCCGAGCGCGTCGACCAGCGCCTGCGCCAGCGCGTAGGTCGCCGCGGTCGCGCCGAGCCCCAGCAGCGCCCCGAACAGCACCGGGCGGCGCAGCCTGCGGCGCTCGCCCACGAACGAGGCCGTGATCGCCGCGAGGATCAGCACCGCCTCCAGGCCCTCGCGGAACACGATCACAGCCGCGTCCGCCACGACGGTCGACCTGCCGATCGTGCGATCGCCCAGCACCGTCGCAGCGCTCGAAACACGTTCGTTCGCGGTCGTCGCCGCGTGGGCCACCGCGCCCGTGCCGGCGCCGCTCGCGAGCGCCACCAGCAGTCCACGGTCCGCGCGGCGCCCTTCGCGCTGCCAGAAGGCGTCCTGCACCGAGGCCGCGAGCGCGGCGTTCGTTCCCTGCAGGCGCTTGCCGGGGCCGGTCGCGAACAGCGCGTAGGCCTCCGCGGCGTATGCGCTCGCCGTCGCGGGTGCCGTGGCGCCGCGCGCGTCGCCCAGCAGCGCTTCGATCGAGTCGTACGGCTTAGCCGACAGCGCCGCGCCGAGCCCCGCGGATCGGAGCTGCGCGGCGATCCGTTCGGCGTCGGCGCGGACCGACAACGGCAGCGGCCAGGGCTGAAGCCGGTCCGCGGTCGCCTCCAGATCGCGCGCCAGCTCGTGCGCGCCCTTGGCCGCGGCGGCCAGCTGCGGCTGGGGTTGCGCCGCCTGCCAGAGCCCGAGCTGGCTTGCGAGCGCCAAGGCCATCGCGCGCACGCGCGCCGCGCCTTCGGCTTCGTGCGTGCGGTCGATCGTGCGGTACTCCGACGGCAGCTCGGAGAGCAGCGCCCGCGCCCCGGCCCGCTCGCGCTCCGGCGCCCGCGGCGCCCCGCCCGCGGGCGCGGGCATGCCCGCGTAGGCGACGGGCGCGAGCGCCTGCGACAGCAGCAGCGCCGCCAGGCCGAGCAGCGCGAGGACCCGGCGAGGCATCGCCCGCTAGGCCCCGCTCACCTTCGCCGCGACGGTCGCGAGCGGTTCGTCCAGCGCGCCGACCTCCTTCGCGAAGGCCTGCCGGTCCTTCTCGCTCAGTTCGCCGTAGAGGGCGAAGCCGAGCGGCGTCTTGCGCCGGTAGGCGTCGAGGTTCTGCTGGACCGCCGCAAAGCGCGCTTCGACCGTCTTCGCCAGCGCGGCGTTGCCGGTCTGGTAGAGCGCCGGCACCAGCAGCTTGAACGCCTCCCGCGAGCCTTCGAGGTTGCCCTCGAAGTCCGACAGGTCCGTGTGCGAGTAGCGGTCCTCCTCGCCGGTGATCTTCGAGTTGGAGACCTCGTTCATCAGCTCGACCGCTCCGTTTGCGAGCTGGGCGGGCTGAAGCGAGATCGTGACCACCTTGCGTTGCAGCTCTTCGACATCGCGCAGCAGCTTGCGCCCGTAGGACTCGGTCCCGCGCGTCGTGTTCTGCTCCCAGAGGGTCTTCTCGATGCGGTGGAAGCCCGTCCATTCGCCGAGCTTTTCCACGTCGTTGACGCGCGCGTCGATTTCGGGGTCGAGGTTGCCGAAGCTCTCCGCGACGGGCTCGATCGCCTCGTAGTGCGCACGGACCGGGCCGAACAGCTCCTTCGCGCGCTTGACGTCGCCCGCCTGCAGGGCGGCCGTGAACTGGGCCGTGCCCGTGCGCAGCAGCGCGACTTCGTGCTGCACGTAGTCCTTGTAGGCCGCGGTCGCGCGCGCCAGCAGCGCGGCCGAGGCGCCCTGCCCCTTCGCGCTCGCCTTGCCGGTCGCCACGAGCGTGCCCTGGTCTTCGGCGTCGCCCGTCGGGCAGTTCACGACGTACTTGCCGGGCTCGAGGTTCAGGGAGAACTTGCCGGGGACCCCTTCGACGACGTTCTCGGACTCGCCGAGGATCACGCCGGAGCGGTTCTTCAGCTCCATCTCCGAGACCTTGCTGGTGCCGCCGTTCGTGACCTGGAACGTCACCGGCCCGGAGGCGACTTCGATGTGCTGCGGCGTGCAGCCCGCGTCGGTGAGCGTCACGGCGAGGACTTTCGAGTCCTTGCTCGTGGAGCTCCCGCAGGCCCCGAGCGCGAGTGCCGCCGCGGCCGCGGCGCCGATGGCAAGCGTCGCTTTGATCATGCTGGGTTCGCTCTCCTTTGTTTGAAGTTCAGTTGCGCGGGCCACAGCACGAACAGCAGCATCGGCACCGCGTAGAGCAGGTAGACGAGGACCTCGCCGTCGGTCGGGCGCGGTTGCAGCCCGAGCATCCCCGTCAGCAGCGAGGAGGTCACGGTGCCCGGCACGACCAGCCAGCTGAGGTCGAGCGCCTGACCCTGGAGGCTGTTGACCCAGCCGCCCTCGTGGGCGGTGTGCATCGCGGTCGCGAGCAGGCCCGCCGCGATCAGCACGAGGAACACCGCCGTGACCTTGAAGAAGCGCGCGAGGTTGATGCGGATGCCGCCGCGGTACAGGCCGAAGCCGATCGCGCAGGCGGTGAGGATCCCCAGCAGCGCGCCGATCCCGGCGTCGAGCGCGTTGCCCGAAGCCTGGAAGGCCGCCAGCAGGAACACCGCGGTCTCAAGGCCCTCGCGCAGCACCGCGAAGAAAGCCATCGCGATCAGCCCGATCACCGAGCCCCTCGCCAGCGCGGCGCCGAGGTTCGCCTCGATCTCGCCCTTCAGGCCCGCGGCGTGGCGGCGCATCCAGACGATCATGAACGTCACGATCCCCACGGCGCATACGCCGATCACGGTCTCCAGCTGCTCCTGCTGCTGCTGGGGCAGCTGTTCGTCCAGCAGCTGCAACGCCACGCCGGCGGCGGTGCAGAGGACGACCGCGATCCCGACGCCGAGCCACACGTAGCGCAGCGCCTCGCGCTGCTCCTGGCGGCGCAGGAACGCCGCCACGATGCTCACGATCAGAGCCGCCTCCAAGCCCTCGCGCAGGCCGATCACATACGTGGGAATCAAAATCCGATCTCTCTACTCGGGTATCGCGGCGCGGAACCATAGCACGATTAGGAAGTCCTAATTAGGGACCCCTAATAGGGGTCCTCCTATAAATCTCCAAACCCACGGCGAGCTAGACTCGCGGCATGGCCGGGTCCGACGACGAGCTGTTCGGCGCCGAGCACGTCCGCGTCTACCGCGAGACCGCCGGCGAGCGCGGCTATCACTGGCGCGGGACCACGATCCTGCTGCTCACCACGCGCGGGCGCCGCTCCGGGGAGGAGCGCACCACGCCGCTGATCCACCGCACCGACGGCGAGCGCTTCGTGATCGTCGCCTCCAAGGGCGGCACGCCCGAGAACCCGAGCTGGTACGAGAACCTGCGGGCCGACCCGCACGCGACGATCGAGGTCAAGGGCGAGACGATTCCGGTCACCGCCGCCACCGCCGCCGGCGAGGAGCGCGAGCGGCTGTGGAGGCTGATGGCGGAGGTCTGGCCCGACTACGACGCCTACCAGGCCAGGACCGAGCGCGAGATCCCCGTCGTCGTGCTGACCCGCGGGGGCTAGGGGACCCAGGCGGCGAGCAGCGGGTCGTCCTCGACGCCCGCGCGCATCTGCGCCAGCGCCGGCGCACGCAGGTCGCGCTTCGTGCGCGCGTAGACCTCCGGCGGCAGCTTTGCCAGGCGCTCCGCGACGTGCAGCGCGCGCGGAAGCACGTCCTCGGCGTCGAGCACCTCGTCGAACGCGCCCAGGCGCTCGCATTCGGCCGCGTCGGTCAGCTCGGCGCCCAGCGCCAGCACGCGCGCCGCCTGCGGCGTCAGCTCCGCGCGCACGACGCCGATCGCTGCCTGCGGGTAGGGGACGCCGACCTGCACCTCCGTCAGCCCGTAGCGCCCGGCGCTGGAGGCGACGCGGATGTCGGCGCACAACGCCAGCACCATCCCGCCTGCGATCGCGTGCCCCGTGATCGCCGCGACCACCGGGAACTCCAGCTCATAGGTGTTCAACGCCATCGCGTTGATGCCCGTCACCATCTCGCGCTGCTCCGCGGGGCCGTACCCCGGCACCGCCTTCAGGTCAGCCCCCGCCGAGAAGCACCCCGGCCGGCCCGCGAGCACCAGCGCCCGCGGCGCCTCGCGCGCCGCGCGCGCCACGGCCTCGACCACCTCGCGCAGCAGCTCGACGTTCATCGCGTTCGCCGGCGGGCGGTCGATCGTAAGCGCGACGACGCCCTCCTCGTGCTCCTCGATGCTCACGTGCTCCACGCGGGGATTATCCTCACTGACGCACGGGAAAGCCCGCGTGCCGCCTCTATGCTCGCGCGATGCGCGGCTACACCGTGGTCGATGTCTTCGGCGAGAGTCCCTACGCCGGCAACCCCGTCGCCGTCGTGCTCGACGGCGAGGGTCTCTCGACCGAGCAGATGCAAGGCCTCGCCGCCTGGACGAACCTGTCCGAGACCACCTTCCTGCTCCCGTCCCGCGACCCGGGGGCCGACTATCGCGTCCGCATCTTCACGCCGGTGCTGGAGCTGCCTTTCGCGGGGCATCCGACGCTCGGCACCTGCCACGCCTGGATAACCGCGAAGGGAGTCCCGCCCGGCAGCTTCGTGCAGGAGTGCGACGCCGGCCTCGTGCGCATCCGCGCCGAGCACGGGCGGCTCGCCTTCGCGGCCCCGCCGCTGCTGCGCGAGGGCCCCGTCGAGGAGTCGCTGCTCGCGCACATCGCCGCGGTGCTGAACCTCGCGCGCGAGGAGATCGTCGACGCCGAGTGGGTCGACAACGGCCCCGGCTGGGTCGCGGTGATGCTGCGCGATGCACAGGCCGTGCTGGCGATGCGCCCCGGCTTCGTCGACCTCGATCTCGGAGTCGTCGGGCCGTACCCCCCCGGCTCGCCCGCGGCGTTCGAGGTGCGGGCCTTCTTCCCGAAGGACGGCACCACCGTCGAGGACCCCGTCACCGGCAGCCTCAACGCGTCGCTGGCGCCCTGGCTGCTCCGCACCGGGCGGGCCACCGCGCCCTACCTCGTCAGCCAGGGGACCGCGCTCGGCCGGCGCGGCCGCGTGCACGTCGACCGCGACGCGGAGGGCACGGTCTGGGTCGGGGGCGCCACCGTCACCTGCGTCAGCGGCGAGCTCGACGCGTAGCGCTCGCGGGGATGGCCGGCCCCGGCTCGGCGCCTCGCGCTCGGCCCGGCCCGGCCCGGTCCGTCAGTCGCGCTCGCGCTCGTGCACGAAGCTCTCATGGCGCTTGCGGATCGCCTCGTGGCGTTCGCCCAGCGCCTGCCTGAACGCCTCGTAGGCCGCGTCCTTCGCGGCCTGCTTGAGCGCCTGCTTCATCTCGTCCTGTGCCCGCCTGCGCGCGCCCGCCGCCGCGCGCTTGGCCTTCGCCTGGGCCTGCTTGCGCTTGGCCTGCTCGCGCCCGCGCTCGCGCCGCTCCTTCCCGCGCTCCTCCTGCTCGCGCCGGCGCAGCTCGCGCCAGGCCTCGCGCGCCTGCTTCAGCGCGTCCATCACCTGCCCGCGCGCCGCCTCGGCGGCCTGGGCCGCCTCCTGCACCTGCGCGCGCGTGCGCGCGCCCTGCGTCAGCAGGCCGAACGACCACAGGCCCGTGTCGAGCAGCCGCGCGCCACGCTCGACGTCGGCGCGTACCGCCTCGTGCAGCTCCGGGCCGCGCAGCCCGGCTTCGATGTGGCGGATGCGCGAGGCGTAGTTGACCTCCAGCAGCCCCACGATCGCCCGCGCCGCGACCATCGGCTCGGGGTCGCCCGGGTCGACGCCCGCCCGCGCCGCCAGCTCGCGCGTCGCCGCCTCGACCAGGCGGTCGTGCAGCTCAAGCCAGGCCGCGCGCAGCGCCGGCGTCGAGGCGACCATCTCGCTGAACAGCGGCGTGAACATCTGGATCGCGTCCGGCAGCTCGGCCAGCTCCTCGGGCTCGGAGTCCAGCGCGCGCAGCATCGCCTTCGTCGGCGACTCGCCGGGCTCGCGCTCGCTCAGCGCCGCCACCAACTGCTCGACGCCTTCGTCGGCGCGGTCGAACACCAGCGACTCCTTCGTCGGGAAGTAGTTGAACACCGTCTTCTCCGAGACGCCCACGATCCGCGCGATCTCCGCGACCGTCACGCGGTCGAAGCCGCGCACCACGAACAGCGCCGTCGCGACGTCGGAGATCTGCTGGCGCGTCTGGCGCTTCTTGCGCTCGCGCAGGCCCTCCTCCGGGTGCCGCCGGCGCTCCAGGCGCTCCTGCAGCGCGCGCGACTGCGCGAACGCGTCCGCCAGCTCCTCGCCCAGCTCCCGCACAAGGAGCGCGTGGATGCGCTCTACGCTCGACAGCTCCTCGAGCTCGTCCATCTCCTCCGCCCGCCTGCCCGCGCTCTCCACTTCGCTCGCCATGGCCACAGTTTAATTACAAATCTTTAGTTGCACGATTTTTTCAGTTACTGTAGGATTCTCGCCATGCCAGACACTAACACCCCTTCAGACATCGCCTCCGCGGACGCTGCGGCCCCCGCGATCGAGGCCCACGGCCTGACGAAGCGCTTCGGCGACTTCACCGCCGTCGACCGGCTCGACCTGCGCGTCGAGAACGGCAGCGTCGTCTCGCTGCTCGGCCCCAACGGCGCCGGCAAGACGACCATGGTGCGGATGCTCGCGACGCTGCTGCGCCCCGACGCCGGCAGCGCACGGGTCGCGGGCCACGACGTGGTCGGCGAAGCCGACGCCGTGCGCCGCTCGATCTCGCTCACCGGCCAGTTCGCCGCGCTCGACAAGAACCTGACCGCCGAGGAGAACCTGCGCCTGATGGCGCGCCTGCGCGGTCACCGCCGCGGCGCCTCGCGCGCCCGGGTCGACGAGCTGATCGAGCGCTTCGACGTCGAGGAGTTCCGCGACCGGCTCGTGAAGAACCTCTCCGGCGGCCAGCGCCGCCGCGTCGACCTCGCCGCCAGCCTGATCGACCGGCCGCGGCTGCTCGTGCTCGACGAGCCCACCACCGGCCTGGACCCCCGCAGCCGCCAAGTGGTGTGGTCGACGGTGCGCGAGCTCGTCGGCGAAGGCGTCACGCTGCTGTTGACCACCCAGTACCTCGACGAGGCCGACGCGCTCGCCGACCGCGTCGTGCTGATCGACCACGGCCGCGAGATCGCCGCCGGCACGCCCGCGCAGCTGAAGGCGCAGGTCGGCGAGCAGCGCGTCGACGTCGTCGCCGCCGACAGCGCCGCGCTCGAGCAGCTCACCGCGCTGCTGTCCGGTCGGTTCGAGCTGGACGTCGTGCGCGAGCAGCGCACGCTGTCGATCCCCGCGCCCGGGGAGGCCGCCGACCTCGCGCGCGTCGCCGAGGCCGTGCGCGACAGCCGCATCGCCGTCGACGAGCTGGCGCTGCGCCGGCCCACGCTGGACGACGCCTTCCTCGCGCTCACGGGTCACACCGCGACCGAGAGCGAAGTGCAGGCGCGCGAGCGCGGCTCAGATCCCGAGAACGCCGAGACCCCGGAGGAGGTGGCCGCATGAGCGCCGCCGCGATCAGACCCGCCGACCCCGCCCTCGACGAGCGCGGTGGCTTCGCGCCCGCGCGCTACGTCCGCGACACGCTGCTGCTGACCGCCCGCAGCCTGCGCGCGATCCCGCGCGTGCCCGAGCGCCTGCTCGACGTGACGATCCAGCCGATCGTCTTCATCCTCCTGTTCCTGTACGTGTTCGGCTCCGCGATCCACGTGTACGGGATCAGCTACAAGGACTACCTGTTCCCGGGGATCATCGGCCAGTCGCTCGCCTTCGGGATCATCGGCGCCGGCGTCGCCACCTCGAACGACATGACCGAGGGCGTCGTGGACCGCTTCCGCTCGATGCCGATCAGCCGCCTGTCGATCATCACCGGCCAGGTCATGGGGCAGTTCTGCGAGGCGTTGCTGGGGATGGCGATCGTGATCGGCTTCGGGCTCGCGCTCGGCTGGAACCCGCACCTCACGCTCGCGCACGGCTTCGAGCTCGCGGGCCTGATGGTGCTTGCGGTGTTCGCCTTCACCTGGCTCGGGGTCCTGTTCGGGATGCTCGTGCGCTCCTCCGACGCGATGCAGGGGCTCGGCTTCATCGTGATCTTCCCGCTCGCGTTCATGGCCGGGACGTTCGTGCCGATCGCCGGGATGGACGCGATCCCGCGGGCGATCGCCCACTGGGACCCGATCTCCGCGCTCGTCGCCGCGGTCCGCGGCTTGACGCAGGGCACGCACTCCAGCGGCTCCTGGCAGCTCGACCACCCGCAGCTGGCGATGGCGCTGTGGTGCGTGCTGATCCTCGCGATCGCCGTGCCGCTGGCGCTGCGGCGCTTCAACCGCACGCTCGCCGCCTAGCGCTCAGGGCGTGCCGGCGAGCTTGCGCAGCAGCGCGTGCAGCGTTTGGCGCTCCTCGGCGCTCAGCGGCGCGAACAGCTCGCGCTGGAGCTGCCCCGCGAGCTTGCGGACCCGCAGCAGCGTCGCGGTGCCCTGCTCGGTCAGGAAGATCGTGCGCGCACGGCGGTCGCCGGGGTCGGGGCGGCGTTCGGCGATGCCGCGCGCTTCCAGCTCGTCGATCACCGCCACCATCGAGCTGGGATCGATCCCCGTCTTCTCGTGCAGCTGCTGCTGGCTCATGCCGGGGTGGGCCGCCACCATCGTCATCACGCCGAAGTGGCGCGGGTGCAGGCCCTCGGGTTCGAGCGCCTGCTGGAAGCGGCGCCTGGAGGCCTCGCCCAGGCGCGCCATCAGGTAGCCGGGGAACTGCCCCAGCTCCCCGGGTATCGGCCCTCCGTCCCACATCCTGGCGCGAAAGTGTAGCCCACCAATGGTTTGTGATACAAAAGATTCGAGAACGAACGATAACCGCGGCGATGAGTTCTGCCTCGCCGCGCCGTCTGTGCAGCAGGCGAATCGAACGGAAGGGGCGTCACACGCATGGCATCGCTGACACGCTGGGTCCTCGCGCACAAACGGATAGTCGTCGTCTTCTGGGTGCTGATCACGCTCGTCGGCATGGCCTCCGCCGGCTCGGCGACGAAAGCGCTGAAACAGAAATTCTCCGTTCCCGGCAAGGAAGGCTGGGTCACCAACCAGGCGATCGAGCACAAATTCCGGGGCACCGGCGGCAACACCGCGCCGCTGCTGCCGGTCGTCACGCTGCCCGCCGGCAAGACCGTCGGCTCCCCGGGCGTCGCCGACGAACTGTCGAAGCTCGAAGCGCGTGTGCAGCAGACGCTCGCCGGCGCCCGCGTCGCCGGCTACGCCGGCACGCACAACCGCGCCTTCGTCTCCGGCGACGGCCGCACGACGTTCATGCTCGCCTACCCGCTGCCCGACCCCAAAGAAGCGTTCGGCAACAACCCGAAGGCCGCCGAACACCTGACCGCCGCGCTGAAGGGCGCGACCGTCGCGGGCGCGCCGGTGCACGTGACGGGCTATGACGCGCTGACCGTCCAGAGCGGCGGTGGCGGCGAAGGCCCCGGCGTGCTGGTCGAGGCGCTGCTCGGAGGGCTCGGCGCGCTGCTGGTGCTCGCCTTCGTGTTCGGCTCGTTCCTCGCGATCGTCCCGATCCTGATGGCGATCGTCTCGATCATGACGACGTTCCTGCTCGTCTGGGGCCTGACGACGATCACCGAAGTCTCGCCGATCGTGCAGTTCCTGATCGCGCTGATCGGCCTCGGCGTCTCGATCGACTATGCGCTGCTTGTCGTCGTGCGCTGGCGCGAGGAGGTCGGCAAAGGCCGCGAGCGCGACGAGGCGATCATGCGCGCGATGGAAACCGCGGGCCGCTCGGTCGTGTTCAGCGGGACCACCGTCGCGATCGGCCTGCTCGCCCTGATCGCGCTGCCGCTCCCGTTCCTGCGCTCGGTCGGCTACGGCGGCGTGCTGATCCCGCTGATCAGCGTGATCGTCGCCTGCACGCTGCTGCCCGTGGTCCTCTCGAAGCTCGGCCCGCGGCTGGACTGGCCGCACGTGCGCCACGACGAGAAGGCCAGCCGCTCGTGGACCTCGTGGGCGAACCTGATCGTGCGCCGCCGCTGGGTCGCCGCGGTCGGCGCCGCGATCGTGCTCGCCGCGCTCGTGCTCGCGGCCTCGAACCTGCAGCTCGGCCTCTCCAACCTCGACACGCTCGCGAAGAAGGGCGACGCCAAGCAGGGCCTGCTCGCGCTCGAGCGCTCCGACATCGGCTCCGGCGCGCTGCTCCCGAACGAGGTCCTGGTCGAAGGGTCCACCTCGCCGGACGCCGTCGCCAGCAGGCTCGCCCAGGTCAAGGAAGTGCACGGCGCCGTCGCCCCGAGCGGCGCGTCGTGGCGCCGGCCGGGGGCGGCCGTCGTCGACGCGCTGTCGGTGCCCAGCGGCGCCTCCCCCGCCGGCAGCGACGTGCTGGACGGGATCAAAGCCGCGGTCGACGAGGCCGGCCCCGGCGTGCGCCTCGGCGGCCTCGCCGCGCAGAACCATGACTTCATCGAAGCCGTCTACGGCAACTTCCCGCTGATGATCGCGCTGATCGCCGTGATCACGTTCGTGCTGCTCGCACGCGCGTTCCGCTCGCTGCTGCTGCCGCTGAAGGCGGTGATCCTGAACGTGATCAGCGTCGGCGCCGCCTGGGGCGTGCTCCAGCTCGTGTGGCAGAGCGGCCACGGCTCGAAACTCATCTGGGGAATCTCGGCGACGGGCTCGATCACCTCGTGGATCCCGCTGATGGTCTTCGCCTTCCTGTTCGGCCTCTCGATGGACTACGAGGTCTTCATCCTCGCGCGCATGCGCGAGGAGTACGACCGCACCGGCTCGACCGACACCGCCGTCGTCACCGGCATCGGCCGTACGGGCCGGCTCGTCACGAGCGCCGCGCTGATCCTGTTCCTCGCCTTCATCTCGCTGGCCTCCGGTCCGGAAACCGAAGTGAAAGTGCTCGCGACCGGTCTCGCCGCGGGCATCCTGCTCGACGCGACCGTGATCCGCGCGCTGCTCGTGCCCGCGGTCGTGTCGCTGTTCGGGCGCTGGAACTGGTGGCTGCCGGAGCTGCCGGCGCGCTTGCTGCGCGTGGAGCCCTCGCTGCCGCCACGCACCGCGCGCGGGGAGGTGGGCGGATGAGCGCCCGGGGCACAGGTGGCGCCAACGGCACGGGCGCGGCGATCGAGGTCGAGCAACTCGTCCGCGAGTTCAAGAAGGGCCCGCGCGCCGTCGACGGCATCGACCTGTCGGTCTCGCCCGGCGAAATCTACGGCTTCCTAGGGCCCAACGGCGCGGGCAAGTCGACCACGGTGCTGATGCTGACGACGCTCTTGCCGCCCACCAGCGGCACCGCGCGCGTCGGCGGCTATGACATCGTGCGCGACGGGGCGCACGTGCGCGCCTCGATCGGCGCCGCGCTGCAGGAGGCCGCGCTCGACGCGATCCTCACGGGGCGCGAGCACCTGCGCCTGCAAGCGACGCTACAGGGGATGCCGAAGGCCGAGCGGATCGCCCGCTCGGAGGAGCTGCTCGAGCGGGTCGGCCTGACCGAGGCCGCCGACAGGCGCGTCGGGGGCTACTCGGGAGGGATGAAGCGGCGCCTGGACCTCGCGCTCGCGCTCGTGCACCGGCCGCGGATCCTGTTCCTCGACGAGCCCACGACGGGCCTCGACCCGCAGAGCCGCAGCGCGCTCTGGGAGGAGGTCGCGCGGCTCGCGCACGAGGAGGGGATGACGGTCTTCCTCACGACCCAGTACCTGGAGGAGGCCGACGCGCTCGCCGACCGCGTCGGGATCATCGACCGCGGCACGATCGTCGCCGAAGGCACGCCCGCGCAGCTGAAGGCCGAAATCGGCAGCCCCACCGTCGAGGTCGTCCCCGCCGACGCCGGCGAGGCCGACGCCCTGGCGGGCCGGCTCGAAGGCTTCGGGACGCTGGCCCGCAACGGCCGCGGCGCCGTCACGGTGCAGCTGCCGGGCGGCGAGTCCCAGCTCGCGGAGATCGTGCGCGCGCTCGACCAGGCGCAGCTGAAGGTCGCGGCGCTGCAACTGCACCAGCCCTCGCTCGACGACGTGTTCCTCGCGAAGACCGGGCGCAAGCTCGAGGGCGCCGGCGATGAGGAGCAGGACGGCGATGGTCCCGCGGACGGGGCGCGAGGCGGTGGGCGTGGCCGCCGCTAGCAGCGCGGCGGCTCCCGTGGGCGGTGGGCTCGCGCTCGCCGAACCGAGCCTGCTCGAACAGGTCGGCGCCGTCGCACGGCGCTCGGTCGTGCGCACGTTCCGTCAGCGGGCGCTGTTGATCTTCCCGCTGATCTTTCCGCTGCTGCTGTTCGCGATCAACGGCTCCGCGCTGGGCGCCGCGCGCAAAATCCCCGGCTTCCCCGACGTGAGCTATCGCGACTTCGCGCTGGCCATCCCCTTCATCCAGGGCGCGCTGTTCGTCGCGGTCACCGCGGGCACCGACCTCGCCCGCGACATCGAGTCCGGCTTCTTCAACCGCCTCGCGCTCACGCCGCTGCGCGGCTCGGCGCTGCTCGCCGGGCAGCTCGGCGGCGCGGTCCTCGTCGCCTGCGTGCAGTCGCTGGTCTATCTCGGGGTCGGGCTCGCCACCGGCGTCGGCATCGCGAGCGGCTTCCTCGGCGCGCTGGTGCTGCTCGCGCTCTCGATCCTGATCGCCTTCGGCTTCGCGGGGCTCGGCGCGCTGCTCGCGCTGCGCTTCGGCACCGGCGAAGCGGTGCAGGGCTTCTTCCCGCTGCTGTTCGTCACGATCTTCCTCAGCTCCTCGAACCTGCCGCGCAACCTGATCAAGACCGACTGGTTCAAAGAGGTCGCCACCTACAACCCGGTCTCCTACCTGATCGAGGGCGTGCGCAGCCTGATCATCACCGGCTGGGACGGCGAGGCGCTGGCGCTCGGCTTCGGCTTCGCGCTCGTGCTCTGCGTGCTGACGCTGTCGTTCGCGGGGGCCGCGATGAAAAACCGGCTGGTGCGCACATGAGGCGCTTCCTGTTCGTCGCTCGCGGGGTCGCCTGGCGCTCGGTCCACAACACGTTCGCGAACCCCGCGATCATCCTGCCTTCGATCATCTTCCCGCTGTTCTTCCTCGCGGCCTTCGCGGGCGGGCTGTCGAGCATCTCGGGCGTGCCGAACTTCGACTACAAGCCCGGCTACACGGCGTTCCAGTACGCCTTCGTGCTGCTCCAGTCCTCCGCCTTCGGCGGCGTCTTCACCGGCTTCGCCGTCGCCCGCGACTTCGACTCCGGCTTCGCCCGCCGGCTGATGCTCAGCGCGCCGCAGCGCAGCGGGATCATCGCCGGCTACGCGGGCGGAGCGCTCGTGCGCTGGCTGGTCACCGGCGCGGTCGTGACGGTCGCCGCGCTGGTCGCGGGGATGAGCGTCGAAGGGGGCGGCGTCGAACTGATCGGCCTGCTGGGGCTCGGTGTGCTCGTGAACATCGCCGCCGCGCTGTGGGCCTGCGGCGTGGCGATGTTCCTGCGCACCGAGCAGGCCGGCGCGCTGATCCAGATGCCCGTCTTCATCGTGCTGTTCCTCGCGCCGGTGTTCGTACCCCTGCACCTGCTCACCGGCTGGATCCACGCGGTCGCCCGCGTCAACCCCGCCACCGCGGCGCTCGAGGCCGCGCGCGGGTTCATCGCCGGCTCGCCGGTGAAAGTCGCGCTCGCCTTCGCGGTGCTCGCCGGCGCGATCGCGCTGATGGCGGCGTTCTCCCGCCGCGGCCTCGCCTCCGCCGAGCGGGCCGGATAGCCCGCAACCGCCGGACGGCGGAAACAAATTGGCTGTGCGGCCAAACGGCCGCGGGGCTAGGATCGGAGCATGCGCCGGCTGCTCGCTCTGACCACCTCGCTGATGCTGCTGGAGCTGACGTTCTTCACGGTGCTCTCGCCGCTGCTGCCGGGCCTGAAGCACGACCTGCACCTGTCGACCTCGCAGGCGGGCGTGCTCGTGGCGATGTACGCCGTGGGCTGCGCGGTGGGGGCGATCCCCGCGCTGCTGATCGTCGTGCGGCTCGGCGTGCGCCTGACCGCCGTGCTGGCGCTCGTGACGTTTGCGGCGATGAGCGTGCTGTTCGGCATCGCCCACGGCTACGAGGCGCTGCTGGGCGCGCGCCTGGTGCAGGGGTTCGCGGGCGCGGCGTGCTGGACCGCGGCGATGCTGTGGCTGCTGGACGCCTCGCCGCTCGATCGCCGCGGCCAGCTGCTGGGGGTGGCGTTCGGCGTGAGCGAGGCCGGGGCGATTGCGGGACCTGCCGCGGGCGGCGTCGCGGCCGCGGTCGGCCGCGGTCCGACGTTCGCGGCGATCGCGGGCATCTGCGTGGCGCTGGCGCTGCTGACGAGAGGCTTCGCGGCGCCGCCGGCGCCGGCGGAGAAGCGGCTCGGGCTCGGCGCGGCGATGTCCGCGGCGAACGTGCGCAAGGTGATGTGGATCACCATGCTGCCGGCGATCATGCTCGCGGCGCTCAGCGTGCTCGCGCCGCTCCAGCAGCACCATCTCGGCGCGGGCTCCGGGGAGATCGCGGCGACGTTCGGCGCCGCGGCGATCCTCGGCATCGCGGTCCAGCCGTTCTACGGCCGCTGGGCGGATCGCGCCGGGCCGCTGCGCCCGATCCGCTTCGGGCTGCTGGCCTGCGCGCCGATCCTCGTCGCGGTGCCCTGGATGCAGACCCGCTTCGGCACAGCGGCGCTGGTCGTGCTCGCGCTGATCCTGATCGACGTGCTGTGGGCTCCGGTGATGGTGATGCTCTCGAACGCCACCGCCGCCGCGGGCATGGGACAGCTGGTGGTCGTCGCGGTGATGGACCTGACCTGGCCGCCGGGCAACATCATCGGCTCGGCCGGGGGCGGTGGGCTGGCCGAGCTGGTCGGCGAGCACGCGACGTTCGCCGTGATGGCGGGCCTGCTGCTGGCGGGCTGCGCCTGGCTGTCGGGCTCGCGCGCCCCGGTCCCCGAGCCCGCGATCGCGGACGGGCTGTCGGCTCCGGGGGCCTGAGCGTGGACGGCCCCCCGTACTTCGAGGACCTGGCCGTCGGGCAGGTCGAGCACGGTGCGCCGGCGGTGACGATCACCGACGGGATCGCCGCGACCCACCAGGCGATCGTCGGCGACCGCCTCGCGCTCGCGCTGGACGCGACGCTCGCGCGTGAGGTGCTGGGCGCCGAAGCGCGCCTGGCACACCCCGCGCTCGTGTGGGACGTCGCGATCGGGCAGTCGACGCTGCTGACGGGCCGGGTGATCGCGAACCTCTTCTACCGCGGCCTCGTGCTGGCGCGCCAGCCGGCGATCGGCGACACGCTCACGACCAGCACGGAGGTCGTCGCGCTGCGCCAGACCACGCCACGGCCGGGGCGCGCGGCGACGGGTCTCGCGGCGCTGCGCGTGCGCACCGTGGACCAGGAGCGCCGCGAGGTGCTCGACTTCTGGCGCTGCGCGATGCTGCCGCTGCGCGAGCCGGGCGCCCGCACGGGCGCGGAGGATTCCTTCGAGCGGATTCCGGCGGAGCTCGACGCCGGCGCGCTACGCGCCGGCACCTCGGCGTGGCGCCTGGTGCCGTTTGCCGAGCGCGTCGCCCGCGCCGGCGAGCTGGCCGCCGCCGCGCCGGGAACGCGCTGGGCGGTCGAGGGCGGCGACGTCGTCTCCTGTGCCCCCGAGCTCGCGCGCCTGAGCCTCAACGTCGCCGCCGTGCACCACGACCGCCACGCCCACCGCGACGGGCGCCGGCTCGTCTACGGCGGGCACACGATCGGGATCGCCGCCGCGCAGGCGACCCGCCTGCTGCCGCAGATCGCCACGATCGCCGGCTGGCACTCCTGCGAGCACCTGGCGCCCGTGCATGAGGGCGACACGCTCTACAGCGAGCTGGAGCTCGAGCGATGCGAGCCGCTGGCGAGCGGCGGCGCGCTGGCGCACCTGCGCTCGCGGGTCCTCGCCCTCGGCGAGCGCGAGGCTGATCGCGACGGCGGCACGCCGGTGCTCGACTGGCGCTTCGTCGCGGTCGTCGTCTAGGCACGCCGAAGCCGGCGCCCGGACCAGAGGAGAAGTCCGAGCGCCGGCTCGTGTGGCGTTTGGGGAGGGAGCGCTTCTAGCCCTTGGCCCAGAAGCGCATGTCGGGCAGGTCGCTGGAGTAGTAGCTCGTCACGTTCTTGCCGAGCACCGCCACCAGTTCGGAGTCGTACGCCCAGATTCGGGGCGTGTTTTCGATGTACAGTTCGTCGGCCTTGTTCAACATTTCCTGACGCTTCGGTTCTTGCGTCACGTACGGGATTTCTTTCATGATCTTGTCCGCAGCCGGCACGCAGACGTTGTTGTCGTTGAACTGGTTGTTCGGCGGGCACTGCAGGTCATACGCCCAGTGGTAGTCGGGCGCCACGACCTGCGGGCCGTCGAGGAACACCGACGAGCCGTCGTGGTTGGTGTAGACCACTTCGAGGAACGCGGACGGCGACACCACCTGGACCTTCGCGTTGACGCCCAGCGGCTGCCACGCGCCGGAGGCGGCGGTGGCGATTTCCTTGCCGATGTTGTCGCCCTGGCCGACGTAGATCGTGAAGCTGACCGGCGTCTTGATGCCCGACTTGGTCAGCAGTTCTTTGGCCTTGTTCAGGTCCGTCGGGCGCGGCGCCCCGACCTTCGGGTCATACCACGAGTACGACGGCATCCACTCGCCGAAGTACAGCTTGCCGTAGCCGTAGGCGACCTTCTGCAGGACCGCTTCGTACGGGAAGGCGTAGCTGAGCGCCTGCCGGAAGTCCTGGTTGTTGAAGAACGCGTTCTTCCCCGTGTTCCAGGGCTTCTCCACGCTCTGCGGCAGCTGGAGCGTCTCGGCCTGGCGCGACTTGAACGACCCGACCACGCAGCAGTTGTTGCCGACGAGGCTGTGCGCCGCCTGGTTGGTGAGCCCCAGCGTGATGTCCGCCTGACCCGACTGCGCGTCGAGCAGCAGCGTTTCGTTGTCGGGGATCATGTTCAGGATGATCTTCTTCGACTTCGGCTTTTCGAAGAAGTCGGGGTTCGCTTCGAGCACCATCTGGTGGTTCGGCTGGTAGCTCTTCAGCAGGTACGGGCCGTAGCCGGCGGAGTGGCTCGCGAGCCATTCGTTCGGCTTTTCCTTTGCCTGCCCCCCGTGTTCTTCGACCAGTTTCGGGTCGTAGATCGCGCCCGCCGTCGGCGTCGAGAGCACCTGAAGCTGGTTCGGCGCGGGACGCTTGTATTTGATGACGACCGTGAGCGGCCCCTGTTCCTTGATCGAGGTGATCAGCGGCGGCGTGTAGTCGGTTTCCTCGAGCACCGAGTAGCCGCCCACGCCGGCCTTGATCACCCGGTTCAGCGACCACACGACGGCTTTCGCGTCGACCGGGTCGCCGCTGGGGAACTTCAGGCCGGGACGGAGGTGGAACGTCAGCGTCTTGTTGCCGTCGCTGAATGCGTAGGACTGCGCGAGGTACGGTTTCACCGCGCTGACGCCGAGGTTCTGCTGTTCGGTGCCTTCGACTTTCCCGGGTTCGTGGTCGACCTGCGTCAGCGTCGAGTACATCGCGCCGTCGAAGCCCGGGTCCTGGTCGTTGGTCGTGAAGTTCGGGTCGAGCGTCGCGATCGGCACGGCGTTGTTGACGATCAGCGTCGCGTTCGGGTTGCTGGCGGATTTGCTGAGGCCCCCGGAACTGGTGGACCCGCCCGAGCCGGACGAGCTGGAGCTGGACGAGCTGGAGCCGCACGCAGCGAGCAGCAGCACGACCGCGAGCGCCGCTGCTGCGGCGAGCGCGAGGCGCCTTGCTCGGCCGGCCGGCCTGCTGGTGGGTTTCATCGGGCCTCCATCGGTTGTACGGGTCATCCCGCCTCCATCGCTAGTGCCGTTCATCGGGGGCTCCTCCGTCGCTGGCTTCCCTTGGCGCCGAACCTACTCGACTCGCAGGTCGCCCGGCAACGCTGCTGCCATCCGGGCTGCGCTCCACGCGCGCTCGGGCGCGTCCGCGGCCTGCCCACCCCCAAACTCGGCAGCCCCGGGCGCGCTGAAGTTGTTTGATGACGATCAGTCGATATGCAACCTATCCGCCCCCGGCGACACCGTCAAGGACTACGGCTCCAAGACCTCTCCGCGCCCGTTCGACAGCTGTCGAAACGCCTTGGGCGCCAGTCGCTTGACAATGCCCAGGGAGAGGGCTACGTTCCAAATCGACTGATCGGTATGTCACCTTTTCGACCGCTCCAGACCAATGATCCTGGGCTTTCAGGCATGCTGCTCGGGCGCGTCGAGGGTCGTCCGGGCGCGGGCGAAGGCCGTCCGGGCGCGGGCGCGTCATCGCTTGCGGTCGCATCGCCCCGGGGCGGATCGCCGCGGCGCCCATCAGCCGATCCCCAGGATCTCCCGGGCCTGCGCCGGCGTCGCCACGGGCCGGCCGAGCGACTCGCACAGGTCCTTCGCGCGCGCGACCAGCTGGGCGTTGGACGCGGCGTACTCGCCGGGCGCGACGTAGACGACGTCCTCGAGGCCCGTCCGTACGTGACCGCCCAGCGTGAGCGTCGCGGCCATCATCGGAAAGTTGTGGCGCCCGATCGCCGTCACCATCCACGGCAGCCCCGCGGGCACGAGCCCGGCGAACAGCTGGATCGTCTCGACCGTCGGCGGCGCGCCGCCGATCACGCCGAGCACCAGGTGCATGAAGCCCGGTGCGCCGCGGGCGGAACCGGCCAGGCGCGCGGCGGTGACGGCCATGCCGATGTCGAAGCACTCGTACTCGGGGACGATCCCACGGTCGGCCATCTCCTCGGCGAGCTGTTCGATCAGCGACTTCGGGTTGAGGAAGACGACGTCGTCGGGCCCGAAGTTGATGCTGCCGCAGTTCAGCGAAGCGAGCTCGGGCTGGGCTTCCAGCGAGCGGCGGCGCTCCTCGGGCGGGCTTCCGAGTTTGCCGCCCGTGGTGAAGTTGAGCACCACGTCGGCCTCGGCTTGGACGGCCTGCTTGATCGCGAGGTAGTCCTCCGGCGCCTGGGTCATCTCGCCCCCCGGCGTGCGGGCGTGGACGTGCACGATGCTCGCGCCCGCGTGAGCCGCACCCAGCGCAGCTTCGATCACCTGGTCGCGGGTCCCCGGCTGGTTAGGGTTGCCGGTGATGACGCCGCCGGCGACCGCACAGGTGAGCATCGCGGGATCGCTCATGACAAAGGCCAGTCTCGTGTTGCCTGACAAACCACAGCCGACTCGCTTCGCTCCCCTCGAAGGTGCCGCCGGACGACTACCTGGCGGTAATATACCGAACGAGGGAAGTGTAGATCGAACGGGAGGCGGGTCGAGCAGATGAGCTCCGGGCCGGTGATGATCGGCGTCGAGGATCCCTCCGCGGTGCTGCCGGTCACGCCGCCGGAGCCGCCGGGCGCCGGCATCTCGGCGCGGGCCCGCCGCGCCTCGCGCACGGTGATCTCCGACCGCAAGCTCGCGCTGCCGGTCGGCGTGATCGTGGCGCTCGTGCTGTTCGCGGTCTTCGTGCCGATCCTCTGGAGCCACAGCCCCGACACGCAGGACCTGATCAACTCGCTGAAGTCGCCCTCCTCGTCGCATCCGTTCGGCACCGACCAGCTCGGCCGCGACGTGTTCGCGCGCGTCGCCGACGGCGCGCGCATCTCGCTCATCGTCGCCACGATCGTGACACTCGCCGGCGCGCTCGTCGGCGGCCTGATCGGCCTGCTCGCCGGCACGATCGGCGGCCTCTCCGACGGCGTGATGATGCGGCTGATGGACGCGATCCTCGCGTTCCCGCCGCTGATCCTCGCGATGGCGGTGACGGTCGGGCTCGGCATCGGGCTGAACACCGCGGCGGTCGGGGTCGCGCTGATCTCGGTGCCCTGGTACGCGCGCCTGCTGCGCAGCGAGGCGCTGCGGATCCGCTCGCTGCCCTTCATCGAAGCCTCCTACGCGATCGGGATGAAGCGCTCACAGGTGATCACCCGTCACGTGATCCCGCACATGCTGCCGGTGTTGTTCATTCAGATGGCCGCCGCCTTCGGCTACGCCGTGCTCGGCCTGGCCTCGCTCAGCTTCGTCGGGCTCGGCGCCCAGGTGCCGACCCCGGAGTGGGGCGCGATGATCACCGAAGGCCTGTCCTACTCGCTCACCGGCCAGTGGTGGATCAGCATCTTCCCCGGCGTCGGGCTGCTGATCATGGTGACCGCCGCCAGCATGCTCTCTGACCGGATGCGCGACCTGCTCGACCCGCGCGGCGAGTACGCGAGGCTGTAGGCGATGGGCCTCGTGATCCTCAAACGGGTGATCGGCTCGATCGGGGCGATCATCGGCGCGACGATCCTCGCCTTCATCATCATGCGCGCGCTGCCGGGCAACCCCGCGCGGCTGATCGTCGGGCCGCTGGCGACGCCGCAGGCCGTCGCCTCGGTGAGCCATCAGATCGGTCTCGACAAGCCGATCTTCACGCAGTACTGGCTGTTCATCTCGCACTTCTTCGAAGGCAACTGGGGTTACTCCTACGCCGACGGCAAGTCGGTCAGCTCGCTGATCGGCGAACGGCTCGGGGCGACGATCGAGCTGGCGCTGTTCTCGTTCGTGATCACGATGTTCTTCGCGGTCGTGCTGGCGTTGCTGGTCACCTACCGCCGCCGGCCGATCGCCGACCGGATCCTGCGCGGCGTGGCCTACCTCGGCTTCGGCACGCCGCCCTTCTTCGTCGCCCTGATCCTGCTGATCGTGTTCTTCAAGTCCCTGCACGTCCTCCCTGGGCCGGAGGGACGACTGGGCCTGCAGGCCAACCCGCCGCCGACGGTCACGCACCTCTACACGGTCGACGCGTTGATCGCCGGCCAGTTCGGGACGTTCTGGGCCTCGGTCGAACACCTGATCCTGCCGGGGATCGCGCTCGGGCTCTCGTCGTTCTCGTTCATCGTCAGGCTGCTGCGCGCGAACCTGCTCGAGATCTCGCGCGAGCCCTTCCTCACCGTCGCGCGGGGCAAGGGCCTGCGGCGCTGGACCGCCTTCCGGCGCCACGCGCTGCCGAACGCGTTCCTGCCGACGCTCACCGTCGGCGGGCTCGTGCTCGGCGAATTCCTCGCGGGCAGCGTGCTGATCGAACGCGTCTTCAACTGGCCCGGCGTCGGGTCGCTGGTGTTCGACGCGATCGTCAAGCAGGACTATGCGGTCGTGCAGACGTTCATCCTGCTCGCCGCGGTGATGTTCGTGCTGGTGAACCTGATCGTCGACCTGCTCTACGCCGTGATCGACCCGCGCGTGCGGATTCCCGTGGTGGCGACGGCATGAGCGGTCCCGCGCCGATGCCCGCCTCGCCGCCGGGCGATTCCCCTGGGGCCTCGGCGCAGCCCGCGCTGTCCGTGCGCAACCTGAGCACGGTGTTCGAGAGCCCGGGCCGCACCGTGCACGCCGTGCGCGACGTGAGCTTCGACATGCGCCCCACCGAACGGCTCGGGGTCGTGGGCGAGTCGGGCTCGGGCAAGTCCGCGCTCGCGCTTTCGATCCTCGGTCTGATCGAGCCGCCGGGGCGCGTCGTCGGCGGCGAGATCCGGCTCGGCGGCCGCGACATCTCGAAACTCTCCGACCGCGCGCTGGGGGCGGTTCGCGGCAACGACATCGCGCTCGTGCTGCAGGACCCGATGAGCGCGCTCGATCCGGTGCGCACGATCGGCAGGCAGGTGGTCGACGCGATCGCCGTGCACGAACCGGAGCTGCGGCGCGCGGCGGCGCGCAAGCGCGCGGCGGAGCTGCTGCGCGAAGTGGACATCCCGCAGGCGGAGCGGCGCCTGGACGACTACCCCCATCAGTACTCGGGCGGGATGCGCCAGCGTGTCGCGATCGCGATGGCGATCGCGCACAACCCCAGCGTGCTGATCGCGGACGAGCCCACGACCGCGCTCGACGTGACGACGCAGTCGCAGGTGCTGGCGCTGCTCGACCGCCTCGTCGAGCAGCACCGGACCGCGGTGATCCTGATCACGCACAACCTCGGGATCGTGTCGGACTTCTGCGACTCGGTCGCGGTGATGTACGCCGGGCGCTTCGTCGAGACCTCGGGCGTCGATCACATCTTCCTCAGCCCGACGCACCCCTACAGCGAGGCGCTGCTGAAGTGCGTGCCCAACCCCGAACGGCTCGCGGAGGGGCCGCTGCCCGCGATCACCGGCTTCCCGCCCGACCTCTCGCAGCTGCCGCACGGCTGCTCGTTCCAGCCGCGCTGCCCCGTGGGCAAAGACATCCCCGAGTGCCGTGGGCAGACCCCGCAGCCCCACACGGTCGAGGGCCCGTCGGGCGCGGCGATCGTGGAGTGCCACTTCGCCGAGCAGCGGATCGGGGAGGTGAAGGTATGAGCGCAGAGCAGCCCGCGCCCGTCGCGCAGACCGTCCCAGGCGCCGGCTCGCCCGCCGCGAGCAACGGCGCCGGCGCCCCGGTGCTGGAGGCCGAGAACCTCGTGAAGACGTTCGAGATCCGCAGCGAGGACCGCTTCGGCCGCAAGCTGGGAGTGACCGTGCTCGACGACATCTCCCTCGCCGTGCGCAAGGGCGAGAGCTTTGGCCTCGTGGGCGAGTCGGGATGCGGCAAGTCGACGCTCGCGCGTTGCCTGCTGCGCCTGCTCGAGCCGACCGCGGGAACGGTCCGCTTCGAGGGCCAGGACCTCGCCGAGCTGGGCCGCGAAGAGCTGCGCGCGATGCGCCGGCGGATGCAGTTCGTCTTCCAGGACCCGTTCGCCTCGCTGGACCCGCGCATGACGGCCGGGCAGATCGTCGAAGAGCCACTGCTCGTGCACGAGATCGGCGACGGCGCCGAGCGCCGGGCCACGATGCTCAAGATGCTCGCGGACGTCGGCCTCACCGAGGAGCAGGCGGGCCGGCGGCCGCACGCCTTCTCCGGCGGGCAGCGCCAGCGGATCGGGATCGCACGCGCGTTCGTGCTGCGCCCCGACGTCGTGATCCTCGACGAGCCGATCTCCGCCCTCGACGTCTCCGTGCAGGCGCAGGTGCTCAACCTGCTGCGGCGGCTACAGACGCAGCTCGGCCTGACCTACGTCTTCATCTCCCACGACCTCGCCGTCGCGGAGTACTTCTGCGACCGCGTCGCGGTGCTGTACCTGGGCCAGGTGATGGAGTTCTCCAGCCGCGAGCTGCTGTTCCGCAAGCCGCTGCACCCCTACTCGGTGTCGTTGCTCTCCGCGGTGCCCGTGCCGCAGGCGGGCGGGCGCTCGCGGCGCGCCAAACGCGTCCAGCCGATCGGCGAAGTCAGCTCGGTCGTCGACCGGCCGAAGGGCTGCCCGTTCGAGCCGCGCTGCCCCGTCGGGCGCGGTCGCGAGGTGTGCAAGGGGGAGCGCCCGCCGCTCGTGGAGCACGCGCCGGGGCAGTGGGCGGCTTGTCACTTCGCCGGGGAGGCGACCGCCGGAGCGACGCCGGCGAAACCGCCGAGCCAGGTGCCATCATGAGCGCATGTTGCGCTTTGTCAGCAAGCCCGGCGTAGGGCGGCGCCTCGCGTCAACAAGCCCGCGCACCTCGTTCGGGGCGGGCGGCCAGCCGATCGATCGAGCGGACTGGCTCGCGTTGTTCGTCGCTTCCGACGGCGCGCCCGGCGGGCTCGACCCCGTTCGACTACAGCAGGGGCTTTTCCTGTTCTCGCGATGTCCCGGTACGCCGACCCGGTCGAAGTATGTCTTCGAGCCCGGCATCTACGGCCCGAGCAGCGACGAGCTCGATGCAGACCTCGATCGTCTCGCAGCGGGCGGGCAGTGCGAGCTCGTGCCGGTGAGGGGAGCGAGCTGGTCCTTGTACAAGCCCACCGACGCGGCGTTCGATTACGCCGGGAGAACCCTGAGGCAAGCCGAGGATGAAGACCTCTTGGATGTGGCCCGGGAGCTGTCCCGGCTCAAGCGGTATGTGTCGAGCGTGGGCTTCGGGGAGCTGCTCGAGCGCGTCTACACGGAGCACCCGGAGTTCGCCGTCAACTCGGTGTTCCACGCGGCCGGTCGATGACGCGATCCAGCGGTGACGCTGATCGCCGCGCTCCGCTGTCGCGATGGCGTAGTCCTGTGCTCCGACAGCCAGCAGACGAGGGGCCCCCGCGGGCGACGACTCGCGCGCCCGGCGCGGAAGGTGTACGAGCCTCGCCGGGGGATGCTGATCGCGGCAGCGGGCGCCCAGGACGTCGCGCAGCAGTTCGCGCTCCAGCTGCGGCGCGCTTCGGACATCTCGCCTGAAGCCGACCGCCTGGAGCTGAAGTCGCGCCTACAGGCGCTGCTGGGGTCGCTGCGCGAGGACCCGGGCATCGAAGGACGCAGCGATCACGTGGAGTTTCTGCTGGCGTGGTGGTCGCGCCGCGAGCACAAGCCGGTGGCGCTCCACCTGCTCAGCGGCGGCGCAGGCGAGTGGGTCGACGGCTGGGCATTCGGCGGCATCCAGTTCGGGATCGAGATCGCCAGCTTCGCGGTCGGAACGATGCGATATCTGGAGCCGGATCGGCTGTCGCTGAGGCAAGCAGAGGTGGTTGCCCTGAAGGTGCTCCGCGACACGATCGAAGTCGGCGTCGAGGGCATCGCCGGGAGCGCTCAGCTGAGCACGATCGCATCAGACGGCGTGCGGCGCTTCGTCGGTGCCGAGATGCGTAGGTTGCAGCGCGCGGTAGACCTTTGGGAGGCGCGTTGTGCGGAGCTGCTGGTGGAAGCCGATCCGTCCTTCCGGCGTACCCAAAGTTAGGATGCGGCAGGTGTCGCTGCTGGCGCCTGCACGCTCCGGACAGTGCGGCAGGCGTCTCGGGTTCGCGCTCCTGCTGCTGTGCTCGTGGCTGGTCCCGGCCGCCGCCGTGGATGCGCACGCCGTCCCGCCCGGGGCGCTCGTGGCCAGGGCGCCCCAGGCCCGGTGCTCCAAACGCGCCGGTGCGTCGCAGCGCGACTGCCCGCGGATCGTGCGGCGCCCGCGGCTCTTGTCGCTGACGGCGGGTCGTTCGATCTCGCCGGTGCTCGTCGGCGGCGTCTACGGCGTGGACGCGGGGCGCTGGGTCGCCACCCACCCGGAGCGCCTGAGCGTCGAATGGGTCGACCGGCACGGTGGCCGGCTCGCGCAGGGGCTCGTGCTCACGCTGTCGGCCGGACAGGCCGGCGAGACGGTCGCCGCGCGCATCTGCTCGCACACGCAGGTGGCCGTCAGCTGCGTGTCGCTGTCACTGCCCGAAGCGGTCAGGAGCGTCGCCTCATATCTGCGGGCGAGCTGCGGGGCGCGCCGCCCCGAGCCGCCGCCTTACGACCCCTACTACGCGATGCTCTCCGCGCCCGCGATCGGGCACGGGTGGAATCCCTGCCGGACCGACGTCTACTCGATCGACACCTACGGCGAGCCGCCACTGCTCGAACCGGGCACGAGCTGGGAAGCGCTCGTGACGCAGGCGCTCGCGCAGGCCTCCGCGGCGACGGGCATCGTCTTCCAGCGCGGACCGGACTACTCGGAGCCACCGGGCACGAGCACCTCGCCGCCCGCGGGCACGACGATGACGATCGGCTTCGGGCCGATGCCCGTCGGGATCGCAGGCCAAGGCGGCCCCGGGGTCTCCGGCCCGTTCGCAAACCAGGGGCGCGTCCTGCTCGACTCGCAGGCGAGCTGGCACGCATCCGACGCCCTGGTCGTGCTGCTGCACGAGCTGGGCCACGCGCTCGGCCTGGGGCACCCGGTGCCGCCGCCCGCGCCGGCGCCGTTGAACGAGATCATGGACAGCGGTAACTATGCCTTCACGACCTACCAGCCCGGCGACCTGTGCGGGCTGTTCGAGGTCACCTGGCAGCAGCCCTGCGCGGGCGCGGCCTTCGCGACGGCCGGGCAGGCCTCGCAGATCGCGCCAGGCCCGGGTCCCGTGGCCTGACCGGTCCGGCTAGAAGTTCAGGAGGATCCCTGCCTCGTTGTCGGTGAAGCGGCGCCCACCGAAGCGCTCGAGGAGTTCACCCGCGAACCTGCTCGATTGCCCGCCCAGGCGGCCGAAGAGGTTGATCAGCCCCTGAATCGAGGGAGGAAACTCGTAGGACAAGCCCGAGCCGTAGACGAGCTCTTGCATGAAGATGGCGCAGAGGCCATTGCCTGATTCGATCATGAACGGCAGATCGCCGGTCACGAACAGACGACCGAAAACCAACTGCTTCATGTTCAGCCAGTTGACGTACTCCAGGACTTCCGGCTTGTAGGGAACGTCGATCGCCAGGCCGTTGGTGATTCGGATCTCGGCCGCGTCGCCGGCGAGGAAGTTGACCAAGGTCAACACGCCGTCCAGCGAGTAGGCCCAAGAGCCGACGGGTTCGTCAGAGCCCGGGATGGGCGGTACCACGCGTTTGAGCTCCGCGCCCTCGACGTACCTGCCGATCAGCTCAGGCACCTCCTTGATGGCTTCGACAGAGTTCAACGAGCGCTTGGCTGTGCCGGAGCGGGCAGGACCACAGCGGCGCAGACTACCGAATTATTCGATCCCTTTGAATGAGATGCAAGTGGTTCAAGCCGGCCACAGCCGCGCCCCCGGCGCGGTCAGCGCCACCACCGGATCGCCCGCGCGCCCGTGCACGGCCCGCGCCGCCGCGGCGGCGTCCTCGCCCGCGGCGGGGCTCTCCGCCGCGGCGCTCGCCAGCTCGGCGCGCAGCGCGGCGGTCGCCGCCTCGTCCAGCTCGCCGTCCGCGCCCAGCACCACGCCGTAGGCCTCCCGCGCGCGCTGTGCGCTGACCCAGCCTTCGCGCACGTCCTTCACGACGCGCTCGGCCTCGCGCTCGTACGGCGGCCCGTAGCCGCCGCCGCCCGAGGAGATCGAGATGATCGTCTCGCCCGGTGCCAGCACCACCCGCGCCCAGGCGTCCAGCTCCTCGACCGAGCCGTCGGCGCGGCGCAGCGCCGGGCGGCAGAGCGCCCCCGACTGCCCGCCGCGCACGCCCAGCGCCGGGTTCACGGTGCCGTCCGCGGCGTAGAGCACCTCCAGCTCCGTGCCCACCGGCCCGTACTCGATGTACAGCGAGGGAGCGCCGCGGAAGCGGCCCGCCCCCTCTGTGTCGGGGACGATCCGATCGGTCCACACGCGGATCGGGCGCAGCAGCTCCAGCACCTCCGTCGAGTCGCGCATCATCGAGCCGCCGTCGCTCGTCTCGCCGTTCGTCATCCAGCCGTCGCCGTGCGGGTGCCCCGCGCCGCCGGAGTTGCCCAGGATCATCATGTCCACGAACGGCGCGTCGCCGTGGCGCGGGTCGCGGCCGGAGAGCCCCGCCACCGCCGGCGGGCACTCCGGGCCGGTCGAGGCCATCCCCAGGCCGTCCTCGAACTCCGCCATCACCCGCTGCACGATCCCCGCCAGGCGCTCGGCGATGCCGGAGGTCGCCATCGAGCAGCTCGCCGGGTGCACCGGGATGCCGACGCAGCAGTTCTCGCGCAGCAGCACCTTCACCGCGCGGCCGCTGCCGGTGTTGCGCGGGACGCGGTCCTCGATGCTGTTGAAGACGCCGATCAGCGACGAGGTCGCCGCGGTCGATTCGGTCAGGTTCAGGCCGCACGGCAGGCAGTCCGGGTTGTCGCGCAGGTCGACCTCGATCTCCGCCGCCTCCGGGTCCACGGTGACCGTCACCTTCAGCGGCACGCCGTTCTCCACGCCGCGCAGCGGCACCGCGTCGTGGATGTCATAGCCCGTGCGCGTGCCCTTCGGGAGCCGGCGGATCGTCGCGCGCATCCGCTCCTCGCTGTAGTCCAGCCAGTCCGCCACGTAGCGGTCGAACGCGTCCCAGCCCACCTCTTCGCCCACCTTCAACAGCTCGCGCTCGCCGACACGCCCCGCGCCGATCATGCCGATGTAGTCGCCGTACCAGTCCTCCGGCACGCGGATCCGCGACATGCACATCCGCACCACGTCATCGACGTCGCGGTAGTCCTCCTGGATCTTCACGCAGGGGAAGATCAGCGCGCCCTCCTCGTAGACGTCGCGCGCCGTCGCCATCAGCGTCGTCGGTTCGGAGTTGCCGATGTCCGCCATGTGCGCCTTCACCACCGCCGTCGCCCGCTGGCGGCCCTCGTCGTCGATCACCGGCACCACGATGCAATGGTCGCCCGCGTGCGAGTTGCCGTGGTAGGGGGAGTTGTGGATGAAGGCGTCGCCCCGCCTCGGGTGGGGGTGGAACTCGCGCAGCCAGCGGCTGATCTTGTCCGGGCCCGAGATCACGTGGATCGGCAGCGACTCCGCCATCACGAGCATCTCGTGGTTCGCGGTCACGATGCAGCACGAGAAGTCGCGCGCCGTGTTCAGCACCGTCGAGCGCGCCGTGCGGAACAGCGTGTTCGTCATCTTGCGCACGACGCCTTCCATGCGGTTCGTCATCACCGCCAGCCCCACGACGTCGCGCGCCATCAGCGCACCGCCTCCGCCGCGCCTGCCGCGTCGCCGCCGGGCGCCTGGCCCGCCAGCTCCAGCGCCCCCGGCACGATCGCGAGGCTGCCGCTCGGCGTCCGTTCCGCCGTGGCGCCCGGGTTCAGCACGATCGTCGTGAACGAGGACTCCACGATCGCCGGGCCGGAGAACTGGGCGCCCGGGGTCATCGCCTCCAGCCGCAGGATCGCCGCGTTGACGGCGCCCGCGCCGCTGAAGTAGACGCTGCGCATCCCCGAGACGCCGTCGCCGCGCTCGGTCGCCAGCTTGTCCCGGGCGGCGCCCTCCAGGCGGCAGCTCACGCGCGCGCGCAGGTTCACGATCTCGATCACCGCGCGCTCGTCGCGCACCGCGTAGACCTCGTCGTGGATCGAGTGAAAGCCCTCGACCAGCTGCGCGAGATCCTCGCTCGTGGCGAGTCGGCCCTCCTGCAGGCGCACGTCCAGCTGCCACACCTGATGGCGGTAGCGAGCCTCGGCCACGTACTCGATCTCCGCCTGCCCCGCGGCGCCGTTGCGCTGCGCGAACTCCTCGCAGCGCGCGCGCAGGCCGTCCAGCACCGCCTGCGCACCCTCGTGGTCGAAGTCGTCCGAGCCCGTGAACAGCGCCGCGGCGTATTCGCTCGTCAGGTCGCTCATCAGCGCGCCGCGCGCGCTCAGCACCGCGCCCGCCTGCGGGATCACCACGCGCCGCGAGCCCAGCCGCCGCGCGATCGCCACCGCGTTCAGGCCCGCCGCGCCGCCGCCCCCGACGAGCACCGCGCTGCGCGGGTCGACCCCCTGCATCACCGTGATCTCCTCGATCGCCTGCACCATCCGCTCGGTCGCGACCGCCATGATCGCCGCCGCCGCCTCGCCGGCGTCCAGTCCCAGGGGCGCCGCGATCTGCCGCTCGATCGCCACGCGCGAGCCCTCCGCGTCGAGCGCCATGTCGCCGCCCAGGAAGTAGTCCGGGTCGATGTAGCCGAGCACCACGCAGGCGTCGGTCACCGTCGGCTGCGTGCCGCCGCGCCCGTAACAGATCGGGCCGGGGTCGGCGGCCGCGCTCTGCGGCCCCACGTGCAGCAGCCCGCCGGCGTCGATCCAGGCGATCGAGCCGCCGCCCGCGCCCACGCTGCGTACGTCGACCGCCGGGAAGCCCGTGATGTGCCCCTCGTACTCGATCCCCAGCCACGTCTCGCGCGTCACCGGGATGCGCCCGCGGCGCACGAGCGTCACGTCGTAGCTGGTGCCGCCCGTGTCGGCGACCACCGCGCTCTCGCTGTCGCCGTCGAGCGCCGCGTAGTGGCGCCCGGCGATCGGCGCCATCGCCGGGCCCGAGTTGATCGAGTGGATCGGCGCCGCGGCCATGTCCTCGGCGTCGACCACGCCGCCGCTCGAGGTCACCATCAGCAGCCGCCCGCCGAAGCCCGCCTCGCGCAGGCGCCCTTCGAGGTTGTCCAGGTACTCCGTCATGAGCGGCTTCAGCGAGGCGTCGATCGCCGTCGAGGAGGCCCGGCGGTACTCGCGCAGCGTCGGGTTCAGCGCGTGCGAGAGCGTGTACGGCACGCCCGGCAGATGCTCCTCCAGGAGCTCGCCGACGCGCTGCTCGTGGACGGGGTTCGCGATCGACCACAGCAGGCAGACCGCCACCGACTCGACGCCGTCCGCGGCGAGCCGGCCGATCGTCGCGACCGCCGCGGCCTCGTCCAGCTCCTGCACCACCTCGCCCTGCGAGCCGATCCGCTCGGCGATCTCGTACGTCAGCGCGCGCGGGATGTAGGGGTCCGGGAAGCCGTAGCTCCAGTTGAACGGTTCGGTGCGCCCGCCCTCGCGCAGCAGCAGCATGTCGGGGTGCCCGCGCGTGCACAGCAGCGCCGTGCGCGCGGTGGTCTCCGTCAGGATCGCGTTGATCGCGCGCGTCGTGCCGTGGATGAACAGCTCCACCGAGCCCAGGAAGTCGCCCACCTCGCGGCCCGCGTCCGCCGCGGCGAGGGCGATCGCGTCGAGGATTCCCACCGCCGGTTCGTGCGGCGTCGTCGACGCCTTGTACAGGCGCACGTCGTCGCCCGCTTCGACCACCAGGTCGGTGAACGTGCCGCCGGTATCAGCCGCCAACCGCATGCCCGCCATCACTCCGTGCTTCGCTCGACTGCGTTCGCCCCGATCCAGCGACCCGCCTCGATCGAGGCGTTCGATATATCAGAGCGCGGACCGATAGAACGTACCAAGGACGTCCGCGGCGCGCAATCGCCCCGCTCAGCTCTCGCCAAGCAGCGTGCGGATCACCTCGTCGCGGATCCGCTTGCTGTCCAGCGCCGCCTCGGAGGTGAGCGCCTGGAGCGTCAGGCCGTTCAGGATCGCGTCCAGGCGCCACGCCCACGGGATCTCGCCGTTGCGCTCCGCCGACACCAGCCCTTCGAGCGCTTTGTCCAGCAGCTCGTACCAGCTGATCAGCCGCGACTCGATCGTGTGGCGCAGGCCCGCGAGCCGCACCGCCTCGCCGTAGGCGTTGATCCACACGCGCCAGGTCTCATCGACCTCCTGGCCCTCTTCCAGCGCGCTGTCGAGCAGCGCCGCCAGCCGCCCGCGCCCCGCGGGCACGTCCTCGATCGCGGCGCGCATCCGCGCCTGCGCCCGCTCGGAGACGAACACCAACGCCTGCTGGAGGAGGTCCTGGCGGTTCGCGAAGTAGTGGTTGAGCATCCCCGTGCTCACCCCCGCCTCCTCGGCGACCATCCGCATCGTCGTGCCGGCGAAGCCCTCGCGCGAGATCACGGTCGCCGCCGCGCGGCAGATCTGCTCCCGTCGTATCGGCCCCATCCCGAGCTTTGGCACAGTGGCCCCTTCCCGTCGATTCCCTGCCGGCCGTCCGCGCCGGACCCTAGTCGAGATCGAGCCCGCCGCCGTCCGGCAAACGCCCGCAGCAGCATGATCCTATCTTGTGAGCAAGGCGTCTCATTCGCGCCATCGAACTCGCTTGCGAACCCCCGCAAGCGGTCCTATAGTCGCATATCGAGTGATCGATTTGCAAAAACTCAGGCCGAGCAAAGGGAGTAGCGAATGAGCATCGAGCGCCTCACGAACAACCCCGCCGCCGGCTTCGCCGACGCCGTCACCACCTCAGGGGCCGGACGCACGATCTATGTCTCCGGCAACGTCGGCTTCGGGCGCGACGGCAAGGTCGTCGACGGCGGCATGGGCGCCGAGGCCGAAGCGACCTTCGACAACATCGAGAAGGTCCTCAACCAGGCCGGCGCCGACTTCTCGCAGATCGTGAAGATCAACGCCTTCATCACCGTTCTCGACGAATACGCCGACTACGCCGCCGTGCGCGAACGGCGCTTCGGCGACATGCTGCCCGCCAGCGCCACCGTCCAGGTCGCGGGGCTGCTCGTCGGCGCCCACATCGAGATCGACGCCGTCGCCTTCGTACCCGAGGGCTGAGCGGAGGCTCGCGCGCTGGGCCCAACGCGATCGCCGAGGGCTCCGCGCGACCGTCGCCGGACTTGCGCGCCGAGCGACGCTCCCGCAGTCGCCGATCAGAGCGAAGCGGCCCGAAAGGGCCGCCCCTTCTCATATTCCTGTCCTAAACCGATCAATCGGTATAAGAATCGGGTAGCCTATAGTTCGGCTGCATCGGGGCGGCCGAATCGACGCGAGGTGGATAGGCAGTGCGCTGCGCAATTGACACCGGAGGCACGTTCACCGACCTGGCTCTCGAGCACGAGGGCGAGGTGCGGATCTTCAAGTGCTCGACCACGCCCGAGAACCCGATCCGCGGCATCCTCGAAGTGCTGGCGCTCGCGGCGCAGGGGCTCGGGCTGGAGCGGGCGGAGCTGCTGGCGCAGATCACGATGCTGATCCACGGCACGACGCGCGCCACGAACGCAGTGCTGACCGGAAACACCGCGAAGACCGCGCTGATCACGACGATGGGCCACCGCGACATGCTGCTGCTCCGCGAAGGCGGGCGCAGCCGCGCGTTCGACTGGAGCGTCGAGTACACCGACGCCTACATCCCGCGCGCGCTGACGTTCGAGGCCGCCGAGCGGATCGACGCGCAGGGTCGCGTGCTGCGTGAGCTGGACGAGGACGCGGCCGTCGCGACGATCGAGCGCCTCGCCGAGCTCGACGTCGAGGCCGTCGCCGTGTGCCTGCTGTGGTCGATCGTCAACCCCGTCCACGAGCAGCGCGTCGGTGAGCTGCTGGAGCGCCACCTGCCCGGCGTGCCCCACACGCTTTCGCACGCGCTGAACCCGACGCTGCGCGAGTACCGGCGCGCTTCCTCGACCGCGATCGACGCTTCGCTGAAGCCGCTGATGACGCGCTACCTGGACAACCTCGAGCAGGAGCTGCGCGACGCCGGCTTCGGCGGCGAGCTGCTGGTGATCTCGACCGCCGGCGGCCTGATGCATGCGCGCGAAGCGGCGGGCATCCCGATCACCTCGATCAACTCCGGCCCCGCGATGGCGCCGGTCGCCGGGCGCTTCTTCGCCCGGGCGGACGAGGGCGCCCAGCACGCGATCGTCGCCGACACCGGCGGCACCAGCTACGACGTCTCGGTCGTGCGCGACGGGCGCATCCCGATGACGCGCGAGACCTGGCTCGGCGAGCCGCTGACCGGGCACATCACCGGCTTCCCGGCCGTCGACGTCAAGAGCATCGGCGCCGGCGGCGGCTCGATCGCCTGGATCGACGACGGCGGCCTGCTGCACGTCGGGCCGCAGAGCGCGGGCGCCGACCCAGGCCCCGCCTGCTACGGGCGCGGCGGCGAGCTGCCGACCGTGACCGACGCCTGCCTGACGCTCGGCTACCTGGACGCCGAGCGCTTCCTGGGCGGGGCGATGAAACTGGACGAGGGAAGCGCGCGCGCGGCGATCGATCGGGACGTCGCGCGCCCGCTCGGCCTCGACACGCACGAGGCCGCCTCCGCGATCGTGGCGCTCGCCACCGAGCACATGGTGCAGGCGATCACCGAGATCACCGTCGACGCCGGGATCGACCCGCGCGGCGCGGTGCTGATCGGCGGCGGCGGCGCCGCGGGCCTGAACAGCGGCGCGATCATGCGCCGGCTGGGCTGCCGCGCGCTGGTGATCCCCGAGACCGGCGCGGTGCTCAGCGCCGCCGGCGCGCTGATGGCCGACCTGTCCGCTGACTTCTCCGCCGCCTGCTTCACCTCCAGCGAGCAGTTCGACGGCGAGCGCGTCGACGCTGTGCTCGACGAGCTGCGCGAGCGCTGCCGCGCCTTCGCGGCGCAGATCGGCGCCGAGGACCATCGCGTCGAGCTGATCGCCGAGGCGCGGCTGGCGCGCCAGGTTTGGCAGATCGACGTGCCGCTGCGCGCCGAGCGCTTCTCCGGCGAGGCGCAGGCCGCGGCGGTCGAGACGCTGCTCGCCGACTTCCGCCGCCTGCACGAGGAGATCTTCGCCGTGCTGGACGAGCGCTCGGCGGTCGAAATCGTCGCGCTCCGCGCCCGTGTCGTGTGCCCGCTTCAGAGCCGCTCCGAAGGGCGTCTGACGCAGGCCCCCCAGGCGATCGAGGCCGAGCGCGACGCCTACTTCCCGGGCCACGGGCTGCTGCGCACGCCGGTCCGCTCGCTCGACGCGCTCGACGAGGGCGCCTCGATCGCGGGCCCCGCGATCGTCGAATCGCCGCTGACCACCGTCGTCGTCGAGCCGGGCGCGAGCGTCGAGCGGCGCGCGGGCACGGGCCTCGTGATCGCGCCGGAGCAGGGCGCCGGGCAGAGGGGAGGGCAGCCCGATGCCGGCGCCGTCAACGGCTGAGAGCCAGGTCGTCCGCGCCGGCCAGCGCGACTTCGACCCCGTCGCGCTGGCGGTGATCACCAGCCGCATCCAGGGGATCGTGCGGCGGATGACGAACACGCTGTTCCGCACGGCCCGCTCCTCGGTGCTGAACACCGCGCGCGACTTCTCCTGCGCCGTCGTCACCCGCGAGCACGAGATGCTCGCGACCGCCGAGAGCCTGCCGATCCACGTGATGGCCGGCCCCGACCTCGTCTCGGCCTCGCTCGCGCGGCTGCACCCCGAGCTGCACGCGGGCGACGCCTTCCTGCACAACTCCCCCTACCACGGCAACTCCCACGCCGGCGACCACTGCTTGCTGGTGCCGGTCGTCGCCGACGGCGAGCACCGCTTCACGGCGATCGTCAAGGCGCACATGGCCGACATCGGCAACTCGATGCCCACGACGCTGTGGGCGAACGCCCGCGACGTCTACAACGAGGGCGCGCTGATCTTCCCGGGCGTGAAGGTCCAGCGCGACTACCGGGACGTCCCCGACGTGATCGAGATGTGCCGCACGCGGATCCGCGTGCCGGACGTCTGGTACGCGGACTACATCGGCATGGTGGGCGCCGCGCGGATCGGCGAACGCGAGCTGCTGGGCCTGGGCGAGGAGCTGGGTTGGGAGACGCTGCACGCCTACACCGGCGCGTGGTTCGACTACAGCGAGGAGATGATGGCCGCGGCGATCCGCAAGATGCCCGCGGGGCGCAGCGTCGCGCACAACAAGCACGACCCGATGCCGGTCGACGGCGCGGAGGACGGCGTCCCGGTGAAGGTGACGGTGGACATCGACCCCGAGAACGCGCGCGTGCAGGTGGACCTGCGCGAGAACCCCGACTGCATGCCCTGCGGCATCAACCTGACGGAGGCGACGAGCCGCACCGCGGCGATGATCGGCGTCTTCAACAGCCTGCCGACGACGGTGCCCCAGAACGCGGGCAGCTTCCGCCGCCTGGACGTGCTGATCCGCGAGAACTGCATCGCCGGCATCCCGGTCCACCCCGCGAGCTGCTCAACCGCGACGACCGGCATCGCCGACCGCGTCGCGAACGCGACCCAGCGCGCGATCGCCGAGCTGGCCGACGGCTTCGGCATGGCCGAGACGGGCACGCTGACCGCGTCGGTGGCGGACATCTCCGGCAAGGACCCGCGCCACGACGATTCTCCCTTCGTGAACCTGATGATCATCGGTCTGACCTGTGGCGCGGGCCACGCGCGCGGCGACGGCTGGCTCGTCTCGGGCGAGGTGGGCGACGGCGGGCTGATGATGCGCGACTCCACCGAGGTCGACGAGCTGCTCTACCCGATCGTCGTGTGGGCCGATGAGATCGTCGCCGACAGCGGCGGCCCCGGGCGCCACCGCGGCGCGCCGGCCTGCTACGTCGAGTACGGCCCCGCCGACACCGAGATCGAGGCGATGTGGTCGACCGACGGCTACGTGCACGCGGCGCTCGGCGCCCGCGGTGGCTACCCCGGGGCACCGGCCAGGCAATTCCTGCGCCGCGTCGACGGCTCGGTCGAGCCGCTGCCCGGCTGGGGCGAGCAGGTATTGAAGCCGGGCGAGACGGTGCTCGCGACCTCCGCCGCGGGCGCGGGCTACGGGCGGCCGTGGGAGCGCTCGCTGGAGCGCGTCGTGCGCGACGTCGCCGACGGCTGGGTCAGCCGCGAGCAGGCCGAAGAGGCCTACGGCGTCGTGATCCGCGACGGCGGGCTCGACGCCGAGGCGACCGCCGCGCGCCGCGCGCAGCTGGCGGAGCAGTCGCCCGCGCCGCCGCGGCTGCTGGAGGTCGAGCACCGCTCGCGCGAGATCGCCGACAAGCTGGGGCCGTACGTGCTCGGACCGGTGCCCGCGCAGTGAGCGAGCCCGCGACCGCCCGCATCACCTGCGACATCGGCGGGACGTTCACCGACGTCGTCGTCAGCGACGAGCGCGGCAGGATGACGATCGCGAAGGCGCTCACGCAGCCGGCACGCCTGTTCGACGGGCTGCGTGCGGCGCTCCAGCGCGCGGCGGACGAGCTGCAGGAACCGCTGCCCGAGCTGCTGGGCCGCGCCTCGCTGTTCATCTTCTCGACGACCCAGGCGACGAACGCGATCCTCGAGGGGACGACGGCGCGCACGGCGTTCCTCTGCACCGAGGGCTTCCCCGACATCCTCGTGCGGCGCGAGGGCGGCTCGCTGCGCCCGTACGACTACAGCCGCCCGTTCCCGGAGCCCTACGTGCCGCGCCGGCTGACGCTCGAGATCCCCGAGCGGATCGACGCCGACGGGGCGGTGGCGAAGCCCCTGGAGGAGGACGCCGCGCGCGCCTGCCTCGCGCGCGCGCGTGAACTGGAGGCAGAGGCCGTCGCGGTGTGCCTGCTGTGGGCCACCGCGAACCCCGCGCACGAGCTGGCGCTGGGTGCGCTGATCGAGGCGGAGCTACCGGACGTGCCGTACTCGCTCTCCCATCAGGTGAACCCGATCGTGCGCGAGTACCGGCGCGGCTCGGGCACCGCGATCGACGCCTCGTTGAAGCCGCTGATGCAGCGCCACCTGCCGGAGATCGCGAGCGGCCTGGAGGCGGAGGGCTTCACGGGCGAGTTGCTCGCCGCGAGCTCCGCGGGCGGCGTCGTGCCGATGGGGGAGCTGATCGAGAGCCCGCTGTGGTCCGTGCGCTCGGGGCCCTCGCTGGCGCCCGTGGCGGCGCGCACGGTCGCGGAGGCTGAGACGGGTTCCGGCGACGTGATCGTCTGCGACACCGGCGGGACCAGCTTCGACGTCTCGCTCGTGCGCGCGGGCGACCTCGTCTTCACGAGCGAGACCTGGCTGGGCGAACCGTTCGCGGGGCACCTCACGGGCCTCTCCTCCGTCGACGTGCGCTCGATCGGCGCGGGCGGCGGCTCGATCGCCTGGGTCGATCCCGGCGGCCTCTTGCGGGTCGGTCCCGAGAGCGCGCGCGCCGACCCCGGACCCGCCTGCTACGGGCTCGGCGGCACCCGCCCGACAGTGACGGACTCCGCGCTGGTGCTCGGCTACATCGACCCGGAGCGGTTCCTGGGCGGCAAGATGAGTTTGGATGAGAGCGCCGCCGGCGCGGCGCTCGCTGATCTCGCCGAAGCGCTCGGCGTCTCATCGCGCGAGGCGGCGCACGCGGTGCTGTCGATCGCGAACGAGCGGATGATCGCGGCGATCGGCGAACTGACCGTGAACGAGGGCGTCGACCCGCGTGACTCGACGCTCGTCGCGGGGGGCGGCGCCGCGGGGCTGACGATCCTCGCGATCGCGCGCGAGCTGGGCTGCCGCGAAGTGCTGATACCCCGCGCCGCGGGCGTGCTGTCGGCGTTCGGCGGCCAGCACTCCGACATCGTCCGCGAGCTGACGGCGCCGCACGTGACGAGCACGCAGCAGTTCGACTTCGAGGGCGTGAGCGCGACGCTCGCGGCGCTGCGCGAACGGATGGCGGCGTTCGAGTCCGAATTGCCGCCGGGCGTCGCGGGCGAGGTGCGGCGGCGCTACTTCGCCGAGGCGCGCTACGCCTACCAGGTCTGGGACCTGTCGATCCCGCTGGACGGCGAGGGGATCGACGACGAGGCGGCGCTGGCGAAGTTCGAGCAGAGCTTCCACGACGCCCACGAGCGGATCTTCGCCGTGCGCGAGCCGGGCCAGCGGATCGAGCTGAGCCAGTGGAAGGGGCGCGTCGTCGCGGGCACCTCGAAGCCGCCGCTGGCGGCCGAGCGCGCAGCGAGCGAGCGCACCGCCTCGCGCCGCGTCGCCTACTTCCCGGAGCTGGGCGAGGTCGAGATCGACGTGCACGAGGGCGGTGGGCTCGCCACGGGCGAGACCGTCGACGGCCCGGCGCTGATCGTCGAGCCCGAGACGACGATCGTCGTCTACCCCGGCTGGCGCGCGCACGTCAGCGAGCTGGGCAACTACAGATTGGAGCTGACGAGCGATGCCTGACGCCACCTCCCGGCCCGCGGCCGGCGGCGCCCCGCAGCAGGCCGCCTCCCGCGATCTGGACCCGACGCTGATGGCGGTGCTGGCGAACCGCTTCGAAGCGATCGTGCGCGAGATGACGAACACGCTGTTCCGCACGGGGCGCTCCTCGATCATCAACATGGCGCGCGACTTCTCCTGCTCGATCATCACCGCGGACGATCAGCTCTTCGCGGCGGCGGAGGGTCTCCAGGTGCACGTGCTCGGCGCGGGCCTGCAGACGCGCTCGATGCGCGAGCTGCACCCCGACCTCGCGGAGGGCGACGCCTACCTGCACAACGACCCGATCCTGGGCAACACGCACACGGCCGACCACACGATCCTGGTGCCGGTGTTCGTCGACGGCGAGCACATGTTCACGGCTTCGGCGAAGGCGCACCAGGCCGACTGCGGCAACGCCGAACCCTCGACATACGTCACCTACGTGGAGGACGTCTACGCCGAGGGCGGGCTGGTGTTCCCGGCGGTGAAGGTCCAGCAGGACTTCGAGGACGTGCAGGACATCATCCGCATGTGCCGCAAACGGATCCGCGTGCCGGACGTCTGGTACGGCGACTTCCTCGCGGCGGTGGGCGCGGCCAGGATCGGCGAACGGCGCGTGCAGGAGGTCGTCGCGCGCTACGGCAAGGACACGATCAAGACGTTCGTGCGCGAGTGGCTGGACTACTCGGAGCGCGTGATGGACCAGGCGATCCGCAAGCTGCCCGCGGCGACGCTGCGCGCGAGCGGCAGGCACGACCCGATCCCGGGCCTGCCGGAGGGCGTCGAGGTGAACGTGAGCGTCGAGGTCAAGCCGGAGGAGGGCAGGGTGGTGTTCGACCTGCGCGAGAACCCCGACTGCATCCCGTTCGGGCTGAACGTCTCGGAGTACTGCGCGCGCGGCGGCTGCACGATCGCGCTCCTGAACTGCCTGGAGGACGACGTGCCGCGCAACGCGGGCTCGTTCCGGCGCGTGGAGGTGCTGCTGCGCGAGGGCTCGATCGCCGGCGGCCTGGTCGAGCCCTACTCGGCCTCCGTCTCCACGACGAACGTCCTGAACCGGATCATCAACGCGGCGCAGAGCGCCTTCTGCCAGCTCGGCGAGGGACAGGGCCTCGCGGAGGGGGCGGGGGCGATGGGCGTCGGCTACGCGGTCTTCTCCGGCACCTACCCCGCGGGTGACGACGGCGCTGGCGGCGATCCCTACGTCTCGGAGTTCGTGATCGGCAACAACGGCGGGCCGGCCTCGCCCCACTGCGACGGCTGGATCACCTACGCGATGCCGGACTGCTCGAAGACGATCTACATCGACAGCGTCGAGATGCTGGAGCGCACGTATCCGCTGCGCTTCCGCTCGCTGCGGCTGCTGGCGGACTCCGGCGGCGCGGGGCGGCTGCGCGGCGGCCCGGCCTCCGAGGTGATCTACGGCCCGCGCGCGACGCCGATGCGCGTCTTCTACATGGCCGACTACGCGCGCCACCCAGCGAAGGGCGTGCGCGGCGGGCTGCCTGGGACGGCGGCCTCCGCGCACGAGGTCGCCGCCGACGGCAGCGAGCGGCAGGTCGAGGCGATCGGCGACTCGACGCTCCGGCCGGGGGAGTGGATCCGCGGCGTGGAGGCGGGCGGCGGCGGCTACGGCGACCCGCTGGAGCGCGACCCGCGGGCGGTGCTGGCGGACGTGCTCGAACGCTGGGTGACGCCCGGGGCGGCGAGCGACGTCTACGGCGTGGTGCTCTCCGAGCAGCCGGGGGCGACGGGCTTCGCGCTGGACGAGCCCGCGACCGAGGCGCGGCGGGCGCAGCTGCGCGAGCGGCGCGCCGCCGCCGGGCGCGACGGCGAGAAATGAGCTTGCAAGGCGGCTACCACAAGGTTATGCTTGTAAACCAAACGGTCGATATGCAAAAGCGTTGACAACCAATGGCCGTATCTGGCGACTGACAACTTGACGGCTCCTCGGGAGCAGGGGCCGGCACACGAGGAGAAGAACGAGGTTCGAGATGTCCGAGGGCGAGCTGACGTCGATCGAGCAGGAGTATCTGAAGCGCACCGAGGGCTCGGCGCGGCTGATGCGGCGCGCGAGCGCGTACATGCCCTCCGGGATCACGCGCACGCTGGCCTGGTTCGCGCCCTACCCGGTGGTGTTCGAGCGCGGCAGCGGGCCGTGCGTGTTCGACGTCGACGGCCACCGCTACTTCGACATGTTCAGCAACGGGCTCAGCCTGATGCACGGCCATGCCTACGGGCCGGTCGAGGAGGCGCTGCGCGAGGCGCTGGGCCGCGGCACCGCCTGGCCGGGAGCCTCCGACGCCCAGATCGACTTCGCCGAGCTGCTGTGCGGGCGCTTTCCCGGCGCCGAGCAGGCGCGCTTCGCGAATACCGGCACCGAGGCGACGATGCTCGCGGTGAAACTCGCCCGCCACGTGACGGGCAAGCGCGTGGTGGTCAAGGCGTGGCACGCCTACCACGGCTCCTACGACGACCTCGAGGTCGGGCTGGCGGGCCAGGACGAGGACCCCGGGCGGATGGCGCTCGCGACGTTCGGCGAGATCGACACCTACGCCGCGGCGCTGGAGCGCAACGCGGGCGAGGTCGCGGCGATCATCGTCGAGCCGGTCCAGTACACCGGCGTGGTGACGCCGCCGCCGGATGGCTTCCTGAACGAGCTGCGCGAGCTGGCGCGGCGCGAAGGCGTGCTCTACATTCTCGACGACTGCCTGATGTCGCGCCTGGCGGAGGGCGGCTCGACCGAGCGCTTCGGCGTCGCGGCCCCTGACATCACCTGCTTCGGCAAGTGGATCGGCGGCGGCCTCCCGGTCGGCGCGATCACCGCGCGGCGCGAGCTGATGTCGCCGTTCGAGCTGCCCGGCGGCGAGGACGCGCTCTACCACGGCGGCTCGTTCAACGGCAACCTGCTCGGGTGCGTCGCGGGTCAGATCGCGATGCGCGACCTGACCGCGGCGGCGATCGCCCGCATCGACGCCCAGGCCGCGACCCTGCGCGAGGGGATCGAGAAGACCGCGCAGGAGCTCGGCGTCCCGGTCCGCACGCAGGGCTTCGCCTCCGCCTTCGGGCTGTACGTGCTCGATCGCCCCGACGGCGAGATCGACTGGAAGGCCACGGCGTTGCTGCACCTGGCGGCCCTCAACCACGGCGTCTACTACGGCAGCGGCGGCGAGTTCGGGATCTGCACGGCGTTTTCCGACGAGCAGATCGCCGAGGTCGGCGCCGCGCTGGGCGACGCGCTCGCGGATCTGGCACGCGCGGGCGCGACGGTCGGCGCGGCGTAGCCGCTCGCGCTCCCAGGCGGCGTAGCCGCTCGCCCTGCCAGGCGGCGTAGTCGCTCCGCGCTCCGCTCGGCGTCGCAGCCGGGCTGCCGGCGCAGCGGTTCTCCGCCCGCGAGCGATTCTGTATGCTCGCCGAATTCCGGCGCCTAGCAAGAACCGTCGTGTTCCTCGCCGTCTGGCCCTTGTGATCGCCGCCGCCATGGCGATCGCGGCGCTCATGCCGGCCGCTTCGGCGAACGCCGCCGGCAACCTGACGCAGCAGGGCCCGAAGATCGTGCCGCCGCCCCTCCTGAGCGGCGAATTCGGCACGGCGGTCGCGATCTCCGCCAACGGCGACACGGCATTGGTCGGCGCGCCGGGTTACGACAAAGGCTCAGGCGTCGTCGGCGTCTACGTGCGCAGTGGCGGAACCTGGGCGCTCCAGGAACGGCTCGTGGTCCCGGGAATTCACCCGGGCACCGAACTCGGCAGAAGCGTCGCGCTGTCGGCCGACGGCAACACCGCGCTGCTCGGGGAGCCCGGCTTCGAGGAAGGTGTCGGCGCGGCATGTCTCTTCCGTCGCTCGGGAACGACCTGGCAGCAGGTCGGCTACGAACTCGTGGACCCTGCGTCGGCCCGGAAGGGGATCAAAGGGCGCGCCGGCACGAGCGTGGCTCTGTCGGCCGACGGCACCGAGGGCGCGGTCGGCGAGCCGGTCGCCAACACCGCGTTCGTCGTCAAGACGACGGCTCCGCACTTCGCCGAAGGGCACACCCAGGAGCGCAAGTTCGAGGGCGCCCACGAACAGGCCTGCATGTGCGGGAACGGCTTCGGCACCAGCATCGCGCTCTCCGGCGACGGCGACACGCTGATGATCGGCAGCTCGCCGATCGTGCCCGAAGAAGAATTCGCCCGCGAACAGGGCGCCGAGACGGTGTACGTACGCTCGGGCTCGAAATGGACGAAGCAGGCCGGCCCGATCGTGCCCCGCGGCGGCGCGACGGCGCTCGACGGCGACGGGAACACGGCGCTCGCGGCGAAACGCGAGTGGGGCGCGTCGGTGCTCGAACGCTCCGGCACGAGCTGGTCGGTCGGTCCGCAGCTCGAACCCAACGACGCGAACCTCGGCTGCGGCTGCCGGCACGCGGTACTGCCGAGCCTGTCGCTGTCCGCGGACGGGCAGAGCGCGCTGATCGGCTACCGCTACGACCACGAATTCGTCGGTGCGGCCTGGCTGTTCTCGCGTTCGGGCTCGAAATGGGCGCAGCAGGGCACGAAGCTCGTAGGCGGCGAAATGTCGGGCGAAGCCGAGTTCGGCTGGGGGTCCGCGCTCTCGGCCGACGGCGGCACGGCCGTGATCGGCGGCCCCGACGACGGCGAAGGCGGGGCGGTGTGGTTCTTCACGCGCCCGGCGACGCCGCTCGCACCGGTTGTCGCATCCGTCTCACCGAACAAAGGGCCCGCGGCGGGCGGCACCTCGGTGACGATCGAAGGCGGCTACCTGACCGCCGCGACCGCGGTTCACTTCGGCACGGCGACGGCGAGCTTCACGGTCGAATCCGGCACACGGATCACGGCGCAGTCGCCGCCGGGCACGCCGGGCAAGGTCGACGTGACGGTGACGACGCCCGGCGGCACGAGCGCGGTCACAAAGGCCGACCGCTTCACCTACAAAGCGCACTAGGGCATGAAGCCGAGCGTCGGCTCGGTCGGGCCGCGCGGGTCGTACTCCAGCCCGACGGCGCCTTCGTAGCCGACGGCGCGCAGCCGCTCGAACAGCCGCGGGAACGGCAGCGAGCCCGTGCCGGGCGCGCCACGCCCGGGGTGGTCGGAGACCTGCACATGGCCGATCATGCCGCGGTGGCGGTCGATCGCCGCGGCGGGGTCGTCGCCCGCGCGGGCGACGTGGTAGACGTCGAGCAGCAGGCCGAGCTGCTCGCGGTGCTCGGCGCCCGCGGCGTCGATCAGCGCGGCGGCGGCATCGGGCGTGGGCGCGAGGAAGCCGGGGTTCTCGATCGCGTTGACGGGCTCCAGCAGGATGCGCAGGCCGGCCGCGGCGGCGCGTGGAGCGAAAATACGCAGCGCCGCGATGATCGTTTCGCGCTGCTCGTCCGCGGGGGTGCCCGGCAGCGCACGCCCCACGAGCAGGTTGAGGCTCGGCGCGCCGATCGCCCCGGCAAGCGCGATCGCTTCGTCGAGCGCGCGCTCCGCCTCCACCCGCCTCGCCGCGTCGTTGACGAAGCCGCGCTCGCCGTGCCCGGTGTCACCTGCGGGGCAGTTCAGCAGCGCGACCTCGATGCCCGCGTCGCGCACCGCATCGGCGAGCCCGGCCCGGTCGCGCTCTTCCTCGGGCCAGGCGGTTTCGATCGTGTCGAAGCCCGCGGCCCGCGCGGCGGCGGGCCGCTCCAGGTATCGCAGCTCGGTGAACAGCCAGGAGATGTGTGCGGACCAACGCATGCCCTAAGCCTGCCGCACGGCAGCGGGCTGCGGCAGCGCTCAGCTCGCGGGCACGAACGCGACGGCTTCGATCTCGACGCGCGCGTCGGCGACGAGCCCCGCGATCTGGACGGTGGCGCTGCTGGGCGGGAAGCCCTCGAACGCCTTGCCACGCGCGATGTCGTAGTCGGGGTAGAACTCGGTGCCGGTGACGAAGCCGGTGATCTTGACGACGTCCTCCATCCGGGCGCCGGCCTTCTCGACGGCCTGGCGGATGCGGGCGAAGCACTGTTCGGCCTCGGCCAGGAACGTGTCTTTGACCATCGTCCCGTCCTCGAGGGCGCCGATCTGGCCGGAGATGTAGATCCAGCGGCCGGGGCCGTCGAAGGAGATCGACTCGCAGAAGGACGTTCCGTAGGGGCTGTCGACGCGTTGCTTGTCCATCACCTCTCCCTTCGCGTTCATTGGTTGTCGGTCGTTGCCGCGAGCCGGGCGACGTCGCCCAGCGCGGCGAGCAGGCCGGCTCTGGCCTGCTCCAGCGCCTCGTCGGCGACGACGCTCGAAAGCGCGATCTCGCCGCCGGGGCCCATGAAGACGCCGTGCGTCAGCGCGGCGAGGTGCAGCAGCTGCGTGCCTTCGCCCGCCATGAAGTTGCCGGTGTGGCGTTCGAGGCCGTCGGTCAGGTAGACGCCCATCACAGAGCCCTCGCCGACGGTCGTGAGCGGCAGCCCCAGCTCGGCGCCGCCGCGCTCGATCTCGCCGCGCAGCCAGCCGGCGCGCTCGTCCATCGCGGCGATCGTCTCGGCGGTGAAGTGCTCGAGGCTGACGCGGCCGGTGACAGAGGAGAGCAGGTTGCCGTTGAACGAGCCGCCGTGGTAGAGCGGCTGTTCGCGGTGCGGGTCGAGCACGTCCATCACCTCCGAGCGCCCGCCGACGACGCCCATCGGCAGCCCGCCGCCGATGAACTTGCCCAGGAACGTGAGGTCCGGGCGCAGCCCGTACAGCTCGGCGGAGCCGCCGTAGGCCAGCCGCAGCATCAGGCAGTCGTCGAGCACGAACAGCGCCCCCGCGCGCTGCGCGGCCTCCTGCACGCGGCGCAGGAAGCCGGGCGGGGCGGTCGTGACGAGGCCGCTGAACAGCAGCGGCTCCAGCACGACGGCGGCGATCTCGCTGCCGTGCTCCTCGAGCTTGCGCTCGAAGGCCTCGGCGACGCCGTAGGGGGCGAGGTAGACCCGTCCGGGGTCCTCGGGCCGGTCGTAGAGGCCGATCTCCAGATCGTCGAAGGAGCCGTGGAAGCCGTCGATCGACTTCAGCACCGCGGGGCGCCCCGTGAAGGCGCGGGCGACTTTCATCGCGAGCATGCCCGACTCGGTGCCGGAGTTGGTGAAGCGCACGCGCTCGAAGATCTCGACGCGCTCGCAGAGCATGCTCGCGAACTCGATCTGCTCCTCGGAGGGGACCAGCCAGCCCGAGCCGCGCAGCGCCGCGGCGCGCAGCGCCTCGACGACGGGCGGGAAGGCGTGGCCGTGAATCAGGCTGAGCCCGTTGTTGGCCAGATCGACGTAACGGTTGTCGTCGAGATCGACCAGCCACGGCCCTTCGCCGTGCTTGGCGACCAGCGGGTAGGGGCGGTGGTAGCCCCAGCCGCGCGTCAGCCCGCGGACCAGGTAGCGGCGCGCGCGTGCCATCGCCTGCTCAGAATTCGGCGTGCGAGCGCGGTAGACGTCCTCCAGCTGGGCTCGGGCGTCAGACTTCAGCGCAAGCTCGCTCATAAGCTTAGATTACCTGCTTGTTCGATATTTTGTCCACTAGACTGATAAAAGATTCATACGAGTAAATTGGCCGATTCGTCCATGCGCGCTTGCGATACAACTACCGCGGTGCCGGGTGCCGTACAGCCGATCGCTCGAAACCTGCGTCGTTGGAGGACGACGCGGGACATGACGCTGTCGGCGCTGGCCGAGCAGGCCGGCGTGGCGAAGTCGACGGTGTCGCTGATCGAGCGCGGCCAGGGCAACCCCTCGATCGACACGGTCTGGGCACTGGCCTCGGCGCTTGGCGTGCCGTTCACGAGCCTGTTCCACGACGAGCCGCCCGCGGACGACGTGTCGGTCGTGCGCGAGGACGACGGCTCGGTGATCGCGGTCGAAGACGCGGGCCTGGACGAGGGGCTGGTCGTGCGGCACATGCTGACCCGCACCGGCGGGGCGCTGATCGAGATCTACACGCTCGTGCTCGACGAAGGCGCCGTGCGCCACGCCCAGGCGCACGTCGCGGGGCTGTTCGAGCACATCACGATCGCGGCGGGCACCGTCGAGATCAGCACCGACTCCTTCACCGAGACGCTCAACCAGGGCGACCTGATCAGCTTCCGCGCCGACCGCCCGCACACCTACCGCGTGATCGACGGGCCCGTGCGGCTGGTCTCGGTGCACGAATACCCTCAGCGCTCAGACGCCTAGCGAACCGCCGGCGCGGCATGGCCGGCTCAATATGACCTCGGCAGCCCGAGCACGTGCTGGCCGACGAAGGCCTGCACGAGGTTGTTGTTGACGGGCGCGGTCTTGTACAAGCGCGTCTCGCGAAACTTGCGCTCGACGTCGTACTCCTGCGCGAAGCCGAAGCCGCCGAAGGCGTCGAGTGCGGCGTTCGCCGCCTGCCAGGAGGCTTCGGAGGCGAGGTACTTCGCCATGTTCGCCTCCGCGCCCGCGGGCCTGCCCTCGTCGTACAGCCACGCCGCCTTCCAGCGCACGAGGTTCGCCGCCGTCATCGCCATGTGCGCCTGCGCGAGCGGGAACTGCACGCCCTGGTTGGCGCCGATCGGCCGCCCGAAGACGTTGCGCCCGCTCGCGTAGGCGACGGCGCGATCGAGGAAGAAGCGGCAGTCGCCGATGCACTCGGAGGCGATCAGGATGCGCTCGGCGTTCATCCCGTCGAGGATGTAGCGAAAGCCCTCGCCCTGCTCGCCGATCAAAGCGTCGGCGGGCAGCTCCAGGCCGTCGAAGAACACCTCCGTCGTCGCGTGGTTCATCATCGTCTTGATCGGCTTGATCTGAAGCTGCTCGCCGCGGTCGCGCATGTCGAGCAGGAACACCGACAGCCCGGCCGTGCGCTTCGGCGCGTCCGCGAGCGGCGTCGTGCGCGCGAGCAGCACCATCAGGTCGGAGTGCGCCGCGCGCGAGGTCCAGATCTTCTGCCCGTTCACGACCCAGCCCTCGCCGCCGCGCTCGGCGCGCGTCTTGATCTGCGTCGTGTCCGAGCCGGCGTCGGGCTCGGTCACCGCGAACGCCTGCAGGCGCAACTCGCCGGAGGCGATCCGCGGCAGCCAGCGCTGCTTCTGCTCCTCGGAGCCGTGCCGCAGCAGCGTGCCCATCGTGTACATCTGCGCGTGGCAGGCGCCGGCGTTCGCGCCCGCGGCGCAGACCTCCTCGAGGATCGTGCTCGCGGTGCCGAGCGGCAGGCCCGAGCCGCCGTAGCGCTCCGGGATCAGCGCCGCCAGCCAGCCCGCCTCGGTCAGCGCGGCGACGAACTCGGTGGGGTAGCCGTCGGGCTCCAGGCCGCGCCAGTACTCGCCGCCGAAGCGCTCGCACAGCGCGCGCACGGCCTCGCGGATCGGGGCGGCGTCGGGCGGTTCGGCGAAGTCCATCGACCGCTCCCTAGACCGCGATCGCCTCGCGCACGAGCGCCTCGTCGATCAGCTCGGTCAGCTCGCGCAGCCGCAGCCGCTCGCCGCTGCCGGTCGTCTTGATCGCGTCCTCGTACATCGTCACGTCCTTCGGGCAGGAGACGACGAACAGCTCCACCCCGTCCAGCTCCAGCGCCTCGCGGATGCGGTTCTCGGAGGGCCGTTCGTGCCCGCCCTGCTCGGCGATCCAGATCTGGCCGCCGCCGGCCCCGCAGCAGAACGAGTTCTCGCGGTTGCGCGGCATCTCCACGAGCTCGCAGCCGATCATCGCGAGCAGTCGCCGCGGCGCCTCGTAACCGTCGTTGTGGCGCCCCAGGTAACAGGGGTCGTGGTAGGTGACGCGATAGCCGAGCGGCTCGCCGGCGGCCAGCCGTCCTTCCTGCATCAGCTCGAGCAGCAGTTCGGTGTGGTGTAGCACCGACCAGCTGCCGCCGTACTCGGGGTACTCGTTGCGCAGCGTGTTCAGCGAGTGCGGGTCGCTCGTCACGATCCGCTGGAAGTCGCAGCCGCCGAGCAGCTCGACGTTCGCCTCGGCGAGCATCTCGAACAGCCCCTCCTCGCCGGCGCGGCGGACGTCGTTGCCGGCGTTGCGCTCGCCGTCGTAGAGGATCCCGAAGTCGACGCCGGCCTCGTGCAGGACGCGCGCCAGCGCGCGCGTGACGCGCTGGGAGCGCGGGTCGAAGGAGGCGTAGTCGCCGACGAACCACAGCACGTCGACGGGCTGCTTGCGGGCGTCCTTGACCTCGAAGTCAAGCTCCTCGGCCCACTTGCCGCGGCTGCGCCGGCGCTGGCCGAAGGAGTTGCCGGACTTGTGGATCGTCTGCAGCGTCGCCTGCAGCGTCGCGTCGATCTCGCCCTCCTCGACGAGGCGGCGGCGCAGCTGGTTGATGATCGGCGCCTGCTCGATCCCGACGGGGCAGGCCTGTACGCAGGCGTTGCACTGCATGCAGGACCAGATCGTGTCGGCGTGGACGCCGTCCTCGCCGATCACCGGGCCCTCGCAGCCGTGCTGCTCGCGCAGCTCGAGGATCACGTCGCGGGGCGAGAGCGGGCGCCCCGTCGCGCGCGCGGGGCAGGCTTCGTGGCAGCGGCCGCACTTCGTGCAGGCGTCGAGTTGCAGCAGGTGCGTGAGCGAGAAGTCGGCCAGCGTGCCGTAGCCCGCGGGCTCCAGCGCCAGCTCGGGCTCGATCGGGCGCAGGCGCCGGCCGGCGAGCGGGTCGCGCAGGATCGTGCTCGCGTAGCTACTCAGCATGTGCGCCGCCTTCGTGAACGGGATCGAGGAGACGAACACGATCGCGAGCAGGCCGTGGAACCACCACAGGCCGTGGCGCCAGGCGGCGAGCGTGCTCTGACCCGCGCCTTCGAACAGCTGCGCCGCGAGCCAGCCGCCGAACTGGAAGCCGTCGTAGCCGGGGTGTTCCATCGCGATCCGCACGCCCTCCAGCACGTAGCCGGTCAGCGCGATCGTCAGCAGCGTGCCGACGAACACCCAGTCGCCGACGCGATAGGCGTGCGCCTGGCGCTCGTACTGCTCCGGCGGGCGGTCGGGACGGGCGTAGTCGAGCTTCGCCGGGCGCAGGATCGCGCGGCGCACCATCATCGCGAGCAGCCCCGCGATCAGCGCGGTGCCGAGCGCGTTGAGCACCGCCTTGCAGGCGAGGTAGAAGTCGCCGTCGTAGAAGCCGCCGCCGAACAGCGGCTGGGCGATGTCGTGCGAGAGGCCGACGATCACGGTGCCGATCGCCAGCGCGACCCAGCCGTAGAAGATGCCGCGGTGCGCCCAGCCCGCGTAGCGGTCGCGGCGCCCGATCGCGGCGTGCGAGTAGAGCGTGCGCGTCGCGCGCCAGATCCGGCCGGGCAGCTCGCGCGCCGCGGGCAGGCCGGCGCGCGAGGCGGAGCGGTAGCGCATGACCGGGGCGGCGAGGCCGTAGGCGAACACGAGCACCGAGATGCCCGCGAGCGCGTACCAGAGCACCTGTAGCCCCACGGGCATGTGCCACAGGATCGGCCGGGACTTGACCGCGCCGAGCTGCACTACCGGAACTGGCGTTCGAGCTCCGCCGCGACCTCGAACATGTCGGCGACGGCGCCGTATTGGGCGACGCCGAAGATCGGCGCCTCATGGTCGGAGTTGACCGCGATGATCGTCTGCGCCTTCGCCATCCCCGCGAGGTGCTGGACCGCGCCGGAGATGCCGAGCGCCAGGTAGACCTTCGGCGTCACCGTCTTGCCCGACTGGCCGACCTGTCGCGCCGCCGAGATCCAGCCCGCGTCGACGAGCGGGCGCGAGGCGCAGAGCGTGGCGCCCATCGCGTCCGCGAGCTGCTCCAGCTCGGCGATCTGCCCCTCGTCGTCGACGCCGCGCCCGATCGCGACAAGGAAGTCCGCCTTCGTGATGTCGACGTCGCCGGTGGGGGGATCGCGCAGCTCCAGGTGCTCTGTGCGGGCGCTGCCGGCGAGGTCGAGCTCGACGCGCTCGACGCCCGTCTCGCCGCCCACGCCCTCCGCGGGGGCGAACGCCCCGGGGCGGAGCAGCAGCACGACCGTGTCCTTGCCGGGAAAGTCCAGCTCGGCGATCAGCTTCTCGCCGTAGGCGCCCCGCTGTGCGAGGACGCCCTGCTCGCCCCAGGACGCGCCTGTGACGTTGCTCGCGAAGCCGAGCCCCGCGCGCGCCGCGAGCGCGGGGGCGAAGCCGAGCGAGTCGATCGTGTGCCCCGCGAGCACCACCGACGGGCTGCGCCGCTGCACCAGCGCTTCGAGCGCGGCCTGCGTCACGTGCGCCTCGAATTGCGGCTGGGGCGCCGGTACGACGAGCACGTCCTGCACGCCGGCGAGCGCGACCTGCGGGGCGAGCGCCTCGGCGTCGGCGCCGATCAGCACGACGCTCACGGGCCCCGCGCCCTGCTCGGAGAGGGCGCGCGCGGCGCCGATCAGCTCCAGGCTGACAGCGCGCAGCTCTCCGCGCCGCGCCTCTGCGACGACGAGCACCCCGCTCATGCGCTCATCGATTCCCTGACGATCGCGGCGATCCGCGTGGCGATCTCGGGCGGCCCGCCGTCCAGCATCGTCGCCCCCGCCCCCTTCGCGGGCTCCTTCAGGCGCAACGTGCGCGAGCCGGCGTGCGCACCGACGCTCGCCGCGTCGAGCCCGAGCTGCTCAAGACCGGAGACGTCGAGCGGCTTCGCGCTCGCCTGCTTGATCGCGCGCAGCGACGCGTAACGCGGCTCGTTGATCCCCGTCTGCACGGTCAGCAGGCATGGCAGCGAGACGCCGAGCAGCTCGACGACGCCGCCCTCCAGCTCGCGCTGCACGGTCAGCCGCTCGCCCGCGCGCTCGATTCCCGTGACGACCGCGACGTGCGCGAGGTCGAGCAGCCCCGCGAGCGCGACGCCGGTCGCGGACTCGACCGCGTCGGAGGACTGCACGCCGCAGAGGATCAGCTCGGGCTGCTCGGCGCGGGCGACCGCCGCGAGCACGGAGGCGATCGCGAGCGCGTCGGCGCCCCGCAGCGAGTCGTCCCACACGCGGATCGCACGGTCGGCGCCCTTCGCCAGGCACGAGCGCAGCTGCTGTTCGGCCTGCTCGTCGCCGACCGTGACCGCGACCACCTCGCCGTCCTCGCCTTCGTTCAGCTGCAGCGCGGCCTCCAGCGAGAACGTGTCCCACTCGTTCAACTGCCACTCGACCGCGTCGGCGGGGACGGTGGCGTCGTCGCTCAGCGCGAAGTCCTCGTCGAGGCTCGCGACCACCTTTACGGGCACCAGGATCTTCATCGCCGTGAGGCTACGTCACGCGGGCCCGAGCAGCGTCCCGGTCGAGTCGTGGGAGTGGAAGCCCTTGCGCACCGTCTCGCGGACCTCCCACTTCGCGCGCGTGCCCTCGGGTATGTAGGCGATCTCGCCGGCGCGCACCGTGACGGGCTCGCCGCCCTCGGGCGTGATCGTGACGTCGCCATCGATCAGCGTGATCGTCTCGCCTGGGCTCGACAGCATGAACACGCCCGGCGTGCAGTGCCAGACGCCGTTGTAGAGCTTGCCGTCGTCGGTGCGCCAGAGGATCGCCATCGTCGACTCGGGCGCGCCCTCGATGATGTCCTCGGGCGGGATCGGCGCCGGCTCGACGGGCGCGTCGCGGACGGAGTACTTCGTGATCTTGGTGGTGGCGACCTCTGGCATCTGGCTCTCCTCGTCGTTCGTGGTTGCTCGTGCTGGTGCTCGCTCGGGTCCGTCTCAGTCGCCCGCCGTCGCGGTGGCGATCGGCGAGCGCGCGATGTCGACCTCCGGCAGCTCGCGCAGGTACGGCAGCGCGACCGCCGGGTCCGGCGAGTCGATCTCGCGCGCGAGGCGATGGCCTTCGAAGATGCTGTCGGCGGGCAGGCGCGGCGCGAGGCAGTCGCCGATGCGGTAGACGGCCTCGATTTCCTCCTGCTCCAGGCGCGCGGGGTCGGCGGTCAGCTCGCGGTAGACGCCGTCGACCGATTCGCGCTGCGTCACCAGCACGACGGCGTCGGCGTCCCAGCTCGTCTCGCCGCCCCACACGCTCGCCCCGCGCATCGCTCCGGGCGCGATCTGCGCGAGCGTGTGCTGCAAAGCGATCTCCGTGCCGCGCTCGCGCAGGCTCACGTTGACGGGGCCGAACTCGCCGGTGAAGGCCATGAACGGCGCGACGTTCGCCAGCGGCGTCACGAACGTGACGCGCTTGCCCGCGTTCAGCAGCAGCTCGGCGACGCCGATCGCGGCGAAGTAGCCGTCGGTGTCGTAGACGAGCACGTGCTCGCCGTCGATCTCGCCCTTCGCCGCGGAGACCTGCTCGGGCGTGTAGGCGCAGTCCAGCTCGGCGCCGGGGATCGGCTGCTGCGTGGTCCCGTTCAGGCCGTCGGCGCGCCAGCGGGCGCCGGTGGCGACGACGACGATCTCCGCGCCATACTCGAAGATCGCCTCGGCGTCGAGCCGCGTCTTGAGGATCACCTCGACGTTCTTGCACTTCTCGAGCTGAATCTGGCGGTAGTTGATCACGCGGCCCCACTCGCCAAGGTTGGGGTAGGCGCTGATTTCGCGCATGCTGCCGCCGAGCGCGTCGCGCTCGTCGACGAGGTGCACCGCGCTCATGCCGCGCTTGCCGAGCACCATCGCGCACTCCATCCCGGCGGGGCCGGCGCCGAGCACGAGCACCGTCTTCTCGGCGTTCGCGGCCTTGGAGAAGCGCTCGGGGTTCCAGCCGCGGCGGAACTCCTCGCCGAGCGTCGCGTTCTGCGTGCAGACGATCGGCAGCGCGCGCCAGAAGCGCGAGGCGCAGACGTTGCAGCCGATGCACTCGCGGATGTCCTCGTAGCGGCCCTCTTCGATCTTCTTCGGGATGAACGGGTCGGCGATCGAGGGCCGCGCCGCGGCGATGATGTCGATCACGCCCGAGCGGACCGCCTCGGCCATCGTGTCGGGGTTCGTGAAGCGCCCGACCGCGGCGATCGGCTTCTTCGTCGCTCCCCGCACCGCTTCGTAGTAGGGGCGATGGGTGAATTCCGGTCCGACGCGCGAGGCGACGACGTTCTTCTCTGGCCAGTCGGCCGAGCTCCAGCCGCCCGCCTGGAAGTCCCAGAAGTCGACGAGGTGGTCGGCGAGCTGGATGAACTGGAAGGCCTCCTCGCCGGCGCGGATCCCGAGCGGGCTGTCGTTCAGCGTGTCGATGCACAGGCGCGCAGTGATCGCGCAGTCCTCGCCGACCGCCTCGCGCACCAGCTCGATCGTCTCGATCCAGAAGCGCGCCCGGTTCTCCAGCGAGCCGCCGTACTCGTCGGTGCGCTTGTTCAGCTTCGCCATCAGGAAGTGGCCGGTGATCGCGCCGCCCTCCGAGCCGTGGACGTTGAGGATGTCGAAGCCGACGTCGCGCGCGCGCTTGGCGGCGGCGACGTAGTAGCCCTGGATCTCGCGGATGCCCTTCTTGCTGAGCTCGTAGCAGGCGGCGGAGGCGAGCGCCTCGTCGGAGACCTGGCTCGCCGATGGCGCCGGCATGCGCGACTCCTGGTTGCCCGACACGTAGCCGCCGTGCCACAGCTCCAGTCCCGCGAGCGCGCCGTGCTCGTGCGCGAGGTCGACCATCGCTTTCAGGTTGCGCGCGTCCTCGTCATCCCACATCCGCGCGGAGATCACGGGGCGCGCGTCGCTGGAGGGGTGCACCGAGCAGAACTCGGTGTTGACCGCGGCCCAGCCGCCCTCCGCCTTCATTCCACGGATGCCGGCCTGCGAGCCGGGCACGTCGTCGCCGAAGCTCGTGCAGTGGGGACTCTGGTAGAAGCGGTTGCGGAGCGTCTTCGGCCCGATCGGGACCGGCTCGAAGAGGATGTCGTGCCGTGGATCGCGAGCCATCTGCGTTCTCCTTACCCCATCCGCATATCGATCAGTCGATATAGCCTACACGGACCCACGTTCCGCGCGCAGCTCCTCTGCCAACGCGTGGTCGCGCCGCTCGCGCAGCGTGGCCAGCCGCCCGGGATCGCTCGGCACATGCGGGCCGAAGCCGCTCCCCGCCTTGGCGTCGGAGAGCACGGGGAAGAGGTTCGCGGCGATCGCGTCGAACGTCGCCGCGCCGCCGAGTCCGACGGTCTCGAACGGCCCCGTCAGGCGCCAGCGCCGCGCGAGCCCGTCGCGCATCACCTCGTCGATCGTCCCGGGCGTCGCGATCCCCTGCTCGACGAGCCACAGCGACTCGCGCAGCACCGCGAGCTGCAGGCGGTTCCACAGCAGGCCGTCGACCTCGCGCTCCAGCACGACGGGGCGCTTGCCGATCGCGCGCAGCAGCTCGGCGACGCGCTCGCACAGCGCGACCGGCGTCTGCGCGCCGGCGACGACCTCCACGAGCGGCATCAGCAGCGGCGGGTTCCAGTAGTGCGTGCCGACGATCCGCCCGGCGATGCCGGCCGCCTCGCCCAGCGCGCCGATCGAGATGGAGGAGGTGTTCGTGGCGAGGATCGCGTCCGGGTGGCGCTCGGCCAGCGGTGCGAGCGCCGCGGCCTTCAACGCGAGGTCCTCGGGCAGCGACTCGACGATCAGCTCGGGCTCGCCCTCCTCCCAGCCGATCGCCTCGCGCGCCCGGGCGAGCGCGTCCTCGTCGGCGAGACCATGGGCCTGCGCGAGGCCGAGCGCCTGCTCGACTCGCGGCTCGGCGCGGGCGCGCTGGCGCACGAGGAACGAGACCCGGCAGCCCCCGAGCGCGTACTCGACGCCGATCTGTGCGCCCATCAGGCCCGCGCCCAGGATCGCGACGGCGGTCGAGCGCGGGGGCGGGGCGGGGCGCGACGGCGGGTCGGTGGGCGACGGCGGGTCGGTGGGCGAGGGGGCGGCGCCGGTTGTCGAATCGCGGGAGGTGATGGCAAATGTATATACGCCGCCCGCGCTCGCATCGGCGTACGGCGCCGCTCACCTGGACAATTCGTCGGCTGTATATACAGCTGCGATACACCACGCAAGAAAATGAACCCCCAGCGGCCTGAACCGCGATCTTCGGCACCACGATGAACCCCGACGAATCAACCGCTCCCGCCCTGCCGCCGATCACGCGCCTGACGATCGCCTGCCCGGATCAGCCCGGGATCGTCGCGGCGACCTCGCAGTTCCTGACGCGGGCCGGGGCGAACATCGTGCACTCCGACCAGCACACGACCGACCCGCGCGGCGGCACGTTCTTCATGCGCATGGAGTTCGACCTCGCGCTCGACGCCGGGCAGCGCGCCGAGCTGGAGACGGCTTTCGCGAGCGAGGTGGGCGAGCCGCTGGGGATGCGCTGGCGCATGTGGGATGCCCGCCGCCCGAAGCGCGTGGCGATCCTCGTCTCGCGCGAGGACCACTGCCTGCTCGACCTGCTCTGGCGCTGGCGCCGCCGCGAGCTGGAGATCGACGTGCGGCTCGTCGCCTCGAACCATCCCGACCTGCGCGAGGACGCCGAGTCGTTCGGGCTGCCCTACGCGCACATCCCCGTCGAGCGCAACCGCAAGCAGCAGGCCGAGCGCGCGCTGCTCGACCTGCTGCTGCCCGAGCGCGTCGACCTCGTGATCCTCGCCCGCTACATGCAGATCCTCAGCGGCGAGTTCCTGCGCGAGCTGGGGGCGCCGGCGATCAACATCCACCACTCCTTCCTGCCGGCCTTCGCGGGCGCGGCGCCATACGGGCAGGCAAAGGAGCGCGGCGTGAAGCTGATCGGCGCCACGGCCCACTACGTCACCGAGGGCCTGGACGAGGGACCGATCATCGAGCAGGACACCGTGCGCGTCTCACACCGCGAGGACGTCCCCGCGCTGATGCGGCTCGGCGCCGACATCGAGCGCACCGTGCTCGCGCGCGCGGTCCGCTGGCACTGCGAAGACCGGGTGCTTCAGGCGGGGGAGACGACAGTCGTCTTTTGAGCGGGCACTCGCCCGTCCCCGCCCGGAGGCCGGGTAGCTAGCTTTTCTTCCGACGCCGCAGCCGCGGGAAGATGCGCTTCGGCGTCCCATCGGGGTTGCGGTTCTCGAAGATGAAGATCGACTGCGGGAGCTTTGGAAGCGTTCCCGGCGCGGGATAACCAGCCTTGTTGGCAGGCGTCGTCGGTGCCTTCCTGGGCTGATCGACCATGACGACTACAAGCCTACCGCCGCGGCGACCGCCAGCCCTGTCGTCTCCAGCACCAGCGAGCCCAGCGCGAGCGTGAGGAGTCGCGCGAGGCCTTCGACCGTGGGGCGGTTGTTTTCCTGGCGCTCCTCAAACGCTTCCACCAGCGCGAAGTCACTCGCTGGGGACTCGACGATCCCTTGGTCCCAGAGGGACCCGTACGCCCCGGTCGCACTAACGCTGAATGCCAGGTCGTGTGGGTGCAGCAGGAGCACTACGCAGACAAGGACGCCTGCACAACCGATCAGACCGGCGACGGCGGCAGCGATCTCGGCGGCGTTGGCGGGGTGCCCGTGCCGGAACGCCGGGCCGACGAGCAGCGACGCGATCACGACGGCCGCCGCGATGATCGCGGCACCGCGCGCCCGCACCTCCACGACCTGTCGCTCCTGCTCGGCCAAGGCGTTGGCTCCCAGTTCGTATATCCGCTCCTCGAGACTTGTCATCGAATCGAGGATCGCGACGGCTTGGGACGTTTCTCTAGGTCCCCGTCGCGCCCGAGCTGCCCAGCACCATCAGCGTCTTCGTCCCGGTCACGCGCCCGCTCCGGCGCAGCAGGTCGATCACGCGCTTGAGGTCGTCGACGTCGCGCACGCGGATCCATGCCAGCGCGTCGGGGTCGCCGGCGGTCGTGAAGATCGTCTGCACCTCCGGGATGCCGTCGGCGATCCCGGCGATCTGGTCCACCGGCAGGTTGCCCGCGAAGCGCAGCTCCGTGAAGGCTTGCAGCGGGCGGCCCAGCAGCGCGTGGTCCACCAGCGCCGTGTAGCCCGTGATCGCGCCCCCGCGCTCCAGCCGGTTCACGCGGCGCTTCACCGCCGGGGATGACAGCGACACGCGCTCGGCCAGGTCAGCGAACGTCCTGCGCGCGTCCTCGCGAAGCAGCTCGATGATCTCGCGGTCGGTCTCGTCAAGCTCCAAGGCGCATGTATCTTAGTCGATTTATCGATTTAAAATAAAAATCTTGCGTGTAATGGGCTGATCGCGCATGTTATGCCCGCACGGACAGCCGGATCGGCTTCCATGGGCTCGATGGCGAGGGGCGCTCCAGTGCTGTCCGCGGAGCCGGAGTCCGGCTCGCTGGACGTGCTCGACGCCGTCCAGCGCCGCGTGCTGTGGCTCGCCATGAGCATGGTGCACCACGCGAACAAGGTGCGCGAGACCAGCTCGGGCGTGAAGGTCGGCGGACACCAGGCCTCCTCCGCCTCGATCGTCTCGATCATGACCGCGCTCTGGTTCGAGCACCTGCGAGCGCCCGATCGCGTGTCGGTCAAGCCGCACGCCGCCCCCGTCCTGCACGCGATCAACTACCTGCTCGGCAGCCTCGACGAGTCCTACCTGACGAGGCTGCGCGAGTTCGGCGGCTTGCAGAGCTACCCTAGCCGCGCGAAGGACCCCGACCCCGTCGACTTCTCCACCGGCTCCGTCGGGATCGGCGCCACCGCCACGATCTGGAGCGCCCTCGCCCACCGCTACGTCGCCGGGCACTTCGAGGTGCCGCAGGGCGGGCGCCAGATCGCGCTCGTCGGCGACGCCGAGCTCGACGAGGGGGCCATCTGGGAAGCGCTCGTCGATCCGATGGTCGCGCGCCTTGGCGAGGTGCTCTGGATCGTCGACCTCAACCGCCAGTCGCTCGACCGCGTCGTCCCCGAGATCGCCGCCGGCCGCGTCGGCGCGATGTTCGAGGCCGCCGGCTGGCAGACCATCACCGTCAAGTACGGACGGCGCCTGCGCGAGCTGTTCGCCCGGCGCGGGGGAGAGGCGCTGCGCGAGCGGATCGACCTCATGCCAAACGAGGAGTACCAGCGCCTGCTGCGCGCTCCCCCGGACGAGCTGCGTCTGCGTCTCCCCGGAACTGGCCGTGGACGCCGCGAGCTCGAGCGCCTGGTCAAGGACCTGCCCGACGCCGAGATCGCCGCCGCCATTCGCGACCTTGGCGGGCACGACCTCGCCGACCTGCTCGACGCCTACCGCCGCGCCGACGAGGTCAAGGACCGGCCCACCGTGATCTTCGCCTACACCATCAAGGCCTGGAGCCTGCCCACCGAGGGCCACCCCGGCAACCACTCCGCGCTGCTCTCCGAGGAGCAGTGGCACCAGCTGGCCGCGACGCTCAACGCAGACGTCGAGCAGCCTTGGGCGCGCTTCCCCGACGGCTCCTCCGAAGCCGCGCTGTGCCACGCCACCGCCCAGCGCCTGCGTCGTGAGCCGCTCAGCGTCAGCCAGCCCCCGCCCGTGCCCGCGGACCTGGGCCGCGCCCACGCCGGCTCCGAATCAACCCAGCAGAGCTTCGGGCGCTTCTTGATGGACCTCGCCCACGACGCGCCCGAGGCCGCCGCCCATGTCGTCTCGCTCAGCCCCGACGTCGCCTCCTCCACGAACCTGGGCGGCTGGATCAACCGCGCCGGTGTGTGGAGCATCGGCGAGCGGATCGACTGGTTCGCCGACGACTCCGACACGCTCGTGCGCTGGCGCGAGTCCCAGCACGGCCGCCACATCGAGCTGGGGATCGCCGAGGGCAGCCTCGTCGGGCTGCTCGGCGAGCTCGGCGCCACCTGGTCGCGCGACGGCGTCCCGCTGCTGCCGATCGGCACGCTGTACGACCCCTTCGTCAACCGCGCTTTGGAGCAGTGGTCCTTCGGCATCTACGCCGGCGGCCAGTCGATCCTCGTCGGCACCCCCGCCGGCGTCACGCTCGCCGCCGAGGGCGGCGCCCACCAGTCGATCATCACCCCCGCCGTCGGCATCGAGCAGCCGCGCTGCACCGCCTGGGAGCCCGCTTTCGGACAGGACCTCGAGTGGGTACTGCTGTACGCGCTCTCGCGGCTCGGGCGCCCGGACGGCGGCTCCGCCTACCTGCGCCTCTCCACGCGGCCGGTCCAGCAGGCGCTCGCCCAGGTGCCCGCCGAGGGCGACGCGCGCGAGGCGCGCCGCGCGCAGGTGCTGCGCGGCGGCTACCGGCTGCGCGAGGCCGAGGGCGGCGCGCCGGAGGTGACGCTCGTCGGCATGGGGGCCATCCTGCCCGAGGTGCTCGACGCCGCCGACGAGCTCGCCGCCGCCGGGCGGCGCGCCGATGTCGTCTGCCTCACCTCCCCCGACCTGATCTTCCGCGCGCTACAGGCGCGGCAGGGGCTGTACGAGGGTGACGACAGCGTGCTCGGCGAGCTGTTCCCCCGCGAGCGCCTCGCGCCCCTCGTCACCGTGCTCGACGGCCATCCGCACGCGCTCTCGTTCCTGGCCGCCGTGCACGGCGCGCCGATCGCCTGTCTCGGCGTGCAGGACTTCGGGCAGTCCGGCGACGTCCAGGACCTCTACCGCCACTTCGGGATCGACGCCGACACCGTCGTCGGCGCAGCGCTCGACCTGATCGGCTGAAAGGAGCGCCATGAGCGACGCCGCCACCACCGCCACCGCCACCGAGATCCCGATGCCGCGTCTGTCCGACTCCATGGAGGAGGGCACCATCCTGCGCTGGCTCGTCGCCGACGGCCAGCACGTCGCGCGCGGGCAGGAGCTCGTCGAGATCGAGACCGACAAGGCCAGCATGACCTACGAGGCCGACGCCGAGGGCGCGCTTTCCATCCTCGTCGCCGAGGGGGAGACCGTCGCTGTCGGCGTCCCCATCGCCCGGGTCGGCGGGTCGGGCGCGGCGCCCGACCCGGCGGCGGCGTCCGACCCGGCCCCGAAGCCCGAGCCGAACGTGCAGGCCGCACCCAACGGGCATGGCCCATCCGCGCCCGTCCGCGCCACCCCGCTCGCGCGCAGGGCCGCCGGCGTTCACCACGTGTCGCTCGCCGGCCTCGCCGGGAGCGGCCCGCGCGGGCGGATCGTGCAGGCCGACGTGCTCAGTGCCGCCGGTGTCGCCCCCGCCCCGGCGGAGCCCCGGATCGCCGCGCCTGCCCCTGCCGCCCCGCCGACCGCGGCTCCTGCACCGGGCGTCAACGGAGCCAAGGGCGGCTCCCGTCGCGTGGAGCCCACCCGTGCGCAGGCGCTGATCGCGCGGCGCATGGCCGAGGCGAAGGCGACGATCCCCGAGTTCCAGGTGCAGACAGAGGTCCGGCTCGACGCCGCGATCGCCTTCCGCGCCGAGCTGAAAGGGATCCTCGAACGCGAGGCGCCCTCGCTGAACGACCTCGTCGTCAAGGCCTGCGCGCTTGCCCTGCGGGGCCACCCGCGCGCGAACGGCTCCTACCTCGACGGCGGCTTCGAGCTGCACGAGCGGGTGAACGTCGGCGTCGCGGTCGCGGCCGAGGAGGCGCTCGTGGTCCCCGTCGTGCAGGACGCCGACACGAAGTCCCTGGGGCAGATCGCGCGCGAGACCCGTGCCCTCGCCGAGCGGGTGCGGCTCGGCCAGATCACACCGCCGGAGTTGGCCGGCGGCACTTTCACGGTCTCGAACCTGGGCATGTACGGGATGACGGCGATCGTGCCGGTGATCAACCCGCCGCAGGCGGCGATCCTCGGCGTCGGCGCGGCGCGCACGGTCCTGGCCCGCGAGCAGGGCGAGATCGTCGAGCGCACGCTGATGACGCTGACGCTCAGCTGCGACCACCGCATCCTCTACGGCGCCGACGCCGCGCTGTTCCTCGCCGAGGTGAAGGGCCTGCTCGAAGCGCCGCTACAGCTCGCGCTGTAGGGGTCGGCCGCCCGCTCCTGACAGACTCAGCCGATGGCGAGCGCGCGGCGCACGGGCCTGTACCTCTCCCATCCCTCCTCGCTGGCGCACGATCCGCGCGAGCTGATCCCCGGCCACCCCGACACGCCGGACCGGCTGGTGGAGGTCGAACGTCTGCTGGGTGGCGAGGACTGGCTCGGCTGGGAGCGACGCGCCGCCCCTGCGGCGAGCGCCGCGGAGCTGGAGCTGGTCCACACCCCCGGGATCGTGCGGCACATCGAGCGGCTGGCGGCGGCGGGGGGCGGGGCGATCGACCTCGACACCGCCGTTGGCCCCAACTCCTGGGAGGCGGCGCTGCACGCGGCGGGCGGCGCCTGCGAAGTGACGCGGGCGCTGCGCACCGACGAGCACCGGCTCGCCTGCTCGGTCGCGCGCCCGCCGGGCCACCACGCCGAACCCGATCGCGCGATGGGCTTCTGCCTGCTGAACTCCGCCGCGATCGCGGCGGCGCTGGCGATCGGCGAGTACGGCGCGCGGCGGGTGCTGCTGCTGGACTGGGACGTGCACCACGGCAACGGCAGCGCCGAGGCGTTCCGCACGCGCGCCGACGTGCTCTACGCCAGCATCCACCAGAGCCCCTTCTACCCGGGCACCGGCCCCTTGCAGGACGCGGGCTCCGGCGAGGGCGAGGGCTTCACGATCAACCTGCCGGTGCCGGCGGGCGCGGGCGAGGAGCTGTGGCTGTCGCTGCTCGCGCGCGTGATCGTCCCGGCGGCGCGCGAGTTCGCGCCGGAGCTGGTGCTGATCTCCGCGGGCTACGACGCGCACCGCGCCGACCCGCTCGGCCAGTGCACGCTCCAGGACGGCTCCTTCGCGGAGATGGCGCGGCACGTCCGCGACCTCGCGGGCGAGTGCGGCGCGCCGGTGGGCGTCGTGCTCGAGGGCGGCTACGAACCGGCGGCGCTGGCGCGCTCGCTGCGCGAGACGCTGCTCGCGCTCGGCGACGACCGGCCGCCGCGCGCGCTGGGCGCGGAGGACGCGCTGACGGCTCGCGCCGCCGCGCACGTCGGCCGCTATTGGGGCCTCGCGCGGGCGTAGCGCGCGTAGGATTCAGACGTGGCCGACGAGCAACCACCGACGCCCGGCACGCCTGGCACGCCGGGTTCGCCGGGAGTCCAGGCCCCCGGCGCGGGGGCGCGCCGCGACGGCGCGCATCCGCCGATGCCGCGCGACAAGCGCGGCTGGCAGGTGGCGCCGGCGCCGGACGGGCGCGGGATGCCGGAGCAGACGCCGAACGGGCCGCCGATGCACCGGCGCTGGGGCTTCATCTGGGTGGTCGTCGCGCTGTTCGCGATCAACTGGCTGACGCTGCTGCTGTTCCAGCCGAAAGTGGGCGAACAGCGGGTGACGGTGCCGTTCAACCCCTACTTCCTCGCGCAGGTGCAGAGCGGCCAGGTGAAGTCGATCTCCACGAAGGGCGACACGATCGAAGGGAGCTTCAACACGAAGCAGACCTTCCCGCCCAGCGACCAGAAGGCGACCCCGACGAAGGAGTTCGCCACGGAGATCCCGACCTTCTGGAACGACGAACAGCTGACGGCGCTGCTGAAAGAAAAGAACGTCCAGATCAACGCGAAGCCGACGACCGAAAGCAAATCGCTGCTGGCGGAGCTGCTGCTGGGCTTCGGCCCGACGCTGCTGATCGTCGGCCTGTTCGTCCTGCTCGCGCGCCGGGCGGCGAAAGCCGGCGGGGCGATGGGCGCGCTGGGCAACTTCGGGCGCACGCAGGCGCGGCGCGTGGACCCGGAACAGATCCGGGTCACGTTCGAGGACGTCGCGGGGATCGACGAAGCGAAGGCGGAGCTGTCGGAGATCGTGGACTTCCTGCGCGACCCCGAGCGCTACGGGCGCCTGGGCGGGCGGATGCCGCACGGCGTGCTGCTTTCGGGTGCGCCCGGCACCGGCAAGACGCTGCTGGCCCGCGCGGTCGCGGGCGAGGCGCACGCGGCGTTCTTCTCGATCTCGGCCTCGGAGTTCATCGAGGCGATCGTCGGCGTCGGAGCCTCGCGGGTGCGGGACCTGTTCGCGAAGGCGAAGGAGGCCCAGCCCTCGATCATCTTCATCGACGAGCTCGACGCGATCGGGCGCTCGCGCCAGGGCTCGGTCGCGGTCAGCGGCGCGAACGATGAGCGCGAGCAGACGCTCGACCAGATCCTCACGGAAATGGACGGCTTCGAGAGCTCGCAGGCGGTGGTGGTGCTCGCGGCGACGAACCGCCCCGACGTGCTCGACTCGGCGCTGCTGCGTCCCGGGCGCTTCGACCGCCGCGTCGCGGTGCAGGCTCCCGACCGCACGGGGCGGCGCAAGATCCTCGAAGTCCACACCCGCTCGATCCCGCTGGCCGAGAGCGTCGACCTCGACGCGCTCGCCGCCAGTACGCCGGGGATGGTGGGCGCCGACCTGGCGAACCTCGCGAACGAGGCGGCACTGCTGGCGGCCCGCCGCGGCCACGACAAGGTGGAGCAGAGCGACTTCACGGACTCGCTGGAGAAGATCATGCTCGGCTCGCCGCGCGGGATCGTGCTCTCGCCGGGCGACCGCGAGCGCACCGCCTATCACGAGTCCGGCCACGCGCTGGTGGGGATGCTCACGCCGGGCGCGGACCCCGTCAGGAAGATCTCGATCATCCCGCGCGGGATGGCGCTGGGGGTGACGCTGTCGACGCCCGACACCGACCGGGTCTCCTACTCGCGCGAAGACCTCGAGGCGAAGATCCGCGTCGCGCTGGGCGGGCGCGTCGCGGAGGAGGTCGTCTACGGCTCGATCACCTCCGGCGCCGAGTCCGACCTGCAGCAGCTCACCGCGATCGCCCGGCAGATGGTGGGCCGCTGGGGGATGAGCGAGGCGATCGGCCCGATCACCGTGCTGCCCTCCGACGGCCAGGGCCCGTTGCTGCCGGGGGCGAGCGAGACCTCGCAGGAGACGCAGCGGCTCGTGGACGAGGAGGTGCGCCGCCTCGTGGACGCCGCGCACGAGGACGTGAGTCGCCTGCTGAGCGAGCACCGCGACCAGCTGGAGAGCCTGACGCAGGCGCTGCTGAAGGCCGAGACGCTCGACGCGCTCGACGCCTATGCCGCCGCCGGCGTGCCCGCCCGCGCGTCGGGGCAGCCCAGCGAGGAGCCCGCCGTGACGCTGCACCCGCGCACGAGCGCGTAGCTCAGGCGGTACGCCGCGGCAGCTGCTCGGCCAGCTCGCGCTGGCCCGCGCAGCCGGCATCCACGATCGCGCAGATCTCCGCGGGGTCGTCGCTGCGCCGCAGCAGCGCCATGTCGCGCTCGTCGACGCGCCCGTCGGGGAGCGCCCGCGAGCGCAGCCAGTCGAGCAGCCCGTCCCACTCCTCGCCGATCAGGATCACGGGGAAGTGGCGGATGGTCCCGGTCTGGATCAGCGTCAGCGCCTCGAAGCACTCGTCCAGCGTGCCGAAGCCCCCGGGGGCGATCACGAAGGCGCAGGCGTAGCGCACGAACATCACCTTGCGGGCGAAGAAGTGCTCGAAGGTGAGGCCGATGTCGAGGTAGTCGTTCAGGTGCTGCTCGCGCGGCAGCACGATGTTGCAGCCGACGGAGGTGGCGCCCGCGTCGCGCGCCCCGCGGTTCGCGGCCTCCATCAGGCCGGGGCCGCCGCCGGTGATGATCCCGTAGCCGGCGCGTCCCAGCGCCGCGGAGACCTCGCGCACGAGCGCGTAGTCGGGATGCTCGCGCGGCGTGCGCGCCGAGCCGAAGACGCTGACGGCGGGGGCGATCCCGGCGAGCGCGTCGAAGCCGCGCGCGAACTCCTGGGCGATCTCGCGCACGCGCATCGCGTCGGCGGCGCGCACCTCGGGCGACTCGTCGCCGAGCCACAGCAGCAGCTCCTCGTCGAGGGCGGGGCGCGGGGCGCTCATCGGGCAAGCGTATGCCGTGGCGTTGCCGGCGGCGTGCCGGACCGGGCGCGTGGGAAGATGCCCCGATGGCGAAGCCGCGCCGCCTGAGCCACAAGCAGTACGAGAAGGAGCTCTTGCGCCTGCAGACGGAGCTGGTCTACATGCAGGAGTGGGTGGTGGCGAACGGCAAGCGGCTGGTGGTGCTGTTCGAGGGGCGCGACACGGCGGGCAAGGGCGGCGTGATCAAGCGCATCACCTCCTACCTGAACCCGCGCACCTGCCGGATCGCGGCGCTGCCGACGCCGAACGAGCGCGAGCAGTCGCAGTGGTACTTCCAGCGCTACGCGGCGCACCTGCCGGCGGCGGGGGAGATCGTGCTGTTCGACCGCAGCTGGTACAACCGCGCGGGCGTCGAGCACGTGATGGGCTACTGCACGCAGGAGCAGTACGAGGAGTTCCTGCGCTTCTGCCCGGCGTGGGAGCAGGCGCTCCTGAACGACGGGATCATGCTGGTGAAGTACTGGCTGTCGGTCTCCGACGAGGAGCAGGAGCGCCGCTTCGAGAAGCGCCTGGAGGACCCGCGCAAGCGTTGGAAGTTCAGCCCCACGGACCTGCAGGCACGCGCCCGCTGGGTCGACTACGCCGAAGCGAAGGACCGCATGTTCGCGCGCACCGACACCGACGCGAGCCCGTGGTACGTGGTCGAGGCCGACGACAAGCGCACGGCGCGGCTGAACCTGATCGGCCACCTGCTGTCGGTCGTCCCCTACGAGCACGTGGCGCAACGCAAGAAGGTGAAGCTGCCGCCGCGACAGCGGCGCAGGTACGAGCGCCCGCCGCGCGAGACCGAACGCCACGTCCCGTCCAGGTACCTGGTCGAGTAGACGAGCGGCCCGGAGGGGCCGCTCGTTGGCTCGATAGGCTTCGCGCTCGATGCCCCCGGCGCCCGCTTTCGCACAGAAGCTGAACGAGCAGATCGCGAACGAGTTCGCGGCGCACCAGCAGTACGTGGCGTGCGCGGTCTACTACGACGGCGAGGCGCTGCCGCAGCTGGCGCGCTTCTTCTACCGCCAGGCGCTGGAGGAGCGCGGCCACGCGATGATGATGGTCCAGTTCCTGCTCGACACCGGCGCGGAGGCCACGACGCCCGGCGTGGAGGCTCCGCGCACGAGCTTCGCGGACGTCAGCGAGCCGATCGCGCTGGCGCTGGAGCAGGAGCAGCGCGTCTCCGAGCAGATCAACGCGCTGGCGGCGACGGCGCGCGAGGCGGGCGACTACAGCTCCGAGCAGTTCATGCAGTGGTTCATCAAGGAGCAGGTCGAGGAGATCGCGACGATGGGCGAGCTGCTGCGCGTCTCGGAACGCTCGCGCGACACCCCCGCGGTGATCGAGGACTACATCGCGCGCGAGCACCCCGGCGACGAGGGCGGCGACCCGACGGCGCCGACCGCCGCGGGCGCGACGGCGTAGCTACAGCTCCAGCGCGACGCCCTCGCTGGCGACGCTGACTGCGGGCGAGCGCCCCGCCAGGCGCGCGGCGAGTTCATCGAGCTCGTCGTCGGTGCGGTCGAGCCGGTGGTGGAACAGCGACACCGCGCGGGCGCCGGCGCGTTCGGCGAGCGCGACGGCGTAGTCGGCGGCGGCGTGGCCGAAGTGGGCTTCGGCGGGCAGCTCCTCGGGGAGCAGCTGCGCGTCATGCACGAGCAGGTCAACGTCGCGGGCCAGCGCGAGCGCGTCCTCGTGGTAGGCGCCGAGCCCGTCCTCGCCGGGGCCGAGCGCCGTGGGGTTGTGGTCGGGCATGTAGGCGATCGCGGAGTGCCCGTCGCTGACGCGGTAGCCGTAGGTGCGCCCGCCCTTGTGCGGGATCTGGCGCGCGAGCACGGTGAAGCCCTCGACCTCGCGCTCGCCGGTGGCGAGCGTGTCGAACGTCCAGCGCCCGCACATCTCGTGCGGGCCGATCGGGAAGTAGGGCGGGGACATCAGCCCCGCGAGCACCTCCGCGGCGCCGGCGCCGTCCTCCTGCTCCGGCAGCAGCACCTCGACGCGGGTGCCGTCGCGTTCGGCCGCAGAGAAGAAGGGCAATCCCACGACGTGGTCCCAGTGCAGGTGCGTGAGCAGCAGCGCGCCCTGGTAGGCGGCGTCCCCCAGCAGGGGAAACGCCTGCAGGATGCCGGTGCCGGCGTCGAGCAGCAGCGTCGGCGCGCTCGCCCCGTCGGGGGTCAGCGCCAGGCACGACGTGTGCCCGCCGTAGCGGACGAACTCCTCGCCGGCGGCGGGCAGCGAGCCCCTCACGCCGCAGAAATGGACCTGCAAGTCAGCTCAGCTCCCGCCGGGTCCCTCCGCGCATCGTGGTTCATTATCTGTCAAGCGCCCCGGGCTGTAAAGAGGCGCACTGTGCGACGCCTCACACGGAGACGAGCTTGTTCATGTCGTAGTCGAAGCCCGCGCGGCGCAGGTGCAGCAACAGCTTCGGCTGCCACGTCCCCGCGAGGTCGAGCCGCACGTGGGAGACGCCGTCGAGGTCGTACGGCAGCTCGACGCCGTCCTCGTAGAGCACGCAGACGCGGCCGGGGCTGAGCGCCGCGACGAGGAAGCCCATCTCGAACACGACCTGCTGGTGGGCGCGGGTGGAGAAGAACGGCTCGTCCTCGGACTCCAGCCGCGGGCCGCCGACGTCGTCGGCGGTCAGCAGCACGACCGCGTAGCGCGAGCCGTGGGCCTCGCCCAGCACGCCGGAGAGGCCCTCGCCCTCGCTGGAGCGCCGCTTGATGACCCTGACCTCGTGGTCGGGGCCGGACGCCCGCAGCAGGTGCTCGACGGCCTGCTTCCAGCGCTCGTCGCGGCCGTGGGCCAGCACGACCTCGCGCGTCTGCGCGGGCGCGGGCGCGTAGCTCTCGCCGCCGCCGTCCAGCTCGGCGGGCGCCGCCTCGTGGGGGGCCAGCTCGGCGCCGACGGGCTGCGGGGCGGGTGCCAGCTCGGCGCCCACGGCGGGCTCGTCCCCGGCACGCTCGCCGGGCTCGGCGAAGGGCCGTTGCGGCTCGGCGGGGAGGGTGCCGTTGCCGCTCGCGCGCTCGGGGAGCGGGTGCGGGTCGCCGGCGCCTGGTTGGCCGTAGGCCGGCTCGTTCGCCGGCGCCGGCGGCTGCGCTTGCACCTCGATCGCGGCCTGGGCCGGCTGCTCGATCGCGGCGGCCTGCGACGCGCCCGCGCCCTCGAAGGCCAGCTCGCCGCGCAGCGTCGTCAGCAGCTCGATGGCCTCCTCGACGCAGCGCAGGTCCGCGGAGTACTGCTCCTGCCAGCGCTTGACCCCCTCTGGGCACTGCACGGCCTCGGTGAACTCCCGCGCCTGGTCGGGGCCGCCGAAGATGTGCGCCAGCGCCTGCACGGTGGGGTCGATCCACTGCTTGCGCGCGGACTTCCAGCTCTCGTAGTCGCTGAAGTCGCCGACGAGCGTCGCGCGCTGCACGAGCGCCTGCCCCTGTTTGACGCACTGGCCGAGCAGCTCGTGGGCGATCGGGACGGAGACCTGCAACATCGCCCTACAGCAACCCCAGCTGCGCCACGACCCGGTGCCGGCCGCGGGGGCGGCTCAGCGCGCAGGGCCGGAACGAGCGCGCCTGCGAGCTGGGCCGGAACGAGCGCACGGGCGGCCCCGGCGGCCGCGGGTCGTTGCGGAACGAGGCCGCGCCGACGCTGCGCCGCGCTGCGGCGCGGGCGAGGATCGCGCCGGCGATCAGGTGCTCGTCGATCACGTACTGCGAGTCGAGCACGAGCTTGCGGATCAGATGTGCTCGCTGCATGGTCAATCTGCAGCGGATATCGGCCGCGGCACCACGCTGCGTTCGCCCGCGGGAGCCTTCTTAGACGAGCATATGAAACCCGGCCTGGGCGTTCGAGCCGCCGCGCGGCCGGTGCGCCGCTCAACCGGCGGCGGGCGCCGGTCTCGGCCGGCCCGCGAGCATCTTGATCGCGAGCACGAGGTCGAGCATGTCGGCGAGGCTGCGCGGCTCGCGGCCGGTGCGCTCGGCGATCCGGCTGAGCCGGTAGCGGGCGGTGTTGACGTGGATGTGCAGCCGCTCCGCGGTGCGCGCCAGGTTCATGTCCGAAGCGGCATAGGCCAGCACCGTCTCGACCATCGCCCCGTCGCGGACAAGGTCATCGGCGATGAAGCTGCGGACCGCCTCGGGCACGAGCCGCGCGGCGACGTCGTCGGCGTGCGAGGCGAGGTAGTCGGCGGGGCTCAGCTCCGAGAGCGAGACGACGCCGCCCTGCGCGGGAACGCCCTCGGCGGCGCGGCGGGCCTCGGCGTAGGCGGCGGGCACGCCGCCGGGGTCCTCGTGCTCGGTGCTGATGCCGACGCGCACGGCGATCTCGCGCGCGGCGAGCGCCCGCTGCACGGCGCGCAGGTCGCGCGACAGGCCCGCGAGCCCGCCCGGGTGCAGCGCGCGCACGATCACCAGCTCGTCGTTGCGGATCGCGTCGAGCGGCAGGATCGCGCCGGCGGCGGCGCGCACCAGCTCGCCGGCGGCATCGCGCACCGCGTCGGGTTGCAGCGGCCCGGCGTTCGCGGCGACGATCACGCAGCAGTGGGCCTGCTCGTGCAGGCCGGCCTCCGCGGCGAGCGCGTGCATCCTGGGACTGCTGAGCGGCCTGCCCGCGAGCAGCTGCTCCAGCAGGTCGCGGCGGGCGCCGGCGCCCTCGGCGGTGAGCGACTGCTGGGCCTCCAGGTAGGCCGCCGCGGCCTGGGTGCTGGAGGCGTTCAGCGACTCCAGGAACGGACGGGCGGCCGACAGCGTCGCGGCGCGGGCGTGGACGTCGGTCCCGGTGTCGAGCACGACGGTGTCCCACAGCACGCGGATGCCGAGCCGGAAGGCGTGCAGGAACGCCGACAGCGGCACCCCGTCGCGCGCGCGGCGAGCGGCGTGCGGCGCGATGAAGTCGTAGTCGGAGGGCCTGACCCGTCGTCCGCGGATCATCGCGGCGAGCACGTCGATGTGCGCGGCGATGTGCTCCAGGGCGTCGCGTGGGGGGGAGCGGTACTCGGGGATCTCCAGCTTGACCAGCAGCACGATCTCGCCCGCCAGCTCCCTGCGGCGCTCGACGAGCATGTCGGCGATGCCCTCCAGGCGCCGCTGCACCTCGCCGGCGCGACGATGGACTTGTAGGGTCGGCACAACGCCGCCGGCCGAAGTTCGTGCCTCCGTGCCAATGAAGTCCCCCATCCCATCGAGGAGGCTATCGGACGACATAGGCGCGGGCTGTCTATAGAAGTCAGCGATGCCGGAGGGGGCATGCGCCGGACCGGATGAGGGGGGAGTCGTGCCTGCAAGGCTGCTGCGTGCTGAATCGGTTGCCGGGAAACCCGCGAAGGAGCCGCGGCGGCGGCCTGGCCTACGGATCGTCGTGGGCCTGTGCGCGTTGCTCTGCGCGCTGCTCTGCTGCACCGGCGCCGCCTCGGCCTACGACGCGACGCTGACGCGTACTCCGGGCGGCATCGCGAACATCGAAGCCTCGACGCTCACGGGCGGCGGCTTCGGCACGGGCTACGCGCAGGCCCAGGACGGCATCTGCACGCTCGCCGAAGAATATTTGTCGGTCAGCGGCGAACGCGCCCAGTTCTTCGGGCCGACCGCGATGAACAACGACCTCTTCTGGGAGTCGCTGATCCAGAACAAAACCGTCGAGAACCTGCTCGCCCTGCCCTACCCGCAGGGCCCCTCCGCCCAGGCGAAGGAACTCGCCGCGGGCTTCGCGGCGGGCTACGACAAGTACCTGTCGGACATCGGCGGCCCCAGCGGGATCACCGACCCGCGCTGCGCCGGCAAGGAATGGGTGCGGCGGATCAAAACGATCGACGTGTGGCGGCTGCTCTACAAGCTCGACCTGAAAGCCGGCGCCTCGCCGCGGGCCGCGCTGCTCGCGACGGCTTCGCCGCCGGCGGGCCAGCCGCTGGCGCGCAAGGCGCAGGACGCGGCCAGCAGTCACGCGATCGCCGAAACCGAAGAAGCGCTCGGGCAGGAAATCTCGCTGCCGGGCTCAAACGGCCTGGCGATCGGCGGTGAAGACGCGGCCAACGGCGGCGGCCTGCTGATCTCAAACCCGCACTTCCCTTGGGTGGGCGGCGAACGCTTCTGGGAGTCGCACATCGACGTCCCCGGCGTCTACGACGTGATCGGCGCGAGCCTGTGGGGCTCGCCGGTGATCACGATCGGTCACAACCAGCACGTCGCGTGGACGCACACCGTCTCGACCAACACGACCGTGGCGAACTTCACGCTGAAACTCGTCCCGGGCCACACGACCCAGTACCTGGTCGACGGCGAAGCCGTGCCGATGACCTTCCAGGACGTGACGGTGCAGGTGCTCGAAGGCGGCGTGCTCGTGCCTCACTCGCACCGCTTCTACTACTCCAAATACGGCCCGATCCTCTCCAGCCCCGCCTGGACCACGACGACGGCCACGGCGTTCGACGACGCCAACGAAACGAACCTCCGGGCCGGCGACCAGTGGCTGAAGATCGGCGAGTCGGGGAGCACCGGGGAACTGCTGAAATCAGAGGAAGAAATTCAGGGCGTCCCGTGGGTGAACACGATCGCCTCGGACGACAAAGGCAACGCGCTCTACACCGAGATCGCAGTCACGCCGAACCTGTCGACCAGCTACCTCAACGGCGCGTGCAACCTCAGCCCCTCGCACGCCGTCGCGGGCCCGTTCGACGGCTCGAAGTCCGAATGCAAACTGGGGTCCGACCCCGACTCGGTCTCGCCGGGAATCATGGGTTCCTCGAACGAGCCGAAGCTGATGCGCAAAGACTACGTCGAGAACTCCAACAACTCGTTCTGGCTGGCGAACGCCAACCAGCTGCTGACCGGGTTCTCTCCGGCGCTCGGCAACGAAAACGCCAACCCGGGGATGCGCTCGCAGACCGGCATCGACATGGTCAACCAGCGCATGGGCACGTTCAACGGCGGCGTGCCGACGGACGGCCTCGGCTCGACGCCCGGCTTCACCGCGCAGAACCTGCAGGAATCGTGGACGTCCTACCGGGCGATGCCCGCCGAGCGCGCGCTTCCGGGGCTGCGTGAAATCTGCCACAACGCCGTCAACAACTCCGGCGGCGTGATCAACAAAGTCAACGTCAGCGCCGCCTGCCCGATCCTCGACGAATACGACGCGACGGCAAAGCTCAACAGCCCCGGCGGCTGGCTGTTCAACCGCTGGTGGGCGAGCGCGCCGACGACCAACGCATCGTTCTGGGTGAACCCGTGGACGGCGAGCAACATCGTCTACACGCCGAACACGCTGAACACGTCGCTCGCCGCCAGCCAGAACGCGCTCGCCACGGCGGTCACCGACCTGGAAACGCGCGGTATACCGCTCAACGCCAGCTTCGGGCAGGTTCAGTACACCCAGCGGGCGAGCAAGATCTTCGTGCCCGGCTGCAGCGACGGCAGCATGTGCTTCGCGGTGATCAACTCGACCTACGACAACAGCACGGCGAAAACGGCGACCGTGGGCGGCTCGAGCTCGAGCATCGTGATGTTCACCGAACTCGACTCGGCGACGGGGCCGCTCACCAAAGGCCTGCTGACCTACTCGCAGTCGGAGGACGTCACCTCGCCGTTCTACGAAGACCAGACGCTGAGGTTCTCCAAAAACGAATGGATCACGCTGCCCTGGACGGCGGCGGACGTCGCGGCGCAGCAGATCTCGCCGCCGCAGTCGCTGAGCACCGACCCGGTGGTCACGCAGGTGGCGCCGTCGAGCGGCCCGCAGGCCGGCGGCACGTCGGTGACGATCACGGGCGAACGCTTCGGCGAAGCCTCCGCGGTGTCCTTCGGCGGGACGGCCGCCGCGGCCTTCACGGTGAGCTCGCCGACGTCGATCACCGCGACCGCCCCGGCGGGCACGGGCACGGTCGACGTGACCGTGACGACGCCGCAGGGGACCAGCGCGACGAGCGCGGCCGACCAGTACAGCTACGTGCCCCCGGGGCCGGCGCCGAGCGTCAGGAAGGTCGCGCCGCGGCGCGGCTCGACCGGCGGCGGCACGACGGTCGAAATCACCGGCAGCAACTTCACCACGGCGACGGCGGTGCAGTTCGGCGGCCGCGCGGCAAGCAGCTTCACGGTCAATTCGGCGACGTCGATCACGGCGGTCTCGCCGGAAGGCACGCCGGGGAAGGTCGACGTGACCGTGACGAACGACGGTGGCACGAGCGCGACGAGCGCCCGCGACCACTTCACCTACGAAAAGCCCGCGGTCACGGGGGTCTCCCCGAACAGCGGCTCGGTCGCGGGCGGCACGACGGTGACGATCACCGGCACCGGCTTCGCGCCGGGCGCCACAACGGTGGAGTTCGGCACGAAAGAAGCAGGCTCGGTGAGCTGCTCCTCCAGCACGACCTGCACCGCGGTCTCGCCGGCCCACAAAGCCGCAAGCGCGGTCGACGTGCACGTGGTCGTCGGCGGCAAGCACTCTCCCGCGACGCCGGGCGACGAATTCACCTACTCAAGGCCCTGACTCCCTCTCCGGCCGGCCGGGGCGGCTCTTCGCGGAGTCGCCTCGGCCGGTGGGCCTTGGGCGCTTATTTGCCGCGCTTGGCCTGGTGCGCCAGCACCCTGCCAAAGGCGTCTTCCAGCTGCGCGGTCATCCGCAGCTTGAACAGCGCCAGCAGCGCCTCCAGCGCGAGCGGGCGCAGCGCGTCGACGCTCTCGATCAGTTCGTCCCAGCCCTCCGCGGGCTGCCCCGCCTGGTCGAAGGGCTCCCACAGCTCGCGGATGAACAGCTTCGTGAAGGCGCGCGCGATCGACTCGGTGTCGCGGCTGACGCGGTCTGACACCGACAGCGCGGCGTGCAGGGGGATGCCGAGCGTGATGCAGCGCTCGGCGGCACGCAGCAGCGCGGGGCTCGGCGCTTCGAAGCGCCCGTCGCCCAGCGGCACGAGCAGGCCCAGCTTGCGCACCCGCTCGGCGTCCTTCTCGCTCAGATCGCCGAAGCGCTGGAGCAGTTCCTCCGCGGTGATCAGTTCGGGCTCCTCGGGCTCGAAGGGCGTCGTCACCGCGCGGCGCAGGCCCAGCAACCGCTCGGCGAGACCGTCCGAGCCGCTGAGCAGCCGCTCGATCGCGGCGAGGTTGAAGCCGTCGGCCTGGAGATCCTGGATCAGGCGCAGGCGCGCGGCGTGCTCGGCGTTGTAGTAGCCGACCCGGGCGCGCACCTCCGGCGGCGGCAGCAGCCCGCGGGTGTGGTGGTTGCGGATGTTGCGCACCGACATCCCGACCTCGGCGGCGAGCTGCTCGATCGTCATCTCGGCGCCCGCGCCGTTCCCGCCCGCGCCCTGCCGGGGCTTCTGCGTGGTCTGTGCCATCCCTCACATAAAGATACCATGTTTCATGTAACCTCGTTTGAGGTAATGGTTATCGCAAGCATGATGCGTCACGTACCGCTCACCCCCTCGACCGTCGCGCCATCGCGCGACAGCGCGCTGCGAGGGGACGCCCGTGGCTGAACGGGGCGCCGTGCCGCAGGTCTCGCCGCTGCGCCGTCGTGCACTCGGCATGATCCGCTCGTTCACGTCGCCGCTGCTGCCGGACGACTACCTCGAGCTGGTCAACCCGCTGTGGTCGACGCGCGAGCTGCGCGGGCGCATCGAACGGATCGAGCGCGAGACGCCCGAGTCGGTGACCGTGACGATCAAGCCGGGCTGGGAGTGGCCGGGCCACAAGCCCGGGCAGTACCTGCGTCTGGGCATCGAGGTCGACGGCAAGCACCACTGGCGCGCCTACTCGCTGACGTCGGATCCGCAGCGGGAGGACGGCTGCATCTCGATCACGCCGAAGCTCGTCGAGGGCGGCAAGGTCACGCCGTTCCTGTTTAACGGCGTGCGCCCGGGCGCGATCGTACGGCTGGGCGGCGTGGAAGGCACCTTCGTGCTTCCCGACCCGCTGCCCGGCCGCTTGCTGTTCGTCAGCGCCGGCAGCGGCATCACGCCGGTCATGAGCATGCTGCGCTGGCTGGCCGGCGAGGGCTCCCTGGCCGACGTCGTGCACGTGCACAGCGCGCGCACGCGCGAGACCGTGATCTTCGGCGATGAGCTGCGACGGCTGCACGCTACCCAGCCGGGCTACCGCCTGCACGAGCAGCACACCGGCGGGATGGGCCGCATCACGGCGGCGCACCTGGACGAGCTGTGCCCGGACTGGCGCGAGCGCGAGACGTTCGTGTGCGGACCCGCCGGCCTGCTGGAGGCGATCTCCGAGCGCTTCGCGAGCGACGGCGATCCGCAGCGCCTGCACCGCGAGCACTTCCAGCCCGACGCGCGTGTCGGCGACGGCGAGCGCGGCGCCGGCGGCACGATCCGCCTGACCAAGAGCGGCGTCGAGGCGGTCTCCGACGGCGAGCTGCCGATCCTTGCTGCCGCCGAGGCCGCCGGCGCGGAGCTGCCGTTCGGCTGTCGCATGGGCATCTGCCACACGTGCGTCGGCAAGCTCTGCTCGGGGCAGGTGCGCGATCTGCGCACCGGGCGCGTGCACGGCCAGCCGGGAGAGATGCTGCAGACCTGCATCAACGCGCCCGAGGGCGCGGTCGAGATCGCGCTCTAGGAAATCGTCAACGCCGCCACCGGAGGAACAACGTGTCAGCCACCCAGATCCCCAGCCACACCGACGTCGGCGCCGACGAGCCAGAGAGCCCGCTGGCGCGGTTGACGGCGGAGCAGATCGAGCAGCTCGGGCGCGAGTTCGACGCGATCCACGACGAGGTCTACGAGGACCTGGGCGACCGCGACGCGCGCTACATCCGCAGCACGATCAAGCTGCACCGCCGCCTCGTGCTGGCAGCGCGCGCACTGCTGATGGGCTCGCGCAGCAGGCCGCTGTGGCTCGGCGGCACGGCAGCGCTGTCGCTGGCGAAGATCCTCGAGAACATGGAGATCGGCCACAACGTGATGCACGGGCAGTGGGACTGGATGAACGACCCGGACATCAACTCGCAGAGCTGGGACTGGGACACCGCTTCGCCGGCCGACGCGTGGCGCCACTCGCACAACTACGAGCACCACACGTTCACGAACATCCGCGGCAAGGATCGCGATCTGGGCTACGAGATCATGCGCATCGACCCGCACCAGAAGTGGCACCCGGTGTACCTGTTGCAGCCGTTCTACAACCTGCTGCTGATGGGCTTCTTCGAGTGGGGTGTGGCGGTGCACGACCTCAACCGCGGCGCGATCCACTCCGGCGAGAAGTCCAAGCAGCAGGTGATCGAAGAGCTGAAGGCGATCGGCGTCAAGGCGCGCCGGCAGATCGTCAAGGACTACGTCGCCTTCCCGGCGCTCGCGGCGCTCGGCGCGCTGGTCTCCAGCCGCGGCTCGGCCAAGGAGGCGAAGGCCGCCTTCAAGTCGACCCTGGCGGCGGACTTCGCGGCGAACATCGTGCGCAACGTGTGGTCCTACTCGATCATCTTCTGCGGCCACTTCCCCGACCAGACGTACACGTTCAGCCAGGAGGAGGTCGCCGAAGAGACGCGCGGCGGCTTCTACGTGCGCCAGCTGCTCGGCGCGGCGAACATCGACGGCGGGCCGCTGTTTCACCTGCTGGCCGGAAACCTCAGCTTCCAGGTCGAGCACCACCTGTACCCGGACATGCCGTCCTCGCGCTATCAGGAGATCGCGCCGCGGGTGCGGGACATCTGCCGCCGCTACGGGCTGCCCTACAACACGGGCCCCCTGCACAAGCAGCTCGGGACGGTGCACCGCACGATCCTGCGCCTGGCCTTCCCCGGCGGCAAGGTGCGCCCCAAGCCGGGCCCGTACACGCCCTCGTGAGGCGCCGGCACGCCTAGCGCCGGCTCTCGCCCCACAGCGTCGCCACCAGCGAGCGCGGGCCGCCGCGGTCGCGGTGCTCGCACAGGTAGACGCCCTGCCAGGTGCCGAGCGCCAGGCGCCCGCCCGCGACGGGGATCGTCAGCGAGGCGCCGAGCACGGAGGCCTTGACGTGCGCCGGCATGTCGTCGGGCCCCTCCAGCGTGTGCGTCCAGTAGCGCGCGTCCTCCGGCACCGCGGCGTCGAAGTGCGACTCGAAGTCCGCGCGCACGTCGGGGCTGGCGTTCTCGTTCAGCGTCAGCGAGGCGGAGGTGTGGCGGATGAACAGGTTCAGCAGGCCCACCTCCAGCTCCGAGATCCGCGGCACCGCCTCCAGCACCTCGCGCGTGATCAGGTGAAAGCCGCGCGGGCGCGCCGCCAGCCTGATCTCTCCCTGCGCCCACATGCGCGCAACCGTAGCGCGGGGATGCGGAGCGATCGCCGCAACGCGGCGAAGCTCGCGATCGAGCGCCGAGCCGGGGGCGGCTGTCATCCTGCCGGGCATGGGCGCCTTGACGATCGCCGAGCTGGTGCTGGCGGACGAGCCCGCGCGCTGGAGCGCGCTGGGCTTCGACGTCGAGGGCGAACGGCTGCGGCTGGGCACCGTCTCGCTGCGGCTCGCCGGTGAGGGCGCCGGGCGCGGCCTGGTCTCCTGGGCGCTGCGCGGGGCCGCGAGCGCCGAGCTCGACGGGCTGCCCACGACGCTCGCCGGCTCCGCCGAGCCCGATCCCGAGCCCGCCCCGCCGCACCCGAACGGCATCGGCGCGATCGACCACGTCGTCGCGATGACGCCCGCGCTCGACCGCACCGTCTCAGCGCTGCAGGACGCGGGGCTGGACCTGCGGCGCGTCCGCGAGCAGCCCACGCCCGCCGGTGCCCCGCGTCAGGCGTTCTTCCGGCTCGGCGGCGAGATCCTGGAGGTCGTGCAGGAACCGGAGGAGGTCATCGCCGCCCGCGCGGAAGCCGAGCCGAGAAGCGCGAAGTTCTGGGGGCTCGCGCTCCTGGCGCAGGACATCGACCGCACGGTCGCCGCGTTTGGCGAGCACGCCTCTCCCGCCCGCGACGCCGTTCAGCCCGGGCGGCGGATCGCGACGGTGAAACGGTCCGCCGGCCTCGCGGTGCCGCTCGCGATCATGAGCCCGAAGCCCTAGGCGCGCTCGAGCGCGCCCGAGGAGGAGCGCCGCGTGCGCACGCGCGTGTGGCTCATCGCCACGTGCGCCGCCTCCTCGCCGCCGAGGAACGGCGCCAGCGCGATGTAGGTCGCCGCCGGGATCAGCTCCGGCAGCTCGCGGATGCGGCCCGTCAGCGCGTAGTGCAGGCACAGGTCGAACAGGCCGCCCGAGATCGCCTCCACCGTCACCGCCGGCGGCCTGAAGCCGTGCGTCTGCTCCATGCCCGGCACCAGCATCCGCGCCAGCGCGCCGACGCCCTCGTGCGAGCGCTCCGCCGTGTGCGGCGTCGCGATCAGGCCGTCGACCAGCGCGATGTGGGCAAACGCCGGCTCGCTCGCCAGGAACTCGAACAGCGCCGCGATCCCCGCCCGCACCGCCTGGCGCCAGTCGCTCTCCGCGACGTAGGCGCGTTCCATCGCCGCCAGGCACTTGCCGTGGCCGACCTCGTACGCCACCAGGAAGGCGTCCTCCTTGTCGAGGAAGTGCTCGTAGAAGGCCACCAGCGATACCGCCGCCTGTTCGGCGATCTCTTCCACCCTCAGCGCCGCGTAGCCATCGCGCGCCGTGAGGTTCGTCACCGCGTCGAGGATCCGCGCCCGCTGGTTTTGGACCACGAAGCTGCGTGAGACGTTCTGGTCTCCGCGCGCCAGCCCCCGCCGCCCGCCCAGCAGCGGGTGGGGCGCGAGCGTCCCCGGCGCGCGGCCGCCCTGCATCCTGAGCGCGACGCGCCGCCGGTTCGACAGCGCCACCGGCTCCGAGAGGATCGCCGCGGGCGTGGGGTAATACGAGGCGGCCCAGGCGGCGAGGTCTGGGACCAAAGCACGGAGCTCCGCCGCGTCGGCGTGCCCCACCCGCCGGTAAAGGACGCGGTTCAGACCGCCCACCACCGCCTTCAGCGAGATGTCCGAGACGACGCCGCTGCCCGGCGCCAGCGCCAGCGCGTCGCGGATGAAATGCTCGTAGCGTTCGAGCGAGCGCTCACGCCGCTCGATCCCCGCGGACCCCGCGGCCATGATCTCGATCAGGTTCAGGCGCAGCGCCCCGGGGTTCTCGATCGCCGACTCGAACAGCACGCCGATCGCGGTCTGCACGCGCCCCGGCCAGCCCTCCGCCTCGCGGTAGGCCGCCTCGACGCGGCGCATCGCCTCGCCCGAGATCAGGTCGGCCGTCACGAGCAGCAGATCCTGCTTGTTCGCGTAGTGCTCGTAGAAGGTCTTGCGCGAGACGCCCGCCTGCGCGATCACGTCCGCGACGCGTGTGGCGCGGTAGCCCTGCCGGGCGACGCACTCGATCATCGCCAGGGCCAGGCGCAGCCGCTGTTCCGCGCGCGCCCGCTCGCGCGCCGGCGAGCGCGGGCGCCGCCCGTCGGCCGGCCCGGATTCGCGTTCGGGCGAGGACGAGGAGACGCGTTCCTGCTGTGCCAGCTCGTCTGGGACTGCGCGCAGCGGCGGGCGCCCGTCGGCGGTCGTCGACGACGGCTTGACCTGGTGGGACGGGTTCGGCTCTGCCGCCATCAGCTCAACCGCGCCGCGCCGGTGTGTGAAGAGTCGTATTTGAACTGTCCACGTGCAGATTCCAAGTAAGTAAATCGATCATTTGGTTTGTAAACAGTAACCTACTTTACCCTTGACAGGGTTCGATCGCTATGAGATGTTGGGATTTCGAGAGTGACCTCCCTCGTCCGGTCACCTTGAGCAAACGCTCGACGCCGCTCCCTCCCTGGCGCGGGCGTATGTGCCGGGGGGCGTCGTGGCCTGGCTCTGGTCACGACGCCCAACGGTTCGTCCTCCGTCGTATTTGAAACGACTCGCCGGTGATGTCTCCAACCCGGCTCTCGCCGGCAAGGCGTAGGCTCTTCGTTCAGAGCCACCAAGCCTGCCGCAGCCGCCGCCGGCAGGCCGACCGAAAGGACGCCGCGATGAGCTGGGACTTCTCCACCGACCCCGACTTCCAGGAGCAGCTCGACTGGATGGACCAGCTCGTCCGCGAGGAGATCTGGCCGCTCGAGACGATCTGGGGGGAGCTCGGCATCGACGGCCTCATCGAGGCGCTGAAGCCTCTGCAGGAGCAGGTCAAGGCGCGCGGGCTGTGGGCTGCCCACCTGCCCCCCGATCTGGGCGGCCAGGGGATGGGCCAGGTGCGCCTGGGGCTGATGCACGAGATCCTCGGCACCTCGCCGATCGCGCCGCTGGCCTTCGGCAACGCCGCTCCCGACTCCGGCAACTCCGAGATCCTGGCGATGGCCGGGACGCCCGAGCAAAAGGACCGCTGGCTGCACCCGCTGCTCGCCGGCGACCTGCGCAGCGCCTTCAGCATGACCGAGCCGCATACGCCGGGCTCGGACCCCACGCAGCTTCAGACCCGCGCCGTGCGCGACGGCGAGCAGTGGGTGATCGACGGCAAGAAGTGGTTCACCTCCAACGGCTCGATCGCCGACTTCCTGATCGTCATGGCCGTCACCGATCCGGAGGCGCGCGGCTCGCAGCGGGCTTCGATGTTCATCGTCCCCACCGACACGCCCGGCGTGCAGGTCGTGCGCGACGTGCCCACCATGGAGCACCCCTGGGAGCAGTTCGGTACCTACGGCGGCCACTCCGAAGTCCTCTACGAGGACGTGCGCCTGCCCGCCGACGCGTTGCTCGGAGGCGTCGGCGACGGCTTCATGCTCGCCCAGCAGCGCCTCGGCCCCGGCCGCATCCACCACTGCATGCGCTGGCTCGGCGTCGCCCGCCGCGCCTTCGACATGCTCTGCGAGCGCGCCACCTACCGCCAGGCGCACGGTTCGCTGCTCGCCGACAAGCAGACCGTGCAGAACTGGATCGCCGACTCCGCCGCGGAGATGCAGGCCGCGCGGCTGATGACGCTGCACGCCGCCTGGGTCATGGACCGGCAGGGCTCGCGCGCCGCGATGGTCGACATCGCCCTGATCAAGTTCTACGGCGCGAAGGTGCTGCACGACGTCGTCGACCGCGCGATCCAGGCGCACGGTTCGCTCGGCTACTCGACCGACCTGCCGCTGGAGCAGATGTACCGCTTCGCCCGCGCCGCCCGCATCTACGACGGCCCCGACGAGGTCCACCGCCAGACCGTCGCCCGCCGCATCCTGCACCAGTACTCCCCGCCCGCCGACGAAGTCCCCACCGAGCACCTCCCCACCCGCCGCGACCAGGCCCGCGAGCGCTTCGCGCACCTGCTCGGCGCGCTCACCGCCAACGACTAGGCCGGCCGCGTCACCGCGGCTGGTTCAGGTTCCACTCCACCCAGGCCAGCCCCTTGCGCCCGTCCGCGCAGCGCACCTCGCACATCGAGCGCGGGAAGTGCGAGACGCGGCCGTCCTCCGCCACCAGCCGCAGCGGCGCGTGCGCCAAAGGGCGCACCTCGAGCTCCAGTCCCAGCGGGTCCAGCAGCAGCCGCGCGTCCTCCACCAGGCCGTCGGCGCCCACGCTCTCCGCCGCCGAGACCCCCGTCAGCTCCACGAGACCCGACCCCCGCTCCTGCGCGTAGCCCGCGCCCAGCGTCGGCATCCCCGGCAGGCGCAGCTCCACCGCGTGCAGGTGCGAACCGTCATCCAGGTGCGCCGCGCTCCAGACCCAGTCCATCGACCACCAGTCGCGCGCGCCCCAGGAGTGGTCGCGCTGGCCCGGGGCGTCCACCAGCTCGAAGGTCTCCTCGCCGATCCCGATCGTCCCCGACACCCGGCAGGGGATCTCATAGCGCGTCGTCAGCCGGTAGGCGTAAGGCTCAGCCGCCGTCTCCCAGGACAGCTCCAGCGCCAGCTCCTGCGGGAGCCCCGGCTCGCCGCGCAGCAGCTGCGCCGGGTCCGCGTAGGACTGCGCCAGCGCTCCCAGCGTCAGCGCGAAGCGTTGCAGCGGCTCCTCGCAGCGATGCTCCGCGCGCAGGTCGCGCGTCCGCAGCGACAGCGCCTCGCCCTCCGGCAGCGGCGCCGCGAAGTCGATCGCCGCCACCGTCTCGCGCTCCGGCCCGCACGCCAGCGCCGTGTACCAGCAGACGCCCAGGTTCGGATACAGGCCCACCCGCACGTAGGCGCCGATCGACCCGTCCGGCGCGATCGCGTCGAAGTACCAGCTCTCGTTCCACAGCGGCTCGGTCCCCCGCTCGTGGCGCCCCTCGTCCGCCGCCGCCGGCCGCAGCGGCGCCGTCGAGACGCTGCTCTCCGCCGCCAGCAGCTCCTCCGCCTCCAGGTCCAGCACGTGCTGGCTGTGACGCGCCAGCATCGTCATGAACATCTCGTCGCCGCGCTCCGTGCGCTCCACCAGCATCGGCGCCAGGATCGCCATCAGCACGCCCGCGAACGTGTGCCGGCGGTACTCCTCCCAGCACGCCTCCCACGAGAAGCCCTCGATCCCCGCCGCCAGCAGCGCCTCGTGGTATTCGCCCAGCAGCTCGCGCTCATGACGGCGGCGATCCGCGACTTGCAGGCCGCCGCCCAGGAAGTAGGCCGCGTCCGTCACCGCGCCGCCCCAGCCCACCGTCTGCCAGTCCACCACCGTCAGCGGCTTCGAGCGCTCGCCCTCGCCGAACAGCAGGTTGTCCAGGCGGAAGTCGCCGTGCACCAGCCCCTGCGGCTCGCGCCGGTCCGCCAGCCACGCGTCCAGCCGCGCCACGAAGCGCTCGCACAGCGCGCGGTGCTCCGCGCTCACGCGCTCGCCGTAGCGCTCCAGGAAGCCCGGCAGCAGCTGCGCCACCAGCGCCTGGTTGATCGGGGCCGGCCGGTTCAGCCAGTCGCTCCCCGACAGCGCCTCGTCGCCCAGCACCGGCGCGTGCAGCTGCGCCAGCGCCTCCATCGCCAGCCGCGCGCGGTCGACGCCGCAGCCCGCGATCTGGTCGCCCGGCTCCGCGTCCGCCGCGTCCTCCAACAGCAGCGTGAACCAGCCCTCCGACTCGTCGAAGCGCGCCAGCCAGCAGCCCGGCAGCGGGCCGCCGATGCTCGGGGCCACCTCGTCGTAGAAGCGGACCTCGCGCGCGTAGATGCCCAGGCCCACGCCCGTCGCCCGGCTGGCCGTGTCCGCCGCCGCCAGCTTCAGCACCACCGTCTCCGGGCCCTCGCCGTCCGCGTAGCTCAGGTGCACGCGGTGGCTCTCGCTCATCTGCCCCGTCCCGATCGGCTCGCTCGAGAACGAGCTCACCCTGCCCGCGCCCAGCGCCGCGCCCAGCCACGCCTCGTCCAGCTCGTCGAGCGTGCGCACGATTCGTGGCTCCTCCCGGGCCATGGCGCTCAGCCTAGCCAGTCCTCGCGGCTTCATGGGCTCCTGCCCGCAAGCAGCGGAACTTCTCTTCCGATCGCGGAAAAACCGCGTTTGCGCGGGCTTTCGGGGATCTAGGACAGGTGTCCAGAAATTCGCCCCGCCCTCTGGAAACAGCGCTGTCGTCCGAAAAGTACGACATGAATTGCCCGATAGGAACGCAAAGGACGACAGGAAGTCGCCCCCTTGGGGCAGAGCGCTCGGGAGGCGCAGTCATGGATGCAATCGAGATCGATCCACCCGCCGGCGTCTGCGCTCCGGTCGCCGAGCTGCCGTTGCGGTGCGTCTGGAGCGGCGCCGTGGACGGCTGCTCCTGCCAGGCACGAATCCAGCGCGAGATCGTCACCCGCGCCTGGCGGCAGGAGCTCGAGGCCAGCGGCGACCGCGAAGCCCGCTTCTTCCACTTCATCGCCGACGGCGGCGTCTGGATGGCCTACGGCATGTCCGACGGCCAGGTCCGCGGCGTCTACTGCCCCTCGCACAACAGCCAGCGCGCCGAGCGTTCGCACGCCGCGCACTGCCGCGCCGGCGACGTCGTGCTCGAGCTGCCGCTCGCCGCCTGAGCCGCGGGCCGATCGCAGCCACGCGATCATCGATCGCGATCGGCGATCAGCCGATCGCCCCTCAAAACGATCCCGATCGCCTCGCCCATCCGCGAACGGCGGGCGGATACGATCATCGCTTGTCCTCCGACCAGGTCACAGAGATCGCCCGCACCCCCCGCGTGCCCGACCGTCCCACGCTCGACGGCATCGAGGCCAAGTGGAGCGAGGCCTGGGAGCGTGAGGGCTGCTATCGCTTCGACGCCCGGGCGCCGCGCGAGCAGGTCTTCGCCATCGACACGCCGCCCCCCACCGTCAGCGGCTCGCTGCACGTCGGCCACGTCTTCTCCTATACGCACACCGACGCCGTCGCCCGCTACCAGCGGATGCGCGGCAAAGCCGTCTTCTACCCCATGGGGTGGGACGACAACGGCCTGCCCACCGAGCGCCGCGTGCAGAACCACTTCGGCGTCCGCTGCGACCCCTCTGTCGCCTACGACCCCGGCTTCCAGCCCCCCGCCGAGCCCTCCGAGAAGGAGCCCGTCTCCATCTCGCGTCCCAACTTCGTCGAGCTCTGCCTGCGCCTGACAGAGACCGACGAGCGCGCCTTCGAGGAGCTGTGGCGCCGGCTCGGCCTGTCCGTCGACTGGTCGCTCACCTACACCACCATCGGCGCCCACGCCCAGCGTGTCTCCCAGCGCTCCTTCCTGGGGCTGCTCGCCCGCGGCGAGGCCTACCAGCTCGAGGCCCCCACGCTCTGGGACGTCGACTTCCAGACCGCCGTCGCCCAGGCCGAGCTCGAGGACCGCGAGCGCCCCGGCGCCATGAACCGCGTCCGCTTCCGCACCGAGGACGGCGCCGACGCCCTGATCGAGACCACCCGCCCCGAGCTGATCCCCGCCTGCGTCGCGCTGCTCGCCCACCCCGACGATCAGCGCCAGCGCGCCCTCGTCGGCAAGGACGTCCTCACGCCGCTGTTCGGCACCCGCGTCCCCGTGCTAACGCACCCCCTCGTCGACCCCGAGAAGGGCACCGGGCTCGTGATGGTCTGCACCTTCGGCGACCTCACCGACGTCGTCTGGTGGCGCGAGCTCTCGCTGCCCGTGCGCTCCGTGCTCGGCGCCGACGGGCGGCTCGCCGAGGTGCCCTGGGGCGCCGCCGGCTGGGAGTCCGAGGACGTCGAGCGCGCCCGGCGCGAATACGAGCAGCTCGCCGGGCGCACCGTCAACCAGGCCCGCAAACGGATCCTCGAGCTGCTCGCGGAAGCCGGCGAGATCGTCGGCGAGCCCACGCAGATCACCCGCGCCGTCAAGTTCTTCGAGAAGGGCGAGCGGCCCGTCGAGATCGTCACCAGCCGGCAGTGGTTCCTGCGCACCATGGCCCACACCGACAAGCTCATCGAGCGCGGCCGCCAGCTGCACTGGCACCCGCCCTACATGCGCGCCCGCTACGAGGACTGGGTCGGAGGCCTCACCGGCGACTGGTGCGTCAGCCGCCAGCGCTTCTTCGGCGTGCCCTTCCCGCTCTGGTACCCCGTCGACCAGCAGGGGATCGTCCGCTACGAGCAGCCCATCCCCGCCGAGCAGTCCCAGCTGCCCGTCGACCCCTCCACCGACCTGCCCGCCGGCTACACCGAGGCGCAGCGCGGCCAGCCCGGCGGCTTCGTCGGCGACCCCGACGTCATGGACACCTGGGCCACCTCCTCGCTCACGCCGCAGATCGCCGCCGGCCTTGCCGCCGAAGCCGCCCCCGCCGGGGAGGGGGAGGAGCTGTTCGCGCGCGTCTTCCCCATGGCCCTGCGCCCGCAGGCGCACGACATCATCAGGACCTGGCTCTTCTCCACCGTCCTGCGCGCGCAGCTCGACCACGACCAGCTGCCCTGGAGCAACGCCGCCATCTCCGGCTGGGTGCTCGACCCCGACCGCAAGAAGATGTCCAAGTCCAAGGGCAACGTCGTCACCCCCATGCACCTGCTCGAGGAGTACGGCGCCGACGCCGTCCGCTACTGGGCCGCCAGCGGCCGCCCCGGCACCGACACCGCCTTCGACGCCCAGCAGATGAAGGTCGGCCGGCGGCTCGCCGTCAAGCTCCTCAACGCCTCCAAGTTCGCCCTCGCCGACCTGCCCCGGGAAGGCGATGCGCTCGGCAGCCCCCTCGACCGGGCCATGATCGCGCGGCTCGCCCGGGCCGTCGCCGAGGCCACCGAGAGCTTCGAGGACTACGACTACGCCCGCGCCCTTGAGCGCGTCGAGGTCTTCTTCTGGTGGTACTGCGACTACTACCTCGAGCTCGTCAAGGGGCGTCGCTACGACAGCGGCCAGACGCAGGCCGGGCGCGACGGGGCCGCCTCCGTCAGCCGCGCCCTGCGTCGTTCCCTCTCCGTCTTCCAGCGGCTGCTCGCGCCGTTCCTGCCCTTCGTCGCCGAGGAGGTCTGGTCCTGGTGGCAGGACGGCTCCGTGCACCGGGCCCGGTGGCCCGACGCCAGGGAGCTCCGCGAGGCGCTCGGCGAGGTGGGGGAGGCCCCGGCGGCCGGGGAGGCTGCCGTCGAGGACGAAGCCCTCGCCGTCGCCGCCGACGTCCTCAAGGAAGTGCGCAAGGCCAAGTCCGAGGCGCGCCGCCCCATGCGCGCTCCCGTCGCGCGCCTGCTCGTTCGCGACACCCCCCAGCGGCTCGCCGCCCTGCAGCTCGGTCTCGGCGACCTGCGCGCCGCCGGCTCCATCGATCTCGTCGAGACCGCCGAGGCCGACGAGCTCGCCGTCGAGGTCGAGCTCGCGCCCGAGGACGCCTGAGCCGCCGCGCAGGCTGATTCGGCCGGGCGCGCCGGCGCCGGGTCGCTGGGCGTCGGGTCGCTGGGCGTCGGGCGTCGGGCGTCGGGCGTCGGGTCGCTGGGCGCCGGGTCGCCGGGCGGGCGAGGATGCGGTGAGGGGGAAGCGTCGCCCGCGGAGGATCGGGTCCTGGGGCGTGGAATATCCGCGCATGGACAAACTCCCCAAGCATCACCTCATCGCGAGCTGCCTGCTCGCCGCGGCGATCGTGCTCGCCGCCTTCGCGCTCTCCGCCTCCGCGGCGGCGCCCCTGAAGGTCACCAACTGCAACAACGCCTCCTCGAAGCCGAAGCGCCTGACCCTCACCTGCGGCGACGGCAACACCTACCTGAAGAACCTGAGCTGGTCGAACTTTGGCAGTGACCCCGCCTCCGCGAAAGGCACCTTCGTCTCGAACACCTGCGAACCCAACTGCGCCGAAGGCAAGAACGTCAGCTACCCCGTCACCATCAAGGCGCAGGGCCACAAAAAATGCAAAAAGGGCGGGATGGTCTACCTGAAACTCTCGCTCACCTACACCGGCCCCAAGAAGCCGCCGCCCAGCGAACCGCGCAAATGGTTCTTCCCCTGCCCCGCCTGAGCCGGGCCCGCTTCAACGACTGACCACCGAGCTTCCCGCCCCGGGGCCTCCGCGAGCAGTTCAGGCGAGCGGCGCCGGGGCGGGCATCTGCTCCCGCAGCGGGTTCTCGCCGTCCCACTCGCCCTCCGTGCCGTAGGCGCGGAAGCGGATGAACGCCGAGACGTGGTGGAAGGGGCGCTCCGCGTGAGCCTTCACCGCCGCGCGATGCCCTGGGCCAGAGCCGCCACCCGCGTATGCGCGCATCTCCCGCGTCGTGCGCCACAGCGAGAACGTCGCCACCAGGTGCGGTGGCCGCGCCAGCCCCGTCCCGCGCAGCATCGCCGGGTCCTGCACCGCCAGGCGTTCCGCCTCCAGGCCCGCCTTCAGGAAGCGCCGCGTCTGCGAGAGGCGCAGGTGCCCGATCGTCAGCGCCGCCGCCGGCTCATCCTCAGACATCCTCGGCGGGTCCTCGCCCACGAGCCCGTCCAGCGGCGGGAACGCCCCGAAGATGTGCGCCGGCTGCAGGCGCGCGCGCCAGCCGTCGCGGAGCGCCTGCGCCAGCCGGTGCTCCGCCAGGAAGCCATCCAGCGCCTGCTCGTCCTCCCACGCCGCGATCAGCGCCACGCGGCCCGGGTCCGGGCGCGGCAGCCTGCTTGCGCCCAGCGGCGCCGCCACCGCCAGCACGCCGTAGCGGAGGCCCGGCGCGTCGCCCGGCGCCAGCTTCCTGCGCAGCAGGCGCAAGCCTCCGCGCCTGCCCACCTCCGCCAGGTGGAACGACGCGATCACGCCGGTGATTCCGGAGGTCTGCGCTGCATGTTACTGTTCAGTATACCAAATGGCAACCAAGCAACGACTTCCGGCCGTCGAGCGCCGCGCGCTGATCGAGCAGGCCGCCGCCCGCCTGTTCGCCCGGCACGGTTACGAGGCCACCACCGTCGAGGACGTCTGCGCCGCCGCCGGCGTCAGCAAGCCCATGCTCTATCGCCATTTCCAGTCAAAGCAGGATCTCTGCATGCGCTTGATGGAGCGGCGGCGCGACGAGCTCGCCGCCGCGCCGCTCGGCACCTTCCTCGACACCCGGGGGACCGTCGAGCAGCGCTTGCAGGCGATGATCGACGCATGGTTCGAGCACGTCGCCCAGCACCCCGACAGCTCGCGCCTGCTGTTCCAGGACATCACCGGCGACGCCGCCCTGAAGGAGCTTCAGCTGGAGCTGCGCCGCCGCCAGCGCGCCGCCGACGTCGCCATGATGCGCGAGTTCGGGCCGCCGCTCGCCGAGGAGGAGCTCGAGCCGCTCGGCGAGATCATCCGCAGCTCGCTCACCGGGCTCGCGCTGTGGTGGCTCCAGCGCCCCGAGGTGCCGCGCACCGTCGTCGTCTCCGCGATGCTGCGGATGTTGCGGGGGCTGCTCGGCGAGCGCTGAGTCTTCACTCGCGCGGCGCGGTGGAGGAGCAGCTTCGAGGAGGAGCGGCTTTCGCTTCCTGTGGAGTGATGGCGATGGTAGCTACACGCCGCCGCTCCTCCTATCGGACGGGTCTCAGAGGTTGACCGATGCCATCCCCGCCTCGTCGTAGCGCGCCCCCGAGACCTGCGGCAGCTCCTGCTCGATCCGCGCCAGGTCCTCCGCCGTCAGCTCGACCTCCGCCGCCGCCGCGTTCTGCTCCAGGTACTCGCGCCGCTTCGTGCCCGGGATCGGCACCACGTCCTCGCCCTGCGCCAGCACCCACGCGATCGCCAGCTGCGCCGGCGTCACGCCCTTGTCCTGCGCGATCTCCCTGACCTTCGCCGCCAGCTCCAGGTTCGCCTCCAGGTTCTCGCCCGTGAAGCGCGGCCCGTGCTTGCGGAAGTCGCCCTCGTCCAGCTCCTCCGGCGAGGAGAAGCGGCCCGAGAGGAAGCCGCGGCCCAGCGGCGAGTAGGGAACGAAGCCGATCCCCAGCTCGCGGCACGTCGGCAGGATCTCCGCCTCGACGTCGCGCGTCCACAGCGAGTACTCCGTCTGCACCGCCGTGATCGGGTGCACCGCCTGCGCCCTGCGGATCGTCTCCGGCGCCGCCTCCGAGAGGCCGATGTGGCGAATCTTGCCCTGCGCCACCAGTTCCGCCATCGCCCCCACCGTCTCCTCGATCGGCGTCTTCGGGTCCACGCGGTGCTGGTAGTAGAGGTCGATGTAGTCCGTTTTCAGACGCTCCAGCGAGCCCTCGACCGACCAGCGGACGTAATCCGGCGAGCCGTCCACGGGGCCGATCGTCGACATGTCGCCCGCCGTCGCCTTGTCGACCCGCCGCGCGAACTTCGTCGCGATCACGTACTCCTCGCGGTGGCCCTCGATCGCCCGGCCGACCAGTTCCTCGTTCGTCAACGGCCCGTACAGCTGCGCCGTGTCGATGAAGTCGATCCCCAGCTCCAGCGCGCGGCGGATCGTCGCGATTCCCTCCGCTTCGTCCGTGCCGCCGTAGAACGCCGACATGCCCATGCAGCCCAGGCCCATCGCCGATACCTCGAGGTCCGCGAGTTTGCGCTTCTGCATCGTGCTCCACCCTTTCGCCGTCGTGTCGTGGACCGCCGTGCGCTCCCAGCCCGGCGTCTCACGATACGACGAGGCCCCTCGCCTCCCGCCCGCCCCGAGCGCGCCGCTTGGATAGGGTCCGGCGCGTGGACCGCACCACCGTCGCCGAGCTCCCGCAGAAGATCGACCAGCGCGTCAAGCTGCGCGGCTGGGTCAACGCGCTGCGCGACCAGAAGCGGGTGCAGTTCGTCGTGCTGCGCGACGAAACCGGGATGGCCCAGGTCGTGCTCGCCAAGGACGAGCAGCCCAGCGACTTGAACCAGCGCGTCTCCGCGCTCACCGAGGAGTCCGCCGTCACCCTCGTCGGCACCGTCCGCGCCGACGAGCGCGTGAACCTCGGGGGCCTGGAGCTGAAGCTCGAGGAGCTGGAGGTCGACTCGCTCGCCGAGCCCGAGCTGCCAATCGCCGCCGACTCCGCGCTCGACAAGCGGATCGACTGGCGCTACCTCGACCTGCGACGTCCCGACCGCCGGCTGATCTTCGAGGTGCAGACCACCACCGAGCGCGCCATGCGCGACTTCTGGGCGAAAGAAAGCTTCATCGAGTTGCACTCCCCGAAGCTCACCGGGGCCGCCACCGAGTCCGGCGCCGAGCTCTTCAAACTCGAGTACTTCGACCGCATGGCCACGCTCGCCCAGTCGCCGCAGTTCTACAAGCAGATGGCGATGGCCGCGGGTTTCGGCAAGGTGTTCGAGGTCGGGCCCGTGTTCCGGGCCAACCCCTCCTTCACCTCGCGCCACGACACCGAGTTCACCAGCGTCGACACCGAGATCTCCTGGATCGACTCGCACGAGGACGTCATGTCCTTCGAGGAGCGCTGGCTCGCCCACACGCTCGCCGCCGTCAAGGAGGCCCACGGTGAGCAGATCGCCCAGACCTTCGACACCGCGCTCGTCGTGCCCGAGGTGCCCTTCCCCCGCATCGCCCTGGAGGACGCCAAGCAGCAGCTGCGCGAGGCCGGCCACCAGCCGCCCCCCGCAGGCCACGACCTCGACCCGCCCAGCGAGCGCGCGCTCTCGGCGCTCGTGAAGGAGCGCCACGGCCACGAGTTCACCTTCGTCACCGACTACCCCACCTCCGTGCGGCCCTTCTACCACATGCGCTACGACGAGGAGCCCACCGTCACCAAGAGCTTCGACCTGCTCTGGCGCGGCATCGAGCTCACCACCGGCGCCCAGCGCGAGCACCGTTACGACCGGCTGCTCGAGCAGGCCCGGGAGAAGAAGGTCGACACCGACGCCATCCAGTACTACCTCGACTTCTTCCGTTTCGGCGCGCCGCCGCACGGCGGCTTCGGCTTTGGCCTCACGCGCCTCTTGATGCAGATGCTCGGGCAGGACAACGTCCGTGAGGTGACGTTCCTGTATCGCGGGCCGCACCGGCTCGAGCCGTAGGCGCCGCGAGGATCGGCGCGCCCGATCGCGACTGCGGAGAATCGCCGTGCTCCGATCGCGGCCGTGAAGGTTCGCCATGCTCCGATCGCGGCTGGTCACGAAAGCCCCTGCGCCACCGCGGCTCCGCGCGCTACCAGACGCTCCTGACGGCAGCGTGAATAGAGCGCGTTACACGGGGGTAAAGAGCATCTAAATCCCGGTGGACGAATGTTCTAGGAGTTATGGATGGCTCGTTTCCCTTCGCAGATCCAGCAGTTTCTCCGGCGGCCCAGCCGGGCTCGCCACATCGCGCCCCTCGCCGGTGCGCTTGCCGTCACCGCGCTCGGCATCGCCGCCCCCGCTTTTGGCGCGGCGCCCGCGCTGCCCTCGCTCGCCGCCGACGCCACGAACACGCTCGCTTCGACCGCGCAGGTGACCTCATCCGCCGCCGCCGCGCTCGGCGCGCTCGGAACCGTCCCGGCGGCGCCCGCCGCGCCCACGATCTCGATCGAAGCGCCCACCGCCTCACCGACTTCTCCGAAATCCGCCGGCCGCGGCGGCGAACCGCCCGCGGTCACGGTCAAAGCTCCGAGGGCCACCGCGCAGACGAGTTCGGGCCCGGCCGGCACGCCGCCCGTCTCTGTCAAAGCGTCGCCGCCGACCGGCGCCGTACCGCCCGTCAGGGAGACGCCACGTGCGCTCGCGGGCAACGGCACCGGCGTCGCCTCGACGGGGGGTGGAGGCGCCAGCCCGGCGCACGCGCAGACGGCCACCGGAGGCGGCAGCGCGGCGCAGCTCGGCGGTCACGCCGCGCCCGCCGCCGCCACCCACGCGCTCTCGCGCTACGGCAAGGCGCCGAGCGCGGGTGGTGGCGCGAAGCGAGCGGTCGGCGGGCCAGGCGGCGTCGCCCCCGCTGCGACAGCTGCCTCCCGGCTGGTCGCCGGAGGCGCGAGCACCGCTGCCTCGCGGCTGGCTTGGACCGGTGGCTCTGGACCCGCGGGCGAAACCCGGAGCCCCGATCGCCATCCGGCCGCTGCCCCGTCGCGGACGAGCTCGTTGCCCAAGAGTTCCTCCTTGACCGAATCGCTGCTCGGCGTCGGGCTTCCTGGCCGCGACCTCTCGCTCCTGCTGCTGATCCCGCTCATCGCCATCGCCCTGACGATCGCCGAGCTGCTCGTCGCCAGCCGTCGCCATCGCGCCCCCGTCTGGCAGCTGCGGCGGCCGCGGCAGCTGCGCTGAGGGGCAGGCGCCCGGTAAGAAGCGCCGTGCTTGGTGCCGACCCGTGGCGCCTCTGGTGTCGTGCCGGCGCCTGGTGTCGGACCTGGCCGGGTTCGGCCGGCCGCGGATTCGCCTGGCCGGACGCCAAGCCGGACGTGCCGATGCACGGTGCCGCCCCGCGGTAGTAGAAAGGGCGGATGAGCAGCTGGGAGGATGTCCGCCGGATAGCCCTCTCACTGCCCGAGAGCGAGGAGCGCGTCTCGCGCGAGAAACGTCAGTGGCGCGTGAAGCAGAAGCTGTTCGTCTGGGAGCGCCCGCTGCGGACGAAGGAAGCGGAGGAGCTTGGCAGGGGCGCGCCCGCGCCCGGCGCCCCGATCCTCGGCGCGCGCGTCGAGCATCTTGGCGCGAAGCAGGCGCTGCTCGAAGACGATCCCGACGTCTACTTCACCACCTCGCACTTCGAGGGCTACGCCGCGATCCTCATCCGGCTCGACCGGATCGCGCCCGGCGAGCTCGAGGAAGCCATCGTCGAGGCGTGGCTCGCGCGGGCGCCGAAGCGGCTTACCCAGGCGTTCCTCGCCCAGCGGGGCGGGTAGGGCGTCCGCGCTAGGAGCGAGCGGCTGCGGTCTTGCGGGCAGTGCTGCTGCTACTGCTGTTGTTGTTGCGACGAGCCTCGCCCGCCACGGTGCGTACGTCCGTGATCTTTCCCATCTCGCTCATCACGCGCACCTCGCCACCGCCTTCGCGGCGCACGATGGCCCTGGCACGCCGGACGGCGGCCTCCTTGCTCGAGGCCTGGATCGCCGAGCGGCGGTGTCCCTCCTTGAGGACGTCCCAACTGCCCTGCCCGTTCTGCTTCACGTAACGCTTGACGGCCATCGGTGACCTTCCCTCTACTTGTTTGTGTCCGCAAACGAAGATAGGCCCAGCTTAGGATGGCACTCTGGAGGCGCCTCCGTGCAGGGCCTAGCAGCGCAGGCGTGGATCCCCCAGGGGGTGCGTCGTCGCATCGAAGAACAGAAGCGTCTCCGTCTCCAGGCGGCCGTAGATGTCGCTTTGGCTGCTCGCCAGCAGGCGCTTCGTGCCCGGCAGCATCGAGACCGCGACCGCTCGGTTCGGGTGCTCGTTCAGGGCGGCGATCAGATGATCGTCACTCTCCCCGAGACGGCTGCCGAAGACGACGACGGGCAGCGTTGTCTCGCGTAGGTGTCTGAGCCCACGCGCGAGGTATGCGTTGCCCTCGATCGCCCTGAGCTTCTCGCGGGCCGAGCCCTCGGTCACGAGCAGCGGCCGCGCCTGTGGGTCGCCCGCGATCGGCCCCCCGAACTGGTCCAGGATCGTCTGCAGATCGTTCTGGCCGCGCAGCTTCCAGGTGGCGCCCGAGCTTCCGACCACGAGATGGAGGGCGCCGTGAAGGAAGTACACGGGGATCTTCCCCTCGTGCACGACATCGCTCTCCGTTTCGAACATGAGGCGATCGCCCCGCTTGGCGTGGAACCCGTCCACGAACGGTGTCCAGACTCCCCGGCAGCCCATCGCCCAGTAGATCAGCAGGTCATATGAGGTGGTGAAGATCCACTCGTAGCGGGTGAGCACGTCGCGTATCGCTTCGAGCTTGCGGCGTGAGACCTCGCCGCGTAGGACGTGGACCTCGCGGATCGTCCTGCCCAGCGCCCGTTGGATGCTGCGATAGCGCTTATAGACCGGCTCCGGGTCTACGCCAAGCGTCTCGTTCACGCGGATCGCCGTGTTCAGGTCGGCGAGCACCGTCTCGAAGTTAGGGGTCTCCGCGAACAGCTCCCGGTCGCGCGCGCCGAGCTCACCCATGCAGGCGTGGTCGAACAGCGATCCGTACTCGAAGCGTGGCCAGACGTGATGCTCAAGCCGTTGCCGAGCAGCAGCACGGAGCCCGTCATCTGTGAGCGGATCTGCTGCCAGGTCCGCAGAGTCCCGTCCGGGATGTCGCCCGACATTCCACATCTACTAACCGATGCGCAAGTCGGAACTACGACCCGGCCGTCTCAGCCTCCGGCGCGAACGCCTCCGCCAGCAGCTCGTAGCTGCGCCTGCGCGCCTGATGGTCGTAGAGCACGTTCACCGCGATCACCTCGACCGCGCCGTACTCCGCCGCCACGGCCTCCAGCTCGCTTCGCACCCGCTCCGGCGAGCCGACCACCGTGCGCCGCTGCGCACGCGGCTGCCCCGCCGGCTGCGTCTCGGCGCCGCCCGCCTCGCGAGCCCGCCGCTCCTCCTCCAGGAACTCCAACGCCTGCTCCGGCGGCGGGACCGCCACCAGTTCTCCACGGCGCAGCAGCGTGAACGCCATCCGCCCGCTCGCCGCCAGGCGCTGCGCCTCCTCGTCGGACTCCGCGCAGATCGTCCACACCGCAACCGCCGTCCGGGGCCGCAGGTCCTCATCGTGCTCGTGCTCCGCGAAGCGTTCCCGGTAGAGCGCCGCGATCTGCGCGCCACCCGCGTTGATGAAGTCCGCAAAGGCGTAGGGCAGTCCCAGCTCCGCCGCCCAGATCGCGCTCTGCGGCGAGGAGCCCAGCAGCCAGCACTCCGGCTTCTCGGGCTGCCCCGGCAGCGTCTTCGCCAGCCGCGCGAACGGGTGGTCCGGGGGCATTCGATCGTTCAGGTACGCCAGCAGCTCCGCGAGCTGTTGAGGGAAGTCGTCCGCCGCCGCCTGGCGGCGGTCGCGCTGGAGCGCGAACGTCGTCATCGGGTCGGTCCCCGCCGCGCGGCCGATGCCCAGGTCGATCCGCCCCGGGAACAATCCCGCCAGCAGGCTGAACGTCTCCGCCACCTTGAACGGGCTGTAGTGGGGCAGCATCACGCCGCCGCTGCCGATCCGGATGCGCGTCGTGGCCGCCGCCAGCGGGCCGATCAGCGCCTCGGGGCTCGGGCCCGCCAGCATCGGGCCGCCGTGGTGCTCCGCGACCCAGTAGCGGTGATAGCCAAGCTCGTCGCAGAGCTGCGCCAGGTCGATCGTGTTGCGCAGCGCCTGCGCGCCGCTCGAACCCTGGGCGATCGGCGACTGGTCCAGCACGGACAGCAGGAACGGCGGCGTCATCGGCCGAGCTTTAGCAGAAGGCTCTGCATGGCCTGTCCTAAAGCCGGGATTCGCGGGGGTCGAACAGATCTCGATGAAGCTTCACAGCACGACTGCCGCAGAGGTCGACGCGAAGCTGCGCGTTCCGCTGATGATCGCCGCGCTGCTCGTGATCCCCGACCTGATCCTCGAGGAGCAGCCGCTCTCCTCCTGGTGGCACACGCTCGCCGTCGTGGGCGACTGGGCCATCTGGCTCGCGTTCCTCGTCGAGCTCCTGGCCGTGCTCCTGCTGGCACGCGACTGGCGTGCGTGGATGCGCAGCTATCCGCTCGCGCTGCCGATGCTCGTGCTGACGCCACCTTTCGCCCCCGCCGCGATTCAGGCGCTGCGCGTGTTCCGCCTGCTGCGCCTGCTTCGGGCCGTGCGAGGTTTTCAGCTCATCTCAAGAGAGCTGCTCTCGCTCGAAGGCGTCAGATATGTCGCTGCCGTCGCGGTGTTCCTCGTGCTCGCGGGTGGGGTTGTGCTGGCGCAGGTCGAGACCACCGCCACGAAACCGGTCTCGGACTGGACCGGCATCTGGTGGGCGATCGGCTTCGTCACCACGAACGGCGAAAGCTCGAACGTGCACACGGATGCCGGGCGGGGCATCGCGATCGTGCTGATGCTCGCGGGGATCGGCGTCTTCTCGATCCTCACGGCGGCGGTCGCGCAGAGGTTCGTGGCAAGCCGCGAGGTGCCGCTCGCCGAAGCGGAGGAGGAGCGTCTCAGTGACGGCGAGCGCGCCATCATCTCGCACCTGGAGGAGCTGTCGGGACGCTTGACGCAGCTCGAGCGGAGCGGGAACCGTCCCGCCGTGCGCTGACGCTGCGCCGGTTCGAGCGCCGCGAGCCGTACGCGGCAGCGATCCGCGCGTCGCGTCCGCACCCCCATCTACCTTCAGGTTCGTGCTCGTCAACGAGCTGACAGACGGCCTCGAGATCGACCAGGTGCTGCTCGTGCGCCAGGCCGAGCGCCGCCAGCGCCGCGACGGCGGCGACTACCTGCGCCTACAGCTCGGCGACCGCACCGGAGCGCTCGCCTGCATGGTCTGGGAGGAGCTCTCCGAGGTCGAGCAGCTCGCGCAGGCCGGGCAGCCGGTGCACGTCCGCGGCCGCTACACCGTCCACCCGCGCTTCGGACCGCAGATCAACCTGCACGGGCTCGACGTCGCGCAGCCCGGGACCTTCTCGCTCGAGGACCTGCTCGACGGGCCGCCCCACGGCGTCGAGCAAATGGAGCGCGAGGTGCGCGAGCTGATCGACACCGTTCAGGAGCCGCACCTGCGCGTGCTGCTGGAGCAGGTCTTCGGCGAGGGCTCGGAGATCTGGGCCGGCTACCGCGACGCGCCCGCGGCGAAGTACTACCACCAGGCCTATCGCCACGGGCTGCTCGAGCACTGCCTTGGCGTCGCCCAGGCCGTCAGCGCCATCAGCGCGACGTTCCCCGGCATCGATCGCGACGTCGCCGTCACCGGCGCGCTGCTGCATGACATCGGCAAGCTCGAGGCCTACACCGACGACCCCCGCAACATCGACCTCACCGACGCCGGCAAGCTCCAGGGGGAGATACCGCTCGGCTATTACCGCATCCGCCGCGCGATCGAGGACATCGACGGCTTCCCGCCGCCGCTCGCCCAGGCCGTCTGCCACATCATCCTCTCCCACCACGGCTCGCTCGAGCACGGGAGCCCCGTGGTGCCCTGCACGCGCGAGGCGACGCTCGTGCACATGATCGACAACCTTGGCGGTCGTCTCGGCAGCTTCGACCGGATCGAGAAGGAGCTCGCCCCCGGGGCGTCGTGGTCGGGCTTCGACCGCGGGATCGGCGGCAGCGCGTTCTTCGGCGAGCGGGTCGAGACGGCTCCTCCGGCGGCGCCCGCGCCCGAGCGACCCGCCGCAGCGGCCGCGGACTCCCGCGAGCCCGCACGGACCGTGCCCGAGCTGGCAGACGCCGGTGCCGCGCCCGCGGAAGTGGGCGGGCAGATCGCATTCACGGACGAGCCCGCGCGCGAAGCCGCCTGAGGCGGCGCAAAACGCGCAAATAGCGGCTCGTTGGGCCGCTCGCGCTGGAGCGGCCTCCCCACCAACTTCTATGGTGTTCGCTTCATGGCGAAGGACACCGAGAAGCTGATCCGCCAGCTGTCGCTGATCTCCTACCTGATGGCCGAGCGTCGCCCGGTCACGGCGCTGGAGATCCGCCGCGACGTCGAGGGCTACAGCGGGATGAACGAAGACGCCTTCGCGCGCCGCTTCTACGCCGACCGCTCCGAGCTGGAATCGCTGCGCATCCAGCTGACGGTCGAGCGGCCCGCGGACGGGGCCGCCGAGCAGGAGAACTACTCGCTGCGCCCCGAGAACTTCCACCTGCCGCCGATCGCCTTCACCGATCAGGAGCTGGCCGCGCTCCAGACCTCGCTGAGCCTGCTCGACGGCGAATTCGCCTACGCGGAGCCGCTGCGCCTGGCGCTACAGCAGATCACCTGGGGGCGGCCCAGCCCGCTGCGCGCGCCGGAGCAGCGCTCGGTCGCGCTGGGGATCACCGCCTCTGCCGGAGGGCACGAGCTGTCGGCGCGCCTCGCGAAGGTCGAGACCGCCATCTTCCGCAACAAGACGATCCTGTTCGACTACTACACGATGGAGCGCGACGAGGTGGGCCCGCGCAAGGTCGATCCTTACCACCTGCTGTTCCAGGGCGGGCAGTTCTACCTGCTCGGCTACTCGCACGAGCGCGAGGCGATCCGCGTCTTCCGCCTGACCCGCATCCGCGGCAAGGTCTCCTACGCCACCAAGGCAGAGCACGACTTCCGCCGTCCCGCGGACTTCGACCCGCGGGCGTACGCCAACCGCGCGGACTGGCAGCTCGGCGACGAGCAGGGCGTCGCGGAAGTGCTGATCTCCGAGAGCATCGCCTGGCAGATCGAGCGCCACTTCGGCCGCTACGGGGAGATCCGCGACGCGGCGGGAGTGTCCGGCGCCGGCAAGGGCGACAAGCTCTTCCTTACCAGCTACTCGAATCCGCGTGGCGTCATCTCCTGGGTGCTGGGCCTCGGGGCGAACGCCACGCTCCAGGGGCCTGCCGAGCTGAGCAAAGAGATGGCCCGGCGCTTGAAGCTGCTGAAGGACCGGCACGGACGCACGCTGCCCGGCGCCGACGCCAAGCCCGCCAGCGGCGCAATTCCCGCGCGGGCGCGCGGCGCCGCGCGCCGCGCCGAAGAGGACGACGGGCCGGGACGCCCTGAGGCGGCGATCCGTCCCGAGCGCTTCGCGCGCCTGGTGACGCTCGCCAGCATCCTGATCCAGGCCGGCCGCGCCGGCGAGCGCCTCCGCATCGCCGAGCTGCGCGAGCGGCTGCAACTCACCGACGAGGAGCTTCAGGAGGACGTCAACGTCCTGAACGTCGTCAACTTCGGCGGCGGCTCCTACGTGCTGTATGCCGAAATCGACGAGCTGGCCGGTGAGATCGAGGTCGATCCCGAGCCCTACAGCGACAACTTCGACCGCCCCGCGCGGCTGCTGCCCGTGGAGGCGAAGGCGCTCGTCGCGGCGATCGACCTGATCGGCGAGCACATACCGCAGGGATCGCTTGCCAGCGCGCGCGAGAAGATCGTCGCGGCGCTGGGCGAGGACCCGATGGAGCAGGGCTTGCAGGTCGCCAACGCCGCCGGCGACGACTCCGGCATCGCGCGGGAGATCTCCGAGGCGATCGTCGCGAACAAGCTCGTGCGGCTGGAGTACTACAAGGAGAACGAGGACGAACTCGTGAGGCGCACCGTCGAGCCCTATGCGCTGACGAACGGGCGCGAGGGCTGGTACGTCGCCTCGTTCGACCCCAAGCGCGACGACATGCGTCACTTCCGCCTGGACCGGATCAAGAAAGTGACCGTCACCGACGAGGGCTTCGAGCCGCGCCCCGAGGTCGACCCCGCCGCCGAGGTCGACGGCTGGCTGCGCACCGGCGAGGTCGAGGCCTCGCGCAGCGCGCGTGTCTGGGTCGCGCCCGAGCGTTCGCGCTGGGCGCGCGAGGCCAGGCGCGTCGTCGAGGAGCGCAGTGACGGGGCCGTCGTCGTCGAGCTGAGCTTCGCGGGGGTCGACTGGCTCGTGCGCGAGATCCTGCGCGAAGCCGGCGATGCCGCGGTGCTCGAGCCCGCCGACGCCCGCAAGGCCGTCCGCGACGCGACGGTGCGCCTGACCGAGGCGCAGGCGAAACCCGCCAGGCGCCGCCAGGCCAGCCGCAAGCCGAAGCTACAGCCCGCATAGAAAACGTCCTGGGAGGGGTAATAGGCGCCCATGAGCCGGCGCGAGCAGATCAAGATGACCGCCGCGGAGGTCGCGACGTTCCTCGCCGAAGAGCGCACCGTCACCTGCGCCACGATCGGGACGCGCGGCTGGCCGCACCTGATGCCCCTCTGGTACGTGTTACGCGGGCACTCCGCCGGCGAACCGGGACCGCGGATCTGGTCGTGGACCTACGCCTCCTCCCAGAAGGTGAAGAACCTCGAACGCGACCCGCGCGCGACGCTGCAGATCGAGGCCGGCGAGGCCTATGCCGAGCTGCGCGGCGTGATGCTCGAGTGCGACGTCGTGATCCATCGCGAGATCGCCGAGGTCGTCCGGCTCGGCGCCGAGATCATGATGCGCAACGTCGTGCCACGCGGCGAGACGCCGCTGACGGAGCTGCCGCCCGAGGCGCGCGACCTCGTCGCGGCGCAGGCCGGCAAACGCGTCGGCCTCGAGTTCGTCGAGCGGCGCCGGGCGAGCTGGGACCACCGCAAGCTCGGCGGCGTCTACTGATTCGGCGGCCCGGCTCCGGGGCACGCGAGGCAGCGCTGCCGTCGGTCGCGAGCGCGTCTCGCGGGCCGCGTCGCTAGGCTGCTCGGCGCATGGAGCCGCTCAAGGGCTTGATCCTCTCCGGGGGGAAGGGCACCCGCCTGCGCCCGATCACGCACACGAGCGCGAAGCAGCTCGTGCCCGTCGCCAACAAGCCGGTGCTCTTCTACGGCATCGAGGCCATGGCGCAGGCCGGGATCGAGGAGGTCGGGATCATCATCGCCCCCGACACCGGCCCCGAGATCGAACGGGCCGCCGGCGACGGCTCGCGCTTCGGCGTCAGGATCACCTACATCCTGCAGGACGAGCCGCTCGGCCTCGCGCATGCAGTGCTCACTGCCGAGCCCTTCCTAGGCGCGAGCCCGTTCGTGATGTATCTCGGCGACAACCTGCTCCAAGGCGGGATCGCCGATCTGGTCGCGGCGTTCCGCGAACACCAGCCCGACGCGCTGATTCTGTTGACGCCCGTCCCCGACCCCGAGAACTACGGCGTCGCCGAGCTGGCACCCGCCGCCGCGGGCGAGATGGGGAGCGTCGTGCGCCTCGCCGAGAAGCCCGCCGAGCCCGCCACCGACCTCGCCCTCGTCGGCGTCTACATGTTCACCAGCAGCGTGCACGACGCCGCAAGGGCGATCGAGCCCTCCGCGCGCGGGGAGCTCGAGATCACCGACGCGATCCAGCATCTCGTCGACGGCGGCCTGCGCGTCGAGCCGCACGTCGTTCGCGGCTGGTGGAAGGACACCGGCCGCCTGCACGACATGCTCGAGGCCAACCGCCTCGTGCTCGACAACCTCAGCGAACGGATCGACGGCGAGCTCGTCGACTCGCAGGTCGATGGGCGCGTCGTGATCGAGGCCGGCGCCCGTCTGGAGCGGACCACCGTGCGCGGTCCCGCGATCATCGGCGCCGGCGCGCACCTGACCGATTGCTATGTAGGGCCCTACACCGCGATCGGAGAGCGTTGCCAGGTCACAGGCTCAGAGGTCGAGCACTCGATCCTGCTCGAGGGTTCCGTCGTCTCGCATCTCGACGGACGGATGGAGTCCTCGCTGCTCGGCCGGAACGTCACCGTGCGCCGCGGCGAGCGCCAGCCCCGCGCGTACCGCTTCATGGTCGGGGACAACTCCGACATCTCGATCCTGTGAGCGACCGCGCCGCCGCGAGGAGGGGCGGTCCCAGGTGAGGCTGCTGCTCACAGGGGCCCAAGGCATGCTGGGCCATGACGTCATGCGCGCCGGCGCCAGGGCCGGGCACGAGCTGGTCCCCGTGGACCTGCCCGAGCTCGACATCACCGACGAGGGCGCCGTCGACCGGCTGCTCGATCGTCTGCGAGGCGAGCCGGGGGGGATCGACGCCGTCCTGAACTGCGCCGCCTGGACCGACGTCGACGGCGCCGAGAGCCACCGTGAGCGGGCGCATGCCGTCAACGCGTTCGGCGCAGGTGCCCTCGCCCGAGCGGCCGCGCGCTCGAAGCTGCCGCTCCTGCACCTCTCCACCGACTACGTCTTCGACGGCACCGCTCCGCTCGACGGGCTCGGCCGCCCGCGTCCCTACGTCGAGTCCGATCCCACCGGCCCGTGCTCCGTCTATGGCTCAACGAAGCTCGAAGGAGAGCGCGAGGTGCTCGCCGCCTCCCCCCGGCACACCGTCGTCCGGACCGCCTGGCTCTACGGACTCGACGGGCGCAACTTCGTCGAGACCATGCTGCGGCTCGCCGCCGAGCGCGAGGCCGTCCAGGTCGTCACCGACCAGGTCGGTTCGCCCACCTGGTCCGGCCACCTCGCGCCTGCGCTGCTCGGCCTGCTCGAACGCGACGTCCGCGGGCTCGTGCACATGACCGGCGGCGGCGAGATCTCCTGGAACGGCTTCGCCCAGGAGATCTTCCGCCAGGCCGAGGTCGAGTGCCGCGTCGAGCCCGCCAACAGCGAGCAGATGGCTCGTCCCGCCCCCCGCCCAGCCTGGTCCGCGCTCGCCTCCGAGCGCGATGACGTGCTGCCGATGCCCCCCTGGCAGGACGGGCTCGCCGGCTACCTCGCCGCGCGCGCCGGGGTGCGCCGGTGAGGGCACCGGGCTCGCGGGCCGGACGAACGCCCCGGACGCGGCTCCCGCCGTGCCCCGAGCGCGACGCGCGATCGGGCCCACCTGAGAGGATCTGCCCGTGAAATTGCTCGTCTGCGGCGGAGCCGGCTTCATCGGCTCGACCTTTACGCGCCAGCGTCTGCTCGAACACGGCGACGAGGTCACCGTGCTCGACAAGCTCACCTATGCCGGGCGTGAGGAGAACTTCCACGACATCGCCCAGCACTCCGGCTTCCGCTTCGAGCGCGGCGCCATCGAGGACGAGGCCGCCGTCGCGCGCGCGATCGAGCTCGCCGCGCCCGAGGCCATCGTGAACTTCGCCGCCGAGACCCACGTCGACCGCTCGATCGCGCAGCCCGACGCCTTCGTCAGGACGCACGCGCTCGGCACCTACGTGCTGCTCGAGGCCGCCCGCGCCGCCGAGCTGCGCTACCTGCAGGTCTCCACCGACGAGGTCTACGGCTCGATCGAGTCGGGCTCCTTCACCGAGTCCTCGCCGCTCGCGCCCTCCTCGCCCTACTCCGCCACCAAGACCGGCGCCGACCTGCTCGTGCAGAGCTACTTCCACACCTACGGCCTGCAGGCCACCATCTGCCGCGGGTCCAACAACTACGGCCCCTATCAGTACCCCGAGAAGCTGATCCCCCTCATGGTCCTTAACGCCCTGCACGGCGACGCCCTGCCCGTCTACGGCGACGGCATGCAGGTCCGCAACTGGATCCACTCCACCGACTTCTCGCGCGCAATCGGCCACGTGCTCGAACACGGGCTCCCCGGCGAGGTCTACAACGCCGGCGGCCCCGACGAGGAGCCCAACATCGAGGTCGTCAGGCGCATCGTCGCCGCCACCGGCGCCAGCGACTCCCAGATCGAGCACGTCGCCGACCGGCCCGGGCACGACCGGCGCTACTCGCTCTCCTCCGAGAAGGTGCGCGCGCTCGGATGGAGCCCCCGGGTCCGCTTCGCCGAGGGCCTCGAGCAGACCGTCGCCTGGTATCGCGACAACAGCTGGTGGTGGGAGCCCATCCGCTCCGGCGAGTACCGCGCCTATTACGAGCGCCAGTACGGCCGCTCGCTCGCCTGAGTAGCGCGCCCCCGAGGACTCTGCGCGCAGCGCTTTGTCTGTTGAGGCTTTGTCCGTCATACGTGAGAGTGCAGCCTCGATGGCCACCCCACGCGAACAGTTCGCCGAGAACCTGCGTCGCGCGCGCGAACGCTCCGGGCTCTCACAGGAGGCGCTCGCCGACGAGTGCGACCTGCACCGCACCGAGATAAGCCTGCTCGAGCGCAGCAAGCGCTCCCCGCGGCTCGAGACGATCGTGATCCTCGCCAAAGGTCTCGGTCTCAGCTCCCCGGGCCAGCTGATCGACGGGATCAGCTACTAGCGATCAGCGTTCGGAGGGCTCGGCGGCTCAGCCGAGCCCGGAGATCTTCCACTTGCCGGCTTCCTTCACCAGCGTGAGGGTGCCCTTGCGGTTCTTGCCCGAGTAGATGCTCCTGACGTGGGCCGTCGCCGTCGTGCCCGACGCCTGCATCGCTTCCAGCGTCACTTCGAAGTTGTCCACCTCTTTCAACTGGTCCTTGATCGCCCCCTCGCAGCCGCCCGCCTGTGCGCTGAGCTTGCTCACCAGCGTCTTCGCCAGGTCTTCTCCGCAGATCTTCTTTTCGTCGCCTGAGGTGACGTGGGTCTGGAAGTTCTTGATCGTTTCCGCCGCGTCCTTCGAGTCGCCTTTCAGGCCGTTGCTCGAGACCGTCTTCGCGCAGGCGCTCAGGCCCAGCGCCAGCGCCAGCACGCACGGCAGCGCCAGCAGGCGCTTGCGGTTGCTCGCGGCGGGCCGCGCCACGGAAGGCTTCGGGAGGGGCATCCGGCCGCAGAGGCTACGCGACCGGAGCGGGAAGCGGCCGCTCCCCGCTCGCCCGGCCGCTACTGGCCCTGCTCGTCGTCGCGACGGAAGCCCAGCCGCGCCGAGATGCGGTCCGCCGTCGAGACCAGGTGCGGCCCCAGCGCGTCCACCAGCTCGCCGATCGTGATCATCGACGCCGGCACCGCGATGTCGACCGCCGCCACCACCTGGCGCGCCTCGTTGCGCACCGGCGCCGCCACCGAGTAGAGGTCCTTCGCCAGCTCTTCGTCGTCCACCGCGAAGTTCGCCTCCAGCACGTCGTTCAGCTCGTCCCGTAGCGCCTTCTTCGAGGTGATCGTGTTCGGCCCGTGCTTCGTCAGCTTCAACGACGACAGGAGCTCCCGCTGGTCGGCCTCCGGCAAGTTCGCAAGCAGCAGCTTGCCCATCGCCGTGCAGTACGCCGGCAGGCGCGAGCCCGTTCGCACGTCGACGTTCGGCCCCTGGCCGCGGCGGAAGCTGCGCGCGCGATCCACGTACAGGATCTCCGGGCCGTCCAGCACCGCGAGGCTGACCGTGTAGGAGGTCCGCTGGCGCAGCTCTTCCAGATACGGCTGAGCGTGCTCGCGCAGGCCCGTGGAGTTCAGCGCCGACATTCCCAGGTCCGTTACTCGTAGCCCCAGGCGGTACTTGCGCGAGGCGCCCTGCTCCAGGTAGCCCAGGGCGAGCAGCGTGATTACGTAGCGATGCGTCGTCGAACGGCTCATGCCGAGCTCGTCCGCGATGTCGGCAATGCCTAGCACCGGCCGCTTGGGCGTGAAGCAGCTGAGAATCGCCAGGCCGCGCTCGAGCGACTGCGAGTAGCGAGGCTCGCGCAAGCTCGGGATTGACCACGCCGGCTCTTGAGCCGGCGCAGATGCTTTTGGAGCTTTTGAACTAGTTCTGGGCATGTGTACTTTGGTCCCTGTCCGTTTGCGTTGGGCTAGGGGGCTCTTCCTCGTCCTGGAAAATCCCGCTACTCGTTTGCGTCGCCTGGGGAGGCGAGGTTAGATCATGATAAACAGTCCGGTTTCAGAGGATGATAGACCGGCCTATGGTCGCTTATTTCGTACGAGAAGGCAAATGACCTTCTAGATTACGAAAATACGAAGGATTGCAACTGTTCGGGCCTATGCCCAGTCGGCCACCACGCGGCCCGTGAGGCGCCCACCCGGTCTGACCTGCTGTCTTTGGCCTTCCAGCCGACAACGTCCCCACGCGACATCTCATAGCTGCGCTCCGCGGCTCCGACGCCGTCCGGGCCCGCTCGTCATGCCTGCCACGAGCTAAACGCCCGCGGGCGCGGACCTCAAGCGCCGCGCGGGTGCCGCCGGCGCCTCCGGGGTCGTGGGCCGACCCGTGGCCAGACCCCGGCCGGGGCCTTCTCCGCTGCCCCTCCCAAAGGGCTGCTCCCCAGGGCTATCTACCCGGGCTGCCTCCAGCCTCGCCGTCAGGCTCGTCCGCGACCGCCGCCCAACTGTTCGGTACCCGTCGCCCGCCGGTGCCGCCGCGACCGCCGCGAAGTAGTCGGAAACGCGTCTGGCCACGACCAATATGTGGAAGTAGCGTGCTCGCTGGAACCGGTACGGGGGCTATTACCAACGTTTGGGCGTCAGTCCAGCCAATCAGAAGCTTGAGCGTCGTTAACCCTCTCCGACGGCGCTCGAGAGGAGATCGAGGTGTCACCCCCTCGATACCGGGTCTCCGCGGACGCCGCGGCTTCTCGCCCGGCGGCGGTGTCCGTGAAGGCCCGGTGTCTCGGATCGGTTCGTCCGACGCCCGCCGCGCCTCAACTGGCTCGGCTTCAGGGCTCCAGGCGAGCCCTGATCGTAGGAGCGGGTCGCGGTTGCGGGTTTGCAGCTCGGAAGCGGGGCCGAGGGGGCGAAGCCGAAGGGCGCGAAGCCGAGAGGCACGCGAATCGGCGCCGGTGATAGCAATTGTCTATACACAGTCGGGTAGCGGTGCCGTCACGCAGGCGGCCCTGGGATGGCTGTATGGACAATCGCCATCGGTTCCCCAAAAAGTGTCCGCAGCCCGCGTCGCATGAGGGCGACCGACCGACCGATTGACCGACCGACCGATCGGGCCATGGCCGCGCGCAACGCCCCCAGCCTTCTCGGCCCCGCCTCTGCGCGGACCCGGCGCTGCCCGCCGGCGGGCCTCAGGCCTGCGCTTCGAGCAGGTCGCAGACCGAGGAGAGCTGTAGCCCGCGCGCCAGGTTCGCGATCGTCTCCAGGCGCGGTGAGCGCTTGCGACGCTCCAGCAGGCTGATCTCCGTGCGGTGCAGGTCGCACAGCTCCGCCAGCGCCTCCTGCGAGAGGCCCAGCCGTCGGCGGTGACGGCGCAGGTTCGCCGCGAACTCCACGTGGACGGGGTCCATCCCCGGCAGTGTTCTCCACCGCAGACTAAGCGTCTACAGACGATTGTCGCCGTCGAGCGCCCGCGGACGATTGTCGCCTTCGAGCGTCCGCGCCGCGTGCGTCTGCCTTTAGCCGGCCCCGGCCCCGGCCCCAGAGCCGTCGCGGTGCCCGTGACCGTCGCCGCCGTGGTCTGTGCCCTCGTGGTTTGCACCCTGCTTGCGCGGCCCTGCGCCGTCGAGGCGGCTGGCGCGCGTGCTGCCGTCGCGCGGCAGCGAGTCGAAGATCCGTTTCGCGAGCCGTCGCCGGCCTCCTAAGTGCAGCCCGGAGTAGTCGCGCCCGGGGCCGAGCGCCGCGATCCAGGCCTGCTCGTCGCCTTCGATCTGCGTCGTCGCCGCCGTGCCGTTGCTTTCGGTCGCCCGCAGGCGCCCGTCCGCCACCTCGAAGCTCAGCACCGTGCGCTCCTCGCCGACCGCCACGACCGCCTCGACGCTCCCCGCCGGCAGGTCGTCGAGCTCTTCGAGCAGCGCCGGGAGCTGTCGCAGCACCGCGTCGGCGCGTACGTACTCGTCGCTGGGGGGCGCCGGCCATTCGTGGCGCATCCCCCATCGCGCGAGCGCCGCCGCGATCGGCAGCAGCTCCAGCCCCGCCTCCGTCAACGAGACTTCCACCCGCGGAGGCATCTCGCGGAAGCGCCGGCGCGAGATCAGCCCCAGCGAGGTCATCTGGCTCAGGTGGTGGTCCAGCACGCCGGAGCTCACGCCCGGCAGTCGTGAGCGCAGGACGCTCAGGCGCAGCGTCTCCCGCGACAGCGCCAGCACGATCAGCAGCGTCCAGCGATCGCCCACCGCGGAAAGCGCCCGTGCCAGCGGCGTCCATTGTCGATGCCCCCGGATCGACGGTGAGGACTTCATGCCTAGGAGCGTAGTCCTCCCAATGCACAGATGGCTGGTGGTCGGTGAAACAGCGATCGTCCGCCGCTCAAGCCTCCGAAAAGCACGAGCGAAGACGGGAGATCTGCCTCGTCTTCTCCTTCTCTCGTGTTCGCAGGTCGTTTCCGACTGTCCTGATTCAGATCATCGGGACATCGGAGCGCCGAAGAGAACTAGCGCAGCTCGCGCAGCGTCGGGAAGGGGACCACCTCGCGGATCGACTCCGCCCCCGAAAGGATCATCAGCAGGCGGTCGACGCCGATCCCGCCCCCCGCCGTCGGCGCCATGCCGTATTCGAGCGCACGCACGTAGCCCTCGTCGTGCGGGTGCGGCTGATCGCCGTCGTCGCCCGGGCGCTCGTTGCGCTGTTTCACGAAGCGATCCCACTGGTCGACCGGGTCGTTCAGCTCCGTGTCGCCCGAGAGCACCTCCATCCCGCGGATCACCGTGTCGAAGTGCTCGCCCAGGCGCGGGTCCTCGCTGTGTCGCTTGCACATCGGGAACAGGTCCAGCGGGAAGTCGAACACGTGCGTAGGCTGCTCCAGGAACGGCTCGACGTGCTTGGAGTAGACGGCTTCTGCCAGCTTCGCCCAGCTCTTCTCCCGCTCGGCCGGATCGTCGTCCAGCGCCGCCAGCAGCTGCTCGCGGCTCGCCTCAAGGTAGTCCAGACCCGTCGCCTGTTTGATCGCCTCGCGCAGCGTGATCCGCGCCCACGGTTTCGCCAGCTCGATCACCCGGCCGTCGTATTGCTCGACCTTCGTCGTGCCCAGCGTGCGCAGCGCCACCTGCTCCGCCACCTCTTCGCACCAGACCGCCGTGTCCATGTAGTCCGCGTAGGTCTGCATGCACTCGAGGATCGTGAATTCGGGGCTGTGCCGGTGGGAGATGCCCTCGTTGCGGAAGGCCCGGCCGAGGTCGTAGACGTTCTCCAGGCCGCCCACGATGCAGCGGTTCATGTACAGCTCCACCGAGATCCGCAGATGCAGGTCCACGTCCAGCGCGTTGTGGTGGGTGCTGAACGGGCGCGAGGCCGCACCGCCCGCCAGCGTCTGCAGCATCGGCGACTCCACCTGCGTGAAGCCTTTCTCGCGGAGCACAGCGTGGATCGCCTCGATCGCCTTCGTGCGTTTGAAGAACATCTCGCGCGTCTCGGCGTTCGCCAGCAGGTCCAGCTCGCGGTAGCGGTAGCGCGAGCCCGTGTCCTCCATCCCGTGATGACGGTCCGGCGGCGGGCGCAGCGCCTTCGCCAGCAGCGTGAAGTCGCTCGCGCCCAGCGTCAACTGGCCCCGCTGCGTCACGTACACGTCACCCTCGATGCTGACGATGTCGCCGATGTCCAGGCCCGTCGCCCGCGCGTAGCCCGCCTCCCCCAGCGCCTCCGCGCGCAGCACCACCTGCATCTCGCCCGACTGGTCGCGCACGTCGAAGAACGTCGTCTTCGCGTGCCCGCGGCGCCCGACCAGCCGCCCGCAGATCCGGTAGCTCAGCCCGGGGTGCGCACCCGCGCCCATCGCCGCCGGGTCGTGGGCCGCCAGCAGCTCCGCGACCCACGTGCGCGGGACCTTCGTGCGCACATGCGGGTAGGGCTCCACCCCCTCGCTGCGCAGGCGCTCCATCTTCGCCCGGCGCTCGTCCGCCCCGACCGCCTCCTCGATGTCCTGGACGTCCTGGACGCTCACGCCGCCACCCCGTTTCGCGCCGGCCCCTGCGTTGTCGCCGCCGCGCCCCGCTGCACTCGTGCCGCGACCTCGCGCACCAGGAAGCTCGCCAGGTGCACGGGGTAGGTGCCGCGCGAGAAGCCCGCGTCGAAGCCGAGCTCCTTCGCCAGCTCGTTCGAAACACGTGAGCCGCCGCAGGCGAGGATCGTCCGCTCGCGCCTGCCCTCCGCTTCCACGATCTCCACCAGCTCCGTCAGGTTGCGGATGTGCAGGTCCTGCTGGGTGACCGTCTGGGAGACGAGGATCGCGTCCGCTTCCAGCTCGATCGCCTTCGAGACCAGCACGCCGTTCGGGACCTGGCTGCCGAGGTTGTGCGCCTCGAACGCCGCGTAGCCTTCCAGCCCGCGGTTGCCGTGAAAGCCCTTCAGGTCCAGCATCGCGTCGATCCCCACGCTGTGCGTGTCCGAGCCCGTGCAGGCCCCCACCACCACGATCGGGCGGCCCACGTGCTCCGCGGCGTAGCCGTCGATCTCGTCTTCGCTCATGTACTCCGCGTCCAGCTCTCCCCCCTGCTGGGCCGTGTAGTCCACCGTCTGGAGCACGTGCCCGTAGATCAGGAAGTGCGTGTAGCCGTCGAGCAGGCGCTGGTGGTGGACCACCTCCGGCCGCTCCAGGCCCAGCCGCGCCGCCAGCTCGGCCGCCGCCTTGCGCGCCGCGCCCCCGTCCGGCACCGGCAGCGTGAAGCTCAGCTGCACGATCCCGTCGCCCAGGTGGTCGCCGTAGGGCCTGACCCGCGTCAGGTCGACCTCCGGGGCATGGGGGGCCGGCGGGCGCCCCATGCCGCCCGCCGGCTGCTCGCCCGGCGGTGCGTGGCTAGCCAACGCGCACACCGCCCATCAGCTCGAGCGCCGGGTTGTAGTAGCGCTCGTCGGTCGCGACGATTCCCTCCATCCCACGGCCCTCGTCCACGCGCCGGCGCACGTCGCCGAAGGTGCCGTCTTCGATCGCGCCGAACATCCCCACAGCCGCGATCCGCTCCAGCAGCTCGTGCGCCTCGCGCAGCACTTCGTGCGCGCGGCTGACGATGATCCCGCCGGGCTTGAACTGGATCTCCTCGCCGATGTCGCGGGCGTAGTTGAACACGTAGTCCACGCACTCCAGCCCCACGACGCGGTCGTGCAGGTGCGGGGTGAAGACGCCCTCCGTCGGCACGCCCGCCGTCTGGATGCCCTGGCCCGTCGCGATCGTGATCAGGTTGAACAGCGTGTCGCAGGCGTGCGTGCGGTACAGGTTCCCGTCCATATGGCGCGTCGGCGGCATGTACTTGATCGGGCAGTTCGGGAACAGCTCGCGCGTCAGCTGCGCCTGCGCCCACTCGTACAGCAGCCCGTTGCGCGTCGGTGGGTCCACCTCGAACGCGTCCCCCAGCGCGATCTGCTCGTCCGGCATGCCAGAGTCGCGCGCCAGCTGGTGGTTGATGAACTGCGAGGCCGTCACCGACGGCGCCGCGCGCAGCGCCTCCGCCGTGCGCAGGTAGTTGTCCTCGCCCGTGTTGATCACGATCCCGAAGTAGCCCGTGATCGTGCGCGAGACGCGCTGGTCGATCATCGTGCGCACCGGGTTGATGTCGCGGTAGAGGATCCCGTACAGGGCGTCGTTCACCATGTTGTCCAGGCCCTCCATCGCGCCGAGCGTCGCGAACTCCGTCATGCACAGCCCCGAGCAGAAGCTCGACAGGCGGATGTAGCGGCCGTTGCGCTCGCACCACTCGTCCAGCGCCTCGCGCAGGATGCGGAAGTTCTCCTGCGTCGCGAACGTCCCGCCGAAGCCCTCCGTCGTCGGGCCGTAGGGGACGTGTTCGAGCAGGCTCTGCGCCGTCGAGCGCGTCATCGAGACGACGTCGCCCCCCGTCTCCGCCACCGCCAGGGCGTGGACCACGTCGTCGTAGACGTTGCCCGTCGCGCTCAGCACGTAGCGCAGCGGCGGCGGCCCGCCCAGGCGCTCGCGCTGCTCGCGCCGCTCCTGCATGCGGCGGTGCACCTCGCCCATGCGCTCGGCGCACTCGCGGTCGACCAGCTCGCGGATCGATCCCTCCTCCGCCAGCGGCAGCTCCAGCAGGTCGAGCGCGCCCGCGCCGACGGCCTCCGCCACGCGCTGCGCGCCCTGGCCCGTCTGGATCATCGCGTTGCCCAGCCAGCGCGCGATCCCGCCGCCCAGCTCTTGGCGCTCGTGTACGTGCTCGACCAGCACGTTCGGCAGCGGCACGTCCAGCTCGTTGATCCCGTCGACGCCCAGGAAGCGCGTCACCGAGCGCTCGACCGAGAGCGTCGTTCGCTGCGCGGTTTCCTCCGCCATGCGGTCGGCGATCGCGCGTGCCGTCTCGCGACACGCCTCCACCAGGCCGGCGTCCAGATCGAGCTTGCTCTCCATCCTGCCGCGAGCCTAACCAGCGAAGCACGGGCGCTTCGCAACTGGTTCTGACCCCCGCTAAACGTCAGCCACGACGCCTCCTTCACCGGCGATTTTGTCTCTCTTTCACCGTCACAGACGATCGGCGCAATTGTTTCCAAGTCACAGTTCACTTCACCACCCCGAGTTTCCGCGGCTTTGCCCACGCTCGCCCGGACGGCAGGCGCTTCACACGAGTCGGGCCAGTTGACTTCTCGACCCCTCCGAATAGCCTCGCCGCACCGTCATGGCCATCGACATCGCACACATCGATGCCCCGCCGAGCCCGCTCTTCGAGGCGCCCGCGCTACCGCTCGACACCGCACGAGCGAGTGAGCTGGGCGCGCGGGGAGCGGGGCGGCGGCAACCGCCCGCGACGCGCGATCTGCTGAAGGGCGCGCCCTACGTCGTCGACTTCTGCGACCCCAGCCCGACGACCGCGCTCCACGCCGGCTACCTGCGCAACATCGCGCTCGGCCACGCGCTCGCCAGCACGCTCGAAGCCGCCGGCGCCCACGTCGCGCGCCAGACGCAGATCGCCGATGCCGGCCGCGACATGGGCGACGCGATCGCCGGCTACATGCGCTTCGCCGACGAGTCCGACCCCGCGGCCGCCGGGGAGAAGAGCGATCGCTTCGTCGGGCGCCTGTACGCGCACCAGGTGCAGGGCGGCGAGCGCGACGACGCGCTCGCGGACTTATTGCTTACGCTGCTCGCCGCCGGCGACGGCCCCACGCGCCAGCTCTGGCACGCAGTCCGCGACTGGGCCGTCAGCGGCCAGAACGAGACGCTCGCGCGGCTGGGAGTCCGCTTCGAGCGCACGATCTTCGACTCTCAGTACGTGCCCCGGATCGAGCCGCTCGTGCGCCTCGCGCTCGCCCAGGGAGTGATCGAGGGTTCGCTGCAGGGACCGCTCCTCGTACAGACCGGCGGGCGCGCGCCGAGCCAGCTACCGCTGATCGGCAGCGACGGGCGCCCCACGAAGGACCTGCGCGCGCTGACGATCTGGCGCTCGCTGATGACCGAGATGACCGACGTCACGCTGGTCCGCCTCACCAGCGAGGAACGGCGCGACAACCTCGACGAGATCCTGCGCGGGCTCGCCCCCAGCAACAACGTCTACCCGACCGCGGTGCTGCACGCTGAGGTCGTCACCGAGCAGGACACCGGTCCCGGCGGCGAGAGCACGCTCCTGATCGACGACCTGCTCGACGCGCTGCTCGCGCACGAAGCGCTGCGCGCGCTGGCGATCGAGGAGCGCCCCGGCTGCGCGGCGGAGGACCTCGCGGCGATGGTGCTGATGGGCATGTGCCTCGACCACCCGCTGCACGAGTCGCTGCCGATCACCGAGCATCGCGTGCTCGACGCCGATGGCAACACCGGCTGGATCTTCGCGCGCGCGTGGATGAAGGCATGGGACCCGCGCAACGACGGCGGCCCGCTGCCGCTCGCCGACGACGAGCACTACCGCTCGCTGGTGGCGCAGTCACAGCTCCTGCCGCTCGTCGACCGCGCCGTCAAGGGCCTCGACGTGCTGCGGCTCGTGCGCTTCCTCGCCCGCATCGGCAGGTGGTACCTGGAGACCGACGCCGACCCCGCCGTCGGCCGCATCATGCGCTCGCTGCTCTCCAGCGGGCTCGGCGGCCTCGGCCTCGTGCGCACGCAGGAGGTGAACGGCTGATGGCCACGCTCGACACCGCGGCGCGCCACGAGACCTCGATGGCGGACCCGAACGCGCTGGAGAACGACCTGCGCTCCTTCTACCTCACCGGTAGCGAGGAGATGAGCATCTTCGAGGAATGGGAGCACGGCGTCGCGCGCGGAGACTCGACCACGCCGTCGGTCAGCTCGCCCACGTACCGCTGGTGGATCCTCGAGCACCTGCGCAACGCGCTCGACCGCGACCGCAAAAACCTGCTGCTCAGCCTCGGCTCGGGCAACGCGTTCATCGAGCGGGTGCTCGGGCGCGAAGGCTATCCCGTGCTCGCGGTCGACGCGCTCGAAGAGGCCGTCGAGCTAGCCCGCAAGGCCGGGGTGCCCGCGCTCTGCCAGAACCTCTATACCTGGGACACCCAGCCCGAGTACTGGGACGTCGTCTACGCCGACGGCCTGCTCGGCCATTTGCACGACGGCCACGACGGTGCGCACAAAGCGCTGAGCCTGTTCCACAGCTGGCTGAAGCCCAACGGCGGCACCGTCGTGATCTCCAACGACGCGCCGAAAAGCGACGAGCCCGTGCAGCAGTCGGCGAACGTGCCCGGCTTCTACTGGCTCTCCCAGCGCTGGATCGCCGGCGAACTGAAGCGCGCGGGCTTCAAGCGCGTCTCGATCGCCTCGGTCGTCTACAGGCGGCCGCTCTCGGGACCGCGCACGCGCGCGATCGTCACCGCTCATCGCACCGCCTAGGGGCGCGGCCGCGATGCCGATGAGCGAGGACTTCGCGCGGCGCCTGGAACCGCGCCTGCCGGAGATCGCCGAGCACTTCGGCACGCCGTTTCACATCTACGACGAACAGGGCATCGTCGCGAGCGCCGAACGCCTGAACGCCGCCTTCGGCGGGCTTCCCTTCCACGAGTTCTTCGCCGTGAAGGCGCTTCCGAACCTGACGATCACGCGCCTGCTGCGCGAGCAGGGGCTCGGCATGGAGTGCAGCTCGATCGCCGAGCTCGAGCTGGCCGCCGACAGCTACGCGCGCGGCGAGGAGATCTTCTTCACCTCGAACAACACCACGCGCGAGGAGTTCGCCGCCGCGCTGTCGCTCGGCGCGATCGTCAACGTCGACGACGTCACGCTGATCGACAAGCTCTCCGGCGTTCCGGCCGTCTGCTCGTTCCGCTTCAACCCCGGCCCCGAGCGGCTGGGCGACAAACTGATCGGTTCGCCCGTCGAGGCGAAGTTCGGCGTGCGCCGCGACCAGCTGGGCGAAGCGTACGCACGGGCGCGCGACGTAGGCGCCGAACGCTTCGGGCTGCACGCGATGATCGCCTCCAACGTGCTCACCGTGCAGCCGCTGCTCGCGACGATCGCGATGCTGCTCGCGCTGGAGGACACGCTGCACCGCGAACTCGGCATCGAGCTGGAGTTCGTCAACGCCGGCGGCGGGCTCGGCATCCCCTACCGGCCCGGCGAGCAGGTGCTCGACGTGCACGCGCTCGGTCTCGGCGCCGGCCAGCTGCTGCGCGAGCACGAGCAGCGCACCGGGCGGCTGCCGAAGCTGTTCCTGGAGTCCGGGCGCTACATCACCGGGCCGCACGGGGCGCTCGTCACGCGGGTGATCAACCGCATGAGCAAGTGGCGGGAGTACGCTGGCGTCGACGCCGGGATCGCGGCGCTGCTGCGGCCCGCGATGTACGCCGACGCCTATCACCACCTGACGCTCTGCGGCGATCGCGGCGAGCGCCCGACCCAGAAGCTTGACGTCGTCGGCTCGCTGTGCGAGAACAACGACAAGTTCGCGATCCAGCGCGAGCTGCCGCAGCTGCGCGTCGGCGACCTGCTGCTGGTTCACGACACCGGGGCGCACAGCCTCGCGATGGGCTTCAACTACAACGGCCGGCTGAAGCCGCAGGAGCTGCTGCTGCGCCGTGACGGCAGCGTCGAGCTGATCCGCCGCGCCGAGGAGGTAAGGCGCGACTACTTCGCCACGCTGCAATTCGAGCCCGACGTGTTCGTGCCCGGCGACGGTGCCGGTACCGGCACCGTCGCCGGCGGTGGTGCCGGTGGGCGCCGGCCCGCCGGTGGGGCCGCCGAGCCCGTCGGCGCGGGGAAGGCCGCCTGAGATGGCGACGCTCGCCAGCATCGCCGACTTCGGCGGCCTGGACTCGCTGCGCGAGCAGATCGCCCAGCTGTGGGAGCGCCGCTCCGAGCTGGACGACAGCGACCCGCGCGTGCAGGCGACGGTGCTCAGCGTGATCGACCTGCTCGACCGCGGGCGCGTGCGCGTCGCGGAAGTGGGACCCGGCGGCGAGGTCGTCGTGCACGAGTGGCTGAAGCGCGCGATCGTGCTGCTGTTCCGCGTCTGTCCCATGGAGCACACCGAGGCCGGGCCGATGCTGTTCGCCGACCGGCTGCCGCCGAAGCGCAGCGCCGCCAACGTCCGCGTCGTGCCCGGCGCTTACGCCCGCTTCGGCTCGCACCTGGCCTCCGGCTCGATCCTGATGCCGAGCTTCGTGAACGTCGGGGCCTACGTGGGCCACGACACGCTCGTCGACACCTGGGCCACCGTCGGCTCCTGTGCGCAGATCGGCGACCGCGTCCATCTCTCCGGCGGCGTCGGCGTCGGAGGCGTGCTCGAGCCGCTGCAGGCGAGCCCCGTCATCGTCGAGGACGACGCCTTTGTCGGCAGCCGCTGCATGCTGATCGAAGGCGCGCGCGTCGGCGAAGGCGCCGTCGTCGGCGCGGGCGTGATCCTCTCCCCGACGATCCCCGTGTTCGACGCCGACAGCGGTGAGGAGATCGCCCGCGGGCACATCCCGCCCTGGAGCGTCGCCGTCGGCGCCAGCCGGCCGCGCTCGTTCCCCGGCGGCGAGTTCGGGCTGCCCTGCGTGCTGGTGGTCAAGCGCCTGGACGAGGGCGAGCGCCACGACAAGGCGAAGCTGAACGATCTCGTGCGCGATCACGGCGCCGCGCTGTAACTGCATCCGACGGTGATCGGGCCGGCTCGGACCGGCGAAACGCCATTAGGGGGTAGTTGAAATGTCTATTCGGAAACTGGTGAGCACAGTCGTCGCGACGACTGTGCTCGCCGCTGTCGCCGCGAGCACTGCGACGGCGCTCGCGCCTGTATGGCAGGGATGCATGGAAATCAAAGGCGGAAGGTACGAAAACAACGTCTGCACCACGAAAGCCGGGACCAAAAAATTTGACTGGCTTGAAGCGAACTCGAAACCCAGGGCGGCTTCCTCGGAAGGAACGCTCAAACTGGCCGACACCAAAACGGGCCTCGCCGTTCAGTGCACGGTCGTCAAGGCCGGGACCGTTGGCACCGAAGAAAACGCCTCGCTCGGTGAAGTGAAAGAAGTCAAAGCCAGCGGGTGCAAAACCACGAAAGGCACGTGTGCTGAACCAACCGTCGAAGCGGTGAACCTGCCATGGAAAACGGAACTGGCGCTCGTCGGTGAAGAAAAGCGGGAGAAACTGAAATCGGCCGTGAAATCTCCCGGCTGGAAGGTGCTCTGCGCCAAAGTCGCGACCGACACATGCGAAGGGGCGACCAGCGTCAAACTCACGAACAAAGAAACCTTCGTCGAAGAGGAATACGAAGCCAAATCGGAACAGCCCATCTGCACGGGCGGCGGTAAAGGCGAACTGTTCGGCGCGGGCAAACTGAAAGCGACCGAAGCCGGCATCGCCTCGCTGAGGGCTGGGGAAGGCCCCAAGTTCAAGTTGTCCGCCTCGCCGCGGGAAGTCAAAAAAGGCGGTACCAGCCTCGTCACGATCAAGGCCGCCGAAGCCGCGGAAACGGAAGTCTTCGTTCATGACGAAGTCCCCGCAAAATCCTTCAAATACACCGAAGAAGCCGTGAACTTCTGCAACGGGGTCTACAAAGCGCTACAGGAATGCACCTTCGGCGTGACTTACGTCGCGGAAAAAGAATCGCTCTTCCTGATGCTGGTCGTCGATGAAAACGAAGGCGCCGCCGCCACCTCGGTGTTCGGCAAATAGTCGCGATGCGGGGCCTGGCTTCGTCAGGCCCCGCATCGCGTTTGCGCTCAGGCCACCCCGGCGGGAGCCGCCACCGCGTCCCGCAGCAGCTCCGCCGCCCGCGCCGTCGTCTCCGCCGACCCCGTCAGCGCCACCCGCAGGTACCCCTCGCCGCCGTCGCCCAGGTAGGAGCCCGGGACGACGAGCAGCGAGCGCTCCAGCAGCCGCTCATAGGCCGCGAGGTCATCGCCGCCCGGCACGCCCAGCCACAGGAAGATCCCCGCGGGGGCGCCGGCGTCCGCGAACCCTGCGTCGCGCGCCGCCGCGGCGAGCAGCTCGCGTTTGCGCGCGTAGCGCTCGCGCGCCGCGATCACGTGACGCTCGTCGGTCCAGGCCGCGATCGAGGCGCGCTGCACGAACGCCTGTGGCGAGGTGCCGGTGTCGCTGCGGTGGCGGCGCAGGCGCCCGACGATCTCCGGGTCGCCCGCGACGAAGCCCGAGCGCAGGCCCGCGAGCCCGGAGCGCTTCGAGAGCGAGTTGAAGACCACGACGCCCGTGCGGTCCGGCAGCTGTAGCGCTGAGGCCGGTGGGTCGCCCGCGAACCAGAACTCCGAGTAGGTCTCGTCCACCGCGAGGATCGCCCCGCGCCGCCGGCAGCTCTGCGCCAGCTCGTCCAGCAGCTCCAGCGGCGCCGGCGCCCCCGTGGGGTTGTGCGGCGTGACGACCCACACGATCGCCACGCGGCTCCAGTCCAGCGCGCCCGGGTCGGGCAGCCAGCCGCCCGCCGCCGACAGCGTCTGCACCGCCACCGGCAGGCCCGCCGCTCGCGCGCTGCGCTCCGCCACCGGGTAGGAGGGAGATGTCACCGCGATCGTGTCGCCCTCCCGCGCGAACAGCCGCGCCAGCGTCGCGATCGGCTCCTTCGCGCCAAGCGTCGGCAGCACCTCGCGCTCGGGGTCGACCAGCGCGCCGAAGCGCCTGCCGATCCAGCCCGCGATCGCCGCCCGCAGCTCGGGCAGGCCCGCCGCCGTGGGGTAGTCGCACAGCGGCACCGTTGCCACCGCCTCCGCGAGCGCCTCGCGCACCACGGCGGGGGCCGGGTCCGTGGGCTGGCCCATGCTCAGGTCGACCACCTCGATACCGCGCTCGCGCGCCGCCTGGCGCGCTTCGGCCAGCCGCAGGAACGGGTAGCCCGGCGCGTGCTCGACGTGCGGGTTCAGGCGCATCGCCCACCGCACAGGAACGAGCCCAGGATCTCGTAGCACTCCCGCAGCGCCTCCGCCGCGACGCGCTCGTCCGCGCGGTGCGCCATCGCGGGGTCGCCCGGCCCGAAGTTCACCGCCTCGATCTCCGCCGCGGCGAATTCCGCCACCGGCGTCCACGCCTGCTTCGCCTGCGCCGCGACGCCGCTCGCCGCGAGCAGCCGCGCGAACAGCGGGTTCGCCCGCGGCGGCATCGCCCCCGGTGAGTTCGACAGCAGCTCCAGCGCGCCGTGGCGCTCGCAGCGCTCGCGCAGCTCGCGCTCTCCCTGCGACGCGCTCAGGCGCGGCGAATAGCGGAAGTTGACGTTCGCCGTGCAGGCGCCGGGGATCACGTTGCGCGCCACGCCCGCCCGCAGCGTCGTCACCGAGGCGACCTGCGCGTACTCGAGCCCTTCGATCGTCTCGCGTTCCGGCTCGCGCGCGTGCAGCTCGCGGATCGCCCCGACCGCGTGGTCGATCGCGTTGTCGGCGAGCCACGGGCGCGCCGAGTGACCCGCGCGCCCCGTGAATTTCCAGCTCGCGTCGATGTTGCCGAGGCAGCCGGCCTGCACGACGTTCGCCGTCGGCTCCAGCACGATCGCCAGGTCCGCTTCGCCCAGGCCCGGCTCGCGCGCGAGCAGCGGCCCCAGCGCCGCTTCGGAGGAGGGCAGCTCCTCGCGCCCGAACAGCACGTAGCCCACGTCGACGATGCCCCGCGCCCCGGCTGCGCCCCGCTCGCGCGAGCCCCCGTCCTCCGAGGACCCGTCCCGCGCGCTCCCCGCCAGCGCCAGCGCCAGCTCCACCATCACCGCGACGCCGCCCTTCATGTCGCTGGCGCCCAGCCCCATGACGCCCTCCTCGTCGCGCCGCCCCGGCAGGTTCCCCTGCGCCGGCACCGTGTCGAGGTGGCCCGCCAGCAGCACGAACGGGCGCCCGCCGCGGCCCGTGGCGCCCGCCACCACGCAGGTGTCGCCGGCGTCGCGCGCAGGCACCCCGCCCGCCCGCAGCACCCCCAGCACGTGCGCGGCGATGTCTCTCTCTGCGCCGGACTCCGAGGCGACGTCGACCAGCTCCAGCGTGCGCTCCGCCAGGCGGGTCGCGAGCTTTCCCTCAGAGATCCCAGTCGGGGCCATCGATCGCGTTCTCCTCCGTCGCGCCGCGCGCCCCACGCGCACGGGCATGCTGCAAATTCTCCCAGCGCCGCGCGTGTCGGCGGCGGCCTTCACCGCCGCGCTAGCCTCAATCCGGTGCCCCTGTCGAGCTTCAGCCCCCGTGTCCGCGAGTGGTTCGCGCGGGCCTTCGAGGCGCCGACGCCCGCCCAGGAGCAGGCCTGGCCGGCGATCGCCGCGGGCGAGAACGTGCTGCTCTCGGCGCCCACCGGCTCCGGCAAGACGCTCGCGGCCTTCCTGTGGGCGCTCGACCGCCTCAGCGGCGAGCCGAAGGCCGCCACCGAGGGCACGCGCGTCGTCTACGTCAGCCCGCTGAAGGCCCTGGCCTACGACATCGAGCGCAACCTGCGAACGCCGCTGCGCGGGATCGGCGCCGAGGAGGTCACCGTCGGCATCCGCACCGGCGACACGCCGCAGAAGGAGCGCGCCGCGATGGCGCGCAAGCCGCCCGACATCCTGATCACCACGCCCGAGTCGCTGTACCTGATCCTGACCTCGCAGGCGCGCTCGATGCTCGACGGCGTCGAGGCCGTGATCGTCGACGAGATCCACGCCGTCGCCGCCACCAAGCGCGGCTCGCACCTCGCGCTGACGCTAGAGCGCCTGGAGGCGCACGTGCGCGCGCATCGCCGGCCCGGCGAGGAGCGCGAGCTGCAGCGGATCGGGCTCAGCGCCACGCAGAACCCGCTCGAGGAGATCGGCCGCTACCTCGTCGGTCCAAGTCGCGAGGTGAGGATCGTCGACGCCGGGCAGCGCAAGCAGCTCGACCTGCGGATCGAGGTGCCCGTCGAGTCGATGAGCGAACCCGGCGGCGCCGGAGCCCCGGGCGGGACCGGCGCCGCGCAGCCCGGCGAGCCCGGGCACGACCCGCTGGAGCCCGTCGCGGGAGGCGAGTCCACGCGCAACTCGATCTGGCCCGCCATCTACCCCGAGCTGCTGGAGCTCGTCAAAGCGCACAACTCCACGATCGTGTTCGTCAACAACCGCCGCTCCGCCGAGCGGGTCGCGCTGCGCCTGAACGAGCTGGCCGCGAAGGAGCTCGCCGAAGCTGAGGCCGAGGCGGAAGCGCAGGCGCGGGGCGCCGAGGCCGCCGCCCCGCCGCCCGACGGCCCCGTCGTCCCGCTGGAGATCGCCCGCGCCCATCATGGCTCGCTCGCCCGCGAGGAGCGCACGAAGGTCGAGGAGCTGCTGAAGGCCGGCGAGCTGCCCTGCCTGGTCGCGACCAGCTCGCTGGAGCTGGGGATCGACATGGGCGCCGTCGACCTCGTCCTGCAGATCGAGTCGCCGAAGTCCGTCGCGCGCGGCCTGCAGCGGATCGGCCGCGCGGGCCACAACGTCGGCGACGTCAGCCGCGGGCGCATCTTCCCCAAGTTCAGAGGCGACCTCCTGGAGTGCGCCGTGGTCGCGAAGCGCATGCACGAAGGGGCCATCGAGCCCACGGTCGTCCCGCGCAACGCGCTCGATGTCCTCGCCCAGCAGGTCGTCGCGATCGCCGTGTCAGCGTCAGCATCGCCGGCGAAAGCCGGCCCTCATAAAGAACAAGAGGACGAAGGCATCCCGGTTACGGAGCTGCACGCGCTCGTGACGAGCAGCTATCCCTACGCCGAGCTGTCGATCGAGCTGCTGGAGAACGTGCTCGACATGCTCGACGGGCGCTACCCCTCCAAGGAGTTCGGCGAGCTGCGCGCGCGGATCGTCTGGGACCGCGTCGCCGGAACCGTCCGCGCCCGCAAGGGATCGCGCCAGCTCGCGATCGCCAACGCCGGCACGATCCCCGACCGCGGCCTGTACTCCGTCACGCTGCCCGACGGCCGCCGCGTCGGCGAGCTCGACGAGGAGATGGTCTACGAGGCGCGCCCGGGCCAGGCGTTCCTGCTCGGCGCCTCCACCTGGCGGATCGAGGAAATCGGGCGCGACCGCGTGATCGTCACGCCCGCCCCCGGCGCCCCCGGCGCGGTCCCCTTCTGGAAGGGCGACTCCGTCGGGCGCCCGAAGGAGCTGGGCGAGGCGATCGGAGCCTTCTCGCGCTGGGCCGTCGAGCAGCAGCCGCAGACGCTCCAGGATCAGTACGACCTCGACGAGCGCGCCGCCCGCAACCTGCTGGCCTACCTGCACGAGCAGCAGGAGGCCACGCGCGTGCTGCCCAGCGAGCGCACGATCGTGCTGGAGCGCTTCCGCGACGAGATCGGCGATTGGCGCCTGTGCGTGCTCTCGCCCTTCGGCGGCCGCGTCCACTCCGCCTGGGGACTCGCGATCGCGGCGCAGATCCGCGAGCGGATCGGGATCGAGGCCGACGCCATCTCATCCGACGACGGCATCGTCCTGCACCTCCCCGACCTCGACGCCGACGAGGCCGAGGCGCTGCCCTCCGCGGCGGAGCTGATCATGCTGGAGCCCGAGGAGGTCGAGCAGCAGATCACCGCCGAGCTCGGCGGCTCGGCGCTGTTCGGCGCACGCTTCCGCGAGAACGCCGCCCGCGCGCTTTTGATCCCCCGCGCCTACCCCGGCAAACGCACGCCGCTCTGGCAGCAGCGGCTGAAGGCGCAGAACCTGCTGGAGGTCGCCCGCCGCTACGCCGACTTCCCGATCGTGCTCGAGACCTACCGGGAGTGCCTGCGCGACGTGCTCGACGTGCCGGGCCTGCAGGCGCTGCTGCGCTCGCTGCACGCACGCGAGATCTCGCTCGTCGAGGTCGAGACCCCCACCGCCTCGCCCTTCGCCTCCTCGCTGCTGTTCGACTACGTCGCCACCTATATGTACGAGGGCGACACGCCCAGCGCCGAGCGCCGCGCCGCGGCGCTCTCGCTCGACCGCGAGCTGCTGCGCGAGCTGCTGGGCCAGGAGGAGCTGCGCGAGCTGCTGGACCCCGACGCCCTCGCGCGCGTGGAGGACGACCTGCAGCACCGCTCCGAGATAACCCAGGCCACGGGCCGCGACGGCCTGCACGACGTGCTCAGGCACGTCGGCGACCTGAACGAGGAGGAGGTGCGGCTGCGGGTGCTCGCCGGGATCGACCCCGAGCCGCTGCTGTCCGAGCTGCAGCGCGAACGGCGGGCGATCCGCCTGCGCCTGGGCGGCGAGCGGCGCTTCGTCGCCGCCGACGAGGCGGGCCTCTACCGCGACGCGCTCTCCGCCGCGCCGCCCGGCGGCCTGCCGGAGGCGTTCCTCGCCGACGTGCCCGACGCGCTGCGCGTGCTCGTCGCGCGCTACGCCCGCACGCACGGGCCCTTCACCACCGAGGAGCTGCGCGCCCGCTACGGCGTCGACGCCGGCGCCGTGCTGCGCGAGCTGGAGCGCGACGGCGTCGTCGTGCGCGGCGAGCTGCGCCCCGGCGGCAGCGGGCGCGAGTGGTGCGATGTCGAGGTGCTGCGCCGGCTGCGCCGCGCCTCGCTGGCGGCGCTGCGCAAGGAGATCGAGCCCGCCGAGCAGCAGGCGCTCGCGGCGTTCCTGCCCGCCTGGCAGGGGATCGACCGGCACGCGAGCGCCGGCGCCGGGGTCGACCGCCTGCGCGAAGTGCTCGTGCCGCTGCAGGGGCTCGCGCTGCCCGCGGAGATCTGGGAGCGCGACGTGCTGCCGCGCCGGATCGGCGCCTACTCGCCCTCGTGGCTGGATCAGCTCTGCGCCAGCGGCGAGCTCGTCTGGGTCGGGGCCGGGCCGCTGCACCGCTCCGGGCGCGTCGCCCTCTACTTCCGCGATGACGCCCCGCTGATCGGGCCGCCGCCGCTCGCCGCGAACGCCACGGCCCCCGTGGGCGAGGGGCACGAGCTGGTCCGCGCCCGGCTCGCGCAGAGCCCCTGCTTCTTCAGCGACCTGCTCGCGCAGCTGGAGCTGCCGGCGGAGGAGCTGCGCGAGGCGCTGTGGGACCTCGTCTGGGCGGGTGAGGCCACGAACGACGCCTGGGCGCCGCTGCGCGCGCCGCGCCTCGCGCTGGCCCGCGCCCGTCCCGAACGCCGCGCCGCCGCCCGCCGCTTCGGCGGCTCGCGCCGCACCGGGGCGCAGTCGCAGGTGCAGGGGCGCTGGGGGCTCACGGCGCCGATCTTCGGCGAGGGCGTGCCCGGCCCCGAGCGCCGCCGCGCGCTCGCGGAGCTGCTGCTGGAGCGCTACGGCATCCTCACGCGCGAGCAGGTGCTCGCCGAGGGGGTGAAGGGGGGCTTCGCGATCCTCTACGACACCCTCAGCAACCTCGAGACGCTCGGCGTCTGCCGCCGCGGCTACTTCGTCGAGGGGATGGGCGGCGCGCAGTTCGCCCTGCCCGGCGCCGTCGAGCGGCTGCGCTCCGCGCGTGGCTCCGTCCAGACATCGGCAGCCGCTTCCGCCACCGGCGAAGACCGCGATCGCGATCGCCCGCGCACGCAGGTGCTCGCCGCCGCCGACCCCGCGCAGCCCTACGGCGCCGCGCTGCCCTGGCCCAAACGCGAGGGGCAGGAGCGCCGCCCGGCACGCGTCGCCGGCGCCTATGTCGTGCTGGTGGAGGACGAACCCGTGCTGTACGTCGAGCGTGGCGGCCGCGGGCTCGTGACGCTCGCCGGCGAGGCCGTGGGGGGGCATGACACTAGCGGCACTGAGGTGGTGCGAATCGCGCCCGGCGAGCGCGAGGCGAGCCCTCTGAACGAGGCGCTTCGCGCACTGGCGGAGGCGGTCCGATCGGGGCGCGTCCCGAAGCTCTCCCTGGAGCGGATCGACGGCGCCGCCGCGACGGGCTCCGGGCTCGCAGAAACGCTGTTGGCGCTGGGCTTCCACCCCGGTCCGCGGCGTCTCACCCTGAGCGCCTGAACCTGATTGCAGAGCCGTTCACAGGGCGTTCACGCGGGGCTCCGCGTACCGTTCAAACGCACCCTGTTCGAGCTGTCGGTCCGGGCGCTTGGCGGCAAGAGACACTGCTGGAAGGGCTCGATGTATTCCGGTATAAAGAATATGAGGGCAGCACCAAAGTAGGCTTGCGTTCCCAGCGCAAATGATCTATTATCTCGAATCGTGGGGATGAGTGGAACTCACAGGGGGCCTACGCCGATGTACCGGAGGCTTCCTCACGGTCCGAACGGGATGTCGCGCGATGACGTAGCTCGGAACCAGCGGGCACGCATGTACGGCGGGATGATCGAGGCCGTCCACGAACGCGGCTATCCGCAGACCACCGTCGCCCACGTCATCGCCCTCGCGGGCGTCTCGCGCCGCGCCTTCTACGAGCAGTTCGCGAACAAGGAAGCCTGCTTCCTCGCGACGTACGACATCGTCGTCGCGCGAGCCCGCAAGCTCGTGCTCGACACGTGGGCGCGCGAACGCGGCTGGGCCAACCGGCTGCACAGCGCCTGCAAGGCGCTGCTCGACGATGTCGCCGACAACCCGAAGGGGCCGCGGCTCGTGCTGGTGGACTCGCTCGGGATCGGCCCGAAGGCGCGCGAGCGGATGACGCTCGCTGCCACGACCTTCGAGCGCGTGGTCGCCACGGCCTTCCAAGCGGACCCGAACGGCGAGGAGCTCTCGCCGCTGACGGTGCGCGCGATCGTCTCGGGGGTCCGCCACATCGCATTCACGCGCATGTACGAGCGCCGCGAAAAAGAGCTTTACACGATCGCGGACGAAATCCTCGACTGGATCGAGTCCTACCGCTCGCCGATGGCGCGCCGACTGAACGTGTCGGGGCTCGTGCGCCCCAGCAACGTCGTGCCGGAGCCCGCGGCCTTCCTCTCCAGCGACGACCGCCGCTCGCGTGCGCTCAGCGCGCTCGTCCACCTGACGCTCGACGAGCGCTACTCCGAGCTGAGCGACCCGCAGATCGCGCAGTTCGCCGGGATCTCCACCGAGGGCTTCCACAAGCTGTTCGTCGACAAGGAGGCCTGCTTCCTGGCCGTGCTCGACGAATTCGTCGCCGAAGCGATGGAGGCCGTCAAGCGCGCGGTCGAGCCCGCCTCCAACTGGCCGGAGGCCGTGCACCTCGCGGTCGGCGCGCTGGTCGGCTACTTCGCCAGCCACGAGGCGCTGAGCCGGCTGGCCTTCATCGAGATATTCGACGTCGGCCCCGGCATGATCGGTCGCATGACGCGCTCGATCGAAGACTTCACGAAGCTGCTGGACGATCTCGGCCCCGATGCCCGGCGCGGCCCGCTGGTGGCGCGCGAAGCGATCACCGGCGCCATCTGGGGCATCGTCTCCGCCTACTCCGCGCACGACCGCGTGCGCCAGCTGCCGCAGATGGTCGACCAGCTCACGTTCCTGGTGCTGGCGCCCTACATCGGGCCGAAGCCCGCGATCGAGACGATCGAGGCAGCGCGCAAGCCGCTGCCGAGCGACTACTGACGCTCGCCGGTCCGCGGCGGGAGCGTCGCAGCGACCACGGACGCGCCCCTCATCTGCGATCGTGGCGCGCGATGAGCGAGCCGGCCACACGATCGCCGAACGCGCGCGCCGCCCCGCGCCGCGTCGGCCACAAGGGCGCGGACCTGATCGAGCCGGGCAACACGCTGGCGAGCTTCGACGCCGCGCTGCGCCACGGCGTCGACATGATCGAGCTGGACGTGCTGCCGGAGCGGATCGAGGGGGGCGGCGCGCTGGTGGTGGCGCACGACTTCGAGGATGCGCGCTCGCGCGAGCCGCTGCGCTTCGAGCAGGCGCTCGAACACCTCGCCGGCGATCGCTTCGCCGCGCTGGAATTCGACATCGACGTCAAGCTCCCGGGCTACGAGCCGCGCGTGGTCGACGCGCTGCGCGAGCACGGGCTCCTCGAGCGCAGCCTCGTCAGCTCGATGTTCCCGCAGTCGCTGGCCCGCATCCGCTCGCGCGAGCGCAAGCTGCGCCTTGGGCTGTCGGTGCCGCGCGTGCGCCGCGACTACACGACCGACATGCTCACGGCGATCCCCGCGCTGGCGATCCTCACCGGCTATCGCGCGCTGCTCCCCTCGCGCGCGCGGGCCGGCCTGCGCGACGGGCGCTACGACGCGATCATGGCCCACTGGCGTGTGGTGACGCCCGCGCTCGTGCGCGCGGTGCGCGAAGGCGGCGGCGAGCTGTTCGTGTGGACCGTCGACGACCGCGCCCGGATCGCGAAGCTGACCGCGCTGGGGGTGGACGGCATCATCACGAACGACCCCCGCCTGTTCGAAGACGACCGCTGACCGGCGCCTCGCGGTGTCCTCAGTCGCTCGCGTGCAGAGCACGCCACGCTCCCTGCGTCCTTGCGAGGCTTGGTCAGCGGCCGTCTTACTGGTTGAGGGGTCAGCCGATCGAGCAGGTGGCCGCGGAGAAGTTCGCGGGGTCCGAGCCCGCGAGGCTCTGCCGCCCGGCGCTGGTGGTGCGCGAGATCTGCGCGAGCACCTTCGAGCCGCGGCGCCACTGGAAGTTGACGACGCCGCGCAGGGTGAAGGCGGGCTGGCCGGCGACGGGGTCGAGCTGGAAGCTGCGACCGGCCTGCCGCGCGGCGGCGCCGGAGCCGACGGCGGCGTAGCTGGCGGAGGCCTTGCTGAGGTCGGTCCAGGACTTGGTGGTGCTGTCCATGTACTGGAGGCGGAAGCGCATGTACATGGTGTCGTGCGCCTGGTGGTCGCCGGGCATCGAGCCGCGGATGCCGACGGTGTTCTGCTGGTCGGCGGGGTTGCAGACGTCGATCGTGGCCCACAGCAGCCGCGAGCGCAGCAGCGGGCTGGTGTCGGCGGCGCGCTGCGCGTGTTTGACCTTCTTCGCAGGGGTGGACTTCGCCGCGGAGGAGATCGTGGGCATGGCGCAGGCCGCGAGCAGCGCGAGCAGCGCGGGCGTGGATCGAGATGCGAGCCGATTCATCTACTCAAGTGAAGATACCTTCGCGCGCGCCGCAGTTGCGGACGGGGAACCGCGCGGTTCGCCCGTGGCCACCGTGTGATATGCCTGGCTGATGGCCGGGATGCGATCGGAGGACGTTGTCGAGCTCCTGGGAAACGTTCCGGTGTTCTCGACTCTGGTCCAGGGCGACCTCGAGCGGATCGCGCAGTTCGCGGTGCCGCGCGAGTTCGAGGCGGGGGAGGTGGTCTTCCGCGAGGGCGACGCCAGCGACACTTGCTACGTCGTGCACACCGGCAAGGCGCGGGCGATCCGCACGCATCGCGACGGGCGCACGCTGACGCTGGCGACGTTTGGCCCCGGCGACATCTTCGGCGAGCTGGCGCTGTTCGAGGACGAGCGGCGCTCGGCGACGGTGGAAGCGATCGAGCCGACGGACGTGGTGGCGGTGCTTGGCCCGGACATGCGCCGGCTGATGTCCGAACACGCCGAGATCTCGGCCCGCCTGGTGGTGGCGCTGGGGCGGCGCCTGCGCGAGACGAACGAGCGGCTGCAGCGGCAGTCGTTCTCGACGGTGCAGAGCCGGGTCGCGGTGGTGCTCTCCCAGCTGGTGGACCAGGAGCTGGCGGACGGCAAGCAGGGCGACGTGCTGGTCACCGCGACGCAGGCGGACCTCGCGCAGCTGGCGGGCTCCTCGCGCGAGTCGGCGAGCCGCTTCCTGGCGGTGCTCGAGCGCGCGGGCGTGATCTCACAGGGCCGCGGCCGCCTCACGGTCCACGATCCCGAAGCGCTGAAGCAGTATGTCTTCTGAGAAGCCGGCGAGGTCGCGCAAGCAGGCCAAGGCGGCGAAGCCGCCGAAAGCCGGCAAGCCGCCGCCCGGCGAGCAGGGCGGGGGAGGCGGGCAGGGGAAAGGGAAGCGGGGGAAGGGCAAGCGCGGGAAGGGGAGCCCCGCGAAGCGCCGCGGCGCGGCGCGCGAGCGCTCGGCGGGCGGGGTGGTGGTGCGCGAGCAGGAGGTGGTGGTGATCGTGCCGACGCGCCGCGCCTCCGACGGCTCGAAGGTGCTGGCGTTGCCGAAGGGTCACATCGACCCGGGCGAGACCTCGCTACAGGCGGCGGTGCGCGAGGTGCGCGAGGAGACGGGGATCGTGGGGGAGCCGGTGACGGAGCTGGGCGAGACCCGCTACTGGTACCGCCGCGACGGGCGCACGATCCCGAAGTCGGTGTCGTTCTACCTGTTCAGGTACATAGAGGGCGACACGGCGGACCACGACGACGAGGTCGAGGAGGCGCGCTGGATCGCGCTGGAAGACGCCCAGCGCGAGCTGAGCCACGCGGCGGAGCGCGAAATGGTGGCACGCGCCGCCCAGTACTTGGAGGACGAGCGCAAAGACCGATAGCCTGCGCGGCGTGCAGGTGCTCAACTTCTACTCGACGATCTTCGCGGACGAGCTGAAGCGCGGACGCAAGACGGCGACGATCCGCCTCGGCGACAAGTCGGGGAAGTACCGCAAGAACCAGCTGGTGCTGGTCACGATCGGCTACCAGCACTCCCCGCGGGAGCGGATCTTCGAGGCGGTGATCGACCAGGTCGAGGTGATGCAGCTGGCGGATCTGTCCCCGCGCGACATCAAGCACGACAACCCCGAGTTCCGCCGCCACGACGAGCTGATCAACTTCCTCGAACAGATATACGGCCGCGAGGTCTCCACGCAGGACGTCGTGACCGTGGTGCGCTTCTCGCAGATCCTCGACAACCCCTCTGGGATGACGGCTGCGATGAAGGGCTTCGGCGGGGCTCAGAACTGATATGGACGGCGGTTTGTCAAGACGCCAGCACAGGGCGCCCGCGGACTGGGCGGGCATCCTGGTCGATCAAGGGGGCGGCGGGCCTGACGCGTGCGCGACGCGCGGTCAAGCTGATATGCGCGGGTTGAATACCG
>DATJMW010000014.1:0-47865 GCA_035508515.1 Solirubrobacteraceae bacterium | reverse complement strand
CGCCGGCGCCGGCGCCTGAGGTCGCCTGCTGAAACAGGCTGTTTACCGGTAGGCTTGCAGCGCGATGGCCTACTTCGTCACAGGAGCGACCGGCTTCATCGGCAAGCGCCTGGTCGAGCAGCTGCTCGACAAACGCCAGGGCAAGATCTACGTGCTCGTGCGCGAGAGCTCGCTGGAGCGCCTGCAGGACCTGATCGGGCGCTGGAGCGTCGTCGCCGGCGCCGGCGCCGAGAAACGCGTCGAGCCCGTGATCGGCGACCTGCGCCGCCCGCTGCTCGGCGTCGAGCAGGAGCAGGTCGCAGAGCTGCGCGGCAAGATCAAGCACTTCTTCAACATCGCCGCCGTCTACGACATGACCGCGGCGCCCGAGCTGAACACCGCCGTCAACGTCGGCGGCACCACCCACGCCGTCGAACTGGCGCGGGCCCTGGACGTCGAGCACTTCCACCACGTCTCCTCGATCGCCGTCGCCGGCGAGTACAAGGGCCTGTTCACCGAGGAGATGTTCGACGAGGGCCAGAAGCTGCCCTCGCCCTACCACCGCACGAAGTTCGAGTCCGAGCGGATCGTCCGCGAGCAGCCGTACGTGCCATGGCGGATCTACCGGCCCGGGATCGTCGTCGGCGACTCGCGCACCGGCGAGATGGACAAGGTCGACGGCCCCTACTACTTCTTCAAGGCGATCCAGCGCGCGCGGCAGCTGCTGCCGGAGTGGGCGCCGCTGATCGCGCCCGACATGGGGAACACGAACGTCGTCCCCGTCGACTGGGTCGTCGACGCGCTGGAGCACATCGCCCACGAGCGCGACCTCGACGGCAAGGCCTTCCACCTCACCGACCCGCGCCGCCAGCGCGTCGACGAGCTGATCAACTCGTTCGCCACCGCCGCGCACGCCCCGCGGATCGCCTTCAGCGTCGACAAACGCCTGACCGACCCGCTGCCGAAGTGGCCCCTGGCGCTCGCGCTCGACCTGCCGCCCTGGCGCCAGCTGCGCAAACTGGCGCTGCGCGACCTCGGCATCCCCGAGGAGGTGCTGGCGCACATGGAGCTGAAGCCCCGCTTCGACACGCGCGAGTCCGGCCGCGCGCTCGCCGGCACCGCGCTGGAGCGCCCGCCCGCGCTCAGCGACTACGCAGGCCGTCTGTGGGACTACTGGGAGCGCGACATGGAGCCGCGCGTCGGCGCGAAGCGCACGCTGAGAGAGGCGCTGGAGGGCAAGCACGTGCTGATCACCGGCGCCTCCTCCGGGATCGGGCGCTCCGCCGCGCTGAAGGTCGCCGAGGCCGGCGGCGTGCCATTGCTCGTGGCGCGCAACGTCGACAAGCTCGAGGACACCCGCGCGGAGATCGTCGCCGCAGGAGGCACCGCCTACGTCTACGCCGCCGACATCGCCGACATGGAGTCCGTCGAAGCGCTGATCGAACGGGTCCTCGCCGACCACCGCCACGTCGACATGCTCGTCAACAACGCCGGGCGCTCGATCCGCCGCTCGATCGCGCTCAGCTACGACCGCTTCCACGACTTCGAACGCACGATGCAGCTGAACTACTTCGGCGCCGTCAAGCTCATCATCGGCCTGCTTCCCAACATGCGCGAGCGCGGCTTTGGGCACGTCGTGAACATCTCCTCGATCGGCGTCCAGACGAACCCGCCCCGCTTCTCCGCCTACGTCGCCTCGAAGGCCGCGCTCGATGCCTTCACCCGCGTCGTCGCCTCCGAGGTGATCGGCGACGGGGTCACCTTCACCACGATCCACATGCCGCTCGTGCGCACGCCGATGATCGCCCCCACGAAAATGTACGACGCGTTCCCGACGCTCTCGCCTGAGGAGGCCGCCGACATGATCTGCGAGGCGCTGCGCTCGCGGCCCAAGCACATGGGCACGACGCTCGGCACCGTCGGCGAGATCATGTACGCGCTGTCGCCGAAGATGGTCGACCGCATCCTGCACCTCGGCTACCGCGTGTTCCCCGACTCCGCCGCCGCCAAGGGGCAAAAGGCAGCCGACGTCGAAGAGCGCGCCTCCTTCGAGCAGATCGCCATGGCGACGCTCACCCGCGGCGTTCACTGGTAGCGGGCGCGCCACCGCGAGCGCGCGCTTGCGATCATTGGGGCCGGTGAGCGGCGCCAGTCACACCCCGGCCATCGAGGTGCTGGGCCTCAGCAAGCGCTACGGCGAGTTCGAAGCCGTACGCGGGATCGACATCACCGTCCAGCGCGGCGAGGTCTTCGGCCTGCTGGGGCCAAACGGCGCCGGCAAGACGACCACGGTCGAGATCCTCGAGGGCTACCGCGCCCGCAGCGGCGGCGAGGTCTCCGTGCTCGGCCACGACCCCGCGCGGCGCTCGCTGGAGCTTCGCCGCCGGATCGGCATCGTGCTTCAGTCCGGCGGCATCTACGGCCACATCACCCCGCGCGAGGCGCTGCGCCACTGGGCCGGCTTCTACCCGCACCCGCGCGACGTCGAGGAGGTGCTGGCGCTCGCGGGCCTGCAGGGCCAGGCCAACGTCCGCAGCCGCAAGCTCTCCGGCGGGCAGCTGCGCCGGCTGGACTTCGCGCTCGCGCTCGTCGGCGACCCGGAGCTCATCTTCCTCGACGAGCCCACCACCGGCTTCGACCCGGAGGCGCGCCGCAGCGCCTGGGAGACCGTGCGCAAGCTGCGCGACCTCGGCAAGACCGTGTTGCTCACGACCCACTACCTCGACGAGGCGCAGGAGCTTGCCGACCGGGTCGCGATCGTCAAGGACGGGCGCATCCTCGCGATCGGCCCCCCGCGCGAGCTGGGCGTCGGCGCCTCGCACTACCGCGTCGCCTGGCGCGACGCGAGCGGCGCCTTCCACGAGCGCGAGACCGGCGACCCCACCGCGCTGCTCGGGGGATTGACCGCCGAAGCCCTCGCCCGCGGCGAGCGCCTGGAGGAGCTGAGCGTCGGGCGCCCCACGCTCGAGGACGTCTATCTCGAGCTGACCGCCGAGGAAGCGCCGCCGCGAGGCGCGGGCCACACCGGGGCCGGCGGCCCCGGGGAGGGCGGCTCCCGCGCGGGCGGCCCCGGGGCGGGCGGCGCCGGGGCCATCGGCCAGAGGCGAGCCGGCGATGACTGAGACCGTCGCGCTCGGCTGGCGCCAATACCGCCTGGAGCGGCGCATGTTCTGGCGCAACCCCAGCGCCGCCTTCTTCAACTTCCTGCTCCCGCTGCTGTTCCTCGCGGGCGGCGGCGCGATCCTCGCGGGCAACCAGCACGAGCTGAACCGGCTGATCCCCGCGATCGCCGGTATGAGCGTGATGTCCACCACCTTCACCGCGCTCGCCTACAACATCGTCTTCCTGCGCGAGCGCGGCGTGCTCAAGCGCGTCCGCGGCACGCCGCTGCCGACGCTCTCCTACTTCGGCGGCGTCGCCGCCAACGCCGTCACGAACGCCGCGCTGCAAATCGGGATCGTCGTGCTGGCCGGGAAGGCGATCTTCGGCATCGGCTGGCCCCAGGACTGGGCCGAGCTGATCGTGTTCGTGCTCGTCGGCGTCGTCGCCCTCGCCGCGCTCGGGGTCGCCTTCGCGCACGCGATCCCCAACTTCGAGTCCACCGCCGCATACGTCAACGCCGTGTTCCTGCCCGTCGTCTTCATCAGCTTCTACGTCTTCGACTCTTCAAGCGCCCCCGGCTTCCTGCGCCAGATCGCCGAAGCGCTGCCGCTGAAGCCCCTGATCGACGGGCTCTACGGCGCGTTCGTCACCGGCTCCGGGATCGGCTCGCACCTCGACGCGCTCGCCGTGATCGCGCTGTGGGGCGTATTCGGGCTGTTCGCCGCGGTGCGGGGGTTCAGCTGGGAGCAGCGGCGCTCCTGAAGCGGCTGCGGCTCCGCTTCGCCGTGCGTGGGCACGATCTGGTTAGCAGACACTAATATCCGGGTCGAGCGCGAGCATGAAGCAACTAGCCCAGGACCTCTACCAACTGCGCGGCTTCCCGCCCGACGCGATCAACGTCTACCTCGCGGAGGGCGTGCTGATCGACGCCGCCACGCGCCAAGGCGAGCGTCGCATCATGCGCCAGATCCGCGATCGCGACGTGCGCGCGCACGCCCTCACCCACGCCCATCCCGACCACCAGGGCGCGAGCCACGCGATCTGCCGGCGCCTCGACATCCCGTTGTGGTGCGGCGAAGGTGACGTGCACGCGATGGAAACGCCCGGCGCGATCTCCAACAGCCAGGCGCCCGGCTGGCTGAACAACTTCCAGAAACGCTTCTGGACCGGGCCGCCGCACCCCGTCGCGCGGGCCTTGAAAGAGGGCGACGTCGTCGCGGGCTTCACCGTGCTCGAGGTCCCCGGGCATTCCCGCGGCCACGTCGCCTACTGGCGCGAGCGCGACCGCGTGCTGATCCTTGGCGACGTCCTCAACGGGATGAACCTGATCACAGGCAAACGCGGCCTGCAGGAGCCGCCCGGGGTGTTCACCCCCGACCCCGTCCGCAACCGCGTCTCGGCGCGGCGGCTCGCGGCGCTGGAGCCGGAGCTCGTCTGCTTCGGACACGGCCCGCCGCTGCGCGACCCGCGCGCCCTGCGCGAGTTCGTCGCGCGCTTCCCGCCCGAAGGCAGCTGACCCCACGGCGATGAGCGAGTCGATCTTCCTCGCAGAGCGCGAGCGCTTCGTCCCGACCGAGCAGGCCCGCGGCCCCTGGGACCCGAACGCGCTGCACGGCGGCGCCCCCGCCGCGCTGATCGCCTCCGCCTTCGAGCAGATGGAGCCCGGCGCCGGATTGCGGGTCGGGCGGCTCTCCTTCGAGTTCCTGCGCCCGATCCCGATGGCGCCGCTGACTTTGCAGACGCGGATCGTGCGACCCGGCCGGCGGGTGCAGGAGCTGGCCGCGGAGCTGAGCGCCGGCGAGGAGACGATCGTCCGCGCCGGGGCCTTGCGCGTGCAGGGCGTGCCCGGCGAGGCCGTCGCCGCCGTGGCCGAGATCGAGGCCGACGGGCTCGTGCGCGAGGACGAGCAGCCCGACGCCGCGATGCCGCCGCTCGACGCGGGCAAGCCGATGGAGTTCTCGCTGAACGACGCCCGCGCCGGCGAGGCGAGCTTCGCCGGCACCGCGATGGAGATGCGCTGGCTGAACGACCCCTGGCGCCTCGGCCCCGGGCGCGTCTGGCAGCGGCTGCGCCATCCGCTGCTCCCGGGCCGACCGCCCTCCCCGCTCGCCCGGCTCGCCGCCACCGCCGACTTCTGCAACGGGGTCAGCGCCACGCTGCGCTTCGACCGCTTCCTGTTCATCAACGCCGACCTCAGCATCCATCTGCATCGCATCCCGGCCGGAGAGTGGATCGGGCTCGACGCGCGCACGCGCCTGCACGAGGGCGGCGCCGGGATCGCGGAAGGCGTGCTGCACGACGAGCGGGGCCTCGTCGGCCGCGCCTTCCAGACGCTTGTCGTGCAGCCGCGCTGAGCCCGGGTCCCGCCGCGCGGGCGCGAGGCGGCGCGGGGCGCAGGTGCCTCGGGGCGCAGGTGCCGTGGGGGCGCAGGTGCCGCCGGGCGCAGGTGCCGGGAGCTGGCTGCAGGGTGCCGGGAGCGCGGCGCAGGGCCTGCGGCCCGGGCCACGGCGCGCGCTACGCTCACGCGACATGGCCACCGCGCCGATCGACCCCAGCCTGCGCATCGCCTCCGTGCGGCTGGCCGTCGCCGATCTCGCCCGCAGCGCCGAGTTCTACGAGCGCACGCTGGGGCTGCCGCTGATCGGGCGTGAGGAGGAGCGCGCGCTGCTCGGCTCCGACGCCGCGCAGCCGGCGCTTGAGCTGGTCCCGATCGCCGACCCCGTGCCGCTCTCCCCCCGCAGCACCGGCCTGTTCCACGTCGCCTGGTTGCACCCCACCCGCGCCGGGCTCGCCGACACCGTGCGGCGGATCGTCGCCTCGCGCTGGCCGATCGAGGGCGCCTCCGACCACGGCGTCTCGGAGGCGCTCTACCTCAGCGACCCCGACGGCCTGGGGATCGAGATCTACGCCGACCGCCCGCGCGAGCGCTGGCAGGCCGGCGCCGGCGGGCACGGAGTGCGCATGTTCACCGCGCAGCTCGACCTCGAGGACCTGCTTGCGCAGGGTTCCGACGGGCCCTCTTCGCAGATCGAGGCCGGCACCGGGATCGGCCACGTCCACCTGAAGGTCGCCGACGTGCCGCGCGCCCACGCCTTCTACCGCGACGAGCTGGGGTTCGAGGAGATGGCACTGCTGCCTTCCGCGGCGTTCCTATCCGCCGGCGGCTACCACCACCACATCGGGCTGAACTCCTGGCAGAGCGGCGGGGCCGACGCCGCGCCCGCGAACGCCCCGGGCCTGCGCGAGACCCGCTTCACGATCAAGGGCGCCTCGCCGCGCACGCTCGCCGACCCCGACGGTAACGCGCTCAGCTTCGGGCCTGCGCCCGGCTGAGCCGGCCGCAGTGGATGGTGGGGCTTCAGACCCGCGGGCCGCGGGACCTAGCGCCTCAGCGCGAGGCTTCGTCGAGGCGCTTGCGCTCCGCAGCCGACAGCTTCAGCCCGACCGAGGCCGTCAGCTCCGCGAGCTGCCTGGGCGAGGTCGCGCTCGCGATCGGCGCCGCCACCGTCGGCTGGGCCAGCAGCCACGCCAGCGAGACCGCCGCCACCGGCGCCTCATGCGCCGCGGCGACCTCGTCCAGCGCTTCCAGCACCCCGAAGCCGCGCTGGTTCGCGTAGCTGTCGCGGACGCCCAGCGCGCGGGCGCTGTCGATCTGCTCTCCGTCGGCGCGGTACTTGCCGCTGAGGAAGCCGCGTGCCAGCGCGAAGTAGGGCAGGCAGGCAAGGCCCTCGCGCTCGCACAGCGGCGCCAGCTCCTGCTCGTACTCGCGCTCCATCAGGGAGTAATGGGGCTGTAGGGCGACATAGGAGGCCATGCCGTCCTGCTCGCCTATGCGCAGGGCCTCCTCCAGGCGCCGCGCGGTGTAGTTCGACGCCGCCGCGTGGCGGATCAGCCCGTCCTCGATCAGCGCGCCGAAAGCGCGGAGCGTCTGCTTCAGCTTCGTGTCGCGATCGTCTTCGTGCGCGTAGTACAGGTCGATGCGGTCGGTCTGCAAACGCTCCAGCGACGCTTCCGCGCCCTCCCTGACGTTCTTCTCCGACAGCCCCTTGCGATCCGCCGCCATCCCCACCTTCGTCGCGATCACCAGCTCGTCGCGGTTGCCGCGCGCCGCCATCCAGCGGCCGATGATCCGCTCCGACTCGCCAGGGCCGCCCGAACCGCGCCGCCCGTAGCTGTCGGCCGTGTCGATGAAGTTGCCCCCCGCCGCCACGTAGGCGTCCAGCACCTCGTAGGAGCGCTCCTCGTCGATCGTCCAGCCGAACACGTTGCCGCCCAGGCACAGGCCGTATACGTCGAGGTCGGTGTTGCCCAGGCGCGCGATGCCGCTCAGGTTAGCCGTCCGTGTGTCCATCTCCCGGCCCGGTTTCGCGAGCGGCGCGAAGAATTAAGTTTGGCTTCAGGCGTGAGGCGCAACGTGTCCGACGGGAGGACATGACCCCGATTCCCGAGGAGGGATTCATGCCCAGGATCATCGTCACCACCGACCCCGCGACCGCCGGCGCCGCCGGCAGAGGCGAGGCGCCCGTGCTGCTCGACGAGCGCGTCGACTCGCTGCACCTCAGCGACGGCCACTCCGCCGAGCAGCTGATCGAGCGGCTCGCGTGGGCCGTCAACGACGCCGAGGACGCCCAGCGCTCGGTCGTCGCGGCTCGCTGAGCCATTCCTGATCTCAACCCGTAGGCGGCCGCTGGTGGAGTCCAGGCCAGCGGCCGCTCATCTCCTGCGACCCATCGCGAAGCTCTGAACCGGCGGCGCCACGGCCCGCATGCTCGACCCGACGTCGAGCTCGTCGTCCTCCTCGCCCCCCGCCAGCTCGCCGTCGGCCGCCCGCCGCGCGATCGGTAGCTGGTGCACGCGCGCGAGCGCCGCCTCGCGCTCCTCGCCCGCGACGCCCCCCGCCACGAAGCCCTCCAGCTCCGACAGCTCGCGCACCAGCAGGTTCACGACCCCTTCCGTGCGCTCGACGCGCCCGCGCGCCAAGAGCAGCGGCTCGGCGCGGGCGAGCTGCCGGTTGCGCTCGTACACCGCCCGGGGAACGATCAGGTTGACGGTGCCGAACTCGTCCTCGAACAGCAGGAACATCGTGCCCTTCGCGGTTCCCGGCCGCTGGCGCGCGATCACGAGGCCCGCGATCGACACCGAGCTGCCGCCCGGCAGGCGTGAGAGCTGCGCGCTCGTCGCCAGCATCGGCGCCGTCAGCCGCTCGCGCAGGATCGCCAGCGCGTGGTCGCCCACCGTCACCCCGCTCGTGGCGTAGTCCGCGATCAGCCGCTGCCAGCGCCCCAGCGCCCGCAGGCGCGGGGCCTCCGGCAGCCCCAGCGGCAGCGCCAGCTGGGTGTCCTCGCCCGTGACGCGGCCCGGCGCCGCGAGGCCGAGCTGCCACAGCGCCGTGCGCCTGCCGACCTCGCCGACGATCTCGTCGCATGCGCCCGACCAGGCGAGCTGTTCCAGCGTCGAGCGGCGTGCGCCGATCCGCCCCGCCAGCTCGCCGAGGGCCGTGAACGGCCCGCCGCGCTCGCGCTCGGCCACCAGCTCCCGCATCTCCTCGCGCCCCGCCCCCTTGATGTAGCCGAGACCGAGGCGCACGCCGCCGTCCTGCACCGTGCACTCCACCTGCGAGGCGTTCACGTCCAGGCGCAGGATCGGGATGCCCCGGTGCTCCGCCTCGTGCACGAGGCTGTCCGGGGCGTAGAAGCCCATCGGTTGCTCGTTCAGCAGCGCGCACAGGAACTCCGGCCCGTAGTGCACCCGCAGCCAGGTCGACTGGTAGGCCAGCAGCCCGAAGGCGGCGCTGTGGGCCTTGGGGAAGCCGAAGCCCGCGAAGCCCTGGACCATCTGCCAGATACGCTCCGCCGTCGCCTCGTCCGCGCCGGAATGGCGCATCGCGCCCGCGACGAAGCGCTCGCGATGGCTCGCCAGCAGCTCCTGCGAGCGCTTGCGGCTCATCGCCCGGCGCAACCCCTCCGCTTCGCCGGGGGTGTAGCCCGCGATCGCCTGGGCCACTTCCATCACCTGGTCCTGGAAGATGATCGTGCCCAGCGTGTCGTGCAGCACCGGCTCAAGCGACGGGTGCTCGTAGGGGACCTTGTAGTCGGGGTCTTCGCGCAGGCGGCGCCGGCGCTCGATGTAGGGGTTCACCGCCCCGCCCTGGATCGGACCCGGCCGGATGATCGCCACCTGCACCGCCAGGTCGTCGAGGTCCTTCGGGCGCGTGCGCCGCAGCGACTGCATCTGCGCACGGCTCTCGATCTGGAACACGCCCACCGTGTCGGCTTCGCCGATCGCCTCGAAGGTCTCCTTGTCGTCGAACGGGATCCGCGAGAGGTCGATCCGCTCCCCGCGTGTGTGCGCGATCGACTCCACGCAGCGCTCGACCGCCGAGAGCATCCCCAGGCCCAGCAGGTCGATCTTCAGAAAGCCCGCGTCCGAGCAGGAGTCCTTGTCCCACTGCACCATCTGCCGCCCCTGCATCGCCGCCGGCACCACCGGGCAGCAGTCGATCAGCGGGCGCGTCGCGATGATCATCCCGCCCGAGTGCTGGGAGAGGTGGCGCGGCAGCCTGTAGGCCTCCTCCACCAGGCGCCAGAGCCAGCGCCAGCGGGGCGAGGCCGAGGCGAGGCGCTCGGCCCGGGCGCGAGCCTCGTCTCCCCGGCCGCCCGCCGCGCCATCGGCGCCGGCGCCGGCGCGGGCCTGCCGATCCTCGCCCATGCCCGCCCCCGCGACGCCGACGTCCTGCTCGGCGGGGCCGTAGCGCTCCGCGCCGCGCGCCGCGCGCTCGATCTCGCCCGGCGGCAGCCCCAGCACCTTGCCCAGCTCGCGAATCGCGCCGCGCGCGCGGAACGTCGGGAAGGCCGCGACCAGCGCGGCGCGCTCGCTGCCGAAGCGCTCGTGCACGCGCGGGATCAGCACTTCGCGGATGTCACGCGGGAAGTCGAGGTCGATGTCCGGCAGCCCCCGCAGGTCCTCGTGCAGGAAGCGCCCCATCGTCAGGCGGCTCGCGATCGGGTCGATGTGCGAAAGCCCGATCAGGTAGCAGACCAGCGAGGAGACCGACGAACCACGCCCGCGTCCCGGCGCCAGCAGCGCGCGCACCGAGTCCGGCCCGCGCACCTCCCGCGCCACCTCCCGCGAGAGCTCCAGCATCTCGTGGTGCAGCAGGAAGAAGCCCGCCAGCCCCAGCTTCTCGATCACGTTCAACTCCTGCGTCAGGCGGGCCTGCGCCTCGCAGCGGACCGCGGAACCGCCGTAGCGCTCATGCAGGCGCGCCTCGCACAGCTCCGCCAGCGCGCGCCCGGCGCCCGCGTCCTCCGCCCCCGGATAGCGGTAGCCGAGGTCGTGCGTGAGGTCGAACGTCAACCGCTCCGCGAGCGCCAGCGTCTCGCGCACCGCTTCGGGGTGGTCCGCGAAACGGCGCGCCATCGCCTGCGGCGTCGCCATCACGTGGCTGCGGTTGCCGCGGCGCAGCGGCTCGGAGGCGTCGAGCGTCGTGTGGTTGCGCAGGGCCACGAACGCGTCCTGCAACTCGGCGCGGCTCTGCGCGTGGGCGTGCACGTTGCCCGTCGCCACGCAAGGGACCCCCAGCCGCCTCGCGAGCGCCTCCAAGGCACGGTTACGAGCACGGTCATGGCGCGCGTAGGGCCGTTGCAGCTCGACGCGCAGCCCCTCCGGGCCGAACGCGTCGAGCAGGCGCCGCGCCGTCCGCTCGTCGTGGCCGCCGCCGTCCGGGGCGCCGCTACGCGCCACGCGAGCGGCGATCGCCGAGCGCTCCGCGCAGCCCGTCAGGCACACCAGCCCCTCCGCGTGGTCGAGCAGCGCCTGTAGCTCGATCGCCGGCTCGCTGCGCTCGCGGCGGCTCGACCCGTCGCGGGTGTGGGCGTGCGCGAGCGTGACGATCCGGCAGAGGTTGCGCCAGCCGCGCCCGTCGCGCACCAGCAGCGTCAGGTGGCGCTGCCCCGTACCGGGGTCGCCCGCCAGGTCGATCTCCGCGCCGTGGATCGCCCCGATCCCGTTGTCCGCCGCGAACTGCGCCAGCTCCATCGAGCCCGAGACCGAGTTGTGGTCCGTCAGCGCCAGCGCCGCGTGGCCCAGCTCGCGCGCGCGGTGCGCAAGCTCCTCCGGCAGCGAGGCGCCGTCCAGAAACGAGTAGGCCGAGTGGCAGTGGAGCTCCACGTACGGCGGCGTCGAGCGGGTCGCTGCCATCGCTCAGCGGGCCGTCCCGCCCATCGCCTTGGCCTCGACCGCACACCCGCTCATCTACGCCCCCTGCACGAACCAGCCGCCCGCCACGAGGTCGTGGAAGGCGATCAGGTTGCGCCCGCTCGTCGTCACCAGCTCCCAGTAGCGGCGCCGCAGCGGTCGCTCCGTCCACCAGCGATCCTCGACCAGCCAGGACTCCCGCACCAGCTCGACCCTGCGCGAGCCGACCTGCACCGGCGCGCCCCCCTCGCCCGCGCGCACGCGCACGGCGCGCGGGAGGTTCAGCCGGGTTCGCGCCGCCTCCGCCATCAGCCCGGCAGCGGCGTCAGCACGACCCGCCGCTCCGGCACGCGCGAGTCGGGATCGACGCAGACCGCGCGCATCGCCGCGCCCTCCCCCGCCACGGCGCGCATCTGCGCCACGGCCTCGCGCAGGCGCGCCATCCGCGCTTCGTGGGCCTCGTCCAGCAGCGCCCGCTGCTCACCCGCCGGCGGGCCGAAGCGCTCCACCGCCAGGCTCAGCGTCGCCGCCGGCGCCGGCAGCGACAGCAGGCGCAGCGACAGCGCCAGCGAGATGCGCTCGCGATCCGCCAGCGGCTCGCGGAAGACCGCGCGCTCGCGCCAGCCACCGCCAGCGAGCAGCTGCGCCGAGAGCGTGACCGAGCGCAGCGTGCGCCCCCGGCGCTCGCCGCGCGCCAGCAGCCGGTCGACGAGCACGCCGAGCACGCGCTGGAGCGAGGCGCCCGAGCTCGCATCGCCGACGCCCATCGTCTCCTGCAGGCGCTCGCGCGGGGGGCGCGGGCGCAGCGGCGTGTCGCCACCCGACGCCAGCAGGTGCGCGAACGTGCCCGGCTCGCCGAAGCGATCGGCGAGCGCCGGACGGCCGAGGCGCGCCAGCTCGCCCAGCGTCCGCACGCCCAGGCGCATCAGCGGCTCCAACAGCCGTTCGGTCTCCGCGCGGAAGCCGAGCAGCTCGATCGGGCGGCTCGTCAGCCAGCGCAGCGCCTCGTTGCCGTCGAGCACCAGCGGGCGGCGCGAGCGGACCGCCAGCGCCGCCGCCAGCGCGCAGAAGCGCGTCGGCCCCGCGCCGAGCCGCAGCTGGCGCATGACCGCCGCCCCCGACTCGTGGCAGGCCCTGCGCGCCGCCGCGATCACCGCCGCCTCGCCGCCGTGCAGCGCCCGCAGCGGCGCCGCGTCGAAATAGGCGAGGCCTGGGCGCGCCGGCTCGACGGCCGCGCCAATCGACTCCAGCGAGCCGATCGTCGCCTCCCAGGCCTCCTCCACCCCCACAGGGTCGGCCGGCACGAGCGTCAGGTCGGGACAGCGAGCGAGCGCCTCCCCAAGCGCCATGCCCCGCCTGACGCCAAGCGCCTCGGCTGCGCCCGATGCTTCCCCCACGCGCTGTTCCGCGCCTGGCAGCGGCGCCAGCGCCAGCGCGCGACCCACGAGCGCCTGCGCGCCGCCGGCGGCGAGCGCCAGCTCGAGACGGGGGAAGTGGACGCAAACGACCATGCGAACATATGTTCGCATACGGGTCGGCGACTTGGCAACCGAGAGAAACGACCCAAGCGGCGGGGATGCTCGTGCAATGGATTACACCAGCGCACAGATCGATCGAGCTAGAGGTCTCGGGAAGGGCGTGGTCAAATTTGCCGGAGAGCTCATGCTCTCGGGTGCCGACGCCGATCGCACTCATCGCGAGTACGTCATGAAGGCACTCGAGCTATTGGCCGATGTCGAAGCCCTTGGCCTGCTCGCGGTGCCCGGAGACCGAGGCTCGGTGATCGCGATCGAGAACCAGATCGCTCGGCTATCGCGGCTCAGGCGAGATGCCGCGCGCCAGCTTGCTCTCTACTCGGATAGCGACTGAGCATGCGCGCGCTGCTCGAATTCCTTTGCGATCTCCTCTGCAAGCTCTCGCTGCCGCACGCTCGTGAGTTTCGGCATGACCTCTCGAAGCAGCGCGGCGCTGCGCAGGTTCGTCTCAGGCGTCGCCGAGGCCAGCTCGCGCTCGCACTCCTCGACTTCACGCCGGATCGCATCAATGTCCATCGCCCGAAGCGTACTCCAAACGTAGACGATTGTCTTCAGATAGCGTCCGCGCGACGCCTTGCAAGCCCGCCTCAGTCCATCGTCAACGGCCCCTCAGCGGACCCGCTGAGGAACTGCCGGACGAAGGCGTTGTCCGAAGAGAACATCCGCTCGGCGTCGCCGGCCTCGACGATCCTGCCCTTCCACAGCACCGCGATGTATTCGCCGATCTGGCGGGCGGAGGCGATGTTGTGCGTGACGACGATGTAGGTGCCTTTGTGGATCTGGTGCATCTCCTGGATCAGGTCGCACAGCAGCGCCGTGCGCACCGGGTCCAGGCCCGAGTCGGGCTCGTCGAAGATCACGACGTCCGGCTCCATCACCAGCGCGCGGGCGAAGCCCGCGCGCTTGCGCATCCCGCCGGAGAGCTGCGAGGGGGCGTCGTCCATCGCGTCCGCGAGGCCGACGTCCGTCAGGCGCGAGATGACGCGCTCGGCGATCGCCGCCTCGGACATGTCGGTGTGCTGGCGCAGCGGGAAGGCCACGTTGTCGAACACCGACATCGAGCCGAACAGCGCGCCGTCCTGAAACAGCACCCCGATCCGCTGGCGCAGCTGCAGGAGCTTCGGCATCGTCAGCCGCGGCACGTGTTCGCCGTGCACGACCACGTCGCCCGAGTCCGGGAACATCAGGCCGATCAGGTGCTTGATCAGCACGCTCTTGCCCGTGCCGGACGGCCCGAGCACCACCGTGATCGTGTCGTCGGGGATCGCCAGCGTCAGGCCGTTCAGCACCGGCACGCCGCCGAGACGCTTGTGCACGTCTTTGCAGCGGATCGACCAGTCGCCCGCCTCGGGGTCGCCCGTCAGGTCGAGCTCGGTCGAGTGGTACTGGTAGTCGTTGTACTGCTCCTCGTCGGTCATCATTTCCCACCGTAGACGACGTGCGGGAACTGCCCCGTAAAGCCGTTGAACGTGAACGGCCCCTGCTGGTTGCAGCCCGGTGCGGCGATTTTGTTCGGCGTTTCCGGCGCGTTGGCGACGCCGAACTGGATCAGCTGATTGATCAGTTCCTGGTTGATCGTCGCGCTCGGCGGCCCACTCACCGACGGGACCGCGTTCGAGCAGTTGCTCGTGTTGAACACCTGCAGGCCACCGTTCGCCAGCGCGCGGAAGGCGCCGGGCTTGAAGTACGGGTTCGCGCGGTTGTTGCCGGGACGCTGCGTGTAGACCGTAAGGCTCTCCGGAGAGAGCGTGTTCATCGCGGTCAGTATGTGCTGCGCGGGGCCGCCAACCGTGTTCGAGTTGCCGCCATGGAACTGCGTCGCCGCAGTGAAGTTCGCGAAGAACGCCTGTACCTCCGGCACGTATTCGGACAGGTACTGCAGGAACGGATCGAAGTTGTGCAGGATCGGCCGGAAGTTTTCGAGCTGCGTCGTCGTCAGGTCGAGGCTCTTGCTCGTCAGCGGCAGCCCCTTCTTCGCCGCCTTCGTCAGCGGGCCCAGCGACGTGAGGAAGTTGTTGAACTGGGGGGCGAACGGCTTCGCGGCGTTCAGCAGCGGCGCCAGCTTTTCCTCGACCGTGCGGACTTCGTCCAGGTACGGGCTCGCGTCGTCGCCGAAGCGGTCGAGTTCTTTCAGGGCGATCCGCGACTTCTTCTCGAATTCGGGCAGTTCACGGAAGGCCTGCGCGAACGCCTGGCTGCCTTCGGCCAGCGCGTGGAACGTTTTCTCGCCGTTCACGATCAGCCCTTCGAGCTGGTGGTCGCGGCCGGCCAGCGCGTCGAACACGACCCCCGTGTTCTTGATCAGCCCGCGGACCGCGCCCTCCTGGGAGTCGAGCACTTCCACCAGCGAGTTCGCGTGTTCGACGAACGGGTGCAGCGAGGAGAACGCCGCGTTGATCTGTTCGCCGCGGCCATTGATCCCTTCCGCCACCGACTGCTGCCAGATCTGGAAGTCGCGCCGCGTCTTCGGGTCGAACGCCGCCAGGATCCCGTCCAGCGTCACCGACGGTTCGACCTGACTGTCCGCGAGCTGGCCTTTGTCCGAGAGGAACGGGCCGCTGTGGCCGCCGTTCTGCGGGATCAGCTGCACGTACGTCTCCCCCAGCAGCGTCTTCTGGCGCAGGATCGCGTGCATGTTCGCGCGGATCGGCGCGTACTTCTCGTTGATTTCCATTTCCGCCCGCGTGCGACCGCCGTCGCCGAGCTTGACTGCCACCACGCGCCCGACCGTCACGCCGCTGATGCGGACTTCCGACTGTTCCGCGAGCGCCAGCGCCTTCGGGAAGGAGGCCGTCATCCGGTAGCCCTTCGGCTTCAGCGGCAGCGGGCCACCGAACGACTCCCACAGGAACAGCAGCAGCCCGAAGCAGCTGAGCACGAACAGGATGATCACCAGCATGTTGCCGAGCGTCGGCGCGCGCTTCTGCATCTAGCGGCCACCACCCTTCGCGGCGCCGGACTTCGCCTTGCTCGCCTTTGCCGTGCCCGCTTTGCCCGCCTTCGCCGAGAACCGCTTCGCGGGGTGCGCGGTCGAGCCGGCGCCGCCAAACGCCGGCGTCAGGCCGCCGAGCAGTTTGCCGCCCGGCGACTTCGGGTTCGTCAGCGTGTGCGCGGCCGCGCCTTCGCGTTTGCCGATTCCCGAGGCAGCGCAAGCCGCCGCGTCGGGCGGCTGCAGCAGGCCGATCAGCAGGTTCACGTTGGGGTTGATTTCCGCCACGCCTTTCAGAATCGGCGCCACTTTGCAGTTGAAGTAGACCAGCGTGCGCCCGAGCACCGTGTTCGCGTCGCTGGTGCTGACGACACTGTTCAGGTTGTGGTTGGCCCAGTCCAGGAAGAACAGGAAGCCACCCTGGCTCTTGCCCGGGTTGTACGCGAGCTCGTTGAAGAATTCATTGAAAACACCAAAGCTCGTGGCGAGCTTCGGGAATGCTTCCGACAGCTCCTTCGTGTCCGGGCCGATTTCGTTCACCGTCGGCAGGATTTCGCGCGCGAACGGGCGGATCTGGTTCTTGAAGATCGGCGTCGTCGCCTTCGCCAGTTCCTGCGTGGCCTGGTTCGCCGGGCCGAGCGAGGCCGCGAACGGCTGCAGCTCGTGCAGCGTCGGTCCCAGCACGTGCGCGGCCTTCGAGAGCTTGCCGAGGCCGCTGCGCGCCTTCGTCAGCGCGCCCGGCAGCAGCCGCACCGTGCTCTGCACGTTCTGTTCCTCCTGCGCGAACGTCGCGAACACCGCGTTGGAGGCGTCGACCAGGTCCGCGAGCTGCTTGTCCTTGCCGCCCAGCGCTTCGGTCAGCAGGCGGAAGTTGTGGATCGCCCGGGCCGTGTTTTCGTGGCGCTTGGCGAGTTCCTTCGCGATTTCCTTGACCGCACGGGTCAGCGGGTAGAAGCGCTTGAGCGTCGCCGAGAAGGCCTTTCCGTTGTTACCGAAGCCCTCGCCCGCCCCGGCCAGCAGCTCCTGCAGGTAGGAGCGGGTTTCGGCGTCAAGCGAGGACAGGAATTCGTCGAAGTTCACGTTCGGCGCCGTCTGCGCCAGCGGCAGCGTCGAGCCGCTGGCCAGCTTGCCCGCCGACGGCGTGCCTGGGTTGACCTCTACCGTGATGTCCTGCAGCTGCGTCTTCGGGCGCAGCAGCAGCGTCGCGTTGTGGTAGATGCGCGCGTATTTCGGCGTGATTTTCATCGTGATCGTCGCGATCCCGTTGTGCAGGTCGACGCTCGCGACTTCGCCGATCTTCGCGCCCGCGATCGTCACCGCCTGCCCCTGGCCCGGCGTGACGGCCTGCGCCGTCTGGATGTCCGCCTTCAGCGTGTAGTAGTCGCGGCCCAGCACCGGCACCCAGCCAGGAAGCTTCAGGTTCTCGTGCGCCAGGATGTAGCCGCCGACCGCCACCGCGATCACGACCATCGTCACCACCGCGATGAACGCCGTGCGATAGCGCTCGATCTGGTCGCGGACGCTGAGCCCGCCTTCGTGTTTGTGCCCTGGTGTCTGCTCGGGGGTCGCCATCATTTGGTTCCGTCCGCCGGGCCTTGCGACAGCGGGCCGTTGAATTCGGGCAGCGCCTGCTTGTAGCAGGGCACGAGCGGCTTGTATGCCGGCTCCGTCTTGGGGAAGGCGGGACGTGTGCCTTCGGGCTGCAGCGATGCGTGCGCGAGAACCTGTGCGCCATTGATGCTCTTACCCTCGACCGTCGCCGGCGCCGAGACGATCGTGGGCCCGCCCCCGCCGACGAGGAATCTCGGCATCAAGCCGTTGCCGTCGAAGTCCTGCCCGATCCCCGACACGCCCGTCAGGCCGTACCAGAACTCCTTGTAGTCCTCCACGCCCGAGGTCGACGTCCCGTCCTGAATACGCGTGTTGCCCGCGGGGATGATCACTTTCGTCAGGCACTTGTTGAAGGCTTCGGTCTGCACCTGGAAGCTCTGCTGTTCGGCCGTCAGCCGCGCGAGCGCCGGCGTCGCTTCGACCAGCCCCTTCGCCACGCCCCCCAGCTCGTTCGGCGCGAGCGAGGCCTTGACCTGTTCGATCCACGGCAGCGCCGCCCTCACGGTCGCGTTCGTGTTTTTCACGCCGGGCAGGATGTCGTGCGCGAACACCTTCGTCGGCGGCAGCGCCGTGTTCAGTTCGCGCAGCCCCGCGTCGATGTTCTGCAGCGAGCTGGGCAGCACCTGGACCGCCTTGCCCAGGTTCGTCGCCTGCACCGCGAAGTTGCGAACGAACGTGTTGAAGTTGCCGATCAGTTCCCCCAGCTGCTGCTCGTGCACGTTCAGCGCCGCCGTCACTTTGCCGACGCTCTGCACGAGTTTCGAGAGGTCGTGCTGTTCGGTGCCGCCGATCGCCTGGTTGATGATCGCGCCGCCGCGCTCGGCCGAGGGGGCGATTTCGTAGACCTTGTTCAGCGCTTCCGCCGCGTTGATCCCGCGTACTTCCTTGTCCTGTTCGGCGTCGTCGGCCTTCGACGGCTTGCGCGTCAGGCCGTTGCCGTAGCCGATCAGGAATTCCTGCAGGTTCTTGCGCGTGTCGGTGTTCAGCGCGTCGAGCACCTGGTCGAGCTGCACCGGATCGGAGGACTGCGTGCTCGGCAGCGTCGCTCCGGAGGACAGCGCCTTCGCCGAAGGACTGCCCGGCTGCAGTTCCACGAACCAGTTGCCTTCCAGGAAGATGCGCGGGCGGATCTTCACCGTCGCGTCGGAGTGAATCGGCAGACCGCGCGATTCGATTTCCATCTTCACCAGCGCCGCGTCGCCTTCGCGCTTGATGCCCGTGACCTTGCCGACGTTCACGCCCGCGATCCGCACCGGCGACTTCGGTTTGATGTTCAGCGCGCTCTGGAATTGGGCGTTCAGGCGGAAGCCGTGTTTGAACGGCAGGTGCTTCGTGAAGCCGAAGTAGATCGCGATCGCGACGATCACGAGGAACACGATCGCGAAGCGGATCGGGCTCGTGCGGCCGAGCTCCACGACCGGGATCTCGTCATGGCGGCGCCAGAAGCGGAAGCGGCTCACGACTTCTTCCCCTTCTTCTTCGAGCCCTGCTTCTTCGTCGTCTTCTTCTTCGTGGCTTTCGGCTTGCTGCCGAGCCCGAGGTCCTTGAGCTGCTGGGCCGAGTACTTTTCGCCGAACAGGTCCTGTTCGCGGCCCGTCAGTTCGCGGTTCGTCGCGACGTTCGCCGCCGTGGCGTTGCCGACGACCAGCTTGCCGGGTTCGTATTTCTCGTTGCCGGCTTCGCACAGTTTCGGCTGCCCCGGCCCGGCGACGTTCGGGTAAGGGTTGTAGTGCAGATGGTTGTTGTCCACGACTGCGTTTGAGTTGACGAACGCTTTTTCGACCGACGGGCCGTTCGTCGGCACGGCCGAGGGGAAGCCCTCGTTGTTCGGCCCCGTCGGCGAGAGCTTGCCACCGGCGCGGGCGACCGTGCCGACGCCGATGTTCTCCGACTGCAGGCTCGCGACGTTGCGGAACGCCAGCGTTATGTAGTTGCAGTAAGCCTGCACCGGCGCCAGGCCCGCCAGCAGCGGGTTGCCGTACTGGAGCGTCTGCGTGAAGTCTTCGAGGCCCGCCGTCACGATCGGGTTTTCGGCGAACTTCTGCAGCGCCTGCGCCGATTCGGCGAGCGTGTCGTTCAGCTTCGTGGCTTCGTTCAGGTTCACGGCTCCGACCGAGATCGCGTGCCCGAGCGGCGGCGCGACCGTCACGAGGTCTTTCGCGCTCGGACGCAGCAGGCGCATGAACTCGGTGCTCTTTTCCGTGAAGGCGGCCTCGTGCGGCAGCGAGTAGATCGCCTGTTCGAGCGACGCCGGCCCGCCCTCCGTGGCTTCTTCGAGCGATTTCGCCACGCCGGCGAACGCCTTGAAGAAGGTGTCCTGCTCGGACCAGTAGTCCGCCTGCTGCTGTGCGACCGGGGCCGCCTGTTCGGAGACACGCTCGAGCGCCGGGAAGAAGTTGGCGAGGTCGGTCTGCGGCGAGGCGAGGTTGCGCAGCACCGGGATCGCGTGGTTGACCAGCGGGCGCAGCGTGTGGATCGTTTCGTTCAGTTCAAGCCCGCGTCCTGCCAGGCCGTCGCCGAAGTTGTTCGTGTTCTGCTGGATCGCCGTGCGCGTCTTTTCGTCGAACATGTTGAACAGCTGGTCGATGTCGACGGGTTCGGTCGTGTTGCTCAGCGGGATCTCGCCGCCGGGCTTGATCGTCTGCGCGGCCTTGCCCTTCTCGAGTTCGAGGTACTTCAGCCCGATCGCCGACACCGACAGCACTTCCGCTTTCGTGTCCGCGGGCAGCCGTTCGAGTTTCTTTTCGAGCTTCAGGTCCGCAACCGCCGTGACCCGGCCGGTGTGCGGGTTCTCCACCGGTTTGATCGTGCCCACGAGCCCGACGCGCGTGCCCGCGATCCGCACCTGGTTCGCGGGCTGCAGGCCTGAGCCCTCGGGCAGCACGACTTTGATGTTGTACGTCGGCACGAACGGCAGGCCGTTGTTCGCGTTGTAGGACAGGAACACCGCCACGACGACGATCAGCGTCGTGATCGCCCCGATCAGCAGCGGGCTGCCCGCCAGCGATGTGTTGCGGCGCCGGTTCATGGGTGCTCCGAGGGGTCGCAGCTCAGCTGTCCCGCGTCCGTGAACGGCGAGGAGCCGTCGGTCGCCGGCTGTGTCCCCCCGCCCGGGCAGCGCCGCAGCTGGCCCGATTTCAACGGCGCGAGCGCCGTGCCCGCGCTGGACGGCACGAGGTTGTTTTCCCCACCGCCCGGCGCGAAGTCCGGGAACACCGGCGTGATGCGCGCGTAATGGCCGTCGGCGTCGTAGTAGCCACCCGACTGGCCGAACGTCCGCAGCGTGCCCTGCAACTCAGGCGCGTAGGGCCCGAAGAAGGCCGTGATCGGCACGGATTCCTGCAGCGACTGAACCGTCACCGGCGTGCTGGTTTCCAGTTGCGCCACGAGACCCGGGATCGCCGTCGCGAAATCCGTCAGGTCGTTGTTCGGACCAGGCCGGTTGAACGACAGCGCGAAGTTTTTGACGACCGGCGTCGCCGTCGTCAGCAGCGGCTTCAGGCTCTCGAACAGCGTCGTCAGCGGCTTCACCGTCGGCTTGGACGCGTCGACGAGCTTTTTCAGCGCGTCGAGCGCCGAGGGCAGTTCGGCGAACGTGCGCTTGCCCTGACGGAACGTCACCGGCAGCTCTTTCAGCCCCTGCGCGAGGTTCTGCTGCTGGGCGCCCACCGCCGTGAACGTCGTGTTCGAGTTTTCGATCAGGTCCGTGAGCTGACCCTGGCGGGCCCCGATCGTCGTCACCGCCTTCGCGGTTTCCACCAGGAACTTCGTGAACGTCGACTGGTCGCGGACGAGCTCCGCGAAGAAGTGGTCGGTGGCGTTGATCGAGGGCGCGAAGAATTCCGTCGAGAGCCCCAGCGCCTTGCCCTGGCCCACGTACTGTTCCGCCGTCCCCTGGATGAACTGCTGCAGGCCCTTGCGCGTCTTCGGGTTGAACGTGTTGAACAGCTGGTCCAGGTCCGTGACGTCCTTCGTCGCGCTCGCCGGCAGCTTCGTGCCCGAGGCGAGCGCCGGGTTGTTGTTCGGCCCCGGGCTCAGCGCCACGTAGCGGTTCGCGACGCTCGACAACGAGGGCACCCGCACCTGCGCGGTCGTGCCCGCGTGCAGCGGCGTCAGCGAGGAATCGACGTGGATCGTCACCAGCGCTTTGAAGTCATGCGTCAGCTCGATGTTCGTGACGCTGCCGACCGGCACGCCACCGACCTGCACCTGGTCGCCGCGCACCAGCTGGTCGCCTTCGGCGAATTCGAGCTTGTACGTCTGACCGCCACCGCCGCCCAGCACGATGAACAGCACGATCAGCACGACGATCGCCAGCGCGCCGAACGCCAGCGGCCGCGCGAAGCGCCCGCGCGAAGCGCGCGGCGGGCGCGGCGACTGCGGCTCGCGCGGCGGCGGGGCGGCCGGCGGCGGGCCGGAGGGCGGCGTCGTCGTCGCCATCAGCCTTCACCCCCCTGCGCGTCGTGGGGGTGCACCGGGATCGCCGCGGAGGACGGCCCGTTCGCCACGGTGGGATCGGGGATTTCGCCGAGCCGCGCGATCAGCTTGATCCACTGCCCCGGCGTGATCGAGGACGTCAGCGAGCCCGCGAGGCTCGCCTGCGCGTAGGGCCGGAAGCCGACGTGGATGTGGTTGTAGTGGTCGGCTTTCGCCAGCGTGTTGTCCGTCCCGGGATAGCTCATCAGGCTGATGATCTGGTGCGGCTTCATCGAGCCCTGCAGCGTCAGCAGCTTGCGGATCGTGGTGTCGGTGATCGTGCCCGGCCCCTGGTGGCCGACGATCGGCGTCCCGTTCACCGCCGAGATGTCCACCGCGTCGCCGGTCGAGTGCTCGGAGACGTTGCCTTCCGCCGTCAGCTCCGAGTGGCCGCACTTCAGCGCCGAGACCGTCGGCTTCAGGCCCGAGACCTCCAGGAACTCCAGCGTCGCCAGCACGCGCCGGTCGATCTGGCCCGTCTGGATGTCCTGGCGCCCGCAGGGGTAGATGTCGATGCCGGGGTTCGCCAGCACCTGCTGCTGCAGCTGTTCCTTGGACTCCAGCAGCACCTGGCCCGGCGAGGGCTCGCTGCTCTGGAACGGCGCCTGCCCCTTCGCCCGGAAGATCGAGGTGTTCTCCAGCTGCACCCAGCCGTCGAGGATCGGCTTCGGGTCGATCATCGGCGCGCCCACGCCCGCGGGGCGGATCTGGAAGAACATGTGCGGTTCGCCCGCGCCTTCGCCGTCCTGCGCGACGTGGCCCAGCACCGTGCCCGCGATCACGCGCACGCCCTCGTGCAGTTCGTGCAGGTAGACGTCGTCGGGGCCCGCGCGGAACTCGCGCGGCGTCGCCGAGCCCGTTTCGCCGGTCGCGGGCGCCGCCTGCGGCGAGGCCTGCGCCGGGGCGGTTTCCGCCGAGCCTTCGCCACCGGCCGGCGCCGCCGGCGATTCGGCGCCCACGCCCGCCGCCGCTGCTGCCGCCGCGGGAGCGCTCGTCGCCGCGGCGGGCGAGGAGCCGGATTCGAGCCCGCTGGGCGAGCCCGGCGACAGCGCCGAGAGCCCGGCGTCTTCGCTCGTGGGCGGGGCCGCTTCGGCGTGCGTGCCCGCGCTCGCCGGCGCGGTCGGCTTCGGTTCGTCGGCGCCTTCCGCCGGGGCGGGCTTCGCGCCCGTGCCGTCGTGCGGCTTCAGCACCGGGTACAGCTCGGCGATGCTGCCGAGTTTCGCGTACGTGTACGTGTTCCCGTAGGCGTCGCGCAGCGAGACGAAGCGGCCCAGCGTCGGCGAGTCGCCGATCTGCACGATCTGGCCGTCCTGCACGGCGATCACCGGCGCGCCGGCTTCGCTGTAGATCGTCGTGCCCGCGACTTCCGCGCCGCCGCTGCCGCTCGTGGCCGGCAGGAAGCCGTCGCTGAAGTGCGACTTCGCGTGCACCGGGAAGCGCGCCTCGGTCAGGCCCGTGATCGCGCCCAGCAGCTGGTCCGGCGTCCCCCCCAGCAGCTTCGCCCGCAGCATCACCGATTCGACGTAGGCCTGGGAGTGGTTGTAGGAGAAGATCGCGCCCCGCACGTCCTTCGCCGCCCCCGCCGCGCGCAGGTAGCGCGCCGCGGCGAAGATCGCATCCGCCGGGTTGTAGGGGTCCTTGAAGCCGTCGCCGTTCGCGTCGACGCCATACGTTTCCCACGAGGAGGGCAGGAACTGCATCCAGCCCTCGGCCCCGGCGCTCGAAACGCTGAGGTCGCGCCCGTAGTCGGTCTCGACCTCGTTGATCGCCGCCAGCACCTGCCACGGCACGCCGTAGGCGCTGCCCGCCGCCTGGAAGATCGGCAGCAGGAACGGCGGGATGCGGAAGCTTTCGATGAAGAAGCCCGGCACGCCCGCGATCGAGGACGACAGCGACAGCGGCAGCGGTGGCGTCAGCGCAGAGGGCTTCGGCGCGCGCTTGCCGCGCTTCACCTTCGTCCCTCCGGCCCCCTTCCCCTTCGCGCCCTGCTTGCCCTTGCCGCCTTCGGCCGCCGCGTTCGATTCCGCCGCGCTTTCGCGCTGCGTAGGCGAGGAGCTCCTGCCCTGCGCGTGCTGTGAGCTCACCTGTGGCGCCGTCGTTGCCGGGGGCGTCGTCGGCGGCGGGGTCGTTTCCGCGGGCGCGGGCGTCGTCGTGGCGGGCGTGCTCGTGCTCGGCGTGGTGCTCGGCGGCGGCGTTTCCGCCGGGGCCGGGGTCGTTTCCGCGGGCGGGGTAGTCGTCGTTTCACCCGTGCTCGTCGTGCCCGGCAGCCAGATTTCCATGGCGGCCGCGCCCGCAGGTGCAGCCGCGGCAAGCATGACGAGCAATATGAGCGTGATCTTCAGCAGGCGACTCATCGCTCAGTTCCCCAGCAGGTAGTTGAGGAGCATTCCGTCGGCGCCCGAGCTTTCGCCGGAGGGCGTGTAGTAGGTGGTGCCCGCGCTCGCGCCGCCGACCGGCTTGGCGACCGGCGTGGCTTCGCCGCCCGATCCCGTGCCCGCGGTGCCCGGCGCGACTTCGGTGGGGCCGGGGTATCTCGCGATCGCCTGCGCCGGGGTCGCGCCCTTCAGCACGGCCAGCGTGCGCGCCATCGTCACGCTCGTGTTGCGGTTTTCGAGGCTTTCGCCGCCGCCATGGTTGCTCGCCGCGGAGGCGGTCGTCGCCGAGCTGCCTTCTGGCTTCGTGTCGAAGATTTTGTTGCTCGCACACTGTTTCGCCGTGATGATCGTGTAGGTCAGGCAGGTGGTACCGACGATTTCAGAGCGCAGGAAGTGACCCAGCGCGTCGTAGCCGTTCGTCGAGCCCGCGCCCATGAAGATGAAGTCGAGCAGGCGCTCCAGCCCGCCCGAGTCGCGCAGGCTCGTGAGCAGTTCTGCGGCGTTGAACGAGAACGGCTTCGCTTCCTTGCCCAGCGTGCCGAGGCGCGCAAGCAGCGGTTTCGCCGCCGTCAGCGCCGGGCCGGACAGCTTCGTGGTCTGGCCCAGGTTTTCGAAGAACGTCTTCGAGCTGCGGGAGAACTGCGGCAGGTTCGTGAACGCCTTGTCGATCCCGGGCGCGGCTTTTTTCAGGTCGGTGAACACCGGCGTGGTCTGGTCGGCGAAGCGTCCCAGCCGTTCCATCGAGGGGCCCAGCTGTTCGAGGAACTTCGGCAGCAGCTGCAGGTTGCGCGCCAGCGCGCCGCGGTGGCGCGCGCTCGCCTGCGCGACGGTGTTCGCCTGCACGACGAAATCCGCCACCTTGTCGCGCACCGCGGCGAACGGCTGCAGCGCCGTGTCGGAGTCGACCGCCAGCTTCGCGAGCACCTTGTTCTCGCTCGCCAGGATCGACAGCACCTTGTCGAGTTCCTGCAGCGCCGGGTTCGCGCGCTGGATCACTTCGTGCAGGTCGCTGCCGCGTCCGGCCAGGCCCGCGCCCAGCTCGTTGAGGATGATCGTGAAGCGCTGGCGCTCCGGCAGCCGCGAGATGTCGCCCAGCAGGTCGACGTCCACGGGAGAATGCGTGTTCTGCACCGGCAGCAGGTACTGCCCCGTGCCTTCGTGACCCTTGCCGATCTTCTTCAGCGCCGGCGGCAGCGGCGTGCCGGCGACGCGCGGCTGCGTCGGCAGGCAGTCCACGAACTTCTCTCCGATCAGCGCCTGCGGACGGATCGTGCAGCTGGCGTCGTCGCGGAAGTCCTTGAAGCCGGAGTTCGTGATGTGCAGGACGACCGCCGCCTTGGCCTGCGGCGTCGGCGTCACCGAGCCGACCGTCCCGACCTTGACGCCGCCGATCTTGACGTTCTCGCCGGGGATGATGTTGCCGGCGTCGTCGAAGATCGCCCGCACCGTGTAGCTGCCGTTCGAGCCGCCCGCCGAGGTTGCCAGCAGCACGACCGCGACGAGCGCGGCCACGCCGAGGACTACCGCAAGCGCGGTCGCGCCTCTCCTCCGCCCGACGGTCTGCCTCAACCCTTTCCTTCCTTGCGGTTCAAACACGAGGCGGGCGGCTCCACCTCTCCGATGAAGCCGCCCGTCTCAATTCCTGCCGACGGAGTCTACGCCCCTGTGGGGGGCGCCTCCGTCATCCTGCTCTCTACTTGGGGCACGGCGATTTGTAGGTCACCGTCACCGTTTCAGCCGGGATCCCGAATTCACGTTCGCCGCCGTAGCTGCCGCCGAAGATGAGTTCGGACTTGACCGGGAAGCCACCCTTCGGGCACGTCTTGGGGAGCGTGCCATAGGAGATGAGCTTCTTGCCCTTTTTGATCGCCGCGCCAACCTTGATGTTGATGTTCTTGGTCGAGGCGAACGGGGCGCCCGGAACCGTGGCGATCGCCGGCACGGTCGTCTTCAGCTCGAGGCCGTAGCCTTCCTTGTTGAAGCCGACGTACGAGCCCGAGGACACGAATTCCAGCGACACCGGCGAGGAGCCCTTCACGAAGAAGAGCAGTCCGCTCGACGAGAAGAAGCCCTGCAGCGTCGCGGTCTCGGGGACACGTTCCGCGCCGAAGGACACTTCGCCGAGCGCGTTGCCGACCGGCGAGGCGATCGCGCTCTTGCACGCGCTCGGGCCGGTGTTTTCAAGCGACGCCTGCTGGCACTTCGGGAAGCTCGAAGGGTTCACCTTCGCGCCGGCCGGCAGGTAGAAGTTGACCGCGGCCAGCGGCGGGATACCGCCCTCCGGCTTCTGCGGCGTCGCGCCGTAGCCGGTGCCGCTGATTTCGTAGTTCGCTTCCAGCGCCGCCCCGAGGCCGCCCTTCTTCGCCAGGATGTTGCCCGTGTGGGGGTAGGTCCCGCCACCCGGCTTGGGGATCGGCACGGCCTTCGCTTTGAAGGTCACGGTCGGCGCAGCGGCCGAAGCCGCGGCCGGAAGGCCAAGAACGGCAAGGGAGCCGAGCAAGGCCAGACAGGTGGATGCTCTGCGCATCAGATCTTCTCTCCTCTGTTGATGGACAGGTCCGCCTCGATCCGGGTAGCTCCGGAACCATTGCCGGTCCGGCGATATCGAGATCCCCGGCTATTCACCGGAGAACAGTGGCGACGTCTGTACCCAACATTATCCATCGCCGCGGGTGGTCGCAAGGCGGAACGGGCGTCGAGGGCCACGTTTGCAGGCAATCCTGCAAAACGGTCGCCGTGAGGACCTTCCAGCCGCTGGCAAGGGGCCGACCGCGCCGCTCGCGAGAAGGCTAAGGCTCCGCTCGAGGGTCTGAGTCCGCCGACAGCTCCAGCTCGCCGCCCTCGAAGCTGACGCCCACCGGCTCGAGGATCACCTGGCGAGGCCCCTCCTCGACGCCGCCCGCCAGCAGCGCCGAGAAGCCCAGCTCCCCCGCCAGCTCGACCAGCCGCTCGCCGGCGCCCGCGGCGCAGTAAAGCGCGAAGCCCGAGCCCATGTTGAAGGTCGAAAACGCCGCGTGCGGCTCGAGGCCCGCCTGCTCGACCAGGAACGCCAGCACCGGCGGCACCGGCGGCAGCCGCCGCACGCGGTAGGTCAGCTCGCGCGACGGGCGCATCAGCTTCAACAGGCCGTGCCCCGTCACGTGGCTGAGGTAGCTCAGCGGCAGGCCCTCGCGCAGCGCCGCCGCCACCAGCGGCACGTACAGCAGCGACGGCTCCAGCAGCGCCTCGCCGAAGCTCGTCCCGTCCGCCAGCGGAGTCGCGTAGCCATCCGGCAGCCGCCCCGCGATCAGCCGTGCCAGCGAGGCGCCGTTCGCGTGCAGGCCACTGGAGGCCACGAGCACGATCTCGTCGCCCGGCGAGAGGCGCTCGCCGAGGATCGGCGCCGCGCCCGCGGGCAGCGCCCCCACGGCCGCCCCCGCCAGCTCGACCTCGCGCTCGTCCAGCAGGCCCGGCAGCGACGGGGACTCGCCCCCGCCCCACGCGCAGCCGGCGTCGGCGCAGGCGCTGCGCCAGCCCTCCAGCAGCGCCACCGAGCGCTCGGACTGCGCGTACCACTCCGAGGAGCCGGTCGCGAAGTAGGCGTTTACCACCAGCGGCAGCGCGCCCACGCAGCAGAGGTCGTTCACGATCGCCGCCACCGTGTCGTAGGCGACGTCCGCGAAGCGGTTCACGCCCAGCTGCTCGGCCACCTGGCGCGCGACGATCGACTTCGTGCCGAGGCCCTCGACCACGAACGCGAACGCCCGGCCGTCCAGCTCGAACACGAACGCCGGCTCCCCGCGCGAGGCGTCCAGCGCGCGCGCGCCGTGCGCCTGCAACAGGCCCGAGGTCGACAGCGCCTGCGCCATCGCCAGGCGCTTGCCGGCGTCGAGCGCGTCGTAGTCGACGCCCGCCTCGCGGTAGCTCGCCGTGCCGGGCCGCTCGCTCATTCCGTGAGCCTATGGCCTGCGCCGACGCCCTGCTGCGCGCGCCAGCAGGCGCTCGCGCCATGGCAGCGCTCGATCCGCACGAGCGTCCGGTGCAGCCGTCGCAGCTTGCCGGGAGGCAGTTGCGAGGCGACGTTGTCCAGCTCGAAGGGGTCGCGGCGCAGGTCGTAGTACTCGCGTTCGCCCGTGACGTACTCGACGTAGAGGCTGTGCCGCGCGCGCAGCGCCTCGTAGCTCGGCGGGTTGCCCGAGCCCCGCAGCGGCAGGTCGGGGTCGCCGCGGTCGAGCACGCGGCCGTGGTGCTCGATCAGCACCAGCTTGCGCCAGCCCGCGGCCGGCGCCCCGTGCCACAGCCCCAGCAGGCTGTGCCCGTCGACGCTCGGCGGGATCGGCGCCCCCGCCAGTTCCTCGAAGCTCGGGCACAGGTCGATGTTCTCTGCCATCGCCCCCACCGTGTGGCCCGCCGGCACCCCCGGCCCCGTGACAACCAGCGGGACTTTGATGTCGGTGTCGAACGCCGTCAGCTTGCCCGGGCGCAGGCGGTGCTCGCCCATGTGCAGGCCGTTGTCGGAGCTGAACACGATGTAGGTGTCGCGCGCGAGCCCTTTCGCCCGCAGCTCTTCCTCGATCGCGCCGATCATGCGGTCGACCGCCTGCACCGCCTGCACGCGCCTGCGGAACTTCGCGTCGATCAGCGCCACCTGCTCCGCCCCGAGCGGTTCGAAGCGGCTCAGCCAGGCCGGCTCGTCGGTGCCGATCGCGTTGAACGCCGGCGAGCGCGGGGCCCGCACGCCCGGGAACGTGCCGTAGTCGCGCGGCGCCGGCGTGTAGGGGGAGTGGGGCGCGAACGTCGCGAGCTCGATCATGAAAGGACGGCGCCGCCGGGCGGCGCCGTCGATGAACGACAGGCCTTTCTGCGCGATCACGTTCGTCAGGTAGTCCCGCGGGCGGTAGCCGTAGGAGCGCACGTGACCGTCGCTGTTCATGTGGTAGCCGTACTCGGGGTAGCCGTCGCCCGCGACGTCCCACTCGCTCCAGCCCTGCGGCACCGTCGCGCTCGCCTGGGCGCCCGCCGCGACGCTCGCGCCGTCGCCCGCCGTCGCGCCCGAGCCCAGGCCCGCGACCGCGCCGTTCGGCTTGTAGCCGTTCAGGTACTTGCCCATCAGCGCCGTTTCGTAGCCCTCGCGCTGGAGCGCCACCGCGAACGTTTCCCGCTCCTCGCCGCGTTCGCGGAACACGCTGTAGCCGCCTTCCGGCGGGCTGTTGTCGAACACGCGCGTGTCGTGCGGGAAGCGGCCCGTGAGGATCGACGCGCGCGAGGGGCAGCAGAGAGAGTCGGTCACGAAGTAGTTCGAGAAGCTCACGCCTTCACGCTGCATCTGAAGCACGTGCGGCATGTATCCGACGAGGTTCTCCGCCAGGTCGTCCGTCAGCACGAACACGATGTTCGGGCGGCGTGGGCCGGCCGCGGGCGGGTAGGGCGTCGAGCGGACGGCGGTCCGCGTCGAGCTCGCCGTCGCGCCGTGCGAGCCCGAGCCGCCGCAGCCCGCCAGCAATGCCGTCGCGGAGACCGCGAGCGCCGCGAGCGCGGTCGGCCACAGGAGGGCTTGTCGGGCTGGGCGCCTCATCGGCGCGCACACGCTAGCGGTCGCTCCTGAGCGTGTGCCGCAGGCGCGGGAGAGTCGATATACACCGTCTGTCCCAAAAGCCGACCAGCAGAGCGGACCCGACAGGGTCCGCCCATCAAAAAAGAGGAGAGGACGATGGACTTCCAGCCGAGCGAGCGCTGCTCAGAGTTCAAAGAGCGTCTTGGCGCCTTCATGGACGAGCACATCTACCCGGCTGAGGAGACCTACGCACGGCAGCTGCGCGACTCCGGCGACCCCCACCACCAGCCCGCCGTGATGGAGGAGCTGAAGCGCCGCGCCAGGGAGCTGGGCCTGTGGAACATGTTCCTGCCCGACGAGCAGGACGGCGCCGGGCTCACGAACAGCGACTACGCCCCGCTCGCCGAGCTGCTCGGCCGCTCGCCGATCGCCTCCGAGGCCTGCAACTGCTCCGCCCCCGACACCGGGAACATGGAGGTGCTGCACCAGTTCGGCACTCCCGAGCAGAAGGACCGCTGGCTGCGCCCGCTGCTGGAGGGCGAGATCCGCTCCGCCTTCGCGATGACCGAGCCCGACGTCGCCAGCTCCGACGCCAGGAACATCGAGCTGCGGATCGAGCGCGACGGCGAGGACTACGTCCTGAACGGGCGCAAGTGGTGGACCACCAACGCCCTGCACCCGCACTGCCGGATCATGATCGTGATGGGCAAGACCGACCCCGACGGCCCCACCTACAAACAGCAGAGCCAGATCCTCGTGCCGCTCGACACCCCCGGCGTCACGATCCTGCGCAGCCTGCCCGTGTTCGGCTACGAGGACCAGGACGGCCACGGCGAAGTCGACTTCGCCGACGTGCGCGTGCCCGCCACGAACCTGATCGCCGGCGAGGGCGACGGCTTCATGATCGCCCAGGCGCGGCTCGGCCCGGGGCGCATCCACCACTGCATGCGCGCCATCGGCGCCGCCGAGCGCGCGCTCGAAGCGATCTGCAAGCGCTCCGTCTCGCGCGTCACCTTCGGCCAGCCGCTCGCCACGCGCGGCAACATCCTCGACTGGATCGCCGAGTCGCGGATCGAGATCGAGATGACGCGGCTGCTGACGCTGAAGGCCGCCTGGCTGATGGACACCGTCGGCAACAAGCACGCCCGCACCGAGATCGCCGCGATCAAGGTCGCCGCCCCGAACATGGCGCTGAAGGTGCTCGACCGCGCGATCCAGGTGCACGGCGGCGGCGGCGTCTCCGACGACTTCGGGCTCGCCTCCGCCTACGCGCACCTGCGCACGCTGCGTCTCGCCGACGGCCCCGACGAGGTGCACAAGCTCTCGATCGCGCGCCGCGAGCTGACGCCCTACATACCGCGCGAGCAGTAGCCCTCAGACAGACGTTTGCGTAGCCCGGCACAAACGGGGTAATCCCTTTGCGTCGGGAAAGCCGCTCTATCGGCCCGGCATGCAAGCCTAAGTCTCGACGGGAGGTAGAGGGTGAGGGATCACAGCAAGACGAGGTCGGTTGTCCATGCCGTTTCCGCCGCGGAGCCGCGACGCGATGCCCGTCAAAGGGTCGCGCGGCGACGGCGGCGCCTGTGCGCGCTCGCGTTCCTCACCTCGCTGCTGCTCCTCCCCGCCGCCGCGCACGCCGCCGGCAGCCTAGGCCTCGCGAAGTGGGAAGCCGGGACCTGCACCGGCACCGAAACCACGGTCAAGAACTGCAAATACTCGAGCCCCCACAGCGCCTTCTACACGCAGGCCGCGGGGCACCCGCCCTGGGGCTTGACCGGATTCGAACTCGCCACCTCTGGCGAAGCGCCAAACGGCTCGCCCCTGAAGCGGCTGCGCGTCGACGTCCCCCCCGGGCTCGCCGCCGACCCCCAGGCGCTCGCCGTCTGCTCGCACGCCCAGTTCGACGCGAACACCTGCCCCGCGAGCACCAAAGCCGGCTTCGTCGCGCTGAAGGCCTACGTCGAAATCCCGCTTGCCGCGAAAGCCCTCGAACTCGAAGGCGACGTCTACAACCTGCCCCAGGAAAACGGCCACCCGCTGATGTTCGGGATCGACGTCCACGGCATCGCACCGCTGACCGAAGACGTGCACCTGATCCTCGAAGGGCACGTCAGCTACGCCCACGAAGACTCGCTCGCCGCGCGCGGGATCACCTCCGGCGACTTCCACGAGTGGTTTGAAATCAACAACATCCCCACCGAAGTCGGGGTGAAACTCGGGCCGCTCGAATTGATCAAAGCGCCGCTGTAGACCGTCGAATCGAAGCTGTTCTTCGACGGCCACGCCGGCAAGGAAGGCAAAGAAAACTTCCTCACGATGCCCAGCAACTGCGCGGCGCCCGTGACCTCCTACCTCGAACTCGAAACCTACGGCCCGGTCGAAAAGCTGAGCGCGCCCACCACGCCGCCCGTCGGCGTCGAAGGCTGCGACAAAGTTCCCTTCGCGCCCAGCGCCTCGATCGCGCCGGAAACCTCGCAGTACGACACGCCCGACGGGATCACCACCGACGTGCACGTGCCGCAGTTCGAAAAATCCAACCAGATCAACACGGCCGACATCGACGACGCGCACGTGACGCTGCCCGAAGGCCTGACGCTGAACCCGGCCGCCGTCACCGGCCTCGCCTCCTGCTCGCAGAGCCAGCTCCACAAAGGCGTCGCGGTCCCGGTCGAATGCCCCGCCGCCTCGAAAATCGGCACGGTCAACATCGAAACCGACCTGCCGCCCGGCAGCCTCGCCGGCAACGTGTACCTCGGCCAGAAGGACGGCACCTCGGCGATCACCGGCCTGCCCGAACCGTTCCTGATCTTCATCGACGCCGAGAGCGTCTACGACGTCTCGGTGCGGCTCGAAGGCCAAGCGGTCCCCGACCCGGCGACCGGCAGGCTCACCGTCAGCTTCCTCGGCAACCCGCAGCTGCCCTTCAGCGACCTGACGCTGACCCTGAAGGGCGGGCCGCAGGCGCCGCTGGCCAACCCGCTCTCCTGCGCGGCCGCCACGACCGACTTCACCTTCACCCCCTGGACCGGCCTCGCGCCGTTCAGCGGCTCCACCCCCTTCGCCGCGAGCGGCTGCCCGGCCTCGACCCCGTTCTCGCTGGCGCAGTCCACCGGCGTCAGCCCCAACAAAGCGGGCGCCTACTCGAACTACTCGTTCACGCTCGAACGCCCCGACGGCGACCAGTACCTCGGCAAGGTCTCCACCACGCTGCCCGCCGGCCTCGTCGGAGAAATCCCGAAGCTCACGCCGTGCAGCGAACCGAACGCGCAGGCCGGGACCTGCGCCGCCAGCAGCCAGATCGGCGTCGCCACCGCCGCCGTCGGCGCGGGCGCGGAACCGTACTCCTTCAGCGGCCCCGTCTTCCTGACCGGCCCCTACCAGGGCGCCCCCTACGGGCTGTCGATCCCGATCCACGCAGCGGCCGGGCCGTTCGATCTCGGCAACGTCGTGACGCACGCGACGATCAACGTCGACCCGCACAGCGGCCGCGTGCTCGTCTCGACCACCGACCTGCCGACGATCTTCAAGGGCGTGCCGCTGCGCCTGCGCAGGATCAACGTGACGGTGAACCGCAAAGAATTCCTGTTCAACCCCACCGACTGCGGGCCGCTGTCCACCGACACGCTGCTGACCTCGAGCCTCGGCGCCACGCAGGGAGCTTCGAGCCCGTTCGCGGTGGCCGGCTGCAACACGCTGCCGTTCAAACCCGAATTCTCGGCGGCGACCAGCGCCTCGACGAATCCGGCGACGCTGAAAGCCAACGGCGCCGCGCTCCGCGTCAACCTCGTGCAGGGAGCGCATCAGGCGAACATCAAGTCCGTCGTGGCCGAACTGCCGAAGTCGCTGCCCTCGCGGCTGACGACGCTGCAGAAAGCGTGCCCCGAAGCGACGTACGCCGCCAACCCCTTCAGCTGCCCCTCCGGCTCGAAAGTCGGCAGCGCCACCGTTGAGACGCCGGTGCTGCCGCAGCCGCTGAAAGGCCCCGCCTACCTCGTCTCGCACGGCGGCGCCGCGTTCCCCGACCTCGACCTGCTGCTCGAAGGCGACAACGGCGTGCGCGTGATCCTCGAAAGCAACACCGACATCAAAAACGGGATCACGAAGTCGACCTTCGCCTCGATCCCCGACGTGCCCGTGAAGAGCTTCGTGCTCGAACTGCCCAGCGGCGCGAACTCCGCGCTGACCGCGAACGGGACGCTCTGCACGCAGACGCTGACGATGCCGACGACCGTCACCGCCCACAGCGGCGCCGTCACCAAACTGAACACGCCGATCGCCGTCGCGGGCTGCACCGGCGGCGGCAAAGGCAAGACGCGAATCAAGATCCTCAGCAAAAAGATCGTGCACAACAAGCTGGTGCTGCGCGTGCAGATCTTCGCCGCGGGTCGCGTCAGCATCAAAAACCGCAACCTGCGCACGACGTACAAGAAATTCGCGAAGGCCGGCAAGTACACGATCAAGGCGCCGCTCTCGCGCAAAGGCAAGAAAGGCCAGCGCCTGCACAAGCTGAAATTCAAGGCGCGCGTGGGCTTCCTGCCGAAGTCGAAGGCTGAATCGATCTCCACCGCCTTCACGAGCGTCGGCTTCAAGCACAAGGCGAAGAAGAAGGGCGGCAAGAAGGGCAAGCGCTGAGCGGCGGGCGGCGCTGACGGCGGGGGCGCTCGTTAGCCTCTGCGCCGGTGCCGCCGGTCGTAAAGCGACGTCGACTGCTGCTCGCCGCCCTGCTGGCCCTGTGCCTGGGCGCGGGCATCTCGACGTGGGCGATCGCGGCGGGAACCAGCAAGGGCGAAGCGACCTCGGGAACGGGGAGCTCGCCGACCGGGACGAGCACCGCCCCCTCCCCCGACTCCCGCCCGCCCGCGAAAGCGCCGCGGCCCGCCTACCCCTCGCCGGCGGCGATCGCATCCGCGGTGCGTTACCTGGACGAACGCGCCGGGCGCAGCTCGCTCGCGGTGCTCGACAGTTGGGGGCGTCTCAGCGGCACGCGGATGCGCTCCCACTTCCAGAGCGCCAGCGTCGTGAAGGTGATGTTCCTGACGGCCTTCCTGCAGCGGCTCGACGCCGACCACGTCGGCATCAGCCGGCTGGACCGCTCGCTGCTCTACCCAATGATCCACGAATCCAACAACGAAGCCGCCTCCGCGGTGCTCGACCGCGTCGGGCTGGGAGCGATCGCCCGCGTCGCCCGCGAAGCCGGGATGCGCGACTACGCCCCGGGCGTCGGCTGGTGGGCCTACACGCAGACCTCCGCCGCCGACCAGGCGCGCTTCTTCATCGCGATCGAACGGCTGATCCCGCCCCAGTTCTGGAGCTACGCGCGCGGCCTGATGGCGGGAATCGAGCCTGAGCAGAGCTGGGGGATCCCCGAAGTCGCGCGGCCGCGCTGGCAGGTCTTCTTCAAGACCGGCGCGCTGCCCTCGGAGGGGTTGTTCAACGAGACCGCGCGCCTGGAACGGCGCGGCACCACGATCACGATCTCGATCTTCAACACCGGCGATCCTTCGCAGGCCTACGGCGAAGAAACCATGCGGGGCGTCACCGCGCGACTGCTCGCCCGCACCCCGCCGGGCTGAGCCGCCGGGCTGAGCCGTCGCGCCGTGCTCCGTCTCATGGCGGCCGGCACAGGCCGCGCGTAAAGCCGCGCCGCGAAAGCAGGAGTAGGCTGGCCGTATGGCCAGTAGGGAGGACGGCATCGCTGCTACGAAGCGCAAGCCCTCGGTGCTGATCGTCGGCGCGGGCTTCGGCGGGGTCGGGGCGGCGATCGAGCTGAAACGCCACGGCTTCGAGCGGATCACGATCCTCGAGCGCGCGCCGGACCTAGGCGGCACCTGGCACTACAACAGCTACCCCGGGGCGGCCTGTGACGTGCCGAGCCACCTGTACTCCTTCTCCTTCGCGCAGCGGCGCGACTGGTCGCGCCTGTGCTCGCCGCAGGCCGAGATCCACGACTACCTGCGCGAGGTCGCGCGCGCCCACGACGTCGAGCGCCACATCCGCTACGGGCGGACCGTCGAGTCCTGCGCGTGGGACGAGCCGCGGGCGCGGTGGGTCGTTCAGACGACCGGCGCGGACGGGAGCGGCGAGCGCTTCGAGGCCGACGCGATAGTGCTTGCGACCGGCCAGCTGCACCAGCCCGCCCACCCCGAGATCGAGGGGATCGAGACGTTCGCGGGCGAGAGCTTCCACTCCTCGCGGTGGAACCACGAGCACTCGCTGTGGGGCCGGCGCATCGCGGTCGTCGGCACCGGCGCCAGCGCCGTCCAGTTCGTGCCCGAGCTGGCGGCGAAGGCCGCGAAGCTGACCGTCTTCCAGCGCAGCGGCAACTGGTTTCTGCCGCGCCGCAACCGGCGCTACCCGCGGCTCGTGCGCGCCGCGATCGAACACGTTCCCGGCATCCAGGAGTTCCGGCGCAACTTCATGTTCCAGTACTGCGAGGCGCTCACCGCCTCGATCCGCCACCCGCGCACGATCGGGCGGCTGCTCGGGGTGCGATCGGCGCTGTTCATGCGCTCGCAGCTGAAGGACCCCGAGCTGCGCAGGAAGGTCTGGCCCGGCTACACGTTCGGCTGCAAGCGTGTGCTGTTCAGCTCGGCGTTCCTGCCCGCGCTGGAACGGGAGAACGTCGAGGTAGCCACCGAGCCGATCGCGCGCGTCGTACCCGAGGGGATCGTCACCGCCGACGGCAGGCTGCACGCCCTCGACACGATCGTCTGGGGCACCGGCTTCAAGACGACGGACTTCATGTTCCCGATGAAGGTTTCGGGCACCGGCGGGGTCGAGCTGAACGAGGCCTGGGCGCAGGGCGCCCACGCTCACCTGGGGATCACGGTCCCGGGCTTCCCGAACATGTTCGTGATGTACGGGCCGAACACGAACACCTCCGGCGGCTCGATCATCTTCTACCTGGAGGCGCAGGCCGGCTACATCCGCCAGGCGCTGCAGGCGCTCGACGCCCGCGGCGCCGGCGCGATCGAGGTCCGGCGCGAGGTCGAGCAGGCCAGCGACCGCGCGCTTCAGGCCCGCTTCGCGGGAACCGCCTGGACGCGGTGCGACTCCTGGTACCGCGACGAGCGCGGGCGCATCGTCGCGAACTGGCCCGGCTACATGCGCGAGTACTTCGACGCGACGGCGACGCTCGACGAGAGCGAGTACGCGTTCACCACCACGAACACCGCCGCCGACGCCGAGCGCGTCGCGGTCCAATCCGGCTGAGAGGAGTCGAGATGTACGACTACGTGATCGTCGGGGCCGGCTCGGCCGGCTGCGTGCTGGCGAACCGCCTGTCCGAGGACCCCGACGTGCGCGTGCTGCTGCTCGAGGCCGGTGGGCGCGACCGCTCGCCGAAGATCAAGATCCCCGCCGCCTTCGGCGAACAGTTCCACACCAAGCTCGACTGGGACTACGCCACCGAGCCCGAGCCCCACGCCGACAATCGCTCGCTGTACGTCCCGCGCGCGAAGACGCTCGGCGGTTGCAGCTCGATGAACGCGATGCTCTACGTCCGCGGGCGCCCGCTCGACTACGACGCCTGGGAGGCGCAGGGCGCCCCGGGCTGGGGCTACCGCGACGTGCTGCCCTACTTCCTGAAGTCGGAGGGCAACGTCCGCGGCGCTTCGGAGTTCCACGCCGCCGACGGCCCGCTGCGCGTCTCCGAGCAGCGCTCGCCGCGGCCGATGAACAAGCGCCTGATCGCCGCCAGCGAGGCCGCGGGCATCCCGCGGATCGCCGACTACAACGGGCCCGAGCAGGACGGCGTCTCGATGTTCCAGGTGACGCAGCGCGACGGGCGCCGCTTCAGCACCGCCGACGCCTTCCTGCGCCCCGCGCTGAAGCGCCCGAACCTCGAGGTGCGCACGAAGGCCACGGTGCTCGGCGTCGAGCTGCAGGGCGAGCGCGCCGTCGGCGTGCGCCTGCGCAAGGGCCGGCGCGGCGAGGAGCTCGTGCGCGCCGAGCGCGAGGTGATCCTCTCCGCGGGCGCGATCAACTCGCCGCAGCTGCTGCTGCTCTCGGGGATCGGCCCCGCCGAGGAGCTGCGCGCCGCCGGCGTCGAGGTCAGGCACGACCTGCACGGCGTCGGGCGCAACCTCCAGGACCACCCGTTCGTGACCGTGCTGTGGGAGACCTCCGACGAAACGACGCTGTACAAGGCCGATCACCCCAAGCACCTCGCCGAGTGGCTGCTGCGCCGCTCGGGCAAGCTCACCTCCACCGTCGCCGAGGTCGTGGCGTTCGTGCGCACGCGCGGCGGGCTGCCCGCCGCGGACGTCCAGTTCCACATGGGCGCCGCCTACTTCGAGAACCACGGCCAGGAGGAATACGACGGGCACTGCGTCGTGATCGGCCCCGTGCTGGTCTCGCCGAAGTCGCGCGGGCAGGTGTGGCTGCGCTCCGCCGACCCCGCCGCCAAGCCGCGGATCCTCACTAACTCGCTGTCCGAGCCGGAGGACGTCGAGTCGCTGCTCGCGGGCATGGAGCTGGCGCGCCGGATCGCCCGGGAGTCCCCGCTCGCGGAGGTGATCCTCAAGGAGCTGAAGCCCGGCGCCGGCGTCGCCGACCGCGCAGAGCTGGAGGCCGACCTGCGCCGGCGCATGGACCTGCTGTACCACCCCGTGGGCACCGCGCGGATGAGCGACACCCACCCCGAAGCGGTGGTCGACTCGCAGCTGCGCGTCCACGGGCTGCAGGGGCTGCGCGTGATCGACGCTTCGGTCTTCCCGGTGATCCCCGGCGGCAACACGAACGCGCCGACGATCATGGTCGCCGAGCGCGGCGCCGACCTGATCCGCGGGCGCGCCGGGGCGCCGGGGACGGGCGCCGGGGACGCGGAGCCGAGCGGGGCGGCCGGCACGGCCGAGGCCGCCGCGGCGTGATCGAGCATCACCGCGAGGGCTCCGGCCCGCCGCTCGTGCTGATGCACGGGGTCGGGCTCTCATGGCAGATCTGGCGTCCCGTGATCGGACTGCTCGCCGAGCACTTCGACGTGATCGCCTGCGACTCGCCCGGCTTCGGCGGCTCGCCGCCGCTGCCGGACGGCACCGAGCCCGCGATCCCCGCCTACGCCGATGCGTTCGCGGCGTTCTTCGCCGAGCTGGGACTCGAGCGACCGCACGTCTCCGGCAACTCGATGGGCGGCGCGATCGCGCTTGAGCTGGCGCGGCGCGGGGCCGTCGCCTCCGTCAGCGCGCTCTCCCCCGCCGGCTTCTGGACGTCCGCCGAACGCCGCTTCTGCCAGGAGTCGCTGCGCTCGCTGGCGCGCATCCCGGGCGCCTCGAAGCCCGCGCTGCTGAAGCTCGCCGGCACGCGCGCCGGGGCCACCGCGCTGTTCTGGCAGACGTTCGGCAAACCGTGGCGGATGCCGCGCGAGGAGCCGCCGCGGATCCTGCGCAACGCCTGGGCCTCGCCGGCTTTGGCCGGGGCGCTGACGGCGTTCGACAGCTACACCTTCGCCGACGGCGAGCAGCTCGATCCCGGCACGTCCGTGACCGTCGCCTGGGGCGTGCAGGACCGGCTGCTCCCCTACCGCACGCAGGCCCCGCGCGCCCGGGCGATGCTCCCGCGGGCGCGCCACCTCGACCTCGGCGCGGGGCACGTGCCCTTCTTCGACGACCCCCGCGCCGTCGCGGAGGCGATCCGCTCCAGCGCCCGCTAGCGCGGGCGGGCGCTCGCCACCCGCGGCCCGGTCGGGAAGCAGCTCCCCGGGCGGGCCGACACGTAACGCGACCCGCGTTCATACTGCGCTTCATGGACCAGGACGAGGCACGCGATCTGCTGGCGCGCGAGCGGGCGCGCATCGAAGCGGCGCTCGCGGGGACCGCCGCGCCGGAGGGCGACGACGAAGGCGTCCGCGACGACGGGGGCGACGTCGCCCCCGCGCTGCTGGAGACCGAGATCGATCAGGGCCTGGAGGCCTCGCTGAACGAGGAGCTCGCCGCGATCGAGCGCGCCGAACGACGCCTCGCCGAAGGCACCTACGGGCTGTCCGTCGAGAGCGGCGAGCCGATTCCCGACGCGCGCCTGCAGAGCGTTCCCTGGGCGGAGCGCACCGCCGAGGAGCAGGCGCGGCTGGAGTCCGGGCGCTAGCCCGCCATCTCGCGGCCAGGCTGTCCATTTCCGGCAAGCCCGTTCGTAGCTGGGGCGAGCGTTCATATCATCGGGCGCGAATCGAGACGAAAGGCCTTGCCATGATCCCCAGCGCAGACCTCGCCCAGCCGACCGGCAGAGCCGCCGTCGAGCCCTCAGAGCTGATGACCCCGCGCGCGAAGAACTTCGCGCTGGCGCTGCTGGCTATGACGCAGTTCGTCGTCGTGATCGACGCCTCGATCGTGAACGTCGCCCTGCCGTCGATCGGGAAGGCGCTGAAGTTCTCCCAGGACGACTTGACCTGGGTCGTCAACGCCTACACGCTCACCTTCGGCGGCTTCCTCCTGCTGGGTGGCCGGCTCGCCGACCTGATGGGGCGCCGGCGGATGTTCACGATCGGGCTGATCTTCTTCTCGCTCGCCTCGCTGCTGGGTGGCCTCGCCCAATCGGAGGCCTGGCTGATCGCCGCCCGCGCCGTGCAGGGCATGGGCGCCGCGATCGTCTCCCCCGCCGCGCTCTCGATCATCACGACGACCTTCGCCGAAGGCGCCGAGCGCAACCGCGCGCTCGGCGTGTGGGGCTCGGTCGCGGGCGCCGGCGGCGCCGCGGGCGTGCTGCTCGGCGGCATCCTCACCACGGGCCTCTCCTGGCGCTGGGTGCTGTTCGTGAACGTCCCGATCGGGGTCGTCTGCGCATACCTGTCTCCGCGGCTGCTGCTCGAGAGCCGCGCCGATGCGGAAACCCGCCGGTTCGACATTCCCGGCGCGATCACGGTCACGGCGGGGCTCGCGCTGCTCGTCTACGCGCTCGTCAACGCCGTCAACGCCGGCTGGGGCTCGACCGAAACGCTGCTGCTGATCGCCGGCGCGCTCGTGCTGCTCGTCGTCTTCGTCGCGATCGAGTCGCGCTCGCGCGCGCCGCTGATGCCGTTCACGATCTTCCGCCTGCGCACGCTGCGCGGCGCCGACACCGTCGCGCTGCTGATCGGGATGTCGCTGTTCTCGATGTTCTTCTTCATCTCGCTCTACATGCAGCAGGTGCTGCACTACTCCGCGCTGAAGGCCGGGGTCTCCTACCTGCCGCTGGCGGTCGCGATCATCCTCTCCGCCGGCGCCGCCTCGGCGGGCGTGACGCGCTTCGGCTTCAAGCCGATCCTGTTCGCGGGGCTGCTGTTCGTCGCCGGCGGGCTCTACTGGTTCTCGCACGTGCCCGCCCACGGCGGCACGTTCGCCGGCGACATCCTCGGCCCCTCCGTGCTCGCGGCAATCGGGCTGGGGCTGTCGTTCGTGCCCGTCACGATCGCCGCCGTCACCGGCACCAAGCCGCAGGAGGCGGGGCTCGCCTCAGGGCTCGTCAACACCGCCCAGCAGGTCGGTGGCGCGCTCGGGCTGGCGATCCTCGCCTCGATCGCGAACAGCCGCACGCAGGACGTGATGCACGCCGGCGTACACAGCCTGCCGGTCGCGCTCACGAAGGGCTTCGAGCGCGCGTTCCTCGTGGGCTCCGGGTTCGCGGTCGCGGGCGCGCTGCTGACGCTGCTCTTGATCTCCACGCGCGACAGCCGCGAGCACTCGGATGCGGCACGCGCCGGGGGCGGCGAGAGCGCGGCAGCGGTCGCCTAGGAGGCCGGGACCCGCACCGCGGCCCGCTTGGCGGCGCGCTTGGCCTCGTACATCGCCACGTCGGCGCGGCGCAGCAGGTCCTCGACCCCGTCGGCGTCGCGGGCGAGCGCGGTCCCGACGCTGATCCGCGGCCGCAGCTCGGTACCTGCGATCGTCGCCGGCTCGCCCACCGCCTCCGCCAGGCGCTCGGCGACCGCCGGCAGGACGCTCGGCGCCTCCTGCAGCTCGGGGCACAGGATCACGAACTCGTCGCCCGCGTAGCGCGCGACCAGGTCGCTGGAACGCGCGGTGTCCGACAGCCGCTCAGCCACGAGCATCAGCAGCTCGTCGCCCGCGTGGTGGCCGAGCTTGTCGTTCACCAGCTTGAAGCCGTCGAGGTCGCAGAACAGCATCCCCAGGTCGTTGCCGGTGCGGGTGCGTTTGCGCAGCGCGAGCGCGATCGCCTCCTCGAGGAAGGCGCGGTTCGCCAGCCCCGTCAGCGAGTCCTTGATCGAGAGCCTGCGCAGCTCGACGTTCGCGCGCGCCAGCTCCTTCGAGAGCCTGCGCAGCTTCAGGTGGGCGGCGGTCTGCCGCGCCAGCACGCGCAGCGCCTCGGTCGCCTGCTCGCTCAGCTCGCGCGGGCCGCGGGTGTCGGCGACGCACACCGAGCCCACCGCCTGCCCTTCGTCGGTGACGATCGCGGCGCCGGCGTAGAACGTCAGGCCCGGATCGCCGGCAACCATCGGGTTCTCGGCCCACTGCGGGTCCGCGCGAGTGTCTTCCACCACCAGCAGGCCGTCCTCCTGCACGATCGTGCGCGCGCAGAAGGAAACCTCGCGCGGGGCCTCCGAGTCCTCGAGGCCCACGAGCGCCTTGCCCCACTGGCGACCCTGGTCGATGAAGTTGATCACCGCGATCGGGGTGTCGCAGATCGTCGCGGCCAGGTGCACCACGTCGTCGTAGATCTGCTCTGTGGGCGTGTCGAGGATGGCCAGCTCGCGCAGCGTCGCCAGCCGCTCCTGCTCGTTGGGCGGGATCGGCGCGTCCATCTATCCCGGTTTTCGGAACGGACGCCCGGCTTCTTGAGCCTTGCGCAGATTTCTCAGTGGATGATCGGGCCGGTTTCCACGGCCTCGAAGGCCGAGCCCGGCACCAGCTTCAGCTGTTCCAGGCTGGCTTCATCCCATTTGCGGCTGTGAGCGCCGGTGACGTGCCACGGCGAGCCGTTGTCCGCGACGATCAGCCCGTAGCGCTTGAGCGCTTCGAGGATCACGAGCGCTTGGCCGCTGAAACCCCCCAGGCCGTAGTCGGCTTTCAGCCGCAGCCGCAGGCCCATCGGCGGCAGCGCCGGGTCGCTGCTGCGCGAGGCGAAGTGGGTCGCGGGGTGGATGTAGCCGCGCTGGCTGAGCGGCACCGTGACGCGCAGCGCGTGGTGGATGGCGCCGCTTGCGACCTCCTTGTAGCGCGCGAGCAGCGGGAAGATCGGCAGCCCCGCGGCGTCCGCGGAGGTCCAGCCTTCCGGGCGCAGCGCGTCGCTGCGCAGGTCGAACACCGCGCCGGAGGCCGCGCTCCATTCTCGCCCGTCTTCGATCGATTCGGCGCCATACAGCTCGTACAGCTTGCAGTCGCCGCGCTGCAGCACCAGCACGTGCCGGTCGCCTTCTTCGCCCGCTCCCTCGACCGGCGCCTTCGGTGGGATCGGGTACGGCCCGGGGTCCGATTCTTCGGGGGCTTCGGTGAACCGCACCGGCACGCCCGGCTGCCTGGCGGACACGACCTTGAAGGGGATGCCGTAGTGCTTGTCGCGGCCAAAGTCCGGGTGCAGGTGGGCGCTGAGGCCGATGCTTTCGACGTACTGCGCCGACTGCGGGCTGACCGGCAGGCCCGCGACTTCCTGGTTCAGCGGATTGTCCGCCGGCAGGATCGGGCACCCGTATTCGTACGGTCCCGGGCCGCGTTCGCTCTTCGCGGCCTGGGCCGTCGCCGCCGGCGCGGCGCCGAGCTGCGCGGCCCCCAGGACAAGCAGTGCGCACACGAGCGCCCTCCGCGCCCGTGTACGCACGCTTCCTCCCATGTCAAGCCACGGTAGCGCACCGGCGCCTCAGGCGGTCAGGTACGTCAGCACCGCGATCCCGTCGCCGACGGTTTTGGCGTCCGCGAGCTTCAGGCCGCGCTTGTCCTCCGACTCGCCGAACAGCCGCTTGCCGCTGCCGAGCACGACCGGGAACACCATCAGGTGCAGCTCGTCGATGAGGCCGTGCTCCAGCAGGCCCTGCACCAGCTGTGCGCTGCCGTGCACCTGAAGCTCGCCCTCGGTTGCGGCCTTCAGCTCGTTCAGCTCCTGCGCGAAGTCGCCGCCGAGCACGGTCGTGTTGTTCCAGCTCGGGTCCCGGAGCGTCGAGGAGACCACGTACTTCGGCATTCCGTTGAACTTGTCCGCGAACTCGCCCTCCATCGAGGGCCATGCCGCCGCGAAGCCTTCGTAGGTGCGACGGCCCAGCAGAAGGCCCTCCGCCGCCAGCGCCTCCTGGAGCTTGAACCGGTCGCCCTCCGGGCCGCGGTCGACCTCGAACGTCCAGCCCTGGTGCTTGTAGGTCTCTCCCCCGCCCGGCGCCTCCATCACGCCATCGAGCGAGACGAACTCGGTCACGACGATCCTTCCCATCTCGGCCTCCTTCGCTTGTTTGCACTCGGCTGCCCATTAGACGAGACTCCTCCACGGAAGTAATCGCGCCAGGAAGGATTGGCCACGCCGGGGGTCACTAACAGTGAATCCCCACCGAACCACAAGGAGCCCAGATGAACACATACGTGATCCGTCGCAGGCAGGCCTGGCAGTCGCCTGAGGAGCTGGAGCAGGTCGCGGGACGCTCGAAAGAGATCGCTGACAGCGACTTCCCCCAGGACATCCGCTGGATTCGCAGCTACGTGATCGCCGAAGCCGACGGCACGCTCGGCAGCGCCTGCATCTACGAGGCCAGCGGCCCAGAGGCGATCCGCAAGCACGCCGAGCGCGTCGGGATGCCGGCCGACGAGATCTCTGAGGTTGGCGACACCGTCGTGATCCGCCCGGACCCCGTGAGCGAGGCCGCCGGCTAGGGCGAGGTGAAGCCGAGGATCAGCTGCGCCGCCTCTCTGGGGACGTCGAGCTGCGGGCAATGCCCGACCCCCTCGAGCACGACCCAATCGGCGTTCGGCAGCCACTGCTCGCGGAAGCGGGCGGCTGCCGACGGCCACGGCAGCAGCCGATCCTCGGCGCCCCACACGATTCGCACCGGGCAGCCGATCCGCTCGGCCTGCAACATCCAGCCCTCGCGCCGCGCGTGGGCGATCAGCTCGCCCGCGCGCTCGCAGGCCACGACGCCGCGCATCTGGTGGGCGAGCAGCGGGATCGGGACGTGCTCGTAGTTCGTCGTCGTGAACTGCGTCGCCAGGCGCCTGCCCTGCGGCGTCGCGAGCAGCGCCTCCGCGTGGGGCGCCGCCTGCCGTAGCTGCTCTCGCATCGTCTCGAAGTGCGGCGCCAGCGTCGCGGCGAACGCGTCGTCGCCCGGCGCCCAGCCGCCCGCCGGCGCGAACGCCACGACCGACTTCGCGCGGCCGCGGGCCGCGAGCTTCAGCGCGAGCCAGCCGCCCAGCGAGTTGCCGACGACGTGCGCCTCGTCGAAGCCCGCCGCGTCCATCGCGCGCTCCAGCGCGTCGAGCAGCGCCCGCTCGCTCGCCTCTCCCTCGATCGACGGCCCGCCCGCGTGACCCGCGAGCGTCGGCGCCAGCACCTCGTGGCGGCGCTCCAGCACCGGCAGCACCAGCTCCCACGTGCGCCACGTGTCCGTGAAGCCGTGCAGGCAGAGCAGCGGCTCGCCCGAGCCGCTGCGGTGGGCGGGGGTGAACGCCGTTCCCGTGGTGGACGCTGTTCCCGTAGTGGACGCTGTTCCCGTGGTGGAAGCTGTTCCCGGAGGCCGGGCCGGGTCCGGGAGGGGCGCGATCTATGCCTCGGCGCGAGCCTGCACCCGCTCGTGCGAGAGCGCCACCGCCTCGTCGAGCTGCGGGTGGTAGTGCTCGGCGAACAGACGCGAGGTCAGCTCGCCGCGCGAGGAGACCCCCACCTTCTCGAAGATCGCCCGCAGGTGGTCGCGGATCGTGTGCCGCGAGAGGAACAGCGTCGTGGCGATCTCGTCGGTGCTCAGCCCGCGCGAGACCAGCCGCGTGACCTCGACCTCGCGCGGCGTCAGCCCGTATGCCTTGACGACGATCGGGGCGACCTCTGAGGCCTTCGCAGGCTCGATCACCAGCGCGACGTTGCCGGAGTCGCCGAGCGGCGAGGCGTGCGCCACGAGCCATACGCCCGAGCGGGTGCGAAGCCGCACGCGACGACCGGCGGCCTCCTGTTCGGACAGCGTGCTCAGAGACATCCGCATCAACTCGGGGTGCATCAGCAGGTTGATGTCGTCGCGGCGCCAGCCCGCCGCCAGCTCGTCCAGCCAGGCGTCGGCCTCGCCGGTCGCGGACAGGATCGTGCCCTCCTCGTCGAGCACCACGACGCCGGGGCCGCGCCGCGGGTCCGTTTCGGCGGGCTCCTCCAGCAGCGCGCGGCGCAACGCGGCGCCCGCGAGCGGCGCGGCCGCCCGCAGGAACTCGACGTCCTCCGCGGAGAAGGGCTTCGAGCCGGTGAAGCGGTTCAGCTGCAGGTTCCCCCACGAGCGGCCCCCCGCGTGCAGCACGGCGCGCAGCTCGTCCTCGAGGTCGGAGAGCGCGTTCAGGACCCGGTAGCGCGGGCTGCGGCTGAGCTTGCCGCCCGTCGCGGCACGCAGGTCGGCGACCGGGTCGCCCACGGCCAGGTCGGCGAACTTGTTGAAGTCCGGCACGAGGAACTCGTGCTCCCAGAAGGGATGGCACACCGAGGAGTCCATGCTGTAGGACATCCCCGCCCCCAGGCACAGGCCCGTGTCGGGGTCGGTCGCCGCCGCGAAGAAGCTGTCCACCTCGATCGCACGCGTGATCCGGTCGACCACCTGCTCGCAGGTCTCCTGCGTGGAGAGGTCCTGTGTCGCCAGATGCTCGAGCGCCTCCAGGGCGACGACCGCGCGGGTTGACATCGAGCCGGACATGGGCCAAGCGTACAGCCGCCGCAGGGGGAGCGCCACCCCCTCAATTGAGGGGGTTTGCAGCGGTTCGGGACCCTTCGGCTGCGGGGGCGCCGCGGTGCGCAGAACCCCTGCATCGAGGGATTTCGCCGGCACCGGCGCGGCATCAGGCTGGCGAGCATGCAAACAACCACACACCACACCCACACACCGCAGCACCAGCCGCAAGCCGGCCCCGCCGAAGACCTCGCCACATGGATGCCCGTGTGGGTGGGGCCGCAGTCGCCCAACTACGACACCGCCAGGCGCGCCTGGAACCTGCACGCCGACCAACGCCCCGCGGCAGTTTGCGTGGCCACGTGCGTCGAGGAGGTCCAGGCGGTGCTGGCCCACGCCCGCGCGCACGGGTTGTGCGTCGCGACGCAGACGACCGGGCACCTGGGCCAGCTCCTACCCGACCTGGGCGACACGATCCTGCTGCGCCCGGCGCTGCACGACGGCGAGGTCGCGGTCGACCCCGAGCGGCGCGTCGCGCGCGTTCAGGCCGGCGCCCGTTGGGGCGAGGTCGTCGAGGCCGTCGCACCGCACGGGCTCGCCGCGATGCACGGCTCCTCGCCCTCGGTCGGGGTGATCGGCTACCTGCTCGGTGGCGGCCTGTCCTTCTACGGCCGCGCGCACGGCCTCGCCGCGAACCACGTGCGCGCGTTCGAGGTGGTCACGCCCGACGGCGCGGCGCGGCGCGTCGACGCCGAGCACGACCCCGAGCTGTTCTGGGGGCTGCGCGGCGGTGGCGGCGGCTACGCCGTCGTGACCGCGGTCGAGCTCGGGCTGCTGCCCTACGCGCAGGTCACGGGTGGCGCGCTGTTCTTCGACGCGAGCCACGCCCCCGCGCTCCTGCGGGCCTGGCGCGACTGGGCGCGCACCGCGCCCGACGCGATCACCACCACGTTCCGGGCGCTCACGCTCCCGGACCTGCCCGACGTGCCGGAGCCGCTGCGCATGACGCCGACGCTCTGCGTCGACGGCGTCGCGCTCGACGCCTCCTGCGCCGCCGAGCTGGAGCGCGTGCTGCGCTCGGTCGGGACGCCGATCCTCGGCGGCTTCGAGTCGATGCCGAGCACCGCGGTCGTGCGCCTGCACGGCGACCCGGAGGAGCCGGTGCCCGCGATCGGCGACGGGCGCCTGCTGGGGGCGCTGGACGACGAGGCGATCGCCGCCTTCCTGAGCGTCGCCGGGGAGGGCTCGCCGCTGCTGGCGGCCGAGCTGCGCCAGCTCGGCGGCGCGCTCGCCGCCGCACCCGCGGGCGCGGGCGCGCGCGGGTGCTTCGAGGGCGAGTTCCTGCTGTTCGGCGTCGGCATCCCGGGCGC
>DATJMW010000013.1:0-188801 GCA_035508515.1 Solirubrobacteraceae bacterium | reverse complement strand
CGCTCGCTCGCGAAGTTCTCTCCGCTCGCGCCGCCTCCGGCACGCCCTTGCCAGCGCTACCTCTCGGCGGACGAATTCGTCGCTTCACCACGGATAACTCAGCGATCGCCGAACTCCCCGGTGCAAATCATGTCATGGTCGTTTCAACGCAGCCCTTCGCAGCAGAGACCGGCTCAGGAGCGAGGGCTCCGCTCGACCTGCGCCTGCGACCAGCAGGCGCGACGTTCGTTCCTCTCCTGGCGTCAGTCCCTGTGCGAATCCCACAGGATGCATCCCGCGGGCTCGACTTCCCGCGCAGCGACATCTCGATCAGGCCAGTCGATGCGAGCGGACGCCCCCCGCGCTCTCTCGGCACCGCGCTCGGAGCAGGCATCGACTACCCCAACACCGCCCTGGACACCGACACGCTCATCACCCCGCTACCGCAGGGCGCGGAGATCGTCTCACTGCTGCGTTCAGCCATGAGCCCTGACACGCTTGCCTTCGCACTTGATCTCCCGAACGGCGAGCAGCTCGTCTCCGGGAAGGGGTCGCGTGCGGCCTTCGCAGTGATGCGTGGTCACTCGGTGATCGCGACGATCATGCCGCCGACCGCGACCGATGCCGAAGGGACCAACGTGCCAGTGACGACGAAGCTCATCGGCGCGACCCTCCACCTGAAGGTTCTCCATCGAGGGCACGACTACCGCTATCCCATCGCGGTCGACCCCACCGTTGAAGAAAACCTCTACGGCGAAGGCAAGATCGACCTGGGCGGCTCCTGCCCTGGGCACCCCTCAGAAACGCTCGGCGCGACCTGGGCCTACTACAAAGGTCCCGGTACCTGGCAAGGGAACACAACGGGCTGCAGCGCCCAAACCACAGGTACCGCCCCTATGAACGAAGGCGGCTTCGGGTTCTTCTATTTCAGGACCCAGGGCGAATCGCGCATCTACAAGGCGACCGCGACCACGTACGCGACGACCACCTGGCCGATCGAACACGAAACCGCCTACCAGACGATTCTCGGTATCGAGAACCCTCACACGGCCAAAACCGAAGGCACCCACGCGTGGATCGGCAAATACGAAGAAGGGGCCACCGTATGCGCTCTCTCGGAATGCGCCCCCGGCAAAGTCGAAGCGTCAAACGACGAAAACGAAGTGTTCTTCGAGGCGCTCGCACGAGAAACGTTCCCGACGGGGTTCAGCGCTTCGGCCGGCATCAACAAAGCGGTCGAGTACGTGCTCCAAGAAGCGCCGCCCACCGTCAGCATCCCGGCAACCGAACAGCAGGCGTGGCGGACGCGGGCGGCCGTGAAGATCAACTCTCGCGACCCCGGCGTCGGCTTGGTGGAAGGCAAAGCAACCTCACCCAGCGCCCCTGGCTGGAGCGCCGCTGGACACGGCATCGCGACCACTCCCACCCTCCAGCACAACGAGTGCTACGAATCGGCCTGCGGCGGTAAAGCGTGGGAAATCTGGCCCGAACAGATCGAAGCGCTTCCCAACGGCGAAGACACGATCCAGACATCAGCCACCGACGCGGCAGGGCTGACCACGGTCTCGACCGGCACGCTGAAGATCGACCACGGCCGGCCGTTCAACGACACGATCGCCGGCGTGCCACACAACGAAATCGGCTATGGGATCTACAAGCTCAAAGCCAGCGCCCAGGAGGGCACCGCAGGCATCCCCAGCTCCGGTATCGCCTCGCTGAAGCTGGAAGTGGACGGCAAAGAAGTCGGTACGCCACAAGGTTCGTGCTCTGTCCCGATCGGCGTCTGCACTGCGAGCGGGGAATGGACGATCGTCGGTTCCGAATACGCCGCAGGCAAACACACAGTCTCCCTGGTCGCCACCTCGGGCGCCGGCGTTACCTCGTTCACGAACACGCCACTGGCGATCCACGCCGCTGAAGCTCTCCCGCTCGGCCCGGGCACCGTGAACTCAGCCTCCGGTGCGTTCGTGCTCAAGTCGACCGACGTAGACGTCCCGACTCCCGGCGCTCCGCTGGCGATCGAACGGAGCTATGACTCGCGCCAGTTTGCAAGCGAAGGGCACGAAGGGCCCTTCGGCCAGCCCTGGCAGGGCATCGGCGTCACGGGTGCTCAGAGTCTCATAAAACTCGCTGATGGCGACGTGATCCTGGTCGCGGCTTCCGGGCAGCAGTCCATCTTTACCAAGGAAGGCGCGTCGTTCACCCCGCCACCCGGCGATGGGAACCTGACCCTGAAGGAACTCAGCGCATCGAACTTCACGCTGGCCGATCAGCAAGGCGACATCACGACCTTCACGGTCCCGCAGGGCGGGTCGGGCACAGAATTGACGCCCAGCCGCCGCGAAGTCTCCGCCCACTCGGCAACGACGACCTTCACCTACGAAACCGTAGGAGGCGTGACCCGCCCGGTGCAGGAGCTCGCGCCGGCCCCCGCCGGCGTCAGTTGCACGACGCTCGTAAACGGCTGCCGCGCGTTGCAGTTCGTCTACGCCAGCAGCACGACCGCGAGCGGCGAAGCGCCGAGCGAATGGGGCAATTACGCCGGGCGCATCATCCGGATCACCTTCACGGCCTACAACCGCACGACCGCGAAAATGCAGACGACCGCCGTCGCGGAATACGCCTACGACAAAAGAGGACGCTTGCGTGCCGCCTGGGACCCGCGGATCTCGCCTGCGCTGAAGGCCACCTACGGCTACGACTCCGAAAACGAGGTCACTGCCGTCACGCCGCCGGGCCAGCAGCCCTGGCTCATCAACTACGGGACCGCGCTGTCGGACGCTACGAGCGGGCGCGTCGTCTCGGTCGCGCGACCGCCCGCCTCGACGCCGTTCGGCAACGGACTGGCGCCGAGCAACACCGAAGCGCCGACGCTCTCGACCTCGGCCCCGGTCATGGAACGCGAAGTGAGCGTGTCCAAGGGCCACTGGAGCAACTCTCCGCTCACCTACAGCTACCAGTGGGAGCGATGCAACGCCTCCGGCGGGGAATGCGCGCCGATCGCAGGTGCGGTCGACCCCGGCTACTCGCCGAGGCCGAGCGACGGCGAACACTCCATCAAGGCGCTCGTGACCGCGACGAACGCCGGCGGCTCGGCCTCGAGCCTCACATCCGCAAGCGCTCCGATCGCGGTCAAACCCCACTACGTGCTCTCGGCCGGCTCGTGGGGGACCGGCAGCAGCGAATTCAAGTCGCCCGCCTACGCTGCGGTCGCGAGTCCGCGCAACGAACTGCGCCTGTTCGTGACGGATACGGCGAACAGCCGCGTGCAGGAACTCGACCTTGAAACCTTCCAATTCACCGGGAACTTCGGAAAAGCGGGGACGGGACCCGGTCAGTTCGGCGAACCGACCGGCATCGCCACGCCGAGTCAGACCGACAGCCAAGCATTTCTCGCTGTCGCAGACTCGACGAACAAACGCATCGGCAACTACTGGGCAAACGAAGGTCCCGAGAAAGAACTGAACAGCACGGCGACCGAAGGCACTGGCGCGCTCAGGGGCGTCGCGCAGCTACCGAACGAAATGGCGTTCGTAGCGCAGGGCGCAGAACAGAACCGGCTCATGTGCGACTGCACGAGGGGAGGTCAGACGATCCTCACCTACGGCAGCACCGGCTCGGGCAACGGGCAGTTCAAAGAACCCGCGGGCCTGGCGATCAGCCCGACGAACAAAGACATCTACGTCGTAGACGCGGGCAACGGCAGGGTCGAGTTCTTCACGACGAAAGAAAACGCCGCGCATGAAGAGGAACTCGCCTACGCTGGTCAGTTCGGTGAACTCGGCTCCGGCCCCGGCCAGTTCAAGGAACCGAAGGGGATCACGGTGGACTCCGCCGGCAATGTCTGGGTCGTCGACAGCGGCAACTACCGTGTCGAGGGCTTCGGTCCAGAAGGCAAATACCTCACCGAATTCGGCGAAAAAACCTCGGCGACCCAGTGGGAAGAAAAAGGCAAAGAAGCAAAAACCGCCAAAGAAAAACGTGAACGCGCCGCCGAAGCGGAAGCTGGGCCGGGTCAGCTCTACAAGCCCGTGGGTATCGCGAGCTACGGCACCAGTCTCTACGTTGTCGACTCAGGCGACAGCCGCATAGAGCGATGGACCACGGCGATCGAAAGCAACGAACCGCCGCCCAGTGGTAAAGCGCCCGAAAGCGGCGGGAACGCAGTCTGGACGGTCGACTACCAGGTGCCGGTCTCGGGCACCAAGGCTCCCTACGCGCTCAACACCACCGCGATTGCAGCGTGGGCGCAAATCGACGCACCGAAGGAAGGCACCGCCGTCTTCCCCCCCGATGAGCCGATGGGCTGGCCGGCCAGCGACTATCGCCGTGCGACCGTCTACTACCGCGACAGCAAAGACCGCGAGGTCAACACCGCGCTGCCCACCGGCGGGATCGCCACGCGCGAATACAACAGCATGAACGACGTGGTTCGCACGCTCAGCCCGGACAATCGCGCAGCTGCGCTGAAAGAAGGCGCGAACTCGGCGGCGACCTCGCGCCTGCTGGACACCCAGACGTTCTTCAACGCTGAAGGAACTCGGGTCACGGGCACGCTTGGACCACAGCACACCGTTGTGCTGCCCAACGGCAAAAAGGTCAGCGCCCGTCGTCAGGTGCAGAGCAGCTACGACGAAGGCGCCCCGAGCGAAGGAGGCCCATATCGGGTCGTGACCAAGACAATCGAAGCTGCGCTCGTCGGCGAAAAACAGGAAGACGTCCGCACGACCCAGGACCAGTACGGCGGTCAGAGCAACCTCGGCTGGTCCTTGCGGGAGCCCACCTCGATCACGCACGTAAACCCCGAAGGCGAAAACTCCACGAGCACGACCCTCTTCGATCACGAAACAGGTGACGTGACCGAAGAACGCAAACCTGCCAACCCCAGCGCACCTTCGCCGCACGCAACCGAAACGATCTACTACGCAGCTGGCAGCTCAGGTGTGCCGGCATGCGCCAGTCATCCTGAATGGGCGGCTATGCCGTGCGAGACGAGGCCGGCCGTGCAGCCCGAAACCGTCGGAGTTCCGAACCTACCGGTCACGCTCGTGAAGTACAACTTCTGGCTTGAGCCGGAAGAAATCGTAGAAACCATTGGCGCCAACACACGCGCCACGTCGATCGGCCACGACGCTGCCGGACGCGAAACGTCGTACTCGGTGACGGCAACCACCGGCGCTCCGCTGCCGACCGTCAACGACGAATACAGCACTGAAACCGGCGTGCTCACCGTGCAAAGCACGACCGTCGAAGGCACGACGAAGTCGCTCCACTTCGGCTACAACTCGCTTCTTCAGCTCGTGTCATATACCGATGCCGATGGCAACACGGCGACGAACGCCTTCGACATCGACGGCCGGCTCGAAACGACCAGCGATGTCCACGGCTCGCAGACCTTCGCCTTCTCGGCCTCCTCCGGCCTGTCGGACGAACTAAAAGACTCCGCGGCGGGAACGTTCGGGGTCGTCACCGACTTGGAAGGGAACCCGACGATCATCGGGTATCCCAACGGCATGAGTGCGTTTCTGGGCTACAACCAGGTCAGCGAACCGACGTCGCTGGAATACATCAAGACGCGGCACTGCGAAAGCAGCTGCACCTGGTACACCGAAGAACGTGTGCCGTCCATTCACGGCCAAGTCGTGATCGAAAACAGCACGCTGGCGAGCAAGACGAACAAGTTCGACCCACTCGGCAGGCTCTCCCAGGTTTCAGATACGCCGGCCGGCAAAGGCTGCGTGACGCGGGTCTACTCCAACGACCCCGACACCAACCGCACGAGCCTGAAGACATACGAACCTTCAAGTACTGGCAAATGCTCGACGACGAAACTCAGCACGAGCGAAACGCACAAATTCGACGAAGCCGACCGCCTCACGGACCCGGGCACGAGCTACACCGGCCTCGGGGACGTCTCTGGGCTGTCCGAAGCCGACGGCGGGGGCGCCTCGCTGACGAGCGCCTTCTACGTGGGCAACGAGCTCCAGAGCATCACCCAGCATGAAAGCGCCACGCAGAAAGAAGAGAAACTGAGCTACGTCCTCGACCCGGCGGGTCGGCCGCGCGAAACCCTCGCTACCGGCCAGATCCTCACCGCGAACACCATTTCGCACTACGACGGGCCGGCGCAGGCACCGGCTTGGACCGTCAACGCAATGGGCGAATGGGCACGCAACATCTTCGGCATCGGCGGGAGCCTTGTTGCTACCCAGAGCAACGGCGCCGCACCGGTCCTCCAAATCCCGAACCTCGATGGGGATATCGTCGCGACTGCGGCAGTGTCGGAAACGGCAACCGGGTTCTTGTCCACGCTTGAGCCGGGCGAGTACGGCGTTCCGACAGGCGGAAGTAGTCAGAAGTATGCTTGGTTGGGGACGATGGGGATCGCGAGCGAACTTCCGACCGGGGTAATGGCGATGGGGGCGCGTACGTACGTCGCCTCCGTCGGGCGCTTCCTCCAGCCTGACCCCGTCCCCGGCGGTTCGGCGAACGAATACGGCTACACATTCGGAGACCCGATCGACGCATCCGATCCCAGCGGCGAATACACGGTCGGGGGGCCATCACAGGCGCTGATCGAAACGGCTACTCAGCTCGCGAACGAAGCGGCCGCTGAACAGGCAGCCATCAACGCAGCTGCAGCGCGAGAAGCGGAAGAAGAAAGGCAGCGCATCAGCGAAGAAGAAGCCGCCAGGATCGCGGCCACGAACGCAGAAATCGAAGCGCAGATGGCCGCACTATCTCCAGCATGGTTTGAGGGCAGCGGCGGTAATCCCTTTGCCAGTCGCGAACTCGGCGGCTTCGGCCGGGGCCGGGGGCACAGGCATTGCGGTAGCAGTAAAAGCTGCACCAAACAGACCCACGGTGGCACGTCGAAAGAGGAATACGTAAAAGCCTGTGGGCTCATCGGTGGCGGTATAGGCGGAGCCATTGGCACGGGTGAGTTCGCGACGGCTGCGGGCGGTGCCATTGGCGACATCATTGGCGAGCGTCTGTGCGGCGGTTAGGGGGCACCAATGCGGACAGCCTTGAAATTTCTACTCGTAGCCATACCTACCCTGCTGATCATCAAGTACGTCGGTACCGATAGCTGGCGATGGAGTAGCGTGGTCGCTGTGACCGTCGCCACTGTCGGGCTGCTTACCGATGACATTCGCGCCCGCGCCCGAGTCGCTCCCAAGGGGCGCCGGCGGTCGCGTCAGCCACCGGTTTAGCTGCTGCCTGCGCAGACATGACGTGGGGGTGGTTCGAGTCCACTCGAGCGCATGCAGAATGCTTCGCCCGGGGCACGCCCTCCCCTGATGCAGTGGGAACTGGCGGGCGCCTCTGCCTCAGCGGTGGAACGTAGTTCGCGGCTCATGGCCCGCAAGCAGCCTTGCCGCGCCTTGCATCCGTCCACGCCCGCCGCTACAGTGCGAACAAGTGTTCGTCTCAAAACATCGCCAACCCGAACAGGGAGTCGATCAGACATGGATCTGACCAAGCGTCAACAGGAGATCTTCGACTTCATCCGCAAGTACTCCGCGAAGTACGGCTACCCCCCGACGGTGCGCGACATCGGCAAGGCGGTCGGGCTGGCGTCCTCCTCGACGGTCCACGCCCACTTGGCGAACCTCGAGAAACTGGGCCTGCTGCGCCGCGACCCCTCCAAGCCACGTGCGATCGAGCTGCTGGACCGCGCGATGGGCAGCGCGGTCGAGACGGTGCGCGGGATCGTCCGCTCGGACGGCCTGCCGCTGCTGGGCTCGGTCGCCGCGGGTCAGCCGATGCTGGCGGAGGAGAACATCGAGGACTACGTCTCGGTGCCGGAGGTCGCGGGCGGGGGCGAAGGTGAGTACCTGCTCCGGATTCGCGGCGAATCGATGAAGGAAGCGGGCATCATCGAGGGCGACTTCGTGGTCGTGCGCCCGCAGGACACGGCCCGCGACGGCGATGTGGTCGTGGCGCTGCTCGGCGAGGAGGCGACGGTGAAGCGGTTCTTTCGCGAGGCCGACCACATCCGCCTTCAGCCGGAGAACGAGACGATGGAGCCGATCCGCAGCAAAGAGGTCACGGTGCTCGGACGCGTCGTCGGCCTGCTGCGCAGCGTCTGACCGCCGGCGCGCAAGGCGGCTCCCTGCGCGCGGTCGGGCCATAGCCGCCGCCCTTGCGGCTGCGGCAGCGGCCTCGCATCCCTTCACACGGCGCGACGTAGGCGCTACCTTGGCCGAGCAGGTCAGGCAGCCGCGGAGGCGTCACAGCCTTCGAGGAAAGTCCGGACATCGAAGGGCAGGGTGGTCGAGCGATCGACCCGGGGAAACCCGCGGGAAAGTGCCACAGAAACACACCGCCGATGGGGCCGTCCCACGTGAACGGCTCACAGGCAAGGTTGAAATGGTGCGGTAAGAGCGCACCAGCGCCGCGGTGACGCGGCGGCTGGGTAAACCCCACCCGATGCAAGGCCAAACAGGACCGCTTGCAGGTTGCCCGCCAAGGTCCAGGTAGGCCGCTCAGATGGATGGCTGCTCAACGACAGGATCCGGCTTATCGACCCGCTAAGGAAAAACCCCGCTCCGGCGGGGTTTTTCTATTGGTCGAGTCGCCGGGTTCTCGTATGGCTAAGCAAGAAAGGCCCGCACGGGGCGATCTCTATGGAGCCAGGTTGAAGCCGTGTGGCGCAGCGTATGGGCGTGACGTTCTCCGAAATTCCGGCCCGCGCTGACATCCGCCTGAGATGTCGCTCAGGACGTTCGCATGAAGAACACCGCCGCTTAGCCCTCAGAAGACGCGGTCTCCGGGAAGCGCGGAACGCTCGGAGCGCCATTCCTCCAGCTCTGAGGCCAGCTTAAGCGGAGGTGGCTGGCGACCGGCCTGCTGTCGCGAGCGGCTGGGCGCTCGATCTATTTGGTACAACTCCAGTCGTTCGAAAATGTGGATTCTAAAGATGGCGAGCGAGCGTTGAGCTTGCGAGGGCGATTGGCTGCGTACGCGGCCTGGGTCATCCCGGCAGTTGTCGGGACAGTGCTTGGACTCCAGTGGTGGACGACACTCCTGCTCCTTGTTCCCGGAGCTGCCTGGTACTCGACCACGCGATGGCAGAGGTACCCGGTTGGGTCGGCCTGGGACCGTGTGCCGATCGTGTACGCCTTGCCCGGGATCATCGTTATTGCGCTTGTGATGTCAGGGCAGGGATTGCCGGGCATGCGCCCGTATGCCGGATGCTTTGCCGTGGCGCTCCTGCTTGGCGCTGATCTGCTTCGCGGCAGCCGACGCGAGACCGAGGGCGCCACGGTCTCGCCAGTGAGACCCCTCGGTGCATAAGCACGCTCGGTCCTGGCGTGGTTCGGCATACGATTGGGCACTTAGTCCTCGTATGCGCTTCGCCGTTGGACTCGGGTGGTATGGCGTCGTGTTCGCCTTCTCGACCTTGGCAGGCGCCGCGTTCCACCTTGGGATCGGGCTGGGCGTCGTCACGGTACTGCCCGCGATGGTCATTGTTGATCGTCTGTTCCGGCGGCGCCGAACTCCCGAGGGTGACGACCCGACGAGTGGCCTGCGGAGCGGCAATGCGTCGCGCTGACGTGCTGCGCGAAGGCGCGAGGCTCGGATTCCGCGCCGTGCTCGTTGCCATCGCTGTGCTAACTGTGCTCGGTAGCTCCCACGCTCTTCGCTATGTCCTTTGCGGCGTACTCCTCGCGACGGTACTTGCAGAAATGCTGTGGTCGGCGCGTAACAGTTCACCCTCCAGTTCTGGCGCTGGTCCCGACCGGCCGTAATGTGTCTGGCGCGAGCGCTCCTCACGAAGGGAGCGGGAGGTTCGCCGAGGTCATCGCCTCCTGGGAAACGGCCTCTGCGAGTTGGGTGACCGTGGACTTCATCGTGTCGACTGCCGCTTTAGGCGCTTGACGGCTCCTAGCAGTTCGTGGGCTCGAACACGCGTGTAACGCTGCGTCGAGTCGAGATGCTTATGCCCCAGTAGCTCTTGGATCTGCCGCAGATTCGCGCCTGCGCCCAGTTGCGGCGAATCACACGGCGAATCGCGCCTCAACCGGCGCCGAATTCGGCGGTGATCACCGTCTTTTCGTGCAAGGTCAGTTCGCAGCTTTCCTGGCTGCCGCTGGAGCTGCACGCTTCGCCCCAGCCGTCGAAGGTAGAGCCCCTGTCCTGATCGGCTTTGAGGCTGATGGGGGCGCCCCATTCGTAGGTGGCGGAGCATTGCTCGCCGCACTCGATCCGTTCGTCGGAGCTGCTGACGGTGCCGGCGCCGTCGCCTGTCCGTGCGACTTCGACCTTGAAATGCTCCGGGTCGAACCGGGCGGTAACGGTCTTGCCGGTACTCAGATCGGGTTCACAGATCCCGCTGCCGGTGCAGGCTCCGGCCCATTCCGCGAAGTGGGAGTCGTCGCCGGCCTTGGCGGTGAGGCGGGGCCGCTGACCCACGGGGTACCGATGCGAGCAGCTTTCCCCACAGTCGATTCCGCTCGGCTCGCTCGAAACGGTGCCGGTCCCTTCTCCGGACTTCTGGATCGTCAGGGTGGTCGAGGCCTGTCCCTGGCTGTGGCCTCCTTTCCCTCCTTCTTCACGCTTCTTCGCTTCCTCGTTCTTTTTCGTTTTCTGGGGTCGATGGTGGTGCGGGTGGGTCTGCACGACCGCCGAGCTGGACCCCTTTGCCACTTTTGCCGGCTCGCTTGAGCCACGGATTACGGCCCCGGCGGCTCCGCCGACCAGGAGCGGCACGAGCGCGAAGGCGAGCAGCGCGATCCGCCTGGGACTCCTGGGCTCGTGCCCGGCCGCGGAGGTCGAGCCGTGGAGCTTCGCGCGCAGCGTCTGGCAAAGCACCCGCAGGTTGCGTTCTGTCACCGCCACGCTCGATCGCTCCCCGAGCTTTTCTCTCAGCTCCAGCGCGCGGCTGAGCTCGGTGTCGGCCTCTGGCAGCTTCTCGGCGGCGAGGTGCAGCGTGCCGAGCTCGTGGAGCGCCCAGGCCCGAGCGCCTTCGTCGGCCAGCTGCTCGGCGGACTGCAACGCCACGCGCAGGGACGCCACCAGCTCGACCCAGCGGCTGAGCAGGGCCAGCAACATCGCCAGCGATCGTGCGACGCGCAGGGCCTCCCGCCAGCGTCCCTCGCGGTCGAGCCGTTCCAGCAGCTCGACCAGCTTCTCCACCTCGCCGCTGACGGCATCGGCGCCGAGGCGGCCCTGCGCGATCTTCGTGAACAGGTCGACCGCGTGCTCCGCCTTGTCGGTGATGTCCGAGGCGTCGGTGAGGAGCTTCGGCGCCTCCGCGCGGGGAGGGGAGGCTCCGCCCTTCTCGCTGGGCGCCTCGATCGCGCGCAGCAACTCGCGCGGCTCGGGCCGTCGCTCTCCGCCAAGCGGTGAGAGGACCATGCCGGCGGGGTCGCCGAGCACGAGCTCGTAGGCGCCGGCGTTTACGCGCGCTCCGATCGCACGCGGGCTCAAGATGCTCACCCCCGGGTAGAAGCTGTCCGCGGAGAGAGTACTGAATCTTCGAACTATCGCGCTAAGAGGAACACAATCCCGACCCAACTCTTAGACGGGTCACACGCCTCGCTTAGCGCTGGCCCCCAGCATTGCGCCAGGGGTCGAGCTTCCGAACAGGGCTCGGCCAAACCGCAAGCAGGAGGTTCCGATGAACCGCAAGAAGCTGATCGCCGTGCTCGTGGCGGCGTGTGCGATCGCGATCTCGGTCGCCGCGATCGCACAGGGTTCGAGCGCCACCAAGACGAAGCAGTCGGCATCGAAGGCCGGCGTCGCCGGCTCGGCCCCGGCAGGCGCCCCGCCGGGAGGCACGATGGGCGGCATGGCCGGCGGGCCGGGCGGCGGCGCTGTCCACTCGGTCGCGGTCGTGCCGAACAAGGCGGGCACGTCGTTCGTCACGGTGACGAGCGATCGGGGCAAGGCGCAGAGCGTCGACGCGAATAGCGGCGCGATCACGATCGCCGAGGGCACGAAAAGCGCGACGTACAAGACGGTGACGCTGACGATCGGATCCGAAGCGACGGTGATGCTCGACGGCAAGAAGGCCTCGCTGGCCGAAATCAAGGCCGAAGACGACGTCTCGGTCAGCTCTTCTTCGGAAGGCACGACGGTGTTCGCGACGGACTCCTCCTTCAAGCCGAGTGGCCCCGGCGGCGCCGGTCATCCGGGTATGGCCGCCGGCACCGCCGGCCCACCGCCGGGCGCGGAAGGGACGGGGGCCGAAGCCAAGCCGAGCACGGGCTCGGCGACGACGACCGAATAGAGGGCCGGCCGGAAGGGCGGCTGCGTAGAGGTCCCGGGCCGGGTCAGCCCCCGGCCCGGGACCGCGGCGGGGGGCGCGCACGGTCGAGCCGGGGAGTAGGGTCCTGGAGGTGCTGCATGCGTTGCTCTGCCTGACACCGGCGCTTGCGCTCGGCCTGCTGCTGCTGGCGAGGCGCTACCCGGGCGAGCGCATGCTGCTCGCGATGCGTCGCCACGACCGCACGCGTCTACCGCGGGCGGCACGTCTCCTGCGGAGTAACACCCCGTGCGGGTGCGAATCGCCCGCGGCGGCCTGCTGATCGGCAGCTCGCTGGCGGTGCGACCGCCGCCATTGCCGCTCGCGAGCTGACGACCGTCGCGAGCTTCTGACGCGACACCTCGCGCCGCGCGATACGCGCGGCGGATGGCAGCTCGCCGATCGCAGAGCGGAGTGGCCGGCCGCGCGCAGCTGGCACGGCCACGCGAGTTGAGCCTCAATTCCGAGGAGCTTCGATGCATCTTGATGCAGCGCGACCGGGCCGGGCGCCCGGCGACCCGCCGGGCTATAGCGGCCCGGCCCACGACATAGCGGCGAGCGGTGCCGGGACGGCACGGGTGGCCCGGGTGAAGCCGCTGCGCGCCGCGCTCGCGACGGCATCGATCGCGCTCGCGCTGCTGCTGGGCGCGGCGGTCGTCGGCACCTCGACGGCGGCCGCACACGCCGAGCTGCTGGGCACCGTTCCGGAGTCCGGCGCAACGGTGGGCGCGGCGCCGCGAGAGGTGATCTTCAAGTTCAACCAGGACGTCGGCGGCACCGCGGGCGCCGTGCGCGTCTACGACGCCCAGGGTGCGGAGGTGGACGACCTCGAAGTCGGCCACCCCGGCGGCAATCAGCACTGGATGGGCGTCGGGCTGAAACGGGGGCTGCCGGACGGCACCTACACCGCGACCTACCGCGTGATCTCGGCGGACACGCACATCGTCTACGGGGGCCTGGTTTTCAACGTCGGGCGGCCGAGCGCGTCCTCGACCGTCACGGTCGCGGGCCTGATCGGCAGGAGCGAGAGCGGGCGCGTGACGAAAGTGGCCTTCGGCCTGGTCCGGGCGCTGAACTACCTGACGCTGGCGCTGATGGCGGGAGGGCTGGCGTTCCTGCTGTTCGTGTGGCCGCGCTCGCTGTTCGCCCCGGGCGCAGGCCCAGGCGATGCCGGCGATGCCGCCGCGGGCGACGCCGAGGATGCCGGCGCGGGCGGCAGCGAGCGGCGCTGGGCCCGGGCGGCGCGGGCGGCGGCTGCGCGCCTGGAGAAGCTGCTCGTGCTCGCGGTGGCGCTGGGAGCGTCGGTCAGCGCGCTCGGCGTGCTGTTGCAGGGTGCGAGCGCGGCGGGCGTCTCATTGTGGAGCTCGCTGAAAGGCTCGGTCGTGCAGGACACGCTGGAGAGCCGCTTCGGCTGGGTCTGGGCCGCGCGGGCGGCGGTGTGGCTCGTGCTCGGCGCGATCCTGCTGATCTCGCGCGGTCACTGGCGCGGCCTGACGAGGACCCACGGCGATCCGGCGGGGCCGAGCGATCCGGCGGGAGCGGCCCCTGCGCGAAACGGGCGGCGGCGAGGAGTTGCCGCAACGGTCTGCGCGCTGGCGCTCGGCAGCGCCTACCTGCTGCTGACGCCGGCGCTCGCGGGCCACGCGAGCGTCGAGAGCCCGCGAGGGGTCTTCTTCCCCGCGGACGTGATCCACGTCGCGGCGGGCAGCATCTGGGTCGGCGGGATCGCCTGCCTGCTGTTCGTGCTCCCGGCGGCGACCCGGCGACTGCAGGGCGAGGAGCGGACCCGTCTGCTGCTGGCGACGCTGGCCCGCTTCTCGCCCCTGGCGCTGGGCTCGGTGATCGCGATCGCGGTCACGGGGACGGTGCAGGCGTACATCGACGTGCGCAGCCTGCACAGCCTGCTGCACACCACGTACGGCGTGCTGATCCTCGCGAAGACGGCCCTGCTGCTCCTGCTGATCGTGCTCGGCTGGATCAACCGCGCGCGCGTGATCCCGGCGCTGGAGCGGGTGCTGGCAGCGGCGAGCACGCCCGGCGAGACGGGCCGGCTCGCGCGACGGACAATGCGCGGCGAGCTGGCGCTGATGGTGGGCGTGTTCGGGGTGACGGCGGCGCTGATCAGCTACTCCCCGCCGATCGACACGGAGAACGGCCCGTTCTCGACCGACACGACGATCGGCCCCGCGGAGCTGGAGATGACGGTCGACCCCGCGCGGATGGGGCCGAACACGATCCACCTCTACCTGATCGACGCGAAGTCCGGTGCCCAGTTCACGGCGACGAAGGAACTGACCGTGACGGCGAGTCTGCCGGCAAAAGGAATCGGCCCGCTGAAACTGCACGCGACGCTCGCGGGGCCGGGCCACTACGTCCTGAACTCCGCGGTGCTGAGCCCCGCAGGCAGCTGGCAGCTCGAAGTGGTGGACCGCGTCTCGGAATTCGAACAGCACACGCGCAGGGTGGAGGTGCCGATCGGATGAAGACCCTGCCCACGACCAGCCCTCGAAACAACCCCAGAAGGAGACGGATCTGATGAAGCTCAAGCATCTGGCCGCGCCAGCGGCGGCTCTGGCGCTACTGGCCCCGGCGGCCGCGCAGGCGCACGTGAGCCTGCACCCGAACACGATCCCGGCGGGCGCGTCGGCGACGCTGGAGGTGCACGTCCCGGGCGAGGAGCAGGGTTCCTACGTCAAGAAGGTCGACATGCAGCTCCCGCCGGGCTTCGTGGGCGTCAGCTACGAAAGCGTCCCGGGCTGGTCGGCGAAGCTGATCGAAACGAAGCTGGCGACGCCGATCCAGACGGACGATGGACCGGTGGACACGGAGGTCTCACAGATCGTCTGGACCTGGACGGGCCCGCTGGGCCGGGTGGGGGACGGCCAGTTCGTGGACCTGCCGCTGTCGCTGGCGATCCCGGACGACGCGGCGGGCAAGCCGCTGGAATTCAGGACGGTGCAGACCTACGGCAACGGCCAGGTCGTGCACTGGATCGACCCCTCGCTGGAAGGCGAACACCCCTCGCCACGGATCAACGTCACTGCGAAGGGCGGCGTGATCGAGGACGTCGCGGGGGCGGAGGCGGGGCCGGCGCCGGGTCAGACGGGCCACACGCCCGCGGCGGCGCCGGGAACGAACGGCGCCCCGCCGCCGCAGACGGCGTCCTCCGGTGGCGACAGCGCGAGCAAAGGCCTCGGGATCGTGGCGCTGGCGCTGGGCGCGCTCGGCTTGCTTGCAGGCCTCGCGGCGCTGGCGGCCTCCGGGCGCAGGACCGCATAGCGAGCGGCAATCCCGGCGGGCGGCGGCACTGGCTCTCGCAGTGGAGCCGCCGCCGTCTCGCCGCCGCCTCGCCCCGCCGCCGCCGTCTCGCCGCGTTCTGCGAGTCTGGCCTGAGGATGCTGGTCCTGAGCTGGAACCTCTTTCACGGCCGGGCGCTACCGGCGGTGAACCGCTCGCTCTACGGCGAGTTCGCGGCGAAGCTGGCGGGCTGGCGCTGGGAGGTTGCCCTGCTCCAGGAGGTGCCGCCGTGGTGGCCGGCGCGCCTGGCGCGCGACCTCGAGGTCGAACAGCGCTGTGCGCCGACGTCGCGCAACGCGCTGCTGCCGCTCCGCCGCGTGATCGCCGAGCGCCGGCCCGAGCTGCTGAAGTCGAACGGCGGCGGCTGCAACGCGATCCTGGCCCGCGAGCGGATCGCCGAGCACCGGGCGGTCACCCTGCGCAGCCTGCCGGAGCGCCGCGTGGCGCAGCTGGTGCGCCTGCGGGACGGCCGGCGCGTGGTGAACTTCCACGCGAGCACCCGCCCCGCAAGGGCGGAGCAGGAGCTGGCGCGGCTCTGGCGGCTGGCGCTCGAATGGGCGGGCGAGGCCCCGTTGCTGCTGGGAGGAGACCTGAACCTGCGCTCGCCAAGGGCGCCGGGCGGCGTTGGCGGGCCGGCCGTGGTGCATGTGGCGGGACACGGCGTGGACCACCTGTTCGCACGCGGTCTCGAAGGCATCGGCGCGCCTCGGAGCCGGGAGGCGCGTCGGGTGGTGTCCCCGGGCTTGCGCCTCCCCGAGCCCGAGTCCGACTCCAAGTCCAAGTCCGAGCCCAAGTCCACGTCCCCGGACGACCCCCAGAAGCCCCTACGCCCGGACCGGCATGCCGGTCCGGCGGGCGGGCGCGTGGCGCTCTCAGACCACGAGCCGCTGCTGGTGGAGCTGGCGCTCAGTCGTTGAGCTGCTCTTCGTCGGCTTCGCCGTACTCGGCGCCGCTCAGCTCCTCCTCGCCCTCGCGCCATGCGTCCTGGGCGATCTTGGCGGGCGCGTGCTCGTCGCCGTGGGAGGTGTGCTCGATCAGTTCCTGCTCGGCCTGCTCGAAGCCCTCGGACTCGCCGCCCCCGGCTTCCTCTACGACCTCGCGCTCTTTGCGCCGGCGCTCGTCGAGGTCGAGCAGCGGGTCGGACGGGTACTCGGCGGCCATCGCGATCACCTTACCCCGTGCGCGGAGCGTCTACCGGGTTGGCGGCCGCAAGTCGTGCGATGGCATGCGTCGGGGCGGCGATGCTCGGGATGCGCGTGCCGCGGCGTGGTCAGTGAGCCATTCCCCCAGGGGGTATCCTCTCTGCATGGCTGAGACCCCTCCCAAAGCACCGACCCCTCCCAAAGCACCGACCCATCCGAAAGCGCCGACCCCTCCGAAAGCGCCGACCCCTCCGGCACCGCCTCGCGGCTACACGGCGAGCAAGGACGAGCTGCAAAAGCGCCTGGCGCGGATCGAGGGCCAGGTGCGGGGCGTGTCGAAGATGGTGGCTGAGGATCGCTACTGCATCGACGTGCTGACGCAGATCGCGGCGATCGAGGCGGCGCTGGACAAGGTGGCGCTGGGCCTGCTGGACGACCATGCCCGCGTCTGCGTGCTGGGCGGTGAGACGGGCGAGCGCGAGCAGCGCACGGAGGAGATGATGGCGGCGGTCGGGCGGCTGCTGCGCCGCGGCTGATCAGGCGCTGGGGCGACCCCGTGTGAATTGCCACCCGGATCGACCCGTAGCTGTGGAGGTTTCACAGAAATCGGCGATCCCCGCGCCGAGCTGCGTGCACGCATCCCCCGATGCGTTATGACATAGCTGTCAAGCAGCAAGTGGGGGATGGGCGTGAGGGCTGTTGAAGTCACCCAGTTCGAAGAGGTCCAGGCGATCGTGAAGTCGGCTCTGCGCGATCACGATTCGATCGCGACGGCGATGGCTGCGGAGATCGTCGCCCAGGTCGACGCCTACCAGCAGGCCTCGAACCCGCGTGAGGTGCTGCGCGAGCTCGAACGCAGTTGCGATGCACACATCCAGAACTTCCTCCGCTCGGTGGATCGCGGCAGCGAGAGGCTGGATCTGGACTTCACGGCCGACTCGGTCGCGCAGCGCGTTCGCCAGGCGATCCCGCTGGAGGCGGTGCTTCACGCCTATCGCGTGGGTCATCACGTGCTCTGGATGACGCTCAGGGACCGCGCGCTGGACTTCGAGCACGGCCACGTGGCGATAACGGCGCTGGTCGACCCGATGATCCGCTACATCGACGCGGTCAGCACGGTGGTGGCGGAGGGCTATCTCCGAGAGCAGCAGCACGCGCTGGCGGACGCCGACCGCGTGCGCCGCGACGTGCTGGAGCGGCTCCTCACGCAGGATCCGGAAGCTCTGGACGCGGCGGCGGCGCAGGGGATCGAGCTCGACGCCGGCGCTCCTCATCACATCCTGCTCGCCTGTCCTGCCGTGCGGGGAGAGGGGGATCTTCGTGGGATCTGTGGCGAGATCGCAAGGCTGTTCGCAGACGACGCCCCGCTCGTCGTGATCCGCCAGGAGACGGCGACGGCGCTGGTTCGGGGGGACGATCCCGTGACGCTGGAGCGTGCCCATCGCCTCGCGGACGCCTTCGTGGGAGCGCAGCGGATCCGCGTCGGCGTGAGCCTGGTCTCGACGACGTCGCGGCTCGGCGAGGCCTGCAGGCAGGCCGAAAGAGCCCTACAGGTCGCGGCCGACTCAGAACCCGTCGTCGCGCTGGGGGGGATGGCGTCGATCAACTACCTGGTGGCGGCCGCCGACGAGGTGGCCAGGGCGCTGGTGCCACGGGAGGTGGCGCGGCTCGCGGCCTCTGCGCGCCCGGCCGACGAGGTGCTGATCGCCACGTTCAACGTCTACGTCGAGAACGGGCTGAACGTCCAGCGAACGGCGATGGCGTTGCCGGCGCACCCGAACACGGTGCACAGCAGGCTCAAGCGTCTCGCGGAGCGCACGGGCTATGACCTGCGCGACCAGCAGGACATCCTGCGCCTGGTCGTCGACCTGCGGCTCGCAGGCTGACCGGCGCCGCGGCGCCGCGCGCTGGGCGCGCCCGAGGAAACTCAGGCGCACCCAGCAGAGGGCCGACTCGGTGCTTCGGTGCTAGTGGAACGGCTTTGAGACCGGTTCCTTCTTCATCGGCTTGCCGCCGTAGATCACTTCCCCGGAGGCTGTCTGGTAGGTCAGCCAGGGGATCGTGGGCTTCTGGAATACACCGAGCTTCTTGTAGTTGCAGACACCCTTCGGGAACGTGCTCTTCAGCTCTTCCCATTCGGAGTCGCTGAAGCTGGCGGGGTAGCTGCTTCGCTTGATCGCCTGCAAGCGACACTGGCTGTCGTCGGTGGTGATCGATTCGCCGGCGACCATTCGCGGGGTGCCGGGGAGCGGCACGACGCTCGTGCCACAGAGGCTGTGAGCCGCGGTGACTTCTCCCGCCGCGTTGTAGCAACGGTCGCCGAGTTCGGAGGGCTTGTCGGCGATGACCTTCGTCGGCAGCGACAACGCTCGTTCGTCGCCGTAGACGGCCGATAGCCAGTTGTCCATGGCAGGCAGGGCCTGGGGCTGGCAGTTGGCCGACGCGGTGAGCGCGACGGGGCCCTCCCAGATCAGCTGGTTCGCGGCCGTTCCGTTTTCACGTTCCAGACGCGCCCGTACGGCGAACGCGCGGTAAGCGTCGTGCGCCTGTTCCGGGTTCGGCCCGCGGCAGTCGATGATCGCCACCTGGCCGAGGTTGTTGGTCTCGTTGATCATGCCGCTGCGGTAGACCCGCTTCATCGCCAGCGGGTTGCCGGAGTCGCGCGCGGATTCGACCGCGATCGACTCGGAGTTGACGCCGCCGATCTTGGCGTTGACGTCGACGAACTCGGCCTGGGTGATCTTGCCTTCGCGCAAGGCCGAGAGGCCGTACTGCACCCCTTCGTTGTTGTAGGCCAGCCCGGCGAAGCCGTGCCCGAGTTCTTTCTCCTCCGGGCCCCATTCGGATTCGGGCCGTGGCCCGAACACGTTGATGGAGAAGTCGGCGGTGTTGCACCGAATGCCGCCGATGTTGGTCGTGGCGTTGTAACGGTTTTCCGCCGTCGTCCCCGGACACGCGTGGCCGGGGTCGGCCGCGGAGAAGAACCCTGCGTCGGACAGCAGCGCGTTCGTGGTCCCCGGATCACCGTCGACGGCCGCCTCCTGCGCGGTCGTCCAGGCGATGCCGGCGCCCCATTTTTCTTTGTGGGCGAAGTAGCTGTTCAGCAGGTGGTAGTCGACGACCTGGTTGCTGCTCGACCACGTGTCGGGGAACGAGCACGTCGGCAGCAGCCCCTGGTAGATGCCCGGGTAGGCGTTCGCCACCCACTGCTGGGTGAGCGAGCCGCCGGAGCAGCCGATGGCGATCGTGTAGCGCAACGTGCCGTACTGGTCGATCACGCGCTGCTTGGCCATGTACAGCGACTCGGCGGATGTGACGACGTCGCAGTCGTGGCCGTTGTTGTCCATCGCCGTCGACATCACGACCCAGCCGTGTTCGAGCGCGTAGGTGGTGGTGGCGCCTTCGTCGTTGGTGCTCGGGGCGGTCGCGCTTTCGTAGGCGACGTTGCAGCTCGCGCCGTGGGTGACGAGCATCTTGTGGCCGAACTGGGCCTGTGGGTTCACCGCGCTCCAGGGTTCGCTCGGGTTGTAGAGCGTGGAGATCGAGTACTGGTCGCGATCCTGGTAGCCGGTCTCGGTCCGGATGATGTACGGCACCGTGTGGCCGTTGACCGTGACGGTCGCGACGTCTTCGGGCGGGCTTTCCGGGTTGTACGGCTGCAGTTTCGTTTTTTCAGGGTTCGTCGACTTGTATTTGTAGGCGTACGTCGCCGGCCGGTTGCACTGGCTGTCCAGCGCCCCGGCGGGGCACGTCCAAGGCTGCACCTGCGGACCGGCGAACAGCGGGCCGCCCTGCGGGTGGTCGGTCAGCGTGAGCTTCGCGCCGGTGCCGTCGGGCAGCTTCGCTTCGACGGTGTTCGGGCCTTCGAGCAGGCCGGTGGCCAGGCCGCGCGTGCTCTGTTCGGACTGCACGGCGAAGGCCGAGCTCTCGTCCTGGCCGCCGACGAGCACGGTCACGGCGTGCGGGTCCTCGCCGGTGGGCACCGTGATTTCAAGCAGGGCTTCGTTGTCGGTCACGAGGTCCGCACGGCTGGAAAGGACCTTGATCGTGGTGGCGTTTGCGGCCGGTTCGGCGTTGGGCCGTGCGGCCCGCGCGGTTCGCGCGGTCGCGGCGGAGGCGACCAGCAGCAGCAACAAGACGGCGGCTGCTGTGGCTCGCAGCAGCCTCTGAACCGGCTTGTTCCTCGTGTTCGTCACCCTGGGCAGGCCCGTGCGCGGGCAGCCCGGATGGGTTGATGCGACATCCCTTGGCATTGCTCTCCCTCCCCTGTCCTCGTCCTCTACTGATCCCTTGATTGGGAGCCAGCGACGTTAAGTCAGGGGCCCTGCGAATACCAGTGTTGAAGGCACACCGAATTTGCCGCGCGGGATGTGGACGGTCACCGAGAGGCCGGCGTCACCGCGCATCCCGGCGAGCTCGACGGCCCGACCCCGTGGCCGAGCCGAACGGCTAGACCTGAAGCTGTTCGTGCGCGGTCTGCATCAGCGAAGGCGTGGCCTTGAGCTGATCGATGGCCTCGCGCATGGCCTCCATCTTGCAGTCGATCCCGTGGCGCCACTTCTTCTCGGGGTGGTCGGGGAGCGTCTTCAGGCCGTTGCCGGTGATCACGGCGACGACGGTCTCGTCGGGGCCGAAGCGCCCGGCGGAGGCGAGCTTCTCGAGCACGGCGATGGTGGTGCCGCCGGCGGGCTCGGTGAGCAGCCCCTCGGTGGCGGCGAGCAGGTCGATGCCGGCGAAGATCTCGGGGTCGGAGGCGAAGGCGGCGGTGCCACCGCGTTTGTGGACGGCGTCGATGACGAGATAGCCGTCGCCGGGAGCGCCGATGGCCAGGGAGTGCGCCATGGTCTCGGGCATGACGGGGTGGACCTCCGCCTCCTCGGCGAGGATCGCGCTCGCGATGGGGTTGCAGCCGCTGGGCTGGGCAATGTGGATGGCGGTGCGCTCGGTCTCGGCGAGGCCCAGCAGCTGGAGCTCGTTCAAGCCCTTGTGCATGCGCGAGGAGAGCGTCCCCCCGGCGGCGGGGCTGACGATGTGCTCGGGGGCCTCCCACCCGAGCTGCTCGACGATCTCGAAGGAGGCGGTCTTGGCGCCCTCGGCGTAGAAGGGCCGCAGCGTGATGTTGGCGAAGTCCATCCCGGTGTCTTCGGCGACTTCGCGGCAGCGCCGGTTGGCTTCGTCGTAGTTGCCCTCGACCTGGAAGACCTTTGCGCCGAGCGCGGCGCAGGCCTGGGCCTTGGTGTCCTCGAGCCGGTTCGGGTAGCAGATGTAGGCTTCGACCCCGGCCTTCGCGGCGAGCGAGGCGACGGCGGTGCCGACGTTGCCGGTGGAGACGCAGCCGATCTCGGACTTGCCGCGCTCTAGCAGTCGGGCGACGGACATCGAGACGACGCGGTCCTTGTAGGAGAGGCTGGGGCGGTTGCTGGAGTCGTCCTTGATGAAGAGGTTCGAGAGGCCGAGCTCGGCGCCAAGGCGGTCGGCGCGGATCAGGGGGGTGTAGCCGGAGTGCTGGCCGACGCGGGCCTGGGCGCCGGCGTCGACGATGGGGAGCAGCTCCTCGAAGTGCCAGATGTTGTGCGGGCGCTCGGCGGCGGGGACGTCGCGGAAGTGGGCGGCGGCGGCCTCGTAGTCGTAGACGACGTCGAGGCCCTTGCCGCAGTCGGGGCAGGCGAAGACGCTGGACTCGAGCGGGTAGCGGTGGTCGCAGCGGTGACAGACGAGAGCCGTGGCGCAGGAGCGCGTCCGTTGCCTCGATCCCTGCGTGGGGCTCTCGATGGTCTGCGGGCTCATGCGGCTACCTGCTCGAACGATACGCCGGGCCACGGCGTTTGTACACCGTGCTCATTGTTGCCAAGCGCGACCCAAAGCTCCTCGGCGAGGTGCGGGGCGAAGGGCCCGAGCACCTGAGCAAGCAGCGAGAGCGCTCCCAGCAGCGCCTCGGTGTCGGCCGAGCCCAGCCGATCCTCGCGCGCGAGAGCGCGCTTCTCGAAGTCTTTGATGCGGTCGAACAGGCGCATGACGTTGCGCACGGCGCTGTGCATCTCGAGATTCTCCATGTCCTCGGTGATCTTCTCGATGCCCTTCTCGGTCCACTGCGAGAGTTTGAGCCGCAGGTGCTGGGTCATGTCTCTGACGGGCTCCTCCTCGCCGGAGCCGGTGGCGGCTGCCGCGACGCCGTCGGGCTCCACGCCGTCGGGCGCGGAGCCGGTTCCGCCGCCGGGTGCACCGCCCGCGGAAAGCTCCTGCGCGGCGGCGAGCCGCGACTGCGTGAAGTCCCAGACCTGCGTGAGGAAGCGGTGCGCGCGCAGCACGGAGGAGTCGTTCCAGTTGAGCGTCTTCTGGGGCCGGGCGGCGTAGAGCACGGCGAGCCTCACGGTGTCGGCGCCGTAGCGCTCGACGAGGGCATCGGGGTCGACGACATTGCCGAGATGCTTGCTCATCTTGCGCCCCTCGCTGATGACCATCTCGTGAAACAGGCAGCCGGCGAAGCACTCGCCATCCTCGAGGAAGTCGAGCGGGCCGATGTCGCGCAGCGCCTTGGTGACGATTCGCTGGTCGAAGACGAAGTTGCCGCTGTCGGAGCCGGCGACGACGCGCTCGGAGGGCAGCCAGTGGCGCAGGTCGGGCAGCGCGAGGATCTCCTCGAGCGTCAGCTCGCGCGCCTCGGGCGGGACGCAGGCGGGCACCCACAGCCAGAGCGCGTCGAAGTGGCAGTCGAGCGTGTCGGTCTCGCGCCGGGCGGGGCCGCCGCAGAGCGGGCAGGTGGTCTGCACGAAGGCGTCCAGCTCGGCGAGCGGGTTGCCGGTGCCGGTGGGGGTGATGTCGAGCGGCAGCAGCACGGGCAGCTGCTCCTTGGGCAGCGGCACGGCGCCGTGCTCCTCGCAGTAGACGACGGGGATCGGCGTGCCCCAGGAGCGCTGACGGGAGATGGAGAAGTCGTCGGCCTTGTAGCGGACGGCGGGGCGCGGCTCGGGCGCCTGTGATCCGCCGGGAGATGAGGAGGGGACGCCCTGTCGGGCGTCTGATACGAGATCGCCGAGTCGCTGCGCCAGGACCTCGTCGGTGCGATCGGCCTCCGGCACGGCGAACACGGCGGTGGCGCCGAAGCGCCCGTCGACGCCGGGCGAGATGAAGACGGGCAGCGGCGCGCCGCCGGCGGGCGCGGGCAAGGTGCGGCCGGTGTCGACGAGGGGGATGGCGTTGGCATCGCGAGAGGCGCGCTCCAGCCCCCCGGAGCGCAGCTCGTCGAGCTGGGCGCGCACGGCGTCGTTCTCGGCCCAGGCGTCGATCTCGGGGTGCTTGGGGGAGACGAGCACGAACCGGGCCTGGTCCAGCGCGTCGGCGTGGGGTGTGAAGACGGTGAGCGAGCGCCCGTCCTCGCCGGTGAGCTCGACCTCGACGCCGTCGACGCGGCCGAGCACGAAGCGCTGGCTTGCGAGCGCGACCTCGTCCCATTTGCCGGAGGCCTCGCGCTCGGACAGGCGCCGGTCGTTCTCGGGGACGTAGGCGCTGATGCGCAGGTACCAGGCGGGCCGCTCGATCAGGCGCACGGGGTTGTGGCAGCGCCAGCAGAGGCCATCCTCGACCTGGATCGTGGCGAGCGTGGTCTGGCAGGTGTCGCACCAGTCGACGTTGCCGGTGCCGCGGTAGACGAGCCCGGCCTCGAGCAGCGTCAGGAAGAGCCACTGCGACCAGCGGTACATGACGGGGTCGGAGCTGAGGAAGGTGCGCTCCCAGTCGAAGGAGAAGCCGAGCCGCTCCAGCTGCCCGGTCATGTGCGTGGCGCAGCGGGCGACCCACTCGGCGGGGGGGATGCCGCGGTCGATGGCGCCGAGCTCGGCGGGCAGCCCGAAGGCGTCGAAGCCGAAGTTGAACAGGACCTGGTCGCCGCGGGCGCGGCGGAAGCGGGCGTAGGCGTCTCCGATCGAGTAGCTGCGCACGTGCCCGATGTGCACGTTGCCGGAGGTGAAGGGCGCGGAGGGCTTTATGTACAGGCGCGGCAGATCGTCCCGGATGGGGGGCGTCCGGGCGGCGTCGCGCTCGCGCCAGGCGGCTTGCCGGCGGGCCTCGACGGCGTGCGCGTCATACGGCTCGTGCGAGCCCATGTCGATCTCCCTCGCTCATGTAAGACGAGGATATCCAAGGGCTTCGCGGACGAGGCCCCGTTGCTATGCTCGAAATCCGTTGGCCGACGTCCTCGACAGCACCCTGCAGACGCCTCGCCGACCCCCTTCCGACCCCGCCTGGAGCGGGGTCGTTTCGTCCGGAGCGATTGCGAGGATTCAGCGATGGAGATAGAGATCGGACGCGGCAAGAAGGCCCGTAGGGCTTACGGATTCGACGACATCGCGATCGTGCCCTCGAGGCGCACGCGCGACCCCGACGACATCGACATCTCCTGGAAGCTGGGCCCCTACCAGTTCGAGCTGCCGATGCTGGCCTCGGCGATGGACGGCGTGGTCTCGCCGCGCACGGCGGGCGTGATCGGCAACCTCGGTGGCCTGGCGGTGCTGAACCTTGAGGGGATCTTCACGCGCTACGAGGACGCGGAGGAGCAGCTGGAGCGGATCGCCTCGCTGCCGAAGGACCTGGCGACGCGTGAGATGCAGGAGATCTACGCGGAGCCGATCAAGCCGGAGCTGATCGCGCAGCGGATCGCTGAGATCAAGGAGCAGAAGGTCGTGGTGGCGGCGTCGCTGACGCCCCAGCGCGTGCTCCAGTTCCACGAGATCGCGATGGAGGCGGGCCTCGACGTGCTGGTGATCCAGGGCACGGTGGTCTCGGGCGAACACGTCTCGACGGTCTCGGAGCCACTGAACCTGAAGGAGTTCATCCCGTCGCTGGACGTGCCGGTGGTGGTGGGCGGCTGCGCCTCCTACCACACGGGCCTGCACCTGATGCGGACGGGCGCGGCGGGCGTGCTGGTGGGCGTCGGCCCGGGCGCGGCGTGCACGACGCGCGGCGTGCTGGGGATCGGCGTGCCGCAGGCGACGGCGATCGCGGACGTGGCGCACGCGCGCTCGACGCACATGCTGGAGACGGGCGAGTACGTGCAGGTGGTAGCGGACGGCGGCATGCGCAACGGCGGCGACGTCTCGAAGGCGATCGCGCTGGGCGCGGACGCGGTGATGATCGGCTCGCCGCTGGCGCGGGCGTACGAGGCGCCTGGCCGCGGCTTTCACTGGGGCATGGCGACGTTCCACCCGAGCCTGCCGCGCGGCGCCCGCGTGGCGACGCACCAGAACGGCTCGCTGGAAGAGATCCTGGTGGGGCCGGCGCGCGAGAACGACGGCACCTTCAACCTGTTCGGCGGGCTGCGGACGTCGATGGCGACGTGCGGCCACAAGGACCTGGCGGAGTTCAACCGCGCGGAGGTCGTGATCGCGCCGGCGCTGCAGACGGAGGGCAAGGCGCTCCAGCGCGACCAGCAAGTGGGCATGGGTGCCACCAATGGAAAGGCAGCAGCTCTAGTACATGACTGAGGCGGCTGTCACGGCCCCAGAGCCGACCGCCGCAGATGGCACCCAGCCGGAGACGGCCACGCAGGAGATCGTGGTCCTCGACTACGGGGGCCAGTACAGCCAGCTGATCGCGCGCCGGATTCGCGACATCGGCGTGTTCAGCGAGCTGCTGCCGCACACGGTCCCGGTGGAGGAGGTGGCGAAGCGCAAACCGCGGGGGATCGTGCTCTCGGGCGGGCCGGCCTCCGTCTACGCGGAGGGCGCGCCGCGTCTGCAGCGCGAGCTGCTGGAGCTGGGCGTACCGGTGATGGGCATCTGTTACGGGATGCAGCTGCTGGTGCACGAGCTGGGCGGGCGCGTGGAGCAGGCGGAGGTGGGGGAGTTCGGCCGCTCCGACCTGCACGTCTCCGAGCCCGGTGTGCTGCTGCACGACCTTCCCCGCGAGCAGACGTGCTGGATGTCCCACCGCGACACGGTGTTCGAGCCGCCGCCGGGCTTCACGGCGCTGGCGTCGTCGAGCTCCTCGCCGGTGGCGGCGGTCGAGGACACGGGGCGCGGGATCTACGGGATCCAGTTCCACCCCGAGGTGGTCCACACCCCCTACGGCCAGGAGATCCTGACCCGCTTCCTGACGGAGATCTGCGGCTGCGAGCAGACGTGGTCGGCGGCGTCGATCGTGGAGGAACAGATCCGCCGGATCAGGGCGCAGGTGGGGGAGGCGCCGGTGGTCTGCGGGCTTTCGGGGGGCGTCGACTCCTCCGTGGCGGCGCTGCTGGTGCACCGCGCGGTGGGCGACCAGCTGACGTGCGTGTTCGTGGACCACGGCCTGATGCGCAAGGACGAGGGCGAGCAGGTGGTGAGCGCGTTCCGTGACACGTTCAAGGTGCCGCTGGTGGCGGTGGACGCGGAGCGGCGCTTCCTGGACAAGCTGAAAGGCGTCACGGAGCCGGAGGCGAAGCGCAAGACGATCGGGGCGGAGTTCATCCGCGTGTTCGAGGAGGAGGCGGAGAAGCTGGCGGGCTCCAACGGGGGCGAGGGCGCGCGCTTCCTGGTGCAGGGCACGCTCTACACGGACGTGATCGAGTCGGGCGGCGGCACGGGCGCGGCGACGATCAAGTCCCACCACAACGTGGGCGGGCTGCCGGAGGACCTGCAATTCGAGCTGGTGGAGCCGCTGCGGGCGCTGTTCAAGGACGAGGTGCGGGCGGTGGGGATCGAGCTGGGTCTCCCGGAGCGCCTGGTCTGGCGCCAGCCCTTCCCTGGCCCGGGCCTCGCGATCCGCGTGGTGGGCGGCGAAGCGACGAAGGAGCGCCTGGACGTGCTGCGCGAGGCGGACCACATCCTGCAGGAGGAGATCCGCAAGGCGGGGCTGTACCGCGAGCTGTGGCAGTCCTTCTGCGTGCTGCCGGACGTGCGCACGGTGGGCGTTCAGGGAGACGAGCGCACGTACGGCTACGTGGTGGTGCTGCGGGCGGTGACGAGCGACGACGCGATGACGGCGGACTGGGCGCGGCTGCCATACGACCTGCTGGAGGCGATCGCCTCGCGGATGATCAACGAGCTGCGCGAGGTGAATCGCGTCGTCTTGGACATCACCTCAAAGCCGCCGGGCACGATCGAGTGGGAGTAATCCCCCAGACCTAGTCTCGCGGCCCCTGGCTGCGTCCTCAGTCGCTCGCGTGCAGAGCACGCCACGCTCCCTGCGTCCTTGCCAGGAACCACGATCCGTCGGCCTGGTGGCTGGCAGCTGGCACCGGAAGCGAATATGAACTTCCGATGAAGCTCCGCTTCGCCTATGATGTCGGCCTCGCCGCGCGTCCGGACGACGGGCTCGTGGCCTTTTTCACGCCTATGGCTCCCTCGACGAAGACATACGTAGCGAAGCCGACGGACCGCGAGCGCAACTGGCTGCTCGTGGACGCGAACGGCTTGACGCTGGGCCGGATGGCGACGCAGATCGCGGACATGCTCCGCGGCAAGCGCAAGCCGGAGTACACGCCGCACATCGACACGGGCGACTTCGTCGTGGTCGTGAACGCGGAGAAGATTCAGGTGACGGGCAACAAGCGCCAGGACAAGCGCTACTACCGCCACTCGGGCTACCCGGGCGGGCTGCGCTCGCGCAGCTTCGAGGAGATGCAGGCGCGCCGTCCCGAGGAGATCATTCGCCTGGCGGTGAAAGGGATGATGCCCCGCAACCGCCTCGCGCGTAAGCAGTTGACGAAGCTGAAGGTGTACGCGGGTCCTGAGCACCCGCACGCCGCGCAGAAACCGCAACAGCTGGAGATTTGATGCCGGACGAGCAGAGCCCCGAGAACCCGGAGACGCCGCAGGGCGAGGAGCCGCAGCACGCGGTGCCCGGCGAGGACGCGGAGCAGATCGCGGGCTCGGCGGAGGACGCGGCGCTGGAGGCCGCGGAGGAGGCGCGCGAGGCGCCTGCGGAGCACCCGGCGCCCGAGCCGGCGACGGTGGAGCCCGGCGGCGAGGGGCACGCGGTACCGACTGGCGAGGCCCAGGAGGTAGCGGGCTCGGCGGAGGACGCGGCGCTCGAGGCGGCGCAGGAGGCGCAGGACGCCACTGCGGTGCAGGCCGCGGTCGACGAGGAAGAGGACGAAGGCGACGACGCCGACACAGCGGGCACGAGCGCGAAACCGGCGGTGCCGGGGGCGCACCTGGAAGTGGACATCGTCCCCGAGGGCGCGGACCCGCTCGGGCGCGGCGAGAGCGCCTACGAGGACCCCTACGCGGTCGAGGGCGAGGACGCCGAGGCGGCGCCGCAGGCTGAGGGCGAGGCCGAGGAGGGCGAGGAGACTTTGAGCGAGCCGATCGCCACGGCGGCGATCGACCTCGCGGCGGGCGCGCGCTACCGCGCCACGGGCAAGCGCAAGACGGCGATCGCCCGCGTGACGCTGCGCCCCGGCAAGGGCACCTACGAAATCAACGGGCGCACGCTGGAGCAGCACTTCCCGCGCGACACGCTCCAGCGGAACATCCGCCAGCCGCTTGAGACGGTGGGCTACCAGGAGAAGATGGACGTGGTCGCGCGCCTGCACGGCGGCGGCATCTCCGCGCAGGCGGGGGCGCTTCGTCACGGCGTCTCACGCGCGCTGCTGGAGGCCGACCCGAACCTGCGTGGCGAGCTGAAGCGCAGGGGCTTCCTGACGCGCGACTCGCGCGCGAAGGAGCGCAAGAAGGCCGGCCTGAAGAAGGCGCGCAAGCGGCCTCAGTTCTCCAAGCGCTAGCGCCGATAAAGCCAGGGTGAGCATCCCCCGCAAGCTGTTCGGCACCGACGGAGTTCGCGGTCTCGCGGGCGAGTTCCTGACCGCCGAGCTGGCCTTGGCCCTGGGACGCGCGGCGAGCGAGCAGACGGGCAGCGACGCGCCACGCGTGCTGATCGTGCGCGACACGCGCGAGTCGGGCGAGATGCTTCAGGCCGCGGTCGCGGCGGGGGTCAGCGCCGCGGGAGGCGAAGCGCTGCTGGGCGGCGTGCTGCCGACGCCGGCGGCGCCGCTGTTGATCCACCGCTACGGCTTCGACCTGGCGGTGGTGCTGTCAGCCTCGCACAACCCCTACCAGGACAACGGGATCAAGTTCTTCGCGGGCGACGGCTACAAGCTCTCGGACGAGAGCGAGCACGCGATCGAGCGCGTGCTGGAGCGCGAGGCGCCGCCCGCGAACACGGCGGTCGGCAGCGTGCGCGAGCTGCGCGGGGCGGCGGAGGACTATCTGCGCGAGCTGCACGTGCGCTTCTCGGAGCTGGATCTGCGTGACGCCGACGTGCTGCTGGACTGCGCGAACGGGGCGACCTACCACGTGGCCCCGGAGATCTTCCGGCGTCTGGGCGCGACGGTCACGGTGATCGCGGACGCCCCCGACGGGCGCAACATCAACGACGGCGTCGGCTCCACCCACGTCGAGGCGCTGGCGGAGCGGGTCGTGGCGGGCGGGCATTCGGTCGGCTTCGCCTTCGACGGCGACGGCGACCGCGTGCTGGCGGTGGACCGCCGCGGCCAGGTCGTCGACGGCGACGAGCTGCTGGCGCTGGCGGCGCTGCACCTGCGCGAGCGGGGGCGCCTGAACGGCGATGGCGTCGCGGTGACGGTGATGACGAACTACGGCTTCCACTCCGCGATGGAGCGCGCGGGCGTGAACGTGGTGACGACGAAGGTGGGCGACCGCTACGTGCTGGAGGAGCTGCGCGCCCGCGACTGGGCGCTGGGCGGCGAGCAGTCGGGGCACATCATCGAGATGGGCTTCAACCGCACGGGCGACGGTATCGCGAGCGCGCTACTGACGATGGAGGCGCTGGCGGGCGGCGACCTCAGCGAGCGTCACGCGATGGCGAAGCTGCCGCAGCGGCTGGTGAACGTGCGCGTGCGCGACCGCGAGGCGCTGGCGAACGCGGCGAGCGTCGACCAGGCCGTGGCGGAGGCCGAGCGCGAGCTGACGGGCCGCGGGCGCGTGCTGGTGCGTCCCAGTGGCACCGAGCCGCTGGTGCGGGTGATGGTCGAGGCGCCCACGGAGGACGAGGCAAACGACGTGTGCGAGCGGCTCGTGGCGCTCGTAGAGGCGGAGCTGGGCTAGAACGAGCGTCTGGTGGCGCGCGTGCAGGCCGAGCGGGGCTGAAAAGCGCTGGTATCTTCGTTCCGATGTGCGGCATCGTCGGTTACGTTGGCGGACGTCCTGTGCGTGAGCTGCTGCTCGCGGGCCTGAGCAAGCTGGAGTACCGCGGCTACGACTCCGCGGGGATCTCGGTGATCGCCGACGGGCAGATCGAGGCCGTCAGGGCCGTCGGCAACCTGAGCGCGCTGGAGACGAAGCTGAGCGGCGCGGCGGCCGCCCGGCAGAATGGCGCCGTGGCGGTGGCGCAGAAACCCGCGACGACCGGCATCGGGCACACCCGCTGGGCGACGCACGGCCGCGTCAGCGAGGAGAACGCCCACCCGCACTTCGACAGCGACGACCGCGTCCACGTCGTGGTGAACGGGATCGTCGAGAACTACATGGCGCTGAAGGAGCGCCTGCTGGGCGAAGGCTGCGTGTTCACCTCCGAGACCGACGCCGAGGTGATCGCGCACCTGATCGCGGCGCACTACCGCGACGACCTTGCCGAGGCGGTGCGGCTGGCGTTCGGCGAACTGGAGGGGCACTACGCGTTCGTGGCGATGAGCCTCGAGCAGCCGGACCTGCTTGTCGGCGCGCGCAAGGAGTGCCCGCTGATCGTGGGGCGCGGCGAGGGCGAGCAGTTCGTGGCCTCTGCGGTGCCGGCGTTCCTCTCGGAGACCCGCGACGTGCAGTACGTCGAGAACGGCGAGATCGTCGTGCTGCGCCCGGAGGGCGTGGAGATCATGACCGGCGACGGCGCCGAGGTGCAGCGCGGCGTGGAGCAGGTCGACTGGGACCAGGAGACCGCGGAGAAGGGCGGCTACGACACCTTCATGCTGAAGGAGATCCACGAACAGGCCGACGCCGTGGCGGACACGATCTTCGACCGCACCGCGCGCGGCGACGGCGTCGACCTCGACGAGGAGGGGGCGCTGGACGAGTCGATCCTCAAGGACGTGAAGCGGATCGTGGTCGTCGCCTGCGGCACCGCCTACCACGCGGGCCTGATCGGCCGCTACGCGCTGGAGGAGTGGGCGCGGGTGCCGGTGGAGATGGACATCGCCTCCGAGTACCGCTACCGCAACCCGGTCGTGGGGCCGGGCGATCTGGTGATCGGCGTCTCGCAGTCGGGCGAGACCGCCGACACGCTGGCGGCGATGCGCCTGGCGCGCGAGCGCGGCGCGACGGTGCTGGCGATCACGAACACGCGCGGCTCGCAGGCCACGCGCGACGCCGACGGCGTGCTCTACACGCGCGCGGGCCTCGAGATCGGCGTGGCGGCGACGAAGACGTTCGTCTGCCAGGTCGCGGTGATGTACCTGCTGGCGCTGCGCCTGGCGGAGCTGCGCGGCACGCTGGAGCCCGCGCGGATCGCGGAACTGGTGGCGGAGCTGAAGCGCCTGCCGCACTGCATCGACGAGACGATCGAGCGCTGCGAAAGCCAGGCGGAGGAGATCGCGAAGACCTGCTGGGACGCGGAGTTCTTCTTCTACATCGGGCGCCACGTCGGCCTGCCGGTGGCGCTGGAGGGCGCGCTGAAGCTGAAGGAGATCTCCTACATCTCCACGGACGCCTACGCCGCGGGCGAGATGAAGCACGGCCCGATCGCGCTGCTGGACGAGGCGACGCCGGTGGTGTGCGTGGCGACGCGCTCGCCGGTGCTCGACAAGCTGATCTCCAACATGCAGGAGGCGCGCGCGCGTGGCGCGCGCGTGATCGCGGTCGCGACGGAGGGCGACGGCGAGGTCGAGCCGCACTCCGACGCCTCGATCGCGGTCCCGGCGACGGACTGGATGCTGCAACCGATCATCGCGGTGATCCCGTTGCAGCTGCTCGCGTACGCCGTGGCCCGCAGCCGCGGCCTGAACGTGGACCAGCCGCGCAACCTGGCGAAGACGGTCACGGTCGAGTAGCTTCCGCCGGTGGACTCGCCGGCATCGCTGGACCTGGGCCGCCCGCGCTCGATCGGGCAGCTCTTCACGACGACGCTGGTCCTCTACGGGCGCTATCCGCTGCTGTTCCTGGCGCTCGCGGCCGGCGTCGTCGTGCCCTACGACCTGCTGCGGCTCGCGCTCACGGGCGTCGGCTCGCTCTCGGTCGTGGATCACGACGCCGGCACCAGCCTGCTGCTGGAGCTGCTGGACTTCTCGCTGGTCGGCCCACTGGTCTCGGCGCTGCACATGCACGCGGTGAGCGCGATCGGCGAGGGCCGGCGCCCGCGGCTGCTGACGGTCGCGCGCGACGGCCTGGTCGTGCTCCCGCTGGTGGCGGCGACCGAGATCGCGGCGAACCTGGGGATCTTCGCCGGCCTGCTGCTGCTGATCATCCCCGGCATCGTGCTGATGCTTCGCTGGGCCGTCGCGGCGCAGGTCGCCTCGATCGAGCGCGTGACGTGGGTGGCGGCGCTGGGGCGCAGCAGGCGCCTTGGCGCGGGCCGATACCCGGAGATCTTCCTGATGCTGATGTGCCTTGCCCTCATCGGCTTCCTGGTGCATCTGGTGGCGCGCTCCTCCGACCTGGACGCGACGCTCGGGTCGGCCTCCGTCTCCGCGGTGGCGCTCGGGATGGCCGTGGACACGGTTCTGGCGTCGCTGTCCGCGCTGGTGCTGGCGGTCCTGTACTTCGACCTGCGCGCTCGCGAGACGGATCCCCCGCGCCGGCCGCCACGAGCGTACGAGCACCTGCGCGACCTCGATTGAGCGCCGGCGGCCGAACGCCACCGGAGCCCGCGTTCCCGCTCGGCGTGCGGCCGACCATCTAGCATCGCTGCCGTGGAGAGCCTGCCGGACTGGCTTGAGCCGCTGCCGGACGCGGAGACGATGCGCGGCGTGGACCGCTGGGCGATCGAGGATCGGGGCGTCCGGGGGCTCGACCTGATGGAGCGCGCCGGCGCGGGGGTGACGCGCGCGGTGGAGGTGCACGACGGCGACGGGCCCGTGTCGGTGGTCTGTGGCAAGGGCAACAACGGCGGCGACGGGCTCGTGGTGGCGAGGCTGCTGCGCGAGGCGGGCCGCGAGGTGGCCGTCGTTTGCATCGCGCCGCGGGAGGACTTCGAGGGCGACGCAGCCGCGAACCTGGAGCGGCTTCCAGGCGAGGCGCCGCTGACACTGCAGCAGGGCGCAGAGGCGATCGGGCGGGCGAGCGTGATCGTGGACGCGCTGCTGGGGACGGGCTTCGCGGGCGAGCCCCACGGCGCGGCGGCGGAGGCGATCGCGGCGATCAACGCCGCCCCGGGGGGCGTCGTGGCGGTGGACGTGCCAAGCGGCGTCGACGCCTCGACGGGCGCGGTCGCGGGCGAGGCGGTCCGCGCCGACGTAACGGTCACCTTCCACGCGGGCAAGCCCGGCCTCTGGATCGCGCCGGGCAAGGCCCACGCGGGCGAGGTGCACGCGATCGAGATCGGCATCCCGCGCGGCGCGCCGATGGCGGCGCGCACCGGGCTGATCGCCGACGCGCTCGGTGAGCGCCTTCCGCGCAGGGCGGCGGACTCGACGAAGTTCGCCTCCGGGCAGGTCGTCGTGGCGGGCGGCTCGCGCGGGCTGACGGGCGCGCCGCGGATGGCGGCGCAGGCGGCGATGCGCGCCGGGGCCGGCTACGTGATCGCCTGCGTACCGGCCTCGTTGCAGGACGTGCTGGCGGGCGCGGCGACGCCGGAGCTGATGACGCGCGGCCTGGGAGAGCGCGGCGGCGCGCTCGCGCCAGAGGCCGCGCGGCAGGTGCAGGAGGCGATCCGGCCCGGTGGTGCGCTCGCGCTCGGCCCGGGGCTCGGGCGCGAGCGGGAGGCCTTCGAGTTCGCGCGGGCGCTCGCGCGCGAGGCGGACGCGCCGCTGGTGCTGGACGCGGACGGCCTCAACGCCCACGCGGGCGAGCTGCCCGCGCTGCGGAGCCGTCCGGCGCCGACGGTGCTGACCCCGCACGCGGGCGAGCTGGGGCGCCTGCTGGGGCTGGACAGCGCTGAGGTCGAGCGCCAACGCCTGCGCCACGCGCGGGCGGCGGCGGAGCAGTCGGGCGCGGTGGTGGTGCTGAAGGGCGACGACACGCTGATCGCCGACCCCTCCGGCCGCGTGGCGGTCAGCCGCGGCGGCAGCCCGGCGCTGGCGACGGCGGGCACGGGCGACGTGCTGACGGGCGTCGTCGCCGCGCTGCTGGCGGCCGGGCTCGAAGCCTTCACGGCCGCGGCCGCGGCGGTGTGGCTGCACGCGCGAGCGGGGCGCGTCGCGGCTCGCAGGCACGGCTCGCCGGAGGGCGTGATCGCCGGCGACGTGATCGAAGCGCTGCCGGCGGCGCGCGGCGAGGGGATGTTGTGAGCGCGCGCCGCGCGCAGGCGAGCGTCGACCTCGCGGCGATCGCGCGCAACTGCGCGCGGCTGCGCGCGGAGCTCGGCGCCGACGGCCGTCTGTGCGCGGTGGTGAAGGCCGACGGCTACGGCCACGGCGCCGCGCAGAGCGCGCGCGCCGCGCTCGCGGGCGGCGCGAGCTGGCTGGCGGTGGCGACGGCGCCGGAGGCGCGCGAGCTGCGCGACGCGGGGCTCGCGCAGGTGCCGGTCCTCGTGATGGGGGCGCTCACGCCGGAGGAGCTGCGCGACGCGCTCGCGGCCGGGGCGGACGTGGTCGTGTGGAGCGAGCGCTACGTGCAGGAGGTCGCGGCGGCGGGTGGCGGGCGGGTGCACGTCAAGCTCGATTCGGGCATGGGTCGCCTGGGCACGCGCGACGCGGAGCTGGCGAGCGCCGTGCTGGAGCTGGCGCTGGCAACGGAGGGCGTCGAGCCGGTGGGCCTGATGACGCACTTCGCCACGGCGGACGAACTGGACGACGACGGCTTCTTCGAGGCCCAGCTCGACGCCTTCTCGCGCTGGGCCTTGGCCGAGCAGGCCCGGCAGCCCGAGCTGATCGTGCACGCGGCGAACAGCGCTGCGCTGCTGCGCGAGCCGCGGGCCCACTTCGACATGGCCCGCTGCGGGATCGCGGTCTACGGCATGGACCCGTTCGGCGCCGATCCCGCCGAGCGGGACCTGGAGCCGGCGCTGACGCTCAGCTCCTACGTCGCGGAGGTGAAGCGCTGCCGGGCGGGCGAGAGCGCCGGCTACGGGCGCCGCTTCGTCGCCGAGCGCGACACGCAGCTGGCGGTGCTGCCGATCGGCTACGGCGACGGCTGGCGGCGCGGCCTGTCGAACAACGCGGAGGTGCTGATCGATGGCGCGCGCTACCCGCTGGTGGGGACGGTGAGCATGGACAACGTCACGGTCGATCTCGGCCCCGATCCCGCGGCCGAGCGCCTGCGCGGCGCGCCAGTGGTGCTGATCGGCGCCGACGGCGGGCAGCGGATCACGGCGGAGGAGGTCGCGCGCCGGCTGGGCACGATCAACTACGAGGTCACCTGCGGGCTGACCCGGCGCGTGCCGCGCGAGTACGCCGGCGACGGCGCGGGGGGCGATCGCGGCGGGGAGAGCCGGGCAAGCGGCTTCGCAGGCGCTCCGGAGCCCAGCCCGACGGGGCATGGCTGACCCGCGGCAGGCGATCCGCACGGCGCTCGACGGCCGCGACGCCTGGCTGGTGGGCGGCGCGATCCGTGACCGCGCGCTGGGGCGCGGGACGGCGGACCTCGACGTCGTGGTCGACGGCGACCCCGCGGCGGCGGCGCGGGCGATCGCCGACGCGGCAGGGCGGGCGGCGTGCTTCGCGCTCTCGGAGGAGTTCGGCGCATGGCGCGTCTCGGCGCGCGACTCCTCCTGGCAGGTGGACGTCGAGCCGCTGCGCGGCGGCTCGCTGCACGCGGATCTCGCGCTGCGCGACTTCACCGTCAACGCGATCGCCGAGCCGGTGGCGGGCGGCGAGCCGATCGACCCGCTGGGCGGGCTGGGGGACCTGGCGGCCGGGCGACTGCGGGCGGCGGGGCCCGGGGCGTTCGCGGACGACCCGCTGCGCGTCCTGCGGCTCGTGCGGGTGTCGGTCGAGCTGGGCCTGGAGCCCGAGCCGCAGACGCTGAGCCTCGCGCGCGAGCAGGCCGCGGCGCTGTCGCGCTGCTCGCCCGAGCGCGTGTTCATGGAGCTGCGGCGGATCGTCGCGGCGGAGGATGCGCTTCGCGGGCTGGCGCTGATGAGCGAGCTGGGCGCGACCGTTGTCGTGCTGCCGGAGCTCGAGGCGCTGCGGGGAATCGGGCAGAACCGCTTCCACCACGCCGACGTGCACGACCACACGCTGGAGGTGCTGGCGGGCACGATCGCGCTGGAGCGCTTCGCGGCCGGCGAGGACGAGCTGGGCGACCGCCGGCGGCAGGAGCTGGGCGCGGCGCTCGGCGAGCACCGCGCCGCGGTCGCGGAGCTGCTGGCCGAGCCCTTGGCGGACAACCTGACCCGTGCCCACGCGCTGCGCTGGGGTGCGCTGCTGCACGACGCGGCGAAGCCGCTGACGCGCGGCAGGTTGCCGGGCGGGCGCGTGACGTTCATCGGCCACGACGAGCGTGGGGCGGAGCTGGCGCGCGAGGTGCTGGGGCGGCTGCGCGCGAGCGAGCGCCTGCGGGCGCACGTCGCGGCGCTGGCCCGTCACCACCTGCGCCTGGGCTTTCTCGTGCACGAGCCCCAGCCGCTGGCGCGGAGCACGGTGTTCGCCTATCTGCGCACGACCGAGCCGGTCGAGGTGGACGTGACGCTGCTGTCGATCGCCGACCGGCTCGCGACGCGGGGCGAGAAGGCTCAGCCGGCGATCGCGAAGCACGTGCAGCTCGCGCAGGCGATGCTGGGCGACGCGCTGCGCTGGCGCGAGCAGGGGCCGCCGTCGCCGTTGCTGCGCGGCGACGAGCTGGCGCGCGAGCTGCGCATCCCGGCGGGACCGCGGCTCGGCGGGCTGCTGGAGCAGCTGGCCCAGGCGCAGTACGCAGGCGAGGTCGCGACGCGCGAGCAGGCGCTCGCGCACGCCCGCGAGCTGGTCAGTCAATAGGCTTCCGCCGATGCGGGACCCTGACTGCATCTTCTGCAAGATCGTCGCGGGCGAGTTGCCGGCGAGGATCGTGGCCGAAGACGAGCGGACGATCTCCTTCATGGACATCGCCCCCGCGACGCGTGGGCATGCGCTGGTGATCCCGCGCGAGCACACGCCGGACCTGCTGAGCATCGACGCTGAGGACCTGAGCGCCGTGTCGCTGGCGGCCCAGCGCCTGGCCGCGCGCGCGAAGGGGCGTCTGGGGGCCGACGGCGTGAACCTGCTGAACTCCTGCGGAGCAGTGGCGTTCCAGACGGTGTTCCACTTCCACCTGCACGTGATCCCCCGCTACGAGGGCGACGGGCTGAGGCTGCCGTGGGTGCCGACGCCCGGCGACTCCGAGCAGATCGCGTCCGTGGCGCAGGAACTGGGGGCTGGATAGCGAAATGTCGATATCGCTACATCTGCCCTTCCCCGGTGTTGAATGACAATGATGAAACGCGCATATATCGCCACCCTCACGAGCTTCGCGCTCCTCCTTGCCGTTCCCGGGCTCGCCACTGCGACGATCACCGAAGTGGGCGTGATCCCGCCGACGACGCCCGAAACGACCCCCAGCTGCCCGGCCAGCCCGTGCCTGGCGGTCAGCCGTACGACCGGCTTCCAGGTCAAGGTCGCCACGAACACGACGCTGACGAACATCCCGAAAGCGGGTTCGATCGTCGCCTGGACGATCAACCTCGGCAAGCCGAACGCGACGCAGGTCAAGTTCTTCAACGCGAACGAGGGCGGCGCCGCCGAAGCCGGGATCGCGATCCTGCAGCCGCAGAAGAAGCCGAACCTGACCTACAAGCTCATCGCCTCCAGCCCGACGGTCAAGCTCGAAAAGTACTTCGGCAAAACGGTCCAGTTCCCGCTGGAACGCTCGATCGCCGTGAAGAAGGGCTACATCGTCGCGCTGACCGTGCCGACGTGGGCGCCGGCGCTGGCGCTCGGCTTCGGCAAGGACACCTCGTGGCGGGCGAGCCGTGAAAAGAAGCAGTGCTCCAGCACCAGCTCGCAGAGCACGCAGACCTCGATCGGCTCGGCGGTGCAGTACTACTGCCTGTACCAAACGGCGCGCCTGACGTATAGCGCGACGCTCGTTTCGACTCCTTAGAACCGAAGGAGCTTCACGTCCCAGGCCTGGGGTGCGGATCGGTCCCGCGCCCCCGGGCTGCGGCCCGCGGGCGGCCGCGGGCCGTCCGTTGAGGCGATCTTGCAGCACTTGAGGACCGCGCCGAGCGGCCGATAGTCGGTGGGTGAGGACATTGCACGTTCCGCGGCCGCTCGGGGGATTGAGCCGCGGGCCCTGGGTGGACCCCGCGATCGTCGCGGCAGCGCCCCAAGACATCGTTTCCCCCAACAGCCGCGCCCAGCAGAGGCGCGAAAAGGGCGCGAGCCTGCTCTGCGAAGACGACTCCACGCGCCAGCGCCTGCTCGACATGGAAGGCCATCTCGGCTCCGCGCGCCTGGCGGTGTTCGCGATGATCACGGCGGGGCTCGCGATCCTCGCGCCGTGGATCGGCTGGTGGCCGCTGCTGGCGGTCGCGACGACGCTCCTTGGCTACTGGATCGCGGGCAGGCGGCTGCGAGCGAGCAGGCGCCCGGAGTACTGGTTCATGGGGGCATGGGCCTTCTCGCAGGCGGCGATGGGCGTCGTGATCGCGGCGACGGGCGGGCCGCGCAGCGCCTTCATCCCGTGGCTCGCGATCGCCGCGGTGACGCTCAGCTCGCGCTTCAGGCTGCGCGGCGTGATCACGGGCGTTGTCTGGACCGCGGGCGTGATGATCGCGGTGACCGTCGGCGTCGACCCGGCCGCGGTGGCGGAACGGCCGCAGCGGCTGATCGTGCCGCTGGTGCTGCTGGGCGGAGTCGTCGTGCTCTCGACGGCGTCGATGCGCTCGGACCTCAAGCACCGCGCCGAGGCGGTGGTGGACCCGCTGACCGGGCTGTTCAACCGCCAGGCGCTGACGGTACGCGCCCAGGAGCTGATCGCCCAGGCGCGCGTCTCGGGCCTGCCGCTGGCGGTGCTGATGGGCGACCTCGACGAGTTCAAGCGCGTCAACGACCGCCACGGCCACCACGTCGGCGACGCGGTCCTGCGCGATGTGGCCGCCACGCTGCGGGCGACGCTGCGGACGTTCGACTACATCTACCGCTACGGCGGCGAGGAGTTCGTGATCCTGCTGGGGGGGACCGACGAGGCGCGGGCGCTGGCGACGGCGGAGCGCGTACGCGACGCGATCGGCGCCTCGCACCCCGCGGGCCTGCGGATGACGATGTCGATCGGCGTGACCGTCGGCGACGGCGTCGACGGCGACTTCGAAGAGCTGCTGATCGCCGCGGACAGGGCGCTCTACCGGGCCAAGGCCGAGGGGCGCGACCGCGTGTGCCTGGGTCGCGCCTACAGCGGCGTCGGCCTGGACATGCCGGAGGCCTCGCCGGCGGCGAGCGCCGCGGTGGAGGTCCGGGCCGGGGCGACGGGAGGCTCGACGCCGGCGGGCGCCTTCGAGCAGGCCCGGCGCACGTTCATCGAGTGCGAGCCGCTGGAGATGCCGCTGCTGGCCGAGCAGCTCGGGATCACGCCGCAGACGCTGGCGCAGTGGTGCGGCGATCGCGAGTCGCTGCTGGGCGAGGTCGTCGCCTCGCTGTCGCTCGACCTGCTGCGGGTCGCGCGCCAGGAGCACGCCGGCGAGCACGGCACGGCGCTGGTGCTCGCGGTCTACGAACAGTTCGCGTGCAGCGCGGTGAACTTCCGCCCGCTGCAGATGCTGCTACAGGACGACCCGACGCTGGCGCTGCGGATCCTGACCTCGCGCACGGGCCACGTGCACCCGACGATGGTCAACGCGATCCACGACCTGCTGATCGAGGAGCACCGGCTCGGCGCGCTGGCGACGCCGGAGCCGGAGCTGCGCAACCTCGCCTACGCGATCGTGCGGATGGCGGAGGCCTTCCTCTACAACGACGCCGTGCTGGCGACAGAACCCCAGATTCACCGCTCGACGGAGATCGTCGGGCGCCTGATGGCCTAGCGGCGACCTATTTGCCGGTCGGGGCGCTGGCGCCGCCCGACGGGCTCGAACCCGCGGCGGATTTTTCTTCTTCTTTTTCGGAGGAGGCGCCGCCGGAGGGGCTGCTGGTTTCTGCTTCGCTCGCGCCGCTGGAGCTGCCGCCGCTTTCGGGTTCTTCGGTGGCTTCGTTGCCGCCCGATTCGTTCGCGGGGCTTTCCGATTTTGAGGTGCTGGTCGCCGTGGTCGAGGTCGACGTCGTCTGGGCGGCGGCCTTTTCGGCGCTGTTGTCGGCGGGCGGGGTGATGTCGGGGGTGCTCTTGGGCACCTTGTCCGAGGCGCTGCCGCCGCTTCCGCAGGCCCCGAGCGTCAGGCCGGAGAGGAGCAGCGCGAGCAGGACGAGCCCGGCGCGAACCTTCAACGATCTCCCACCGGCGATCCGAGCGGCCCCATGCGCCGCCCGCAGGTCGGGCAGTCGTTGAGGTCCTTCTGCGCGAGCTGCCCGCACCACGAGCAGAAGCGCAGGTTCTCGACCGCCCAGGGCAGGCGCGACTGGGAGGGGGCGAGCGGCAGCATCTTGCCGACGACCTCCATCTCTTCGCCGGAGTCCCGGTCCATGTAGATCTCGCCGGGCTCGGCCTCGATCACGATCTCCCGCCCGCTGGCGGCGTTGCGCAGCCGGTACCGCTGATTGACGCTCACGGCGCAGACTCTATCGGAGCGGTCGCCGGGAGCGCCATGCGTCCCGGGAACGGCCCGATCACGGGGGAGGCGGCCGCTAGGCTCGCGCGGTGCGGATCCTCGTGTTCCACGGCTACCTGCTCGCGGGCACGGGCTCGAACGTCTACAACGCGCGCCTGGCGGCGGCTTTCGTGGCCCAGGGCCACGAGGTGCATCTGCTCTGCCAGGACCGCCATCCCGAGCGCCAGGCGTTCGTGGACGCGATGGGCGACTGGGACGCCGGCGCGTTGCAGGTGCGCGAGCTGCGAGCACCGCGGGGCGACGGCGTGGCGGGCACGGGCAGCTGCACGGTCTATCGCCCCGACATCGGCGGCCTGCTGCCCGTTTATGTCGCAGACCGCTACGAGGGCGTCGAGGCGCGCACGTTCGCGGAGTGCAGCGAAGCCGAGGTCGAGGCCTACGTGGAGGCGAACGTCGCGGCGGTGCGCGAGCTGGCCGGGCGCGTGTCGCCGGACGTCGCGCTGGCCAACCACCTCGTGATGGGCCCCGCGATCCTCGCCCGCGCGCTGGGCGGGGGGGTGCCATACGCGGTGAAGGTCCACGGCAGCGCGCTGGAGTACACGGTCAAGCCCGAGCCCGGGCGCTTCCTGCCGTATGCGCGCGAGGGCATCGCGGGCGCGCGGGGGATCCTCGTGGGCTCCCACCACACCGCCGCGAGCCTGTGGCAGGCGCTGGCGGACCCGGCGGTTCAGGCGCGCACCCGTCTCGGCCCGCCCGGCGTGGACGTCGAGCGCTTCTCGCCGCGTGAGCAGGCCGCGGCGGCCGCGGACGTGCGGGCGCTTGCAAAACGACTGTCCTCGCATGACGCGGGCGCCGCCCCCGCATCCTCCGGGGATGCCTTCGCCCGCGACGAGCGCGCCGCGGGCGAGGCGCTGGCGCGCCTGGAGCCCGGCGAGGACCGCCTCGTGGCATTCGTGGGCAAGCTGATCGTCAGCAAGGGGGTCGACCTGCTGCTGGCGGCCTGGCCGCTCGTGCTTGAGCGCGTGCCCGTGGCGAAGCTCGTGGTCGTGGGCTTCGGCGCCTATCGCGAGGGCTTCGAGCGGCTGCTGGGCGCGCTGCGGGCCGGCGACCTGGAGTCCGCCCGCGAGATCGCGCTGGCGGGGCGCGCGCTGGAGGCCGACCCCGCGGCGCCTGCGCCCTTGGAGGCCCACCCGCTTCGCCATCTGCTCGCGTTCCTCGACGGTTTGCAGGGGGAGGCGCGTGAGCGCTACCTGGCCGCGGCGGCCGGGCTGGGCGAGCAGGTGGTGCTGACGGGCCGTCTCGACCACGAGGAGCTCACGGAGCTGCTGCCGGCCTGCGAGGCGATGGTCGTGCCGAGCACGTTCCCCGAGGCCTTCGGGATGGTCGCGGCGGAGGCCGCGGCGTGCGGCGTGCTGCCGGTCAGCGCCGGCCATTCGGGGCTCGCCGAGGTCAGCCGTGAGCTCGCGCGCGCCGTGCCGGAGCCGCTGTCGGGCCTGCTGTCGTTCCCCGTCGACGACGGGGCGGTGCCGGCGATCGCCGAGCGCCTGATCGGCTGGCTGACGGCAGACCCGGGGCTGGCCGAGCAGGCCCGCGCCGGGCTCGTGGAGACCGTGCGCGAGCGCTGGTCCTGGGCCGGGGTCGCGCGGGGCGCGATCGCCGCGGCACAGGGCCGTCTGGACGAGCTCCAGCTGCCCTGATCGCGCCCGCGCCCCCGCCGCGCGGGGGCGCGAGCTGCCGTCGAGCCACCCGCCGCTTCGGATAGTGTTCCGCCCGCTGATGCGCCGCGCTCGAGCTTTCACGGATGCAGGCACGGCCGCTCGCGGCAGGCGCCGCGGCGCGCTCGTGCGCGTCCTGGCGCTCGGAGCCCTCGCGGCGCTGGCGCTCGCGATCGCGGGCTGCTCGGTCAAGGGCGAAGACGACGCGAACCTGATCGCAGGCAAGAAGGCGTTCGTCGCCAAGTGCGGCTCCTGCCACACGCTGGCGCGGGCCGAAACGAAAGGCGTCGTCGGGCCGAACCTCGACGAAGCGTTCTACGCGAGCCTGAAAGAAGGGGCGAACCGCGACACGGTCCGCGGCGTGGTCGAAAAACAGATCCAGATACCCAACCCCGAAGGCGCGATGCCGAAGAACCTCGTCAGCGGCTCGACCGCGAAAGACGTCGCCGCCTACGTCGCGCAGTCGGTCGCGAAGACCGGCAAGGACACCGGCCTGCTGGCCAGCGCCGTCAAGGCCCCCGGGTCGGGCAAGCCGGCCGAAGAGAAGAACGGCAAGCTCTCGATCGAGGCCAACGCGCAGGGCCAGCTCGCCTACGAAACGAACAAGGCCACCGCGAAAGCCGGCCCCGTCGTGCTCGAAATGCCGAACATGTCCGGCGTCGACCACAACCTCGCGCTCGAAACCGGCGAAGGCGGCGCCAGCGTGAAGGGCAGCAAAGTCGGCGCCACGCCGATCATCTCCAAGGGCACCGCCAAAGTCAGCGTCACGCTGAAGCCCGGCACGTACACGTTCTTCTGCGAGGTGCCCGGGCACCGGCAGGCGGGCATGTACGGCACCCTCACTGTGAAGTAGCTCTACACCCGCAACAGCGGGTCATGGGCAAAGAACAGGAACCAGACGACGAGGGCGACGATCGCCAGCACGACGATCAGCGTCGCGATCAGCTCCACGGTTCCCACGAACGCCCGCCGCCTGCGCTCGTCGGGCGGCTCAAGCTCCATGAGCCCAGGCTACGCGCTCAGCTGAGCGCCCGCACGGCCTCGACCACGACGATCGCCACAACCGCGACCGCCAGCACGTACAGCAGCAGCCGAAACGCCCCTTCCTCGGTGCGGAGGGGGTTCTGCATCAGGCGGTCTGACGGCTGTGGGTCAAGCGATACAAGGACGCAGGGAGCGTCGCGTACTACGTACGCGAGCGACTGGGGACGCAGTAGCGCGCCGTGCCCACAGTCGTCAGAGGATGTAGACCGTGAAGTAGACCACCAGCCACATGATGTCGACGAAGTGCCAGTAGATGCCCGGCACCTCGACGCCACGATGGGACTCGGGGCTGTAATGCCCGCGGAAGGATCTGATCGTCACGAACAGGAGCAGCAGCAGCCCGATGAAGACGTGCGCCCCGTGCAGCCCGGTGAGCGAGTAGAAGATCGTCTGCTGCGCCGCGTCCTGCGGGGCGAAGCCGATGTTCGCGTACTCGTTGATCTGGATGAAGAGGAAGGTGCAGCCGAGCAGGAACGTCGTCAGCATCCCGGCCTTCAGCCCGAAGCGGTTGCCTTTCTTGATCGCCTGCTCCGCCCAGTGGATCGTGAACGAGGAGGAGACGAGGATCGCGGTGTTCATCCCGGCGACTTCCACCGGCAGTTTCGTCCCCGCCGCGGGCCACGGGTCGCCTTGGGCGATGCGGATGAAGAAGTACGCCGTGAAGAAGGCGCCGAAGACCATCACCTCGGAGATGATGAAAAGCAGCATCCCCAGCAGCGAGGGATTCACGCGGGAGCTGACGTTCGCGGGCGGCGGCCCGTGGTGGTCGTGCTCCTCGGCGTGTCCGCCGTGCCCGACGGCGATGCTGGCGGCCTCCATGGCTATGCGGCGCTCGCGGTTGCCTGGAGGTCCACGACGACGTGCTCGACGGGCGCGGAGGTCATGTGCTGCACGCGCTCGATCAGGTTCGCGCGCATCCAGCCGGAGCGCTCGTCGGGCAGCGTGGAGATGACGACGTCGTCGACGCGGAACAGCTCCAGCGCGTTGACGGCGGCGGTGTAGGGGTCGGGATCGCCGATCATGCCCGAGCCCAGCAGGCCCTCGCTGTGCAGCGTGTCGAGCATCGTCGCGAGGCGGGCGCGCGCCAGCTGCGGCGCGCCGCCGCTGCCGTCGGGCTGCGGGACGATCACGATGAACAGCCGTTCCTCCTCGCCGGCGGCCTTCTCCTTCAGCCGCTCGTGCAGCTCCTCGCCGCCGAGCGTCTTCGAGGCGACGACGAGCGTCACCTCGAAGGGCAGGCCCTCGCTGTCGATGTCGACCACGACGTGCTCGACCGGCAGGCCGGAGGCGTTGCGGATGCGCTCGACGAGGTCGCGGCGCAGCCAGCCGGAGCTGACGGCGGGGTAGGTGGAGATGATGATCTCGTCGGGGCGGCGCTCGGCGATGGCGTCCATCGTCGCGAGGAAGGGGTCTTCGTCGCCGACTTCGCCCGCGCCGTCGATGCCCTCGCGGGAGACGAGGTTCAGCGCGAGGTCGACGCGCGCCTGGGCGGCTTCGCGGACGGCCTCGTCGTAGATCACGAGGCCCGCGCTGGGCTTGCTCTGCGGCACCACGAGGCGAAAGCGCGTGTCGCCTTCGGCGGCGCGGGCGCGCACGGCCTCGAGCAGCTTCGCACCGCCGAGCGTGCGGTTCGCGACGACGAGGACTTCGCGGCTCACTCGCCGGACCCCGCTGGCTGGGCTGCGCCCGCGGCGCCGACGGTGGCGGGCTTGGGCGTGGGCGCGAAGGTGCCGTGCACCGCGCCGGGCACGCCGTACTCGTAGGGCCCGCCGACGACGGTGGGCACCTTGTCGAAGTTGAAGACCGGCGGCGGCGAGGAGACCTGCCACTCGAGCGTCATCCCGCGCCAGGGGTTTTTCGTCGCTACGGGGCCGCCGCGCCAGCTGGTGACCATGTTGTAGATGAAGATCAGCGTGCTGAGGCCGAGGCCGAAGCTGGCGATCGAGATGAACAGGTTGAGGTCCGCGAACTTCGAGGCGTAGTCCTCGACGCGGCGGGGCATCCCCTGCAGGCCGAGCACGTGCATCGGGCCGAAGGTCAGGTTGAAGAACACGAACGTGCTCCAGAAGTGCCATTTGCCCAGGCGCTCGTCGAACATCCGCCCGGTCATCTTCGGGAACCAGTAGTAGACGCCGGCGAAGATCGTCATCAGCGAGCCGCCGAACAGCACGTAGTGGATGTGGGCGACGATGAAGTAGGTGGCGGAGACGTGAATGTCGAACGGGATCATCGCCAGCATCACGCCGCTGATCCCGCCGAGCGTGAACGTCGTCAGGAAGCCGAGCGCGAACAGCATCGGCGTGTCGAGGTGCAGCACGCCGCGCCACAGCGTCGCGAGCCAGGAGAAGATCTTGATCCCGGTGGGGACGGCGATGATCGCGGTGGTGATCGCCATCGGGATGCGGATCCAGGCCGCCATCCCGGAGGTGAACATGTGGTGCGCCCAGACCGTGAAGCCGAGGCCGACGATCGCCAGCAGCGAGAAGGCCATCATCCGGTAGCCGAAGATCGGCTTGCGCGACTTCACGGCGATGACTTCGCTGATGATCCCGAAGCCGGGCAACATCATGATGTAGACGGCAGGGTGCGAATAGAACCAGAAGACGTGCTGATACATGAGCACGTCGCCGCCCTTGGCGGCGTTGAAGAAGTTGAAGCCGAGCGCGTGGTCGAGCAACACGAAGAACTGCGAGGCCGCGATGAAGGGCGTCGCGATCACGACGAGCAGCGAGGTGGCGAAGTTCGCCCAGACCAGCAGCGGCATGCGGAAGAAGCTCATGCCCGGGGCGCGCATCGTGATGATCGTCACGAGGAAGTTGAGCGCGGTCATGATCGAGGAGGCGCCCGCGAACTGCACCGCCAGCGAGAAGAAGGTTTGCCCAACGGGCGCATCGGTCGACAGCGGCGCATAGGCGGTCCAGCCGTCGGCGAAGGCGCCGCCGGGGGCGAAGAAGCTGCCGAGCATCATCAGGCCGGCGACGGGCAGCAGCCAGAACGACAGCGCGTTCAGGCGCGGGAAGGCCATGTCGGGGGCGCCGATCATCAGCGGGATCACGAAGTTGCCGAGACCCGCGAAGACGGGGATCACGAACAGGAAGATCAGCAGCGAGGCGTGGACCGAGAACAGGCCGTTGTAGGTGTTCGCGTCGACGAACTGGGCGCCCGGGGCCGCGAGCTCGGCGCGCATCAGCATCGCGATCAGCCCGCCGACCAGCAGGAAGAAGAAGGAGCTGCACGTGTACTGGATGCCGATCACCTTGTGATCGGTGTTGATCCGGAAGTAGTCCTTCCAGGTATAGGCGCCGTGGCCGGAGTGGTCCTCGGGGCGCGTCTTGCGGCCGGCGGCCCAGTAGAACCAGTAGTCGAAGCCGCCGAGCCCCACGAGGAACGTGAGCGGGACGGCGATCAGCGAGACGGTCAGGATCGCTTCGCCGTCGATGAAGTGCTTGTACTGGCCGTGGCCGTTGCTCATCCGCACGACCCACGTCAGGAAGAAGGCGAAGGCGACGCCCAGCACCATCATCCAGGCGGCGCGGGGAAAGCCGGGGGCGCGCAATTTCGCGCCGAGCGAGCCGGAGCCGCCGCCGTAGCCGGTGGAGCTGGAAGCGGGGACGGTGGTCGCCATCAGGCGATCCCCTCGACGTGGTTCATCGACCGCTCCTGGCGCGCATGCCTTGACATTATCCCGCAGCCCTCCCGGTAGTCGTCAAGGTCGCGCCGCGCGAGCCGGTGGAGCTGCTGGCGCCCGCGAGGGCCTCGCGCTTCTTCAGCCATTCGTGGAACTGGTCCTCGGTGACGACGTGGACCTGGGCGCGCATCAGCGAGTGGCCGACGCCGCAGAGCAGGTTGCAGACGATCGGGTAGGTGCCGAGCCGGTCGGGGGTGGCGCGGTAGTGGACCGTGATCCCCGGGACGACGTCCTCCTGCAGGCGGAAGGCCGGGATCCAGAAGGCGTGGATCACGTCCTTGGAGTGCAGCCCGAAGCGGACGGACTCGTCCTTCGGCAGCCACAGCTGGTCGGATTCGACGGGCTTGCCTCCAGTGACCGACGGCGGGTACTGGAAGGTCCAGGCGAACTGCTGCCCCGTGACGCCGACGTCGATCTCCCGCGAAGGCTTTTTCTCGTTGTCTCTGAGGACCACGAACGAGTAGGAGACGAGCCCGAGCAGGATCACCGCGGGGATCGCGGTCCAGAACACCTCCAGGCGCGTGTTGCCGTGGATCGGGGGGCCGTCCTTCAGCTCCTCGCCGGGCTTCATCCGGAACTGCCAGGCGCAGTAGAGGACGACCGAGATCACGAGCACGAAGATCGGCACCGAGGCGTCGACCAGCACGTGGTAGAGGCGGTCGGTGTTCTTCGCCTGCGTCGAGGCCTGGACCGGGAACCAGTGGATCACGTAGCTGAGCACGATCCCGATCGCGACGGCGATCACGGCCGCGACGATCGTCAGCACCATCGGGCGGTTCTGCTTGTTCACTGCGCGGGCCTCTCCATAGCGAGGCGTGATCCTATTGGCTTCGCTCCCTGAACGACATGGAGCGCGGGGTGCGGTGCTTGACGCCTGGGGATGCGGGTAATAGATTGAGCCAATCGTTGCAAGTGCTTGACCGGTTTCTGAGGAGAGGCTGGTGCGAAAGGAGCGGCCATGCAGGTATGCGAAGGCATGAGTCCGACGGTCCTGGCGGTAGGCCCGGGACACAGCCTGCGCGCCGTGGCCCAGCTGATGTCGCGCCGCGCCGTGGGGGCCGCGGTCGTGATGGACCCCGAGGCCGCGGGCCCGGGGATCATCACCGAGCGCGACATCCTCTCCTCGCTCGGCGCCGGCGAGGACCCCGACTCCGAGCTGGTGGCGAACCACCTCACGAGCGACGTGGTCTACGCGGCGCCGGACTGGTCTTTGGAGGAGGCCGCAGCCGCGATGGTGCGCGGCGGCTTTCGCCATCTAATCGTCGTCGAGAGAGGAGAGACTGTGGGCATTCTCTCCGTTCGCGACGTCGTGCGCTGCTGGACCGAGGACGGAGCGATCTGTCCCGTTCCGGTCAGCGCGGCAGTGGGGTGAATGAGGGTTCGCGCGCGGTGTGGGGACCGCGCGCGGCACCCCCTTGTTACCGATGAGGGTTGTTCGGAGAGCGCATGCGCTCTCCGCGGGGCCGCACATGTGCGGCCCCGGACCGACCGCGCATGCGCGGTCGGCAGAACGGCGCATGCGCCGTTCTGGGACAGCACCGCATGCGGTGCTGTCAGCTAATCCAGGGGAAGGTCGTTCGTTTCCGCGCGCGTGTCTTTGAACCAGCGCACGATGCAGGCGATCGTCAGGATCGCGCCCACGAAGCTCAGCTCGATGAAGGTGGTGAAGCCGACGAGCAGCAGCGTTATCCCTACGGCCGTCAGCAGCGGCAAGATGCTCGGCCCGGGGAGGTGGATCTCCTCGCCGACGGGCGGCAGCTCGGGGTCGAGCGGGCTCACGAGACGTAGACCGCCGCGACCAGGAACGTGATCCCGAACATGAACATGCAGATCGCCGCGACGATCCAGCCCGTGCGGATGTTCTTCTTCGCGAGTCTCCGGTTCATCTGGGGCCGCAGTCTATAGGTGCGCGTCGGCGACCATCGAGCAGAACAGCAGCGCGAGGTACGCCAGCGAGTAGAGGTACAGGCGCAGCGCCGAGGGACGGTCCGCGCGGCGGTACAGGCGTACGGCGCCCGCGATGAAGCCGAGTCCCAGAACCAGCGAGGCGACGAGGTAGATCGCGCCGAAGCCCCCGGCGCAGAAGGGCAGCTGCGTCACGGCGTAGAGCAGCACCGAGTAGAGCAGCACCTGGCGGCGCGTCTCGGCTTCGCCGCGCACCACCGGCAGCATCGGCACGCCGACCTTTTCGTACTCGCCCTTCATCAGCAGCGACAGCGCCCAGAAGTGGGGGGGCGTCCAGAAGAAGACGATGAAGAACAGGATCACGGCAGTGCCGCTGACCGAGCCCGTCACCGCGGCCCAGCCCACCAGCGGCGGGACCGCCCCCGCGGCGCCGCCGATCACGATGTTCTGCGGCGTGCGGCGCTTCAGCCAGACCGTGTAGACGAACACGTAGCCGAGGAAGCCCGAGAAGGAGAGCACCGCCGCCAGCGGGTTCACCGCGAGCGACAGCTCCAGCAGCGAGAGCCCCGCGAGCGTGCAGCCGTAGATCAGCGCGCTTCGGGGCGCGACCCGGCCCGAGGGGATCGGGCGCGTCGCCGTGCGGGCCATCTGCGCGTCGATGTCGCGGTCGAACCAGTGGTTCACCGCGCCGGCTCCGCCCGCGGACAGGTAGCCGCCCAGGCAGGTCCAGAACACCAGCAGCGGCGAAGGGTCGCCGGCGACGTACATCGTCGTGATCGTCGTCAGCAGCAGCAGCGACTGGACCTTCGGCTTCGTCAGCTCCAGGTAGTCGCTCAGCAGCTGGCGCGTGCGCGGCGCGAGGCCGAACCGTGGCGCCGCGGCGTCCAGGGTGGGCGCTGCGCTCGGCACGCTAGACCCCGACCTGGGTCGCGCCGGTCGGCACGACCGCGCCCGACGCCGGAGCCGCGCCGGTGCGCCGCTCGATCTCGCGGCGGATGTCCTTCATCGGTTCGACCGAACGGACCGTCGGCACCACGTCGAAGTTGTTCTCCGGCGGAGGCGACGTCGTGAACCACTCCAGGGTGTTCGCCTTCCAGGGGTCCGGGCCCGCCGGGACGCCGACCTTCACGCTGCGGGCGACGTTGATGATCGTCACCAGCACGCCCAGCGCCAGGATGAACGAGCCCACCGTCGAGATCTGGTTGTACAGCTGCAGGTGGCCGGTGTTGTCGTACTCGTAGACGCGCCGCGGCATCCCGTCCAAGCCGATCACGTGCTGGATCAGGAACGTCGTCAGCGTACCCAGCAGGATCAACCCGAAGCTGAGCCTGCCGAGGTTCTCGCTGAGCATCCTGCCCGTGATCTTCGGGAACCAGTAGTAGATCGCGGCGAAGATCGTGAACACCGAGCCGCCGATCAGGACGAAGTGCAGGTGCGCCACGACGAAGTACGTTTCGTTCACGGCCCAGTCGATCGGGAACGTCGCCAGGAACACGCCGGAGATGCCGCCGATCAGGAACACCACGATCGCCCCGGCGCAGAACAACAGCGGCGTCTTGAATTCGATCGTCCCGCGCCACAGCGTCGCGACCCAGTTGAGGATCTTCACGCCCGTCGGCACCGCGATGAAGTAGCTGCTCAGCATCACGAACACCAGGATCGCCTCAGGGATCGGCGCCGTGAACATGTGGTGCGCCCAGGTCAAAAAGCCCAGGAAGGCGATCGCCACCGTCGAGGCCGCGATCGCGCGGTAGCCGAAGATCGGCTTTCGCGCGAACACCGGCAGGATCTCCGAGATGATCCCGAAGCCCGGCAGCACCATGATGTAGACCTCCGGGTGGCCGAAGAACCAGAACAGGTGCTGCCACAGGATCGGCGAGCCGCCCTGGGCCGGGTCGAAGAAGTGCGTGCCGAAGTGGCGGTCGGTCAGCAGCATCGTCACCGCCGCGGCGATCACCGGCATCGCGAAGATGATCAGCACCGAGTAGACGAGGATCGTCCAGATGAACAGCGGCAGCCGGCCCCAGCTCATGCCCTTCGCGCGCATGTTCGCGATCGTCACGTAGAAGTTGATCGCCCCCAGGATCGAGGACAGGCCCGTCAGGTGGACGAGGTAGATCCAGGCGTCCTGGCCGCCGCCCGGCGAGAAGACCTGGTTCGCCAGCGGGATGAAGCTCACCCAGCCGGCTTCCGGCGGGTTCCAGAAGATCGAGGCGTAGAACACGATCCCGCCCGCCAGCAGCAGCCAGTAGGAGAGCGCGTTCAGGCGCGGGAAGGCCATGTCGCGGGCGCCCACCATCAGCGGCACGAAGTAGTTCGCCAGGCCCGCCATCATCGGCACGACGAACAGGAAGATCATCGTCGTCCCGTGCATCGTGAACAGCTGGTTGTACTGCGTCGGCGTCACCAGCGTGTTGTCCGCGGCGCCGAGCTGCAGGCGCATCATCAGCGCCTCGACGCCGCCCAGCACGAAGAACACGAACGTCGTGACCATGTACATGATCCCGATCCGCTTGTGGTCCGTCGTCGTGATCCAGCTCGTCCACTTGCGCGAGGGGCGCTCGACCGTGTGGGCGGTGACCTGCGGGACCGGGGCTAGCTGAGTGGTGGCCATATCTCGTGTCCTAGGGGTTTTCGACCTGGCCGGCGCCGGTCTGCTTGTTCAGTTTCGCGCGAGCGACCTTCGCGTCTTCGTTCGCTTCCTTCAACAGCTTCTTCTGGTAGGCGAGCCATTCGTCGAACTGCGCCGGCGGCACCGCCTTGACCTCCGCCACCATCCGCGCGTGCCCGCGCCCGCAGAGGATCGCGCACTGGCCCTTGTAGACGCCCGGCTTGTCGATCTTGAACCACGTGTAGTTGTGGTAGCCCGGCACCGCCTGGAACTTGCCGCCCAGCTGCGGGACCCACCAGGAGTGCACGACGTCGGAGGACATGATGTCCAGCGTCACCGTCGTGTTCGTCGGCACCACCATCTGCTCGTAGGAGTAGGGCGCGCCGAGGCCGTCGGGTTCGTTCGCCCCGGGGTAGACGTACTGCCAGATGAACTGGCGGCCGATCACCTTGATGTTCAGCGCTTTGCCGTTCGGCGGCAGCTTGCGCTCGTCGCTGGCGTAGAGGTGCTGGACGTCGGCGCTGGCGAGCTTGTCGCCTTCGGGCCCCGAGTTCGGGGGGTCCTGGATCGAGGGCAGCTTGATGAACGTCACGATCGCCAGCGCCAGCAGGATCACCGCCGCGCCCACCGTCCAGCCGACCTCCAGGCGCGTGTTGCCGCGGATCTGGGCCGGCACCGCGCCCTTGCGCGCGCGGAACTTCACCATCGCGTAGCCCATCGCGCCGATCACCGCGACGAAGATCACCAGCGCGATCACCAGCTCGATCTTGTAGAGGCTGTCGGTCTGGTTCGCGTTCGACGAGCCGCCCGACTGCGGGGTGAAGAACGCCAGCGGTGTTGCGAGCAGATGGCCCAAGGCGGCGGGGATTCTATTCAGGCCCGCCCGGGAGGCGCTTGATGACGTATGCCACAAGGCCCCGGCGCCGTCCGCCGGTGACGCTCGGGGCCGCCGTCGCCGCCCCGCCCGCGCGCACGTTCACGTCCCTTTGAACTGCGCTTGGCGCTTCTGCACGAAGGCCAGCGCCCCCTCGACGAAATCGTCGCTGTTCGCCATCTCCTGCTGGATCGTGGCCTCCAGCTCGAGCTGCTCCTCCATGCGCGTGTAGAGCCAGTTGTTCAGCTGCCGCTTCGCGCCCGCGTAGGAGCGGGTGGGCCCCGCGGCCATCCGCTCCGCCAGCGCCGCGGCCTCCTGCGCCAGCGTTTCGTCGGGCACGACGCGGTTGATCAGGCCCCATTCCAACGCCTTCGGGGCCGGCAGGCGCTCGCCCAGCATCGACAGCTCCGTCGCCCGCGCCATCCCGATCCGCGTCGGCAGGAACAGCGAGGAGCCGCCGTCGGGGACGAGCCCGATGTTCACGAACGCCAGCAGGAAGTAGGCGCTCTTCGCCGCGAGGATCAAATCGCAGCAGAGCGCCAGCGAGCAGCCGATCCCGACCGCGGGCCCGTTCACCGCGGCGATCGCCGGCTTCGGCATCTCGCGCAGCTCGTGCATGATCGGGTGGTAGCGCTCGGTCAGCGTCCTGTAGACGTTCGGCCGCCCCTCCGGCGTCGTCTCGACGCTGATGTCCTTCAGGTCCGCGCCCGAGGAGAAGGCGCGCCCCGCGCCGGTGAGGATCACCGCGCGAACGGCCTCGTCCCGCGCCGCGTGGCGGATCGCCGCGAGCAGGTCCTCGCCGAACTGCGCGTTCCAGGCGTTCAGCGCCTGCGGGCGGTTCAGCTCGATCCGCGCGACGCCCTCCGCGACGCTCAGGTTGACGGTCTCCAACTCCACGGCGCCAGATCCTATGGTGTGGGGCATGGACCGGCCCGTGATCGGACTCTGCACCGCCTTCGAACGCGCCCGCTGGAGCGTCTGGGACCAGTCGGCGGTGCTGCTGCCCAGCAACTACGTCGAGGCCGTGCAGGCCGCGGGCGGGATCGCGGTGCTGCTGCCGCCGGACCCGCGTGCCGTCGAGCACCCCGACGAGCTGCTGGCGCCGCTGGACGGGCTGCTGCTCGCGGGCGGCGCCGACATCGACCCCGCCGCCTACGGCCAGCTCCCGCACCCGGAGACACAGGAGACCGTCCCGGAGCGCGACGCCTTCGAGATCGCCCTGACCCGCCGCGCGATCGAGCGCGACCTGCCGGTGCTGGGGATCTGCCGCGGGATGCAGCTGATCAACGTCGCGCTCGGCGGCACGCTCACCCAGCATCTGCCCGAGCACGTCCTGGAGGCGGAGCACCGCAAGGTGATCGGCACCTTCGACGGCTCCGACCACGAGGTCGAGGTGCTCCCTGACACGCTGGCGATGCGCGTGATCGGCGGCGAGCGCCACGGCACGAAGTCGCACCACCACCAGGGCGTCGACCGCGTGGGGGAGGGCCTTAACGTCAGCGCGCGGGCCACCGCCGACGGGCTCGTCGAGGCGCTGGAGCTGCCCGACCGCGGCTTCGTGCTCGGCGTGCAGTGGCACCCCGAGGCCGACGCCCGGAGCCCCGTGATCGGCGGTCTGGTGCGCGCCGCGCGCGAGCACGCCGCGGGCCGTCTGCTCGCCTCCTGAGCGCGCCGCGAAGCCGCCGGCGCGCCCCCGGCCGCGCCGCTTACGGCCATATACTCGCCGGAGTGCGGCGGTCGAAGGCCCTCAGAGCAACCGCCTGGGGGATGGTCGCGGCCGGCATCGCCGCGCCGCTGCTGCGCAAGCGCCTGCCGGCTCCGCCGGCGGTGACCCAGACCGTCGCCTACGCCGCGCCGCTCGGCCTGTCGGTCGCGATGCGCCGCTCGCGCGTGCGCGACGTCGCCGTCTGCGGCCTGCAGATGTGGGCCTATCTCGCGGCCTACAAGTCGCCGCACGACGACCCCAACGAGCAGGTGCAGCGCACGCACTTCGCCTATCCCATCGCGATCGACCGCGTGCTCGGGCTCGGCGAGCTGCCCACGGTGCGGCTGCAGCGTACGCTCGCCCGCACGGGCCCCGACGGGCCGCAGTGGCGTACGCTCGACAAGGTCCTGGTTTGGACCCATTGGGCCTGGTTCATGGTCCCGCACGGCGCCGTGGCCTTCACGCTCGTGCGCGCCCCCGAGCGTTTCCCGCGCGCCGCCGCGATGACCTATGCGGTCTTCAACGCGGGTGCCGCGGTCTACTGGGTGATCCCGACCGCGCCGCCCTGGTACGCCGCCGAGGGGGCCTACGCGCTCGACGGCGTGCCCAGCGAGGACGTCGCGCCGCAGAGTGCCGCGGGGCAGGACGTCAGGCGCATGATGGTCGAGTACGGCGAGTATTTCTGGCGTGACGGCTGGGGGCCGCTCTACAGTGTTCTTGGTGGGAATCCCCTCGCCGCGATGCCGTCGCTTCACTTCGCCACATCCCTGATGGCCGCGCTTCTGCTCGCAGAGGTGGGGCCCGTGGCGGGCGCGATCGGCTTCGGCTACGCGCTCACGCTCGGCTTCGCGCTCGTCTACCTCGGCGAGCACTACGTCGTCGACCTGATCGCCGGGGCCGCGCTCACCGGCGCGGTGCGCCGCCTGGCGCCCCGGTTCGCGCCGGTTACCGGGGGATTCGCGCGCGCGGTCGGCGCGCTGGAGGCGATCGCACACGAGGGAGGCTGATTGGCGGCGTGAGCGAGGAGCACACCGACCCGGACGTGGAGGAGCCTGTGGAGGAGGCCGCACCGGGCGGGGAAAGGGGTGGAGCGCCCGAAGAGGAGATGCCGCGCGTCGTCGTGACGCGCAGGCGCGCGATCGCCTTCGGCCTGTTCATCCTCACGATCGTCGCCTTCTTCTACTTCGTCCTGCCGAAGCTCTCGGACGTCGGCGACACCGTGCACCGGATCGAGGGCGCGAACGGCTGGTGGATCGCGCTCGGCGTCCTGTTCGAGTGCGTCTCGTTCGTCGGCTACATGCTGCTGTTCCGCGCGGTCTTCATCCGCGGGCACGGGCGCATCGGCTGGGGCGAGAGCTACGACATCACGATGGCCGGGCTCGTCGCCACGCGGCTGTTCGCCGCCGCGGGGGCGGGGGGGATCGCGCTGACGGCGTGGGCGCTGCGGCGCTCGGGGATGGAGCGGCGCGTCGTCGCCTGCCGGATGGTCGCCTTCAACGTGCTGCTGTACCTCGTCTACGCCGGCTCGCTGCTGATCGACGGCGTCGGGCTCGGCAGCGGGCTGTTCCCCGGCGGCGGGCCGTTCGCGATCACGATCGTGCCCGCGATCGTCGCCGTGCTGCTGCTCGCGGGCGCGGGGGCCGTCGCCGCGCTGCCGGGCGACTTCGAGCGCCGCCTGCAGCGTCGCGCCGACGGCTCGGGGCGCTTCGCGCACTGGCTCGCGCGCGCCGCGACGGCGCCCGCGCTGGCGGCCAGCGGCGTGCGCACGGCGATCGACCTCATACGCGAACGCAACCCCGGGCTGCTTGGCGCGCTCGTCTGGTGGGGCTTCGACATCGCGGTCCTGTGGGCGATGTTCCACGCCTTCGGCGTCGCCCCGCCGTTCACCGTGATCTGGATGGCCTACTTCGTCGGCACGCTCGGCAACCTGCTGCCGCTCCCCGGCGGGATCGGCGGCGTCGAAGGCGGCATGATCGGGGCCTTCGCGGCCTTCGGCGTCGACTTCCACCTGTCGGTGCTCGCGGTGCTCACCTACCGCGGCATCTCCTACTGGCTGCCGACGCTGCCGGGCGCGATCGCGTATTTCCAGCTGCGCCACAAGGTCGCGCAGTGGCGCGAGGAGCTGGATGAGCCCGCGGGGACGGGGGCGCACGGCGGTCCTGTCGGGACCGCGAGCGTCGTGGGCTAGCCTGCAAGGCCCAGCGCAGCGCTATACTTTACTTAGTGAAGTGACCGACCAGGAGATGAGATGAGCGACGTCGAGAACGTGATCATCATCGGCAGCGGCCCCGCCGGCTACACCGCGGCGCTGTACACCGCTCGCGCCAACCTGAACCCGCTCGTGTTCGAGGGCTTCGCCTGGGGCGGCCTGCTCCAGCAGACGACCGACGTCGAGAACTTCCCCGGCTTCCCCGAAGGGATCATGGGGCCGGAGATGATGCAGAAGTTCCGCGACCAGGCCGAGCGCTTCGGCGCGCGCCTGGAGACCGAGGACGTCGATCGCGTCGAGCTCGCCAGTGAGCCGGGCCAGCTGCACCGCGTCTGGGTCGGAGACGACGAGTACCGCGCCCGCACGATCGTGCTGGCGATGGGCGCCGAGCACAAGAAGCTCGCCGTGCCCGGCGAGGAGGAGCTGTCCGGCCGCGGCGTCAGCTACTGCGCCACGTGCGACGCCGCCTTCTTTAACGGCGCCGAGACGCTGATCGTCGGCGGCGGCGACTCCGCGATGGAGGAGGCGATCTTCCTCTCGAAGTTCGCCTCCAAGGTCACGGTCGTCCATCGCCGCGCCGACTTCCGCGCCTCGAAGATCATGCTCCAGCGCGCCCGCGAGCAGGAGAACCTCGAGCTGCTGACGCCCTACACCGTCGAGGAGTTCGTGCAGGGCGAGAACGGCGCGCTCGGCCACGCCAAGCTGAAGAACACCGAGACCGGCGAGCTGCGCGACCTCGTCGTCTCCGGCGCCTTCATCGCCATCGGCCACGAGCCGCAGTCGCGGATCGTCCACGGCCAAGTCGACATCGACGACGAGGGCTACGTCAAGACCGAGGGCCGCTCCACGCGTACGAACCGCCCCGGCGTGTTCGCCGCGGGCGACCTCGTCGACCACACCTATCGCCAGGCGATCACCGCCGCGGGCTCGGGCTGCCAGGCGGCGCTCGACGCCGAGTGGTACCTGCGCGACACGCCCGAGGTGCCGACCCCCGAGGGCATGCCCGAGGGCGACCTCGCCGAGGCGCAGTGGGCGCCGCCCGCCGTCGCCGACGAGCTGCCCACGCCGGAGACCGCGGCTTAGGCCGCGCCCTCCAGCTCCAACAGGTAGCGCTTGCGGTCGAGGCCGCCGGCGTAACCGCCGAGCGCGCCGCCGATCCGCAGCACGCGGTGGCAGGGGACCACGATCGGGATCGGGTTCGCGCCCAGCGCGTTGCCCGTCGCGCGCGAGGCCGCGGGGTTGCCGGCCTTCGCCGCCACCTGCGTATAGGTGCTCACCTCGCCGAAGGGGATCCGCGACGCCGCGCCCAGCACGCGCCGGCCGAACGGGCCGACCAGCGACCAGTCCAGCGGCAGCTCGAAGCGCCGGCGGCGCCCCGCGAAGTACTCGTCCAGCTCGCGCCGCATCTCCTCCAGCTGCCCGGGCGCCGCGACGATCCGCGGCGAGACCCGCTCGCTCAGCCGCTCCAGCACTTCGTCGTGGTCCTCCTCCGGGAACGCGAGGCGCACCAGGCCGCGCTTCGTCGCCGCGAGCAGCAGCTCGCCGAACGGCGAGTCCACCGCCGCGTAGCTGACGTCCGCGAGCCGCTGCCCGGCGATCCGTGCGCTGAGCTTCTGCAACGCCTGCTCCGGCGCACCGCCGCTCGACCGTGCATCGCGCAGCGCTTGCTCGACCGCGTCCATCGTCATGCCGCCACCGCCTTTCTCAGCTTCGTCAACCCTTCGTGCAGCGAGCGCCGCGCCGCCTCCTCCGTGCAGCCCAGCGCCACGGCGATCTCGCGGTGGGGGAGGTCCGCCACATAGCGCAGCGTCACCGCCGCGCGCTGGCGCGCCGGCAGCGCCGCCACCCCGGCCCACAGCTCCTCGTCCGGGGTCGCCGGCGCTTTCGCGCTCGCGCCGTCCCGTGCCTGCTCGGCGGGGTCCGCCACCGGCACCGCCCGTCGCGCCCGCGCGCGGTGCGCGTCGAGCGCCTTGCGCTGCGCGATCGTCAGCACCCAGGCGCGCAGGTTCGAGTCCGGCCGCAGCCGCGGGTAGGCCCGCAGCGCCGCCACGAACGTCTCCTGGAAGCAGTCGTCCGCCTCCGCGGCGCCCACCTGCGCCACCAAAAAGCGCCAGACCACGTCGCGTTGCTCATCCAGGAAGCGCTGGAACGGGGGCAGGCTCGTCACGCTCACCTCTGCATAACGACCGCGCGCCCGCGAACGTGAGGCCGCTACTCGTACTCGAAGAAGCCCGCGCCGCTGACGCGGCCCAGCCTGCCCGCCGCCACCAGCGCCCGCAGCGCCGGCGCGGGGCGGTAGCGCTCCTCGCGGTACTCCGCGCACAGCGCCTGCAGCAGCGTCAGCACGCGGTCCAGCCCGATCTCGTCCGCCCACGCCAGCGGCCCCCGCGGGTAGCTCAGGCCCAGGACCATGCCGGTGTCGATGTCCGCCGCCGCGCCGACGCCTTCGCCCAGCGCGAACGCGCACTCGTTCGCCACCTGGCAGACCATCCGGCCCAGCACCAGCCCCGGCGCGTCGCCGACCCACTCCACGTGCTTGCCCAGCGAGGCGAAGAAGCGCTCCGCGCGCGCCGCCGCCAGCGGCGAGGAGCCGTCGTTGCGCGTCAGCTCCACGAGGCCCGCCTCCTGCAGCGGCGAGAGCGCGTGGAAGCCCACCGCGCTGCCGCCGGGGTCCAGCGCTCCGAGCGAGCCCGCCTCGCACAGGATCAGGTGGGCGCCCCCGTGCGCCTGCTCACCCGCCGTCTCGCCGTCGGCCGCGGGCGGTCGGTCGCATTCGATCGTCAGCGCCGGCAGCGCGTCGCCCGGGGGGTCAAGCGGCGAGCGGACCTCGTAGCCCGCCTCCGCCGCCGCGTGGCGCAGCTCCTCCGCCAGCACGCCGCCGCCCTCGATCACCACGATCGCCTCGCCGCCGTTCGGGGCAGGCTGCGCCGGCGGCTCCGGGTCGCGCGGGCGGTGGCCCGGCCCCTGCCCCGGCTCCGGGCGCTCCGCGGGATAGGTGTAGTAGCCGCGCCCGGACTTGCGCCCGTGCAGGCCCGCCGCCACGTAGCGCGCCGCGATCGGTGACGGTTTCCAGCGCGGCTCGCCGAAGCTCTGCGCGTAGAAGCTCTTGGAGATCTCGAAGCCCACGTCGACGCCCACGAGGTCCATCAGCTCGAAGGGCCCCATGCGGAAGCCGCCCTCCATCCGGCAGATCCGGTCGATCGTCTCGACGTCCGCGACCCGCTCCTGCAACAGGCGCAGCGCCTCAAGGCCGAAGGGGCGGTTGCAGCGGTTCACCAGGAAGCCCGGCCCGTCGCTGGCGCGGATCACCGTCTTGCCCATCGCCTCGCCCGTCGCGTGCGCCACCGCCAATGCGCGCCCGGATGACCGCTCGCCCGCCACCACCTCCAGCAGCGCCATCAGCGGCGCGGGGTTGAAGAAGTGCATCCCCACCACGCGCTCGGGGTGGCTCGCCGCGGGGCCGAGCGCCGTCACCAGCAGCGAGGAGGTGTTGCTCGCCAGCACGCACTCCTCGCTCACGATTCCCGACAGCTCGCGGTACAGCTCGTGCTTCAGCTCGATCCGCTCCGGCGCCGCCTCGATCACCAGCTCGCAGGGGGCCAGCGCCGCGAGCGAGTCCACCGCCTCCAGGCGCTCGGCGCCCGTCTCGGCCTCCTCATCCGAGAGCCGGCCCTTCGCGGCTTCTTTGCGCAGGCCGTCGCGCGCTCGCTCCAGGCCCTTCTGCAAGGCCTCTCCGATCGGGTCGTGCAGCAGCGTGCGGGCCCCGCTGCGCGCCGCGAGCTGGGCGATCCCGGAGCCCATCGTCCCCGCCCCCAACACGCCGATCACGGCCGCAGGGCGACCCCGATCGAGGCCGGCGGAGCCGGCCCCCTCCTCATCCGATGCCTGCGTATCCGTCGACATCGCGCGACCGCTCGCAGCCGGCTAGGCCGGCACCATCGCGCCGATCCCGGTCTTTTCGCGGCCGATGATCAGTTTCTGGATCTGGGAGGTGCCCTCGTACAGGGTCGTCACGCGCGCGTCGCGGTAGTAGCGCTCGACCGGGTGGTCGTCCACGTAGCCCGCGCCGCCGTGCACCTGGATCGCCAGGTTCGCGCACTCAAGCGAGGCCTCCGTCGCGTGCAGCTTCGCGATCGAGGTCTCGAGCGTGTTCGGCTTGCCCTGGTCCTTCAGCCAGCCCGCACGCCACACCAGCATCCGCGAGGCCTCCGTCTTAACCGTCATGTCCGCGATCATCGCCTGCACCAGCTGGAAGCTCGCGATCGGTTTGCCGAACTGTTCGCGCTCGCGCGCGTAGGAGACCGACTCGTCCACGCAGCCCTGGCAGATGCCCACGCAGCCCGCTGCCACCGAGTAGCGGCCCGAGTCGAGGTTCGACATCGCCACTTTGAAGCCCTGGCCCACCTCGCCCAGGACGTCGTCGTCGGAGACCTCGACGTCTTCCAGGGCGATCGAGCCCGTGTCCGAGGCGTGCAGCCCCATCTTGTGCTCGATCGTCTGCGGTTTGAAGCCCGGCTGGTCGGTGTCCACGACGAAGCAGGCGATCCCCTTGTGGCCCTTCTCCGGGTCCGTCTGGGCGAAGATCAGCGCCACCTTCGCGTGGTTCGCCATCGAGATCCACATCTTCGAGCCGTTCAGCACCCAGCCGTTCTCCGTCTTCCTCGCGCGGGTCTTCTGGTTCGCCGCGTCCGAGCCCGTGTCCGGCTCGGTCAGCCCGAAGCAGCCCAGCCACTCGCCCGAGCACAGCTTCGGCAGGTACTTCTGCTTCTGCTCCTCCGTGCCCCACTTCAGGATCCCCGAGCAGACCAGCGACGTCTGCACCGAGATCACCGTGCGGATCGCCGAGTCGCCGCGGCCGATTTCCTCCACGATCAGGCCGTAGGACAGGTAGTCAAGGCCCGCGCCGCCGTACTCCGCCGGGACGATCGCGCCGAGGTAGCCCTGGTCCGCCACCTTCTTCACCAGCTCCAGGTCGAAGTGGTGGTTGCGCGCGTTTTCGCGCGACTGCAAGACGATCTCGTTGTCGGTGAAGTCGCGGGCCGTCTCCTTGATCAGGCGCTGCTCGTCGGTCAATGCGAAGTCCATCCTGGTCCTGCTCCTCTCAGCCGAGCTTTGGCGTTTTCCACGGCGCCGTCACGCGCCGCTCGATCTCCTCTGCGATCCCCTCGATCGGAATCCGCTCCTGCTCCAGCGAGTCGCGGTCCCTCAGCGTCACCGTGCGGTCGGCGACGCTCTGGTGGTCCACCGTCAGGCAGTACGGCGTCCCGATCTCGTCCTGGCGCCGGTAGCGCTTGCCGATCGAGCCGCCCTCGTCGTACTCGGCCTGCACCACCGCGCGCACCGCGCGGTGCACCTCCTCCGCCAGCTCCGGCTGGCCTTCCTTGCGAAGCAGCGGCAGCACCGCCGCCTTCACCGGCGCAAGGCGCGGGTGCAGGCGCAGCACCGTCCGCAGCTCACCGTCCCCGGCGCCCTCGCCCGAGACGACTTCCTCGTCGTAGGCGTCCACCAGGAAGGCCAGCGTCGCCCGGTCGGCTCCGGCCGCCGGCTCGATCACGTGGGGGACGTAGCGCTGGCCGCTCTGCTGGTCGAAGTACTCGAGCTTCTCGCCCGAGAACTCCGCATGGCGGCTGAGGTCGAAGTCGCCGCGGTTCGCGATGCCCTCCAGCTCGGACCAGCCGATCGGGAACAGGTATTCGACGTCGCTCGTGCCCGAGGAGTAGTGCGCCAGCTCGTCCTGGTCATGCGCGCGCAGTCGCAGGTGGTCCGGGCGGATGCCGAGGTTCGTGTACCACAGCTCCCGCTCTGTGAGCCAGTGCTCGAACCAGTGCCGGGCTTCCTCCGGCGGCACGAAGAACTCCATCTCCATCTGCTCGAACTCGCGCGTACGGAAGATGAAGTTGCCGGGGGTGATCTCGTTGCGGAACGACTTCCCCACCTGCGCGATCCCGAACGGCGGCTTCTTGCGCGCGAACTGGAGCACGTTCTTGAAGTTGATGAAGATCCCCTGCGCCGTCTCCGGCCGCAGGTAGGCCACCGACCCCGACTCCTTCACCGGGCCGATCGTCGTCTCGAACATCAGGTTGAAGTCGCGCGCGTCGGTCAGCTCGCACTCCTCCGCCTCGCCCGGGTGCTTGGAGGGTTTGCGCCCGCACTCAAGCTCCTGCAGATGGTCCGCGCGGTAGCGCTTGCCGCACGTCTTGCAGTCCACCAGCGGGTCCGTGAAGCCCTCCAGGTGGCCCGAGGCCTCCCATACCCGCGGGTGCTGGAGGATCGCCGAGTCAAGCGCCACGATGTCGTCGCGCTCCGTGATCATCGCCCGCCACCACTCGTTCTTCACGTTCGCCTTCAGCAGCACGCCGTAGTGGCCGAAGTCGTACGTCGAGCCCACGCCCCCGTAGATCTCCGAGGAGGGGAAGACGAAGCCGCGGCGCTTGCACAGCGCCACGATCTTCTCCATCGTCACCACGTCGTCGCTCGTCGGTGTGTTTGAGTCGTCTGCCATCGTCTGTCCTTCGGGGTCCGCGCGATCATAGGCGACGCCGCCGGCCAGCTCCCCGGACGACGCCGGCCGGCTCTCCCGGGCGCCGCGGGCCGGCTCCCCCGAAAGCCGTGGACAGGCTCCCTAAGATGCCCCGCCGTGGCCCGGATTCTGATCGTCGGCGGCGGCTGCCCCGGCCGCCGGCTCGCGCGCCGGCTCGTCGCAGATGGCCACGCCGTGCGGATCACCACCCGCACCGAGGCCGGGCGCGCCGCGATCGAGGAGGCCGGCGCCGAGTGCTGGATCGGCACCCCCGACCGGCTCGCCACGCTCCGCGGCTCGCTCGACCGCGTCGCCATCGCCTGCTGGATGCTCGCCGGCGCCCACGGCGATCCCGAGCAGGTCGCCGCGCTGCACGCCTCGCGCCTGGAGTTCTTCCTGACGCAGGCGATCGACACCACCGTGCGCGGGGTGATCTACGACGCCACGCCGGGGCGCATGCCGGAGGAGGCGCTTGTCGCGGGGGAGCGGTCGTTTCGCTCGCTGACCGAGCTGAACGCAATCCCTGCCGTGGTGCTGCGGGCGGGCGGGGACGGGGGGCACGGGGAGGGCGGAGGAGACGGAGGGCACGGTGACGGCGACGGCGACGGCGATGCATGGGTCGCCGAGGCCGAGGGCGCCGTGCGCTCGCTGCTCGGCGGCTGAGCCGGGCGCTCGTGGTGGGCGAGGCGCCGTGGCCCGGCTGCGGAGCTGGGGTCACGGCGGTGTCCGTCTAATTCCGCGCCCAACTGTCAAGCCCCATCGCCGGATGGCCGATGCGGTCCATCATGGGGGTCAACGGATCGGGGGAGTCGCGCCCGACGTACGGGGCGCTCGTCGCGGCGCTGGGCGCCGGGCTGCTGGCCGTGGCGGTGTTCCTGCCGTGGTACGGGGTCAGCTTCACCGCCCATGGCCTCGCGACGGTCCAGCAGGTCCAGGAACAGTTCGGCCAGCAGTACGGCAACGCCGCGCTACAGAGCCTTCTGGGCGGGCTGCACTCGACCTTCGGGGCGCTCGTCGGGCATGAATTCACCTCGCTCAGCGCGCATCAGGCGCTGAGCACGCTGAACGTCGTGCTGCTGATCATCGCCGGGCTGTCGGTTCTGATCGCGCTGCTCGCGCTCGTCGGCCCAGACTCCGCGGCTTCCGAGGCGAATCGTGGCCCGCTCGCACTGCTGGGCCTGATCGGCGCCGCCTGCGTCGTCTTCCGGATGGTCTCGCCGCCTTCGCCCGCCGGCGACTATGTCGCGCTCTCGCTGCGCGAGGGGGCCTGGCTCGCGCTGCTGGGATGCGCCTGCATCGCGGGCGGCGCCATGTGGCACGGCTCCTCCGCGCGCTCCGAGCGGTCGGGCGCGGAGCCGGGCGGCTCCGGCGCCGGCGAAGGCGCCGGTGTCTGGTCGGAGCTGTCCGGCTGGACGCCCGAGACCTGATTCCGGCGGAAAGGACGGCGTTGCTTCCCGCGTGGAGGCGCGTTGCTTCCTGGTGGAGGGGTCATCCAGGAGCTTTCCCGCCGGGCTGCCGCCGGGGCCGGCGCCGACGGCCCTTCCGCTATCCTGATAGATAACTCCTGAAAGTCGATCGGGATTTACTCACGCGGGTAGCTCAACCGCTCCAGGAAGCCCAGATGGCCGCCCGGAAGGGGCCACCCGCCGAGAAAGGAAGACATCCAATGACGCTGAAAATTGGGGACGTCGTCCCCGACTTCGAGGCCGACACGACCGAGGGTCCGATCAAATTCCACGACTGGATCGGCGACTCCTGGGCCGTGCTGTTCTCACACCCCAAGGACTTCACCCCCGTGTGCACGACCGAGCTGGGCTACATGGCGAAGGCCAAGCCCGACTTCGACTCGCGCAACGTGAAGATCATCGGCCTGTCGGTCGACGCGCTCGAGAATCACGAGGCGTGGGCGAAGGACATCGAGGAGACCCAGGGGACCGCTCCGAACTACCCGATCATCGGCGACCCCGACCTGAAGATCTCGAAGCTCTACGGGATGCTCCCCGCCGACGCTTCCGGCGAGGTCTCCGACCGCACGCCGGTCGACAACCAGACCGTGCGCAACGTGTTCGTGATCGCGCCGGACAAGACGCTGAAACTGATCCTCGTCTACCCGATGACGACCGGGCGCAACTTCGACGAGGTGCTGCGCGTCGTCGACTCGCTCCAGCTCACCGCCAAGCACAAGGTCGCCACGCCCGTGAACTGGAAGCAGGGCGAGAAGGTCATCATCGCCGGCTCCGTCTCCAACGACCAGGCCAAAGAGGCCTACCCCGACGGGTGGGAGGAGCCGAAGCCCTACATCCGGATCGTGCCGCAGCCGAGCTAGCGCCCGGCCGCGTGACCGGGCCGAGCCGCGCGCCGGCGCGGCTCGTGCCCAGGTCAGTCGAGAGCGAGGCGAGCGTCGTCGAAGGCGCCCGCCTGCAGCTCCGCCAGCAGGTCCTCCAGGATGCGGAAGGTGGCGCCCCAGATCAGGTGCCCGCCGAGGATGTAAGCGTCCACCTCGAAGGTGAAGCCGCGCCGTTCGATCTCGGTGCGCGTGCGGCTCGCGCGGATCTCCTGGAGCGGCAGCTCCAGCACGGCGTCGACCTCGCGCGGCGAGGCGCGCCAGTCCTGCCCCGGCGGGATCAGGCCGACGAACGGGTGGATCAGGTAGTTCGTCGCGAACGTCGAGATCTGCGGCAGCTCGCCGAGCGGGTCCACCAGCTCGCGGGGCAGCCCGATCTCCTCTTCGGCCTCGCGCAGCGCCGTCTCGCGCAGATCTGCGTCATCCTCGTCACGCCGGCCGCCCGGAAAGGAGATCTCGCCAGCGTGCCGGCGCAGGTCCGCGCGGCGCCTGGTCAGCACCACCGAGGGGGTCGCCGACTCCGCCGGGAGGTACAGCGGGACCAGCACCGCGGCCGCGATCTGATCCGCGGGGTCCTTCGCGCGAAACCAGCTCGGGTCGGGTTTGCCTTCGGGCAAGCGTGCGGCCTGGGGCCTGCGGGGGTGGCCGCCGCCTCAGGCCGCCATGTGGACGCGCTCGACGCGCTCCAGGAACATGACCTCTCCTTCGAGCACCCGGTGCACCGGGCACTTCGCGGCGATCACGCGCAGCCGTTCGACCTGATCCTCCGGGAGGTTGTCCGGCAGGCGGGTCACAAGCTCGAACTTCGTCGGGCAACCGCGTTCGGCGGGGCTGTACTCGACGTCGACCTCCACGTGGCCCACGTCCCAGCCCTTGCGCGCTGCGTACATCTCCATCGTGATCGCCGTGCAGGAGGCGAGGCTTACAGCCAGCAGCTCCTGGGGACTCGGCCCGGCATCCTGGCCGCCGGATTCGACCGGCTCGTCGACTGTCAGCTCGTGGTCGCCGGCGCTCAGGGTGTGCCTGAAGCCGCCTCCGTCGCGGCGTGCGGTGACCTTCATCCGCCTCGGCCCGTCCGATCCACCCATTTCGCTCCTTTCGAGACCCCCAGAGAACCCTTTCTTACATCGTACTGCGCGAGCCCGACTACGAAAGGGGGTTGAACAGCAGTCCAGTCAGCAGCTTAGGGAAGAAGAAGGTCGACTTCGGTGGCATGTTCTCGCCCTCAGCCGCAACGTCGCGAACCTGCTCGACGGGTGTCGGACGCATCAGGAACGCGGCGTCGTACTCGCCCGCCCGCACGACCCGCAAAGCCTCCTCGGTGCTGCGCGCGTAGAACAGGCCGTTGAAGTGCGAGATGTCGTCGTCGCTGAGGCCAAGCGCGCCCTTCAGCAGCAATGTCTCCAGGATGCCGGTGTCGAGGTGCCGGTAGGCCTCGGAGTGACCCGCCAGCGCCTCGTCGGCGATGCGCTGGTCCTTCAGCTGCAGGCGGTAGACGCGATCGTCCTCGTGGCTGACGTAGCCGAGTTGCAGCGGGCCGTCGCCCGGCTCGGGCGCGACCTCGTCCACGGGCACCTCGCGCATCTCGAAGTCGCGCTCCAGCGCCTGCGCCAGTGCCTCGCGCCTGGTCTCGTCGAGCTTGTTCACGAGACGGTGGGTCGGGAAGACCGTCAGCCCGGGGTCCTCGAGCGCGACGAGGCACATCAGGATGTAGCGGTGCTCGTCGTTCGGCGGGGTGCCGTTCGCCTCGACCTCTTCGGCGTAGGCCTGCATCGTCTCGTAGCGGTGGTGGCCGTCGGCGATCAGCAGCTCCGCGTCGCGGGTCGCGGCCTGCACCGTGGCGATCGCCTCCGGGTCCGCCACGCGCCAGAGCCGGTGGACCGTGCCGTCGCCGTCGGTCACTTCGCCGAACGGTGCCTGCTCGGTCGCCGGCGTGAGCGCGGCCCACGCGGCGTTCCCGGGGTCCGAGAACAGCGAGAAGATCGGCGAGATGTTCGCGCGCGTCGCGCGCGTGAGACGCAGTCGGTCCTCCTTTGGGCCGGGGTGCGTGCGCTCGTGCGGGCGCACGCGTCCCGGACCGTAGCCCTCGATCCTCACGCGGCAGAAGAAGCCGCGGCGCGTGCGCCGCTGGCCGTCCGGTCCCGTGTACTCCTGGGTGTGCGCCCAGAGGGCGGGCTGCTCGTCGCGGACGACGGCGCCCTCGCGCTGCCAGCTCTCGAACTGCTCGCGCGCCGCCTCGTAGGGGTCGGGCGCGCCCTGGGGCAGGTCGACGGCGACGACGTTGAACGGCGAGCGCGACAGGAGCGTGGCGCGCTGCTCGGAGTCGATCACGTCGTAGGGGGGCGCCACCACGTCGGCGAGCGGCCCCGCGATCGCGGGGTCGTAGTGGAGGGCTCGGAGCGGTTGGATCTCTGCCATCGCGGCGCGGAGGCTACCAGTGGCTTGGGTGGTGACTCTCGATTACCCTGCAGATGACCCCGCAAAGCCACTGGTGGAGCCAAATTCGGGGTCTGGAAGGGCGCGGCGCGCCGGGGATGGAATTATGCGAACATATGTTCGTATGGCGCACTCGCGATACCTCCGGCAGATGGCCCGCTCGCTGCGCGTCGAGCAGCAGCTGACGGTCGACGAGCTGGCGGCGCGGCTGGCCCTGCCGCGCAGCACGATCTACTACTGGGTGCGCGATCTGCCGCTGCGGCGTGGCGAGGAAGGGCGCGAGGCCGATGACCGCCCTCGTGGCCATGAGGGCGACAACGGGCAGGAGGCACGTGGGACCGCCCACGGGACCGCCCGCGGGGACGCACGCAGGGCCACGGGCCACGGCAGGCGGGCCGAGGGCGGCGATCCGGTCGCCGGCGAGGGCCGCGACGGACGCCGGCCCGGCGATGGCCTCAGCAGCAGCGACGCCTACGAGGAGGGCCTTGAGAGCTTCGAGGAGCTGGCCTCGCAGCCGACGTTCCGTGACTTCGTCTGCATCTACCTGGTCCAGGGCGAGCAGCGCGACCGCACGCGGGTCGCGCTGACGAACTCCGATCCGGCGGTGATGCGGCTGGTGAGCCGCTGGCTGCGCCGGCTGACGGACAAGGCGCCGTTCCTGTCGTTGCAGTACCGCCCCGGTCAGAGCCTGCGGGAGCTGCGCGACTTCTGGGGCGACGCCGTCGGGGCGGAGCCGCGGGCGATCCGTGCGGCGCGCCGCACAGCGAAGTCCGTTGGCGCGGCGGGCGGCGGCGGTAGCGGTGGCGGTGGCGGGAAGGGCCCGCGCGGGGCCGACGGGGGCGCGGGCGCGCCGCACGGGCTGCTGACGGTCGCGGTGGAAGACTCGCTGCTGCGGGCACGGATGCAGGGATGGATGCACCGTGCGCGGGAGAGCTGGCGGTAAAATCGCAGGCCACGCGGGACGTGGCGCAGCCTGGTAGCGCACCTGCTTTGGGAGCAGGGGGTCGCCGGTTCGAATCCGGCCGTCCCGATAAAAGTTGCCGGTTCAAGAACTCCGAAGATTCGCGAACGGAGGCGAAAAGCCGCGAAACCCCGAGAGTCGTAGGGGCTTTGTTCGCAGAGGTTCGAGGATGTTCGCGGGGATTGGGACCGCAGAGGGACCGCAGCAGGCCGTTTGCGGTCCCTCTTGCGATCTTGCGACCGGCTTGGATAGTCATGCCGAGCGCAGCGCTTTGGCGGTCCCCCTGGAGGCATGCCGCACCCGCCTCATGGCTTTGTCGTACGTCGCGACTTCCTGGGCGCGTATGCCTATAACAGCATTTCACGTTGCTTGAACTCTCGCAGCTGTCGATATTGCTAATGCCCTAGTCTGCTCGACGTGCCACAGCATGACGTCGGGTTGTTTGCGACTGAGTTGAGCGCAAAGCTTGCGCCCCGCTCGCGGCACGTATGTGTGCTTCTAGGAGCAGGTGCGTCGCGGGCCTGCGGTCTTCCGGACGTTTCTGAACTCCAGACGAAAGTGCTCAAATCGCTAGGTGCTCAAGAGAAGGCGGCATTCCAGACACAATTGGCCGGCGGGCGGAACCTTGAGCAGGCGCTCAGTCGGTTGCGACGGATAGCTGTCCTTCTCGAAGGAAGCAGGGGGAAAATCGATGGCTTAACGGCCAAGAAGGCCACGGCCCTTGATCACTCGGCATGTCGGCACATCGTGTCCGCTCTCGACGTCAACCGTGCCGACGCGGGACCGATGCTCCGGTTGGCAGCGTGGGCAGCCCAGGCCGATTATCTTCTTCCACTTGAGCTTTTTAGTGTCAATTACGACCTGTTACTCGAGACTGCACTTGAGAGGCTAGGAGTTCCGTACTTCGATGGCTTCTCGGGATCGCTACGCGCCCGATTTCGGACTGAGCTAGTAGAGGCGGAACCAAATTCCCCAGAGGGCCTTCCCGCGTTTCTCGTGCGCCTCTGGAAGCTGCACGGTTCGGTCCACTGGGCCTGGGAGGAGTCCGAAGTGGTGCGCCGCGGGTCGCCTGTTCCCGATCAGCATCCAGCCGCCATCTATCCGTCGGACACTAAGTACGACGAGTCTCGGAGGGTTCCGTTCGTAGTGCTACAGGATCGCTTTCGACGGTCGATGCAGCATCGGGAGACTCTGATGCTTATTACCGGCTATTCCTTTACTGACCAACACCTCAACGAGATGATCTTTGATGCAGCGCAGCGCAGGCCACGGTCGGAGTTCATTGCGCTCTGCCACCGAGACATACCGACTGTGCTTCGTGAGAAGGCGACTTCAACGCCAAATCTACAAGCGCTCGGCAGCAAAGAGGCGGTTATCGGGGGATTGTGCGAGGGCTGGAGTGCCTCGGCGGATGTGCCCCCTGATTTATGGATGGATGATGCCTTCGGACTTGGTGACTTTGGAAGGCTCGCCAGCTTCCTTGCGCGGAGTTCGCCACATCGGGGGGAGCTACTGGGCGGCAGCACTGAAGAAAATGTCTGATCGCGATCCAACTCGAATAGGGGTTGTTCGCCATGTGCTCGGAGCTCAGATCACCGTCGCCCTGGACACCGATCTGGCTGGAGTCGCGCCGATCTTCCGCGGTCGACTACAACCGATAGGCCAGATCGGCTCTCTCGTGCGGTTTCCTCAAGGCTTGGTTGACCTCCTGGGTCAGGTGTCCCTACTCGGGATATCTGAGCTGGCTGGCGTTCAGGCGCCTATGGACGTAATACAAACCGGCGAGCGCTGGCTGCAGGTACAGCTTCTTGGGCAGATCGACCTCGCGACCCGCAAATTTCAGCGAGGCGTGGGGTCTTACCCGGGTCTTGATGACCCGGTGCATTTCGCCACACCCGAGGATCTACTCGCCGTCTTTCCGCCGGATGGCAAAGATCACCTGCGGCTTGGTCGACTCGCGGCGGCCGAGGATGTGCCGCTCTGTCTTCAAGCTGGGCGATTTGTGATCCGTCATGCTGCCGTTGTGGGTTCGACGGGGGCAGGCAAGACCAGTGCTGTCGCGAGCATTCTGCAACGCTTCGCACGCGGTGGTTGGCCTGCGGCGAACATCGTCGTGATCGACCCTCATGGCGAGTATGCGAATGCCCTAGGAGAGGACGCTTCGGTTCTGTCCGTTCTTTCGGCTAATGGGCATGGCCGTCTCCGCGTTCCATATTGGGCGCTGCCCGCCGTGGACATCCTCGACGTGTTTGCAGGGGCACGTGGAGGTCCGACCACAAGGAGTCGTTTCGAGGAGTTGATCACGCAGGCGCGACGCGATTTTGTCACCAGCGCGACGTGGCTCGAACTTGATCCCTCGGCCGTGACCGCGGATACGCCGGTGCCGTTCGATCTACGGCCGATCTGGCATCAGCTCGACTATGAGAACAATGAAACCCGGATGGAGTCCAAGCAAGCAGATACGGTCTGCGAGGAGAAGCTCGGCAATCCTGCGACTCTCACGCCGACGCGATTCGCATCTTACGGCCAAGGCGGTGCCGCACCATTCAAGGGACCAATGTACGGCACCCACGGAAGCCTGCCTGAGCTACTTCGACGCGGCTTGCTGGATCCGCGTTTGCGGTTTTTCCAGGAGCCAGCAGCGGATGCCTCAGGCACTGATCCCCTGGTCGGAGTCATGGCTAGCTGGCTGGGGGACACGAAGCCAGTATCGATACTCAACTTCAGTGGCGTCCCCTCCCGCGCTAGCGAGCTAGCGATCGGCGTTGTGTTGAACCTTATCTTTGAGGCGGCTGTCCGCACGCCAGCCGATGGCATAGGAATTGGACGGCCTCGGCCAGTCCTAGTTGCACTTGAGGAGGCTCACCGCTATCTCGGTTCTGAAGCCGCAGTCATGGCAGCTCACGCGGCAAATAGAATTGCGCGCGAGGGACGCAAGTACGGCGTAGGCCTGCTGCTTATCACGCAGCGTCCGTCCGAGTTGCCAGAGACCGCACTGGCGCAATGTGGAAGCTTGATCGCGCTGCGACTCTCCAACTCTGCGGATCAGGCGAGGATCCGCGCTGCACTGCCGGATACGGTGGCAGGACTAGCGGACATCTTGCCATCGCTGCGAACGGGTGAGGCGGTCGTTACAGGGGAGGCAGTCGTGCTCCCAGCCCGCGTCCTTGTCGATCGTCCGGAACCCATGCCCTTGGCCGAAGATCCGAGCCTCGCATCGTGGAGGTTGAAAGCCACCGTGCCCGATCTCGCACCGGCGGTCGCAGCATGGCGAGGTTCGTATGATGGAACCTGATGATTGAGTGGAGTCCAGTCGTAGGATCCGAACGCGTTGTGGCCGAGGCATATTTGCCCGAGCTGGAGACGATCCTGGTGCGGTTTCCCGATGGTGTGGAGTGGAGCTATTCCGCCTGTCCCCCGAGCGTGTGGGAGGAATTTACGGCGCCAACTCAGTCACGCGGTCAGTTCATCGCAAGGGTTCTGGACGCTAAGCCAAATAGCCGCTGGGTTGGGTAGGCCACAGTTATCTCTCGGCGCTAGGGCCGCGGCTGCGAGCTCATGATGCGGTCGCGAACTGCGCCCAGCGTGATCGAACGCTCGCATCAGAGGCATCAGTTGCGCCACTCGGCGCGGAGCTTGTCGAGGCAGCCATCGGGGTAGACGGAATTGTCGAGCTTACCCGGCGCTGCGAGTAGACGAGCACGCCGGTGGGCACGCTGGGTGGTGGAGTGCCAAGAAGCTCGTGGCGGACAGCCGTGCGAATCAGTTCGACCTCGCTGGTGCCAACGCTCCCTCGCCGCCTGCTTAATCTCCCGATGAAGATCGTCGGCAGATAGATCGTCGTCTTGACCACGGTTGAACCTACGGGCGGATCTTCTCAGTGAACCGCTCGCGCGCCGCCTGGCGAGATACGCCAAGCGCAATGCCAATTTCGCCCCACGACCGACCGTTGGCGCGTGCAAGTGCTACCAGCTCACGAATGCGATCCTCACCGGCGCTCACTGTGTCGACGACCTCCGCGAGCGTGCGCAGGTCGGTCGTGTCGTCCATCTGGGCGCCAGACGGGTCGAACTTCTCTACGAGCTTCGCTGCTCGCTGAATCTCCTCTTCGGTGTGTATGTCTTTAGCTCCGGTCATCGGTGAGGCAGGTATTGAGGCCGAGCACGCATCGCGTGCACGATCACGGCATCGTCGGCGTCGATGTCCAGCAGACCGATCTCCAGCAGGTCACTGGCACTATTTGGCCACGCGACCCCGGCTGATCCGCAGCAGCAAGCTGCGCAGCGATCTGCGGCTTTCCTCGATCGCTGCATTCGACGTCGCGAGCTGGCGGACGCGCACGTAGAGCGGGGTCGCCATTACGGTGATGCGATGATCGTCGGCAGCGATTAGCGAAACTTCGGCGAGTCCTTCGCAGGGGCGGCGATCAATGAGCCGTGGAAGACCAGGATTTTCCATCCAGTCGCTGCGTGCGAACACGCCATACATCATGTGCGCTGAGTCTGGCGCTTCCAGCGAAAGACCGTCCCGGAGCTCGTTGAGATCCGCCCGCGCGTCGGCTTCGAGAGACCTGCGCGTCGTTTGCAGCCAGCGGAACAAGGTGCCCGTCGATGAACCCGATCGCTGACCCGGGCTCCTGTCGAGCTGCGGTGTCCGGTAGGGCGGACGAAGATGCTCGGGGGAGCCGAACATGAGCAGGCCGGGGGCCAGACTGTATTCCTCCACGGCCTCGCGGTCGACGAGGACGAGCGAACGAAGGTCGGGATCGTATTCGCCGCTCGACACGCCGAAACGCAAGCGCCGGTGAAAACGAAACCAGCTGCCCTCCGTGACCACCCCCGTCCCGGCGTCCAGGTGAGCGACACCCTCGCGGTCCAGCTCGCGGGCGACCTTGTCGAGCAGGTGCTCGATCGCCTGCTCGTGTTGGTCGGGCTGCACGCGCTTCACGTCCGCAGTCGCCCGCGCGGAGATTCCCGTGCCGGGCGCAAGTGGGAGGGAGAATCGTCCACTGCCTTCCACCGCGACGTGTCGCTCGAACCACGCCGTCGATATGCCCCGTGCCCGAGCCAGCGCGAGCAACTTTCGCTCGGAGATGTACACGAACTCCGACGGCCCAGGTGCATCATTACGAGCCACAACAGTTAGGGTACGCGCGCAGGAGTACATGTGTTGAAAGCGTCCGAGGAAGAACTCGACGAGGTCTACCAACGCGGCCTGCAGCAGGGACGCAGAGAAGGCACGCTCGGCCCACTGCTACCCACACTGCCGGCGTTTGAGCCCTGGACGCGCGGCGTGTCTTTCCAGCCGCTGCGCAGCTGGTTCGATTCGCTCGTCGCCTTCGAGCGCGGCGTGACCGAGAACCTCCGCGAAGCAGAACTCGCGCATTGGACGCTGCAGCAGAAGCGAGCCGACCTTGCTGGCGAAATCGAACGGACCGCCGGGAAGCGGAGAGGTGGCGCGGGGGGTTGGGTAGGACGCGCCGTCGCAAGCGGGTTGCACTTAGCGCAGCCGCAGAACGAGTTCGACGACTGCGAGCGGCAGATCGCTCTCGCCGAACGAGCCCAGCGGTTCATCTCGATCCAGCTCTGCGCAGCGCGAGACGCCGTAGACGCAGAGCTCGAGTACGGGCGCGGATACGCCTGCACGGTTGAGGCCATGCGCAGCGCGCCGATACGACCGCGCGGTGTCCACGAGTTCGCGAGCGTTGAGGCATTCGTGCACGGCGACCGCCGCCGCATGCTCTGGCGAGCGGACGGCCGCGTGGGCGCTGGCGGTGGGGATTACGGGTTCAATTGGCGGCTGGAGAATCCGCTGCGACGCTGGCTTACCACGCGCTGGCGCGTCTCCTGGCTCTCGATAGCCGACCGCAATGACGAGATCCCAACCCATGAGGTCTATGCGATCGAGTTCCCCGGTGGCGAGGCCAGCGAAGAGAGCGGCCGTGTGTGGCTCATGGGGAAGATCGAAAGCCACGACACGATCTATTCGATCCTGCCCGAGCTGCAGCAACGCGCGCAGCGGGAGCGCAACTCACTCGTCGTCGTCGCCCAGCGCGTCCGCGATGCCGCGCAGCGGGAACGCGTCCGATCCACCCCGGGGGCCGAGTGGCCGTCTCGAACCCATCGCGGGTACGCTGGCGAGTACGCTCCGCTGATGAGTAGCGTTGCCGCCGAGGAGTTGATCGAGCGCGCCGGTCGTGCGCTGCTCGACGCGGCGGCGTCGCCTGCGCGAGTGATCCTGTTCGGCTCGCACGCTCGCGGGGATGCGCGGGATGGAAGCGATCTCGACTTCCTCGTGATCGAGCGCGAGGTTGGCGATCGTGCTGCCGAGTCCGTTCGGCTGAGGCGCGCACTGCGGGGTTTCGGCGCTCCGGTGGACGTGATCGTCTTGGACGAGGCGCTTGCTCAGCGGCGCGCGAAGGTTCGGGGCACGATGGTCGAGCGCGCGCTGCGCGAGGGTCGCGTTGTCGCCGAGTCCTGAGCACGTCGAGTATGCCGAGATGCTGCTCCGGCTCGCCGAATCGGACTTGCAGGCTTGCCGCGTGCTCGCCGACGCCAGCGATGTTGCAGACGGCGCTGTGGGCTTTCACGCGCAGCAGGCGGTGGAGAAGGCAATCAAGACGGCGATCGTGCTCAGCGAGGCCGAACTGCCGCGCACGCACGACCTCGAACGGCTCAGCGAACAGGCCGCTGCAGGCGCGCCGCTTCCCGATGAGCTTGCTGGCGTCGATTGGCTGACGCCTTGGGCGGTCGCGTTGCGCTACGACGAGCCGACGACGACGCTCGATCGTGCGGCCGCAGTCGCCGCCGCCGAGAGCGCTTGCCGCTGGGCCACGGCGCTGCTCGGTGAAAGTGCGCGGGACGCCTCGTGATTCGGGACCGCAACAAGATCGCAGGGACGCTGAAAACCGCATAGCCAAGCCAACCTAAACCGTTCGTCCCGACTTGTCGGCAGTTCCTGCATCGCCCAGGGGGGGAGCGCAGGGTCCAGCAAGGCAAACCGAGCCATCCCGCCAAGCGGGCGGCCCGTCAGTAGTTCTGCTTCTCGGGATGCCCGTGGTGGTGATGGTGGCCCGTGGTGGTGGCGGTCGATTTGCCTCCACAACCGCTGGCCAGCGCGAGTGCCGACAGGAGCGCTGCGAGCAGGATCCGCATCCGCGAAGTGCTACCCGCCGCACTGAAGATCCGCGTAATTGATCCTCAGGGATCGACAGGGTTCCGCTTCTCGACGATCAGCAGGTCGGCGGGCATCTCCGGCAGCTCGGGCAGCTCCGCGGCGCTGAGCCCAAGCGTGGGCGCGAGCACCCGGCGAGCCAGCGCCCCGGCGCTCCCGGTGTAGCCGATGTCGTGCACCTCGGGCTGGTCGAAGAAGATCAGGAAGTGCGCCTCCTCGTGGTCGGCGAGGTTCTCGATGTGGTGCGGGAAAGCGCGCGGGATGAAGTAGGCGTCGCCGGGCCCGAGCTCGTAGGTGTCGACGGACCCGTCGTCGCTTCTGACGGTCATCCGCGCGCGGCCGGCGTGCAGGTAGCCGAGCTCGGCGGTGACGGGGTGCCAGTGGGGCTCGCGCATGCCCTTGCCGGTGATCCGCAGCGAGTACATGGCGAGCTGGTCGAGTGCGGGCCAGGTGTCGAGGCGGGCGGTCTTGAGGACGCCGTACTGGTTGTCGATCCGCGGGGCGAGGCCCTCGAGGTCGAGCTTGAGGTCGTCGGGATAGCCGGCGGCCGGATCCAGCTCGGGCGGGCCGTCGACCTGGCCGGCGAAGATGTCGTCGGTCCCTTTCCGCAGGCCGGCGAGCTGGCCGGCGGCGAGGCCCAGCGTGTTGCCGACGACGTTCGCGGTGAGCATGGAGACGGAGCCGGAGAGGCCGAAGTCCTGCGGCTGCTCGTGGGAGAAGGCGATGATCAGCTCGGCCTGGTCGGGGCCGACGTTCTCGATGGCGTGCAGGGCGCCGGAGGGCACGAAGAACATCTCCCCGGCGGAGATGGTGAAGCTGGCGTGCCGGTTGGGGTCGGCGAAGACGGTGACGAGCAGCCTGCCGCGGAGGCAGTAGCCGAGCTCGTTGGCGTTGGCGTGCCAGTGGGGCTCGCGAAAGCCGCGGGGCTCGATGGTCAGCCGCGCGAGCGAGAGGCGATCGAGGATGGGGAAGTCGTCGCTGCGCATGGCGGTGCGGGCGCCGAAGGGGGTCGCGAGCTGGGGCGCGGTGGCGCCGAGATGGAAGACGTGCTGGCTCAAGTGCGCTGCCCTCCGGAGGCGGGGGATCGGTGGCGGCTCGCCGGGCGGCGCGCGGCGCGGCGGTCGAGCTGGGCGGGAGTATCCCAAGCGGGCGGCTGCGCGACGTCGGTCCCGGGCTCGGGCCGGGCTCGATCCCGCCTGGCGCCCGCGCGACCGGCGCCCGCGCGCTCGGCCTCCGCGCGCCCAGCCTCCGTGCCCCCGGCGCCCGCGCCTCCGGTCCCCGGCTGGCGAGACCCGTCGCCGCGCGACAGGCGCACGCGCAGGCGGATGTCGAGTTCGGCCTGCCGCCTCAGCGACGGGCGGCGCGGCCCGGGCGATCGGCGGCGGCGCCGCGGCGGCCTCCGGCGGGAGCGCAGTTTGGCGAGCGCGACGAGGGCGCCGGGCGCGGCGAGCAGGACGGCGATCAGTTCGAGCGCTCGCACCGCGCCCCCCTTCCGCTACCAGGCAGCGTAATGTTGCAGACAATCGTCAGCACAGCCTGGGAAGCATACGCCGTGGGGGAATGCACCGCAAGCTAGGGAGATCGATCGCACGCCGATGTCGCCGAAGAAGCCGAAGTCGACCGCAAACGTAGCGCTGGGCGCCGCGGCGCGTGCGCTGCGCGCGGAGCGCGGCCTGGCCCAGGAAGCGCTGGCGAAGCGCGCGGAGATCGATCGCTCCTACTACGGGGCGATCGAGCGCGGCGAGTTCAACGTGAGCCTCGAGACGCTGGTGAAGGTGGCGATGGCGCTGGAGGTCTCGGCGGCGGAGCTGCTGGAACGCGCGGAGCTCTAGGGCGCGAGCCGCAGGGCACGACCAGCAGTGCGCAAGCCGCGGCGCGCGACCCGCCGGCTGTGGCTCAGCGCGGGGGCACGCTTGAAGCGCGAGGCCGCCGCGGGGCGACGGAGCGCATCTGCGCGGTGCGCCGGCGCAGCCGTCGCACGAGCTCGCGCTCGGCTTCGGCGGCCTGGCGCGTGAGGCCGCCGGCGATCTCGTCGCGCCCCCGTTCGACGACCCAGTAAGTGCGCGCCTTCTGTTTGACGGTGAGCTGCTGATCGTCCTGCATCTGCATCGAAGTTAGCCCTGCCTCGTCTGATTCCAGTTGCCAGGCTGTGAACGATCTCGACCGACCGGTCTGCGGTATTCGATCACGCGAGACGAGGGTGTGGCGGGCGTGTGGACGGACGGTCGAGCTACGGTGACGGGATGCGGTTCGAGAGCGAGGCGATGGTGAAGCGGATCACGCTGGTGGCGTGCATCCTGGGCTCTGGGATCGCGCTGCTGGACGGGACGGTGGTGAACGTGGCGCTGCCGACGATCCAGCGCGCGCTGGGGGGCGGGCTGGCGGCGCAGCAGTGGGTGGTGAACGGCTATCTGCTGACGCTGGGCTCGCTGATCCTGGTGGGAGGCTCGCTGGGCGACCTCTACGGCGAGCGGAAGGTGTTCGCGATCGGCGTTTCGGGCTTCGGGGTGGCCTCGCTGGCGTGCGCGCTGTCGCCTTCGATCGGCGTGCTGGTGGCGGCGCGGGGGCTACAGGGGGTCGCGGGTGCGCTGCTGGTGCCGAGCTCGCTGGCGGTGATCGTGAACACGTTCCCGGCGCAGGAGCGCGGCGGGGCGATCGGCACGTGGACGGCCTGGGGGGCGATCGCGGGGGTGCTGGGCCCGCTGGCGGGTGGCGAGCTGCTGGCGCTGGCGTCGTGGCGCTGGATCTTCGTGATCAACGTGCCGCTGGCGGCGGCGTGCGTGTGGCTGATCCTGGCGGCGATCCCACCGTTGCCGCCGCGGGGGGACGGCGCGCGGCGCGTGGACTACCTCGGGGCGCTGCTGTGCGCGCTGGGCCTGGGCGGCCCGGTGTTCGCGCTGATCGAGCAGCCGCGGCTGGGCTGGTCGAGCGCGGCTGTGTACCTGCCGCTGGTGGCGGGCTTCGTGCTGCTGGGGCTGTTCCTGCTGTACGAGTCGCGGGCGAAGGACCCGATGCTGCCGCTGGTGCTGTTCGGCAGGCGCAACTTCTCGGCGGGGAACGTGGAGACGCTGGCGATGTACGCGGGCCTGTCGATCGTGTTCTTCTTCCTGGTGCTGTTCCTCCAGCAGATCGGCGGCTACAGCCCGCTGAAGAGCGGCCTGGCGACGTTGCCGGTGACGGTGGTGATGTTCTTCCTGTCGCGGCGCTTCGGCGGTCTGGCGGATCGCTACGGCCCGCGTTTCTTCATGGGTGCGGGCCCGCTGCTGGGGTCGGGGGGGCTGCTGCTGTTCCAGATGACGGGCACGAAGGCGGACTACCTCTCGGAAGTGCTGCCGCCGCTGTTGCTCTTCGCGCTGGGCCTGTCGATGACGGTGGCGCCACTGACGGCGGCGGTGCTGGCGGGCTCGGAGCGCGAGGCGGGGATCGCCTCGGGGGTGAACAACGCGGTGGCGCGCGTGGCGGGGCTGCTGGGGACGGCGGCGGTGGGGGCGGCGGTGGCGTCGTCGTTCGCTTCCTCGATGAATGAGCGCCTGGCGGGAGTGGCGCTGGGCGGGGCGGCGAGGGCGGCGGTGGCGGAAGCGAAGCGACTGCCGCTGGGGCTGCCGAGCCTGCACGGGATGCCGGCGGGGCAGGCGCGGACGGTGAGGGCGGCGGCGGAAGCGGCCTCGCTGCACAGCTTCCACGTGGGCCTTGGGATCGCGGCGGCGCTGGTGGCGCTTGGGGGGCTGGTGGGCGCGGTGGGGATTCGCAACCCGCAGAAGCAGCAGGAGGAGTTCCATGCGAAGAACTGCCCGGGCGGGCAGCTGGTGGGCGCGAGCTCGGAGCTCTGTCCGCCGGGGGAGGGGCGGGGCGGCCTGGAGCCGGCGGCAGAGCCGCTGGGCTCGCGGGCGTAAGAGCGAACCGTCGCAACCCCCTGCTTGAATGATCCTCGATGCAGGTTCGGGGGAAGCTGTGGCGAGGGCTTCCGCGTGCGCCGGTTGCGTGCGCGGCGTCGATCGCTGCGTTGGCCCCGATGCTCGCGCTGGCCTCGTCGTCTTCGGCGGCGGTCTACTGCGTGAACGAACCGGCGTGCGTGGTCGCGGGCGGCACGGAAGAGGGCACGAACGGCAACGCGGTCCAGAAAGCGTTCGAAGCCGCGGAAAAACACGCGAACACGGGCGGCGCGGTGGACGAAGTGACGATCGGCGCGGGCAGCTACACGCGCACGGAAGGCTTCTCCTACGGCGGCTCGGACGCGGTGGCGATCCACGGCGCGGGCGCGGGGTCGACGACGCTGGCGCGCGCGGCGGTGAGCACGCGCACGACGATGATCCTGACGAGCGTGGCGAGCACGACGCTGGAAGGCCTGACGGTGGAAGCGCCGGCGGCGGAAGACGTAACGGGCCTGTCGATGAGCGCGGGGACGGTGCGAGGGGTGCGGATCGCGGCTCAGGACGCGGGCACGTCGAGCACGGGCCTGGACCTGAAAGGCGGTGAGTTCACGACGGGCTCGATCGCGATGCCGCCGGCGGCTGGTAGCGCGACCACGGACGTGAGCGCCGCGGGCGGGGGCATCCTGACGAACACGTCGCTGGAAGGTGGCGAATACGGGATCCAGGCCAGCGGCTTTCCGCTGATTCGCGGCTGCCGGATCGCGGCGACGCAGTACGGCCTGTTGTCCTACTCCTCCGGGCCGACGGCGGAAGACACGCTGATCGACCTGGGGGGCAAACCGAGCTACGGGATCTACCTGGATGCGAACTCGGCGAACGCGGTGGGCAAATTCAGCCAGATGACGATCGTGAACGGGGACACGAGCGCGATCGGCGTCCTGGCGAGCGCGGAAGCGAAACACGCGGCGAACGTGACGCTGGAAAACTCGATCATCGCGGGCGTGGGCCGGCCGCTGAGCGTGACGACGGACTCGAAAGCGGGGACGTCGAGCGCGGTGACGACGAAGTACACGGACTACGAAGCGGAAAAGGCGGTGAAAGGCGGGACGGGGGCGACGATCTCGGACGAACACCTGCTGTCGGCGCCGCCGGGCTTCGTGAACCCTGTGGCGACGGGCGGCGACTGGCGCCTGCTGGCGACCTCGGCGCTGCTGGGGGCGGGCTCGCCGGGCGCGCTGCAGGCGGGGGAATACGAATTCGACGCGGCGGGACAGCCGCGGATCGCGGGTGGGCAGCGGGACGTGGGCGCCTACGAGTACCAGCGCCGCCCGCCGCTGGCGAGCGCCTCGGCCTCGGCGGCGTGGGCGCAGACGGGAGCGCCGGTGGCGTTCGACGGGGCGGGGTCAAGCGTGCAGGAAGCGGGCGACTCGATCGTGGCCTACGCGTGGTCGTTCGACGACGGTGGCGCGGCGAGCGGCGCGCAGGCGACGCACGCCTTCGCGACGCCGGGCACGCACACGGCGACGCTGACGGTGACGGACGTGCTGGGGATCACGGGACAGTCGAGCGTGGCCGTGGCGGTCTCCTCGCCGTCTCCGGGTCAGGCGGAAGTGGTGAGGCGGGCGCCGATCGTGATCGATCGGCCGCTGCGCCCCGCGGGGGTGTCGCACCTGAAGCTCTCGCCGGGCTCGTTCCGCGCGGCGCGGAAGGGGCCGAGCGTGCTCCGGGGCGGGCGAGGCGGCGCGCTGGTGAGCTACGTGCTGGCGGGGCCGGCGACGGTGACGTTCACGGTGCAGCGACTGGTGCCGGGAGTCATGCAGGGCAAGGCCTGCGTGCGACGCAAGGCGAGCGCACGCGGCGGCAGGCGCTGCACGCGCCGGATGACTCTACGGGGGAGCTTCACGAGCGCGGGTAAGGCGGGCGCGAACGCGCTGCGCTTCTCGGGTCGTCTGGCTGGCAGGAAGCTGGTGCCGGGCAGCTACGTGCTGATCGCGACGGCGGTTGGCCCGGTGGCCCGCGCGCCGTTCGGCATCACGGGCTGAGAGGCCTCAAGAGCCTGACGGGGCCGCGCCGTCCGCCGTTCGCCGTTCGCCGTTCGCCGGCGGGCGACTTAGACGGGCTCACCCGCGTAGGCGCGCATGGCCTCGATGATGGGCCGCAGCTTGCGCCCCCGCTCGGTGAGCCGGTACTCGACGGTGGGAGGGCTGGTGGGCAGGACGGTGCGCTCGACGAGCCCGGCGCCCTCGAGGTCGCGCAGGCGCTCGGAGAGCATCCGGGGGGAGATGCCGGCGACGGCCTCGGCGAACTCGTTGAAGCGAAGCGCGCCGGAGAGGGCGGCGTAGATGATGGAGAGCTGCCAGCGCCGCTCGAGGAGGTCCGCGGTCTGGCGGACCTCCTCGGGGACGGGCTTGCAGCGGCTAGGCGAGATGCGCGACATCGCGTGCGGGCTCCAGTGCGCGGTCGAGCACCTCCTGGACGGTCATGACGGGGTGGAAGCTCATCTGCTTGCGCACCTCCTCGGGGATGTCGTCCAGGTCGCCGCGGTTGCGCTCGGGGAGGATGACGTCGGTCAAGCCTGCGGCATGGGCGGCGAGCGCCTTCTGCTTCAGGCCCCCGATGGGGAGCACTCTGCCTTGCAGGGTGACCTCGCCGGTCATGCCGACGGTGTGCTTGACGGGCCGCCCGGAGAGCAGCGAGGCCAAGGCGGTGACCATGGTGACGCCGGCGCTGGGGCCGTCCTTGGGGATGGCTCCGGCGGGGACGTGCACGTGGAACTCCTTGCCCTCGAAGGCGCCGGGCTCGATGCCGAGCTCCTCGGCGTGGCCGCGGACGTAGGAGAGGGCGATCCGGGCGGACTCCTTCATGACGTCGCCGAGCTGGCCGGTGAGGACGAGACCGTTCCCGTCGCCGCCGCTCTTCATGGCGGTGGCCTCGACGAACAGCACGTCGCCGCCGACGCCGGTGACGGCGAGCCCGGTGGCGACGCCGGGGGTGGCGGTCCGCGAGGCCGACTCCTGGAAGAACTTCTGGCGGCCGAGCGCGTCGCGCACGACCTCGAGGTCGATCTTCACGGGCGCCTCGACGGAGCCGGAGGCGATCTTGGTGGCGGTCTTGCGCAGCACGGTCCCGAGCTGGCGCTCGAGGCTGCGGACGCCGGCCTCCCGGGTGTACTCGGCGATGACGGTCTTCAGCAGGTCGTCCTCGATGAGCACCTCGTCCTCGCGCAGGCCGTTGCGGTCGCGCTGGCGCGGCCACAGGTAGCCCTTGGCGATGGCGAGCTTCTCCTCGGAGGTGTAGCCGTCGAAGCTGATGACCTCCATGCGGTCGAGCAGGGGTCCGGGGATGGTGTCGGCGACGTTGGCGGTGGCGAGGAACATGACCTGCGAGAGGTCGAGCTCGACGTCGAGGTAGTGGTCGCGGAAGGAGTGGTTCTGCGCGGGGTCGAGCACCTCGAGCAGCGCGGCACTGGGGTCGCCGCGCCAGTCGGCGCCGACCTTGTCGACCTCGTCGAGCAGGATGACGGGGTTCATGGTCCCGGCGTCGCGCAGGGCCCGCACCAGCCGCCCGGGGAGGGCGCCGATGTAGGTGCGCCGGTGCCCGCGGATCTCGGCCTCGTCGCGCACGCCGCCAAGCGACATGCGGACGAACTCGCGCCCGGTGGCGCGGGCGATGGACTCGCCGATGGAGGTCTTGCCGGTGCCGGGGGGCCCGATCAGGGTAAGGATGGCCCCTGACTTGGGGTCGGCCTCGATGCCGCGATCCTGGCGCAGCTTGCGCACGGCGAGGAACTCGGTGACGCGGTCCTTGACGTCCTCAAGGCCGGCGTGGTCGGCGTCGAGGACCTCCCTCGCGGCGACGGGGTCGAGCCGCTCCTCGGAGCGCTTGCTCCAAGGCACGGCGATGAGCCAGTCGAGGTAGGTGCGGATCATGCTGGACTCGCCGGTCTGCTCGCCCATGCGCTCGAGCCGGGCGAGCTCCTTGAGAGCCTGCTCCTCGACCTCGGAGGGCATCTTGGCCTCCTCGATCTTGGCGCGGTACTCCTCGGCGACGGAGGCGTCGTCCTCGCCGAGCTCCTTGCGGATGGAGTCCATCTGCTTGCGCAGGAAGTACTCGCGCTGCTGCTTCTCGGCGCCCTCCTGGACGTCCTCGCGGATGCGCTTGCGGACCTGCAGCTCGGCGAGCGACTCGCGCTGGAGCTTGACGGCGAGCTCGAGCCGGTCGGTGACGTCGAGCGTGCGCAGCAGCTCGACCTTCTGCTCGTAGGTCAGATTGGGGGAGTAGCCGGCGGAGTCGGCGAGGGCGCCGGGCTCGGCGATGGCGCGGAGGAAGGCGGCGATGCGCCCGTCGTCGCCGCGCAGCTCGAGGATCTCCTCGACGACGGCGCGGTACTCGCGCTCGAGCTCGCGGGTGTGTTTGTCGGTGGGCACCTCGTCGGGCCGCTCGTCGACCTCGACACGCAGCTCGCCACCGGGCCCGGTCTGGGCGGCGCCGACGAGGCCGCGGTGCTCGCCGGAGATGGCGACGGCGCGCCCGCCGCCAGGGAGGCGGATCTGCTCGGTGACCTCGGCGATAGTGCCGACCTCGAGGAACTCGTTCTCGTGACGGGGGACGAGCACGACGCGCTCGTCGTCGCCGACCTCGACGGTGAGGGTGATCCCCATGTTGGGGAAGACGACGGTGTCGTCGAGGGGGATCAGCCGCAGCAGCTGCTTCGGCTGGGAAGGCTCTGTCTGGGGACTGTCAGCGGATGCGGTCATCAGTTATTGCTCCATATGAGCTTACGAAAGTGTAGTTAGTATAGCGCGGGGTGATTGCATGCGCAAGTACCTTCTGGTGATGCCTGAACTGGCTCTCTAGAGCCAAATACCACTCATTCAAGGAAGCCGGCCCCGCATGCGGGGCCGGCAGGGGGGCGCACATGTGCGCCCCCCTCCGGCGGCGCATGCGCCGCCGGCAGATCGGGCCGCATGCGGCCCGATCCCGACGGGTGCATGCACCCGTCTGAACTACAAAAGACTGCCGATCGGTGAGCAAATCAGACCTGGAGATCAACCGATCGGATCTAGCACCGCGTCACAAGCTGTCAGTAGAAGGCAGTGCATGGACTCGATCGAGCACCTGATGTATGAGCTTCGCCAGATGGCTTTGGCCGAGCAGGAGCGCCGCTTGGCTAGCCAAAGGGTTTCGGCGAACTCCGCGATCATCGCCGCGTCGGTCGCGGTGCCGGTCTTCATCTCTCGGGGCACCGGCTGGGCTCTTGTAGCGCTCCTTTTCTACCTCCTGTGCCTTGCCGGCTGCGTTTGGGTGCTGATGCCGCATGACTTCGTGTTCGCGTTCCTGAGCGATGAGTTGCTGGTAGACCGCGTACACGAGAACGGCGCCTCTCTGGATGACGCATACATCGCGATCGGCATGCGCCTCCAACGTCGTCTTCGTGCCAACAGTGCGAAGCTCGCGAGCCTGTCCGCGATGCTGACAATAAGCTGCATAATGCTCGGCTGTGAGATTTCAGCCCTGGCCCTCGACCTCGTGAGGTGAGCAATGCCGTTCGAAGATCAGGAGCATCGGGTTTGGATCCGCCGCGATGGCACCCGCTTCGTCATACCGCCGGAGCCACCCGGGTTCGCGCTCGTTGAAGAGCCGACCTGGATGCAGCGCGGCTTCCGAAGGCTCGTCGCCGCGGTCAGGCGGAAACTCGCGGGGCGTCGCGGTTGAGCCTAAATGCCCGGCCGGGCTCTTGACGTCGAAGCTCCCCTAGATTCCGACTCCGTACTTGCTGCAGCTCGCCGAGAACGACGGATTCGGGCTCGCGCTCAGCTGGTTCAGCACGTTCTGCAGGGCCGGCGAGTCCTCGAACATCCCGATGTGCCCCACGGGATCGCCGGGGCACTGGTTCTGGAGCGTGATGTTCGTGACGCCCGAACCGCTGAGGAAGGCGTTCGTGTAGGGGGTGACGACCTCGTCGTGGGTCGTCTGGATCACGACGTACCGCGGGCCCGCGACGGTGTCGCCGCTCCCGAAGAGCTTTTTCTGGAACGCCGAACCCACCTCCTGCTGGGGCAGCGAAGGCGCCCCGACGACGCCCAGGAACGTGTTCACCAAGAGCGAGGCGAAGGGGAATTCTTCGATCAGCGTCGTCAGCCCGTCGACGGTGGTGCCGTGGTTGCTGGGGGAGAGGCCGATCAGCGTGTGCACCTTGCTTGCGCCGCCCAGGAACCTGACGTAGTAGGCGGGCATCATCCCGCCCTGGGAGTGACCCACGATGTCGACCTTCGAGGCGCCGGTTTTGGTGAGGACTTTGCTCACGAACGAGCTGAGTTCTTCGGCGGAGTGTTCGATATTGCCGAGGCCGTCGACGCTGCCCAGGAGGCCCGAGAGGATCGTCTCGCCGTAGTTGAAGGCGTAGACGCAGTAGCCGTTGTTGTAGAGCAGCGGCGCCAGCGTCACCCAGTTGGACCCCTCGTCAGCGAAGGTGCCGTGGACCAGCACGACCGGATAGGGATGCGCGGCGCTGGGTTTGCAGTTGTTGTTCCCGCCGTTCAGCGCCGTCGGGTCCCAGGTCTCGTTCCACGCCCCTTCCAGCAGGGCTTCGCTTTCGTAGGGGACGTGCAGGCTCGCGCTCGCGGTGGCGCTCGTCGTCGCGGCAAAGGCAGCGACCATCGCGACGATCAACAGCAACGACCTGAGCCTCGACATGACGTTCCCCCGGTCTGTTCGCGTTTCACTCCACTGCGTTCGCGCGAACGTACCCGCGAGATCGCGACGCTGTCAACGATCGGGTGTGACTGTTTCTCGTGATTACGTCAGTGAGGCTGGTCGTCGAAGCTGACCTCGACGTTCTCCTGCTCGACTCGCTCCTCGACCTCCGCGGAGGAGGTGAGCGCTCGCCGGTCCGCCTCCAGCAGCGGATCGGAGAAGAAGCTGCGGGGCCAGAGCTTGCGCTTGCGCACGACGTTGATCTCCGCGGCGAAGATCACCAGCTGCGCGCCGAGGTAGAGCCAGGCGAGCAGGCCGAGGACCAGCGCGAAGACGCCGTAGAGCGCTTGCGTGTGCTTCAGCGAGTGGTCGACGTAATAGCCGCCCAGGTGCTGCAGGAGCTGCCATAGGACCGCCGCGACGATCACGCCCGGGAGGTAGTCGCGCCAGTTCGCGTCGGCTGCCGTCAGCAGCGAGAACGCCGACATGAACAACGCGAGGTTCACCACGAAGGCGATCAGCACCCCGGCCACGACCGCGGGGGCGCTGTGCGAGGTCGAGCCCACGAAGCCGGCCGCCGCCGTGGAGACGATCGTCAGCGTGCCGAGGATCGCCAGAACCGCCAGGCTGCGCAGGCGCGAGAAGATGAAGTTCGGCCGGTCCTTGAAAGGCACGTGCCAGATGCGGTTGAAGGCGTTCTGCGCCGCGCTCGTGATGCCCATCCCCGCCAGCAGCGCGCCGATGATGCCGATCACCAGCGCCAGCGCGCTTCCGTTCAGCCCGCGAAAGCCTTTCAGCTGTTCCGAGAGGATCGGGAACTGCCCCAGCGTTCCGTGCACGATTTTTTCGCGGTCCTCCGGGTGCCCTTCGAGCACGAAGCCCAGCACCGTCACGAACACCAGCAGCAGCGGGAAGATCGAGACGAAGGCGTAGTAGGAGATCAGCGCCGCCAGCTGCCCCGCCTGGTCGTCCGTGAACTTCTTGAAGACCGCCGCCACGAAGCGCAGGCCGCGTGTCTGCTGCTGGCAGCGGTCCAGCGCGTTGAGCCGATCCGTGATGCTCATCGGCTCGTGGCGTGGAATTGGGGGAGGGGTCTGCTTGCGGTTCGCTGCGACATGCCTACGTGTCTACCCGATACGAGGCAAAGCTCGCGCGGATCGGTGAGCGCTCAGTTGCGGACAGTAACTGGCTGCGCGACCGCGATGCTGTGGAGGAGGTGGCGTTCGTCGCGAGCGCCAGGCGGTCGCTGCTGCTTGGCGTGCACCGTCACCGGCTTCGGCGCGAGGATCTCGAAGACTGCTACAGCCAGGCGACCGTCGAGCTGATCGCCCACGTGAAGGCCGGCCGCTTATTCGCGAGCCGCCTGCACATCCGCCACGCGCTCGAGTTGCGCTTCGTCTCTCGGGCGAGGGACCGTCATCGTGCGCTCGCCGGGCGCAGCCCGAAGCAGGCGGCGCTCGGCCGGGCCGAGGCGCTAGGCGCGGAAGACGGTGGCGGCGTCGAGCCCGTGGACCGGGGGCCCGCCGTCGAGGTCCGCGTCCTGATTCGCGAGGAATTGCGGCACATCCCGCGACTGGTGGCGCAGCTCTCGGAGGACCAGAGGCGGATCCTCGCTTCGCAGCTGCAAGGGGAGCCCTGTGCGCAGTTCTGTGCGCGCGAGGGGTGGTCGCGCGAGAAGTACCGCAAGGTCGCCCAGCGCGCGCGGGCGAGGCTGAGGGCGCTGCTCGACGAGGCCGCTCCGTCGCATCGCTGATCTTCGGCACGGCGTCTGTCCCGTTTCCCCCGCGGCCGTCGGAAGGGGTGCCAGGACCGACCTATGAGCTCACATCCCCCCACACATAGGCCGGCCCACGGGCGTCGGCCGTCGGTATCACCGACGACGGCACGGCGATCCCGATCCGCGCGCAGGCGGCCGGGGGCCGGACCTCTCCCCAGTTGGCGCCCGGCCGCTCGCGTGCTGAAGCGAAGCTCGCCGAGGTGTCACTTCAGGGTCTACGGGGAGGAGGAGTTCTTCGCCGCGATCGAGCGCTCTGCGATCGAGCGCAGCGGCGATGGCGCTCCCGCCCGAGGGCATTCCTCGCGTCGCCGCGACCGCGCGCCGCGGCGCGATCCGCGCCCAGCGCTGGTCGGCATCGCGGTGCTCGGGGCGGCGAGCGCACTCGCGGCGCTGATCCTCGCGAGCGTGTCCGGCCCCACTGGCCAGGGCGCTCGTCGGGCGGTGCTGCGGGCCGCCCGGCCCGATCGGGGCAGGGTTTCCCGCGAGCCGGCCTCACGCGTCGCGCGCGAGGCGAGCCCGTGGCGGGCGCGCCCGCGAGAGAGGCGCGCCCCGAAAATCGGGAAGCGCGCGGCGCACATGCACCCCGTCGAGGCGCTGGGGGCTCGGCATCCGTCTCGCTCGTCTCGCCAGGCGCCGCACGAGGTCATAAGCGTGCCGGCGCGTGCCTACGAGGCCGATGCGGCCGGCGTCGGCTCGAACGGGCCCGACAGGCGTGTGGAGTTCGGCTTTGAGCGATAGCCGGGAATTTGCCCCGCGTCCGCAGCCGGCCGCGACGGTGACGGTCTCGCGCCGCCCGTTGTGGCGACTGCGTCTGGCATACGACCTGCCCCGCTATCTGCTCTACGCATTCGCGGTCGTGGGCTCGCTCGCGAGCGGGCGTCTCCTGCTGGCGCCTCCACGGACGCCGCCGGCGCCGCTACCGACGAGCGCGCCATCCGAGGATCCTGCCGCCGCGGCCTTCGCGGTCCTGTTCGCCCGGCGCTACCTGAGCTGGGATGCCGCCGATCCCCAGCGCGGAGAGCGTCAGCTCGCGGTGGTCACGGGCTCGCAGATGGCCCCCGGCGCCGGTCTCATCCCGCCGGGCGAAGGCAGTCAGCGGGTCGAGTGGGCCGAAGTCGTACAGGAACGTCAGCCGGGCCCCGGGGCCCACGTGTACACCGTCGCGGCCCAGACGGATGTCGCTGGGCTCTTGTACCTGTCGGTGAGCGTCGAGCGCAGAGCAAACGGCGGTCTCGCCTTGTCGAGCTACCCCGCCTTCGTCGGCGCTCCCGTCTCGGAAGGCGCTCAGCTGCAAACGCCGGGACCCGAGGTCACCGACGCGGGGCTGATCTCGGTCGTCAGACGGGCGCTGCGCAACTATCTGGCCGGCTCGCGGGAGGAGCTCGACGCCGACCTCGTCGCAGGCGCCCGCGTGGCGCTGCCGGACATCGGGTTGGCGCTCACGGATGTGCAGCGCCTGGCATGGTCGGGCGACCGGCGCTCGGTCGTGGCGATCGTCCAGGCGCGGGACGAACGGGGAACCCGCTACACGCTCGGCTACGAAGCCGACGTGCGTGAGGTCGCAGGGCGATGGGAGATCTCCTCCGTGCAGATGGACCCCTATCGGTGAGCGTGATGGGAAGGACGGTCGCCGACTTACGCGCCCCGGCGCTTCGTGGTGCGTTGGCGGCGTGGTTCGTGGCGTTGCTCGTCGCCGGCTGGATCTCGCTTGGCTCGGTGGGCGTCGCCGCGGGCGCGGTCTCGAACGGCGGCGCCGTGCCACAGCACGTGCCCGCGGAAGCGAAGGGCGAAGGCTCGCTCGAAGCCGCTGCGGCGAGGGCCGGCGACACGGGACGCGCCGTGGCGATGAGCCTCATCGGGCTCGCGTTCGCGGTCGCGGCGACGGTGCTTGCCTTCCGCCGGGACTTCAAGGAGGCGGCGGGCGTGTTCGCCGTGGGGATCGTCTCCGTCCTGCTCGCCACCCCCGCCGGCATCGCGCTGCTGCGCGACACGGTCAGCTCGCTGTTCGGAGGGTCGTGATGGAGATCCGTTCCTACAGGCGCGTGTTCGACCTGGAGCGGCGCATCTATCGCATCGATCGCCTGCGCCTGAATCCCGGGGGCATACCGTTGCGCGGGCTCGCCTACTACCTGACGCTGACGCTCCTCGCCCTGGCGGGGGAGCGCCTGCCGCCATTGAGTCTCCTCGCGCATCTGCTGCCCTGGTACGTGCGCGAGTTGGCGCTCCCGTGCCTGTGTGCCGCGGCGCTGGCACTCGTGCGGGTCGAGGGCAGGCCGTTTCATCTCGCTGCGCGGGCTGCGCTTCGCAGTGGCGTCGGCCCGCGCTCGATCGTCGGCCTCTCGAGGCGCGGCGGCCTCGCCGCCTCCGCCTCCTCGTGGCACCCGGCGCCGCTGCTGATGCTTCCCGACGGATCGGACCGCGACGTTCGTCGTCTCGACTACCGGGGACCGGGTGCCCTGCTGGTCGGCGTCGCACACGAGTGCCGGGTGCGTCGTGGCCCGCTGATCGCGCTCGGCCTACGCCCCCGGCTGTCGTTGCAGGCGCGCGAGGGCGACGGGCGCTCGTCGCGCCGTGAGGTGATCGTGATCGAGTCGGCGGCGCGGCTGCGCGTGGGCTGAGATGAAGCCGCCGATCCGCTTCACGTACGGCAACTGCGTGTTCGCCGCGGACCTCAACGATGCCTGGGCGGCATTCGCGATCGAACTGGCGACGTATCAGTGGCTGGGGGAGGAGGGCAAGCGCTCGCGTTTCCTGGCCCTGGTGGGAGCGCTCGAGGCGATCGAGGCCGACGTGCAGATCCTGCGCGTGGCCTCGCCGGCGGCGGGCGCGGAATACGAACACGAGCGCCTACAGGAGGCGAGTGGGCTCGCCCTCTCGCACGGGCGCCTGCACGAGCGATACGTCTGCGAGCACGCCAGCAGGCTCGCGCAGCTTGCGCCGACGAGCCCGCGGCTGTTTCTGCTCGTCAGCCTGAGCGATCCGCAACGCGACGTCGCCGGTTACGTATCGCGCGCCGTCGAAGGGGGAGTCGGCGACTGGCGCCGAGCCGTGCGGGGGGCCTTCAGCTCGCGCGAGCGCGTTTTGCTCGAGGGGTCGGAGCTCGAGCGGGTGCGCCTCCGCGCCGATCAGGCGCACGCGCGCCTGGCCGAGTACCTGCCGGCTCGTCCCGCCCGTGGCGTCGAGTTGCAGTGGCTCGTCCGGCGGGCGTTCTGTCGAGGGGTCGGCGAGCCGGTGGTCGACGGCCTGCACGAGCCGCGCGCGCTGGTGTTCGAGCGCAACGGCAAGGCGGTGCTGGCGCCGTTGGAAGGAGACGTGCTGCGCTGGGTCGACAGCCACGTCGAGCACCACGGCCGCTTCCTGCGGATCGAGTCCGAGCTCGGGGTCGGCTGGCAGGCACAGCTAGTGCTCGGCGCGCTGCCCGACCGCCTCGAGTTCCCGGGCCGCGCCGCGGAGTTGATGTTCGCGGCGCCGGAAAGCCTGCCGTTCCCGATCGACCTGTCGCTCAACGCTCGCTTCCTGCCGAACGAGCTTGCGACACGCCTCGCGCGCCGCCGGATCCAGGACGCCGACCAGATCGCTCGCGCGGAGTCCGACGGCGAGCAGGGCGTGAGCGACCTTGGCTACGTGCGCACCCAGGAAGCACGCGACCTGCTCAGCTATTTGCAGGCCTCAAGCAGACCTCCGCTGCTCCGGGCGACGATCGCGATCGCGGTCGCCGGCTCCGATCGGGGACAGCTGGAGGAGCGCGTGGAGATGTGCCGCCGCGCCTACGGCGAGGTGCGCTTGTATCGCCCCCTGGGGGAGCAGCTTCAGCTGTTCCTGCAGCAACTTCCCGCGCAGCGGACGCGCGTCACGGGATACGACGACACGTTCACCACCGAGCAGGTCGCGGCGATGATGCCCACCGCTACGCACGTCGCCGGCTCTCGCGGGGGCTTCTACCTTGGCCACACGCTGACGGGCTCCAGGCGCCCCGTCAGCTTCGACCTGCGCGAGGGTTCCAGCAGCGATCGCAACACCGCGATCCTCAGCGTCGGGGCGCTTGGCTCGGGCAAGACGACGCTCGATCAGAAGCTGAAGTACGAGGGGTTCCTGCTCGGGGCGCGCGTGATCGATTGCGACCCGAAGGGCGACCACCGCTTCCATCTGCTCGAGGACGTCGCGCCGCACACCGAGCGCGTGACGTTGCGCCCCGATCCCGCCCTCCGGGGGATGCTCGACCCGCTGCGCGTCGCGCCGGCGCACCTGCGACAGGACGTGGCGGTCTCGTTCCTGCGCGACCTGCTCCCGAGTCGGGCCGAGCCCGCGTGGGAGACCGCGATCGTCTCGGCCGTCGACCGGGTGACGCGCCGAGCCGAGGAGGCGACCTGCTCGGAGGTGGTGCGTGCCTTGTGCGACGGGGACGAGGTCGACCGCCGGGTCGGCCGGGCGCTGGAGGTCTATGCCCGCTCGGGGCTTACGCAACTCGGCTTCGCCGATCGCGCGATCTCGCTGCCGCGGCTCGGGGATCGACAGGTGACCTACCTCCCGATCCGCGACCTGCCGGGCCCCGAGCCGGGCACGCCTCGCAGCGACTACTCGCAGGCGGAGCGGATCGGCGAGCAGATCGTTCGCCTGATCGCGATGTTCGCGATGCACCTGATGGGCGAGGAGCGCGATCGCCTGAAGCTGTTCTCCTTCGACGAGGGCTGGCGCCTGTTGAGGGACCCCGCGGGCCGCAGCCTGCTCTCCTCGCTGCAACGCATGGGTCGCTCCGAGCTCGCGGTGCCGATCATCAGCACGCAGCTCGTCACCGACACGCTGATCGGCGAGCGCGAATCGCTCTCGAACCTGCTGGGTGCGACGTTCGTCTTCGGGATGCGCTCCGAGGCGGAGGCCGCACGCGCGCTCACCCTGATCGGGCTCGATCCCGAGCAGCACGGCTCGCGCCAGACGCTGCTCGAGCTGGACGCCGGCCGGTGCCTGTTCCGCGATCACCGCGGACGGGTCGAGGCGATCCAGGTCGAGGTGGTGATCCCGTCGCTGTTGCGCGCCTTCTCCACGACTCCGGCGCGCCGATGAGCGCCCCGCCGTGTGCTCGTGTCGGTGCCTGCGTGTTGGTGGCGGCGGCCGTCGGTTCGGGCGTCGGCAGCAAGTGGCCGGTCGGCGAAGCCCGCGGGCAGCCGGGCGCTGCACGGACTGCGTCGGCTGCGCGGCGCGCCGACGCCACCGCGGTCAGCTCCGCCGGGAGGCACGCCTCGCGCTCCCCGGCGAGCCCGCCTCTGCTGGGCTCCACTCCCACCGCCGACGAAGGCGGCGATGAACCGCAGGCGGGAGGATCGCCCGTGGCGGAAGCGGACCCGCTGGTTCGCAACGGTCTCGGTAGCCCCCTGTGCTCCGGCGCGCCGGGTGGCTCGGTCCTGGCGGGACAGGGCCGGCGCAACTGCGAAACCTCCGGCTTCATCGCGGCTGCGGCGCCGACTGGGAACTTCGGGCTCGACGTACACATCGACACCGGGCTGCTGGGGCTCAGCTCGTCGGGGCTGCTGGCGATCGTGCAGGACCTGTTCGTCGCGCCGCTCTGGATGGCGCTGGTATGGGCGATGCACGCGCTCATCGTGGTGCTCGAGTGGTGCTTCACGATCGACCTGCTCGACGGCGGCACGCTGCGCGGCGGAGTGGGGGATTCGCTGCGCACGATGCAGTCCTCGATCACGCTCCCCTGGCTGGCGGTGGTGCTACCGCTCGCGGCGATCCTCTGCGCCTACCACGGGCTGATCCGTCGTCGCGTGACCGAGAGCCTGACGCAGGCTCTGCTGGTGCTGGCGATGACGGGCGCCTGCACCTGGGTGACGATTGATCCCGCCGGGACCGTGGGCGTCCTGGGGGAATGGGCGAACGGCGCAAGCCTCGGAACGCTCGCCGTGACCGCACATGGCAGCCCCGCCTCGCCGGGCAACGCGCTCGCGGACAGCCTCGGCGCCGTCTTCGCGACCACGATTGAGATCCCCTGGTGCTACCTGGAGTTCGGCGACGTCTCCTGGTGCCGGGACCCCGCACGGCTGGACCCCGGGCTGCGAGCCGCGGCCCTGCGGCTCGCGGCCTCCGAGCAGCGCGAAGCCGGTTGCGCGGGGCAGGCCTGCGCCCGGCACGGCGCCGACGCCGACGCGCTCGAACGAAGCGCGCGCCTGCTGCGGGCGGCGCGGACGAACGGCGAAGTCTTCCTGGCGCTGCCGCCGAACGGGCCCGCCCGCAACGCGATCAACGATCCAGGCTCGCTGCTGCGTGCGATCTGCCGCAGCGAAGACGCGACCGACTGCCATGGCAGCGCCGCCGCGCCGGCGGAGTTCCGCGCCAACCACGGCACCTGGCCACGGGTCGGCGGCTTGCTGCTTATCGCCGCAGGAGTGCTCGGGCTGCTGCTCCTGCTGGGCTTCGTCGCGCTGAGGCTGCTCGGCGCCGCGATCTTCAGCCTCCTGTACCTGCTGCTGGCCCCCGCGGTTGCGCTCGCGCCCGCGCTGGGCGAGCCTGGCCGAGCGGCGTTTCGCAGATGGGCCGCCCAGCTGCTGGGCGCCGTCGTCTCAAAGCTCCTGTTCGCCTTCCTGCTCGGGGTGCTGCTCGCGATCGTCACGATCCTCGGCGGGCTGCAGGCGGTCGGATGGTGGACGCGCTGGCTGCTGATGTCCGCCTTCTGGTGGGGCACCTTCGCGCGCCGCCATCAGCTCTTGCAGCTGATCGGCGGGGACCGCACGGCGACGGACGGCTGGAGAATGCCGCGTCGACCCGGCGACCTGCGCGACCTGCGCGAGCGAGTGCGCGGCGCCCGCGAGCGGTCCGATCGCAAGCAGCCCGAGCCGGGGCGCCACGGCGGCGAGGCCTCGTGGCCCCGGTCGAGCCATGGCCGACACGGCGGCTTCGGGCCTCGCGGCGACCGGGGCGCGCCTGAAGCGCCGGTGCTTCCGGCTGGGCGCGACCCGGCCGCGCCAGCCGACCCGGCCGCGCTGCCCTCGCCGGCCGCGCCACCCGCGACGGCGAGAGCGGACGCGCGGGTGCGCAGCCGCGAGCCGTCTCCGGGCGCTCTCTCGTCGCGATTGCGACTGATCGCCGCGCAGCGTGAGCGCGCCGTGAGCGTCGGCAACGTGCGCCGGGCCGCGCTGCTCGCCAGCCGAGCCGAGCGAGTGGCAGCGGAGTCGGCCGACGACCCCGGCGGCCGCGAATCTCAGCGGAGGGGGCGGGGGCCGGGAGGCGGGCGCGGCGAGGCCTACGCGCGTTTCCTCGATGCCCAGGCGAGGCTTCCGCCGCTTGGCGGCGGGCGCGCGGGAGACGAGCCGCGTAGACGTAGCTACCCGGCGATGGCCGGGATCGCGGGCTACGGACGACGCGAGTTCCTTCAGCTCGATCCGATCAGGGCGCTCGTGGCGCGGCAGCAGATCGACCGCGAGCTCGCACGGCGCCGGGAGATCGTCCCCGGCTCGGATGTGCCCCAGCTCGATCGACCCCGCGACGCCGCGACGGATCGTGGACGTCGCCGCCCGACCGGGCGTCCCGCTGTCGCCTCGCGGTCGGAGTCGAGCGTCATGAGGGACGCGCACGAGGTCGCCGCCGGGCGCAAACGCCAGCTGGGCAGGGACACGCCGTGAGTGCGGGTGCGCTCGCTGGAGCCCCGGCAGCGCGTCCCCGCGGCGCTCGCCGGCTGGCGCTTGGCGGGTCGGTAATCGCGCTGTGCGTGTTCCTGGCGCTGGCTACGATCGCCGCGATCACCGGCGTCGCGCTTCAGGAAGGCGCCGGCGAGGAGCCGGACCGGGGTGACGCGCCTTCAGCCCTCGCGCGCAAGGAGATCCCCGCGCGCTACCTGGACCTCTACGAGCGGGCGGCGCGGCGCTATGGCCTGGACTGGGCGGTGCTCGCGGCGATCGGCCGGGTCGAGTGCGACCACGGACGCGACCCCGATCCCTCCTGCGCTCGCGAGGGCGCCACCAACGGAGCCGGCGCGGGTGGGCCGATGCAGTTCGTCTCGGCGACGTGGTCGGCGTACGGTGTGGACGGCGACGGGGACGGCAGGGCCGACCGCTGGGACGCCGCGGATGCGATCTTCGGCGCCGCCAACTACCTGCTGGCCTCCGGAGCGCCGCGTGACTACAGGCACGCCCTGTTCGCCTACAACCACGCGGGCTGGTACGTCGACGAGGTGCTGCGGTGGGCCGCGAGGTATCGCGGCTCGACGCTGTCCGGCAGCTCGGGGCTGCCGCTCCCCGCGGACGCCCCGGTGGGCGCGATCGGGCTGCTGCGGCCGGACCTGCGCCTACAGGCCGAAACCGTGACGCCGGTGCGCTTCCTGGCCGGCCCCCGCGCGACGCTTGCCCCCCACGATGGCCATCTTGCGCTGGTGCCCGCCCAAGCGCCGGCGGTCGTCCAGGCGATGGTGGTCGCCGGCAACGAGCTGCAACAGCTCCCTTACGGCCCGGGTGGCCATCCCGACCCGCGCGGGGCGCTGGAAGAGGATTGCTCCAGCACCGTCAACTACGTGCTCTACCGAGCGGGAATCCGCCCCATCCAGGAAATCCTCAAGCAGAATCCGCTCGCGCAGGACTACGTCGGATGGGGCGCGCCCGGGCCGGGCCGATGGGTGACGATCTACGCCACGACGGCGCCGACCGCCCACGTGTTCATGACGATCGCCGGGCTGCGGCTCGACACGAGCCGCAACGGCACCGACACCGGTCCGAACGCGGGCGAAGGCGGCCCGCGCTGGCGGGTTCTGGATCACATCCCCACGTGGGCCCGATGGTCCGTGCGCCATCCGCCAGGGCTGTAGCCGCCGCCGGCGCGCCCGGGCTCGGGCATGGCTTACGCACCCATCGAGGCTTCCACGCTTTTCTTCGCGAAGTCCAGCATCCCCAACGAGACCCACGGGTACTGTCCCGCTCGTACTCGCAGCTCGACGTTGCCGTCGGGCCCGGTGATCTCGACGATCGTGATCACGCGCCCGATCTGGTAGCCGTCGCCGAAGTCGGCTTCGATCGCATCCATCTGCTCCGCCACTTCGTGCATCAGTCGTGCCCGTGGGTCCGGCGCATCGGTCTCTCCCGGGGGGTTCTCTCCCGTCCCTGCCATGAGTCCTCCTCTCATTAATCCAACGATAGGAATAATGTCATTGATCGATAGCCATCCCCACAGTCAGCTGTTTTGTCGCGCTTTCAGTGTGACGTGGCGTAAGGTGACGCCATGCCCACTCGTATAGTCGACTACCTGCTCATCGGAGGCGGTCTCGCCTCCGCGAACACCGCCCGCTGGCTGCGTGAGGAAGGCGCCGACGGTCAGATCCTGCTCGTCGGACGCGAGCCCGATCCGCCGTATAACCGCCCCAACTGCTCGAAGGGCTACCTGCGCGGCGAGGAGCAACGCGAGGAGGCCTATTTCCGTCCGGACGAGTTCTGGGGCGAACAGGACATCGACCTGCTGACGCGCACGAGCGTCACCGCGCTCGACCTCGACGCCCGCAGCGCGAAGCTCTCGAACAAGGAAGATGTCTCCTTCGGGAAGCTTCTGCTCGCGACCGGGGCGAACGTGCGCCGCCTGAACGTCGAGGGATGTCATCTGGAGCGCATCCACTATCTGCGCACGCTCGGCAACTCCGACGCGATCCGCGAGGACGCCGAGGACGCCGAGCACGTCGTGCTGATCGGCGGCTCCTACATCGGCTGCGAGGTCGCAGCCTCGATGACGAAGCTGGGCAAGCGCTGCACGATCGTGATGCAGGAGGGGCACACGCTGGAACGGGGCTTCGGGCCCACGGCGGGCGCGTTCTTCCAGCAGCTGCTCGAATCACACGGCGTGACGGTCCACGCGAACGACGAGCTCGAGCGCTTCGAGGGCGACGGCGCCGTCGCGAAGGTAGTGACGCGGGGCGGCTTGGAGCTGCAGGCCGACGTCGTCGTGATCGGGGCCGGTGTCGCACCTGACGTGCAGCTCGCGCAGCGCGCCGGGCTCGCGATCGGCGAGCGCGGCGGGGTCGAATGCTCCTCGCGCCTGGAAACCGCCGCGGAGGGCGTGTTCGCCGCCGGCGACATCTGCGAATACGACTCCGTCGTCCATGGCGGCTCGCCGATGCGGATCGAGCACTGGGACGTCGCCTTCAACCACGGCAAGACCGTCGCGTTGAACATGCTGGGCAACAACGTCCCGCACGAGGAGGTGCCCTACTTCTACTCCGTCTTCGCCGACTGGGGCGAGCTCGAGTACGTCGGCCCCGCCTACGAATGGGACGAGGAGATCGTGCGGGGCTCCCTCGAGGATGGCACCTTCACGAACTGGTACCTGAAGGACGGCGTCGTCAAGGCGGCCCTTACCTGGGGGCGCTCCAAGGATCTCGATCGAGCGCGCGAGCTGATCGTGGATGCGACGGTGCTCGACCAGGCGCAGCGCGCCGCGCTCGCAGACGCCGAGGCAGACGGCGCGGGCTGATCCGCGTCAGTCCGCCTCTCCCGTCGAGCGCCCCGCGAAGCCCGTCGGCACGCGCGTCAGCTCGTGTGAGGAGATCACGCGGTCGATCAGCCCGTACTCAAGCGCCTCCTGTGCCGTGAAGTAGCGGTCGCGGTCCATGTCGTCGTGGACGCGCTCGATCGGCTGGGCCGTGTGCCGCGCGTAGATCTCGTCGATGTGCCGCCGCAGCTGAAGCGTCTCCTTGGCGTGGATCTCGATGTCGGCCGCCTGTCCCTGAAAGCCCCCCGACGGCTGGTGGATCAGGATGCGGCTGTTCGGCAGCGCCATCCGCTTGCCGGGGGCGCCGCCCGCCAGCAGCAGCGAGCCCATGCTCATCGCCACGCCGAAGCAGATCGTCTGCACGTCCGGCTTGACGAACTGCATCGTATCGTAGATCGCAAGGCCCGAGTAGACGACGCCGCCGGGGGAGTTCACGTACAGCGAGATGTCCTTCTCGGGGTCCTCGCTCTCCAGGTGCAGGAGCTGTGCCACGACCAGGTTCGCGACCTGATCGTCGACAGGCGTGCCGATGAAGACGATCCGCTCGTTCAGCAGGCGGGAGTAGATGTCGAACGAGCGCTCGCCGCGCGCGCTCTGCTCGACCACCATCGGGACAAGGGGCATCTCGATATCCTTTCGACAACTGTATGGTTGTCAACAACAATAGCAACCACTTGGTTGTCAAGGAGATGGTGCCGGTGGCCCGTGCGGAGGTTGCGCAAACAGAGATCGAGATCGATGCCTCGCCAGAGGAGGTCTGGGAAGCGCTCGTCACCGAGGAGGGGCGCGAGCGCTGGCTACAGGAGCCGGACCGCGACATCCACGTCGAGGTCGTCGAGTCGCCCAGCCGGCTGGTGTGGTGGTGGGTTGGCGAGGAACAGCCCGCCACGCGCGTCGAGTTCATCGTCGAGGCGACCCCCGGCGGCACGCGCGTCGTCGTGACCGAGAGCGAGCCGTCGTTCCCGCTGCCCGCGCTCGCCGCGAGCTTCGCCCTGGTGGCGGCTTGAGCCGCGACGAGCTCGGCCCGGTGTTCGCCGCGCTCGCCGACCCGACGCGGCGCGTGATGATCGAGTCGCTGCTGCGCGACGGCTCCACGAGCGTGCCGCGCCTGACCGCCGAGCTGCCGATCACGCGCCAGGCCGTCGCGAAGCATCTCGGGACGCTGGGCGAGGCCGGGCTCGTCGAGCGCGCGCCCGCGCCCGGGCGCGAGGTCCACTACCGCCTGCGCCCCGGTGCGCTGCGCCCCGCCAATGCCTGGCTCGCGCAGACCGAGGCCGCCTGGGAGCGCCGCCTCCGGCGGCTCAAGGGCTCCGTCGAGCGCAAGCGCTAGTCGCCCCGTCGGGTACGATTCAGCCGTTCAACGGTCGGTGGTCGAGGGAAGTCGGTGCGAATCCGACGCGGACCCGCCACTGTGACCGGGGATGCCGACCGCAAGCGCGCTGAGCGCGCAGCCACTAAGACCGCCCACGCGGCTTGGGAAGGCGCGGGACGGTAGGCCCGGGAGCCAGGAGACCCGCCTCCGGCCGAAAGCCCGCAAGCCCTCGTGGAAAGGGGTTGGCTCATGTTCAGTTCTCGTCGTGTCCCGAAGTTTCTGGTCCCTGCGCTCCTCCTGGCGGGGCTCGTGCTCGCTGCAACCGCGCACGCCGCTGCCCCCGCGACGGTGACGGTACGGGTCGAGGGGGCGAGCCACACGCTGCTCGCGCCGACGACCGTCACGACCACCAACACGCCCGTCGTCAAGGACGGCAACAACGCGCACAGCTGCCCCGGCGCGACCGCCGCGGGCGCGCTCGAGCTCGCGACCTCCGGCAACTGGGGCGGCGAATGGTTCGAAAGCCTCCACGGCTACTCGGTCGAAACGATCCTGGGCGAACGGCTCGCATTCGAATTCGGCGCGCCTGAGAACTTCTTCTGGGTCTACTGGCTCGACAACAAGCCGTCCTCCGTGGGCATCTGCGAAGGCGAACTCAGCAGCGGCGAGAGCGTCCTGTACTTCCCGGAATGCTTCAGCGAAGAAGAACCGAACCCCTGCCCGCTCGCGCCGAACCCGCTCGGCATCGAAGCCCCCGCCGTCGCGGAAGCCGGCAAGCCGTTCACCGTCACCGTGACCTCCTACGCGAGCGCTTCCGGCGCACCCTCGCCCGCGGCCGGCGCTACAGTCGCCGGCGGCGGCGCCCGGGCGACGACCGACGCCGCCGGCCACGCCACCCTGACGCTGGCGGGAACCGGCAGCCAGCAGCTTCAGGTGACCGCCCCCGACTCGGTGCGCAGCGAGACGACGGTCTGCGTGCACAACGGCAACGACGGGCAGTGCGGCGCGGCCACGACGGGCGCTGCCGCCGGCGGGCCCTCCTCGCCCACGACCGCGCCCTACAAAGGCTCCTACGCCGTCGTGGCGCGCGCCGGCAGCGTCACCGAAGGGCACGTCTACTCGCGCAAAGACGCCCCCCGGCTGCTGCGGGGCACCGTTTCGACGCACGCGTCGGTCGCCGGAGTCAGCATCGAGCTGCGGCGTTCCTACCGCGGCCGCTGCTCCGCCTACGACGGCGTCACGGAGCGCTTCAAGCGCACCCGCTGTGGCGGCGGCAGCTTCTTCAGCGTGGGCAGCACCCCCAGCTTCTCCTACCTGCTGCCGGCGGCGCTGGCGCCGGGGCGCTACGTGCTCGACATCCAGGCGACCGACACGCTCGGGAACCGTACGACGCTCGCGCGCGGGAGCACGAGGACGGTGTTCTTTGTCCGCTGAGACCAACGCCCAGGTGCGAGCCCGGCGATGAGCCCGCGACGCCGCGAGGGCCTGCTGGCGGGGGCGCTCGCGGCGCTCGCTGCCGTCGTCTCGGGCTGCGGCCTCGGCGCCGGCAAGGCGCCCGGCGGCGTGCAACTGCTCGTGACGCGTGACTTCGGCGCCGTCACGATCGATGCCGCCGGCGCCCCGAAGCTGCGCGGGCAGGAGACGGCGATGAGCCTGCTGCGACGCAACGTCAGGGTGAGCACGCGCTACGGCGGCGCCTTCGTGCAGGGGATCGACGGCCTCGAAGGCGGCCACGAAGGCGGCTCGCCCGTGGATTGGTTCTACTACGTCAACGGCGTCGAGGCGAGCGAAGGCGCCGCGACCACCACCGTGCACCCCGGCGATCGCATCTGGTGGGACCGGCACGACTGGAGCCAGACCGACGACGTGCCCGCGGTCGTCGGCTCCTTCCCCGAGCCGTTCCTGCACGGCCTTGGCGGCAAGCGGCTGCCGGTGCGGGTCGAATGCGCGCAGGCGGGGGGTGAGGCGTGCACCACCGTCACGAAGCGGCTGCGGGCGCAGGGTGTCCCCGCTGCGGTCTCCGCGCTCGGCGGGGCGGCCGGGGCGACGCAGACGCTGCGCGTCGCCGTCGGCACCTGGCATGAGCTCGCCGCCGAACCGGCGCTCGCGACGCTGCGCGAAGGGCCACGGGCCAACGGCGTGTACGCACGCTTCCAGCGCGGCGGCGGCTCGCTCGCGCTGCTCGACGCCGACGGGCGCGTGACGCAGACGCTCGCCGCCGGTTCCGGCCTGATCGCCGCCACGCGTGGCGCCGCGGGGCCCGGCGGGTCCGTCCCGCTGTGGGCCGTCACCGGCACCGACGCCGCCGGGGTCGATGCCGCCTCGCGGGCATTCGCCGCGGGGACGCTGCGCGATCGCTTCGCCGTCGCCGTGACGCCAGCCGGCGCCGCGCTGGCGCTGCCGACGAGGCCCGGTGCCTGATGGGCTCCTCCTCGTTCTTCTACCGGCGTCTGCCCAGCCCGCTGCACGCCACCCGCGCCGGCATCGGCGCCGTCTGGGCGATCGCGCTGACATCCGCCGCGCTGATCCTCTACCAGCCGCTGATCCTGTGCGCGATGCTGCTCGCCGTGCTCGGCGCCGGGGCGGGCGCCGGCGTCGGCCACCCGCTGCTGCGCGCCCTGCGCACGGCGCTGATCGTCGCGGTGCCGATCGTGCTCGTGAACGTGCTCGTCGACCGCGACGGGCTGACGGTGTTCGCCCGCGTCGGCGACCTTGGCCCCTTCGGGCAGGGCGATCTCACCGTCGAGGCCGTCGTCTACGGCAGCGTGATCGGCCTGAAGGTCGCGTTGCTGATCCTCGTCACCACGCTCGCGGGGCTCGCCGTCGACCCCGACGAGCTGCTGCGCCTGTTCCGCCGCTTCTCGTTTCGCTCGGCGCTGACGGCCACGATCGCCACCCGCATGATCCCGCTGCTCGCCGCCGACGCGCAGCGGCTCGCGGAGGCGCAGCGCACGCGGCCCGGCGGCGCCCCCGGCGGCGCGCGGGCGCGGGTAGCGCTGCTGAGCGCCGTCGTCGGCGGCTCGCTCGACCGCGCGATGGACGTCGCCGCGACGCTCGAGGTTCGCGGCTTCGCCGCGATGCGCCGCGATCGGAGGGGCGTCCGCGAGCGTGGCGGCGGCGGCTCGCTGCGCCGCCCGCTCTCACGTCACGACCTCGCCTTCGGCGCCTCGGCCGCCGCCGTGCTCGCGCTTGCGCTCGCCGGGCGCCTCACGGGGGCCGCGCGCTTCGATGCCTATCCGCAGATCGCGATGCCGCTGCATCTCGGCACGCTCGTGCTCGGGGTGGGGCTGTGCCTCGCGATCCTGCTGCCGTTCGCCGACCGCAGGGGGATCGAGCGATGAGCGCCGCGCTGCTGCGCTTCGAGCGCGTCGGCTACTCCTATCCCGGAGCCGACCGGCCCGCGCTGAGCGACGTCAGCTTCGAGCTGCACCCGGGCGAGTTCTGCCTGCTTGCGGGCCTCTCCGGGAGCGGCAAGTCCTCGTTGCTCGGCGCGGCCTGCGGGCTCGTCCCGCACTTCCACGGCGGGCGCTTCGCCGGGCGCGTCGAGCTGGCGGGCCTCGACACGCGCGAGCACCGGCCCGCGGAGCTCGGAACGCTGGCGGGGGCCTTGTTCCAGGACCCCGAGACGCAGCTCGTCACCAGCTCGGTGCGGGCCGAGCTGTCGCTCGCGCTCGAAAGCCGCGGCGGGGCCGGGGCCGCGGTCGCGCGCGGCGTCGAGGAGGTGGCGCTCGCGCTCGGCATCGACGCACTGCTCGATCGCTCGACGCACGAGCTCTCCGGCGGGGAGAAGCAGCGCGTGGCGCTCGGCGCCGCGCTCGCCGGCAGCCCGCGCCTGCTGCTGCTCGACGAGCCCACCTCGCAGCTGGACCCAGTCGCCGGCGACGAGCTGATCGGGCTGCTGCGGCGCCTGAATCAGGAGTGGGAGATGACGATCGTGCTCGCCGAGCATCGCCTCGAGCGTTGCCTGAACGCCGCGGACCGCGTGATCGCCCTCGACGGCGGGCGCATCGCCTGCGACGGCGCCCCGCGCGACTTCCTGCGCTGGGCCGGCGAGCACAGGCCGGCGTTGCAGACGCCCGGCGCGAAGCTGTTCTCGCTCGCGGGCCTGGAGCCGGCGCCGGTGGGGGTCAGGCAGGCGCGCGCCGAGCTGCGCGCTCACGGGTTGCTGCCCGGCGGGGGGGCTGGCCCGCACCTGTCCGAACCGGCGGCGCCTGGGCCGGTCGCGAGCGCGTCACCCGCCACCTCCGCGCCCCGGTCCGCCGCTCGCCGAGCGTGGCCGTGGCCGAAGCGCGGCGAGGCACCGGCGGCGCTCGACCTGCGCGAGGTGTGGCATGAGCTGCGCGAGGGGCCCGCGATCCTGCGCGGCGCCTCGCTGCGCCTGGCGGCAGGCGAGACCGTGGCGCTGATGGGCCGCAACGGCGCCGGCAAGTCGACGCTGCTGCGACACGCCGCGGGCCTGCTGGAGCCGACGCGCGGCCGGGTCGAGCGGGCGGGGCGCGTGGCGCTGCTGCTACAGAACCCCGGCGACTACTTCGTTCGCGAGCGCGTCGTCGAGGAGGCCTCGCGGCAGGCGCTCGCCGCCGCGGGCCTGGAGGCGCTCGCGGCGCGCCACCCGCGCGATCTCTCCGGCGGCGAGCGCCAGCGCCTCGCGCTCGCGATCGTCACTGACGGCGAGCCGCCCGCCGTGCTCGCGCTGGACGAGCCGACGCGGGGGATGGACCGCGGCGCGAAGGCCGGGCTCGCAGACGAGCTGCGCGCCCGAGCCGCCGCCGGACAGGCCGTGATCGTCGCGACGCACGACCCGGAGTTCGCCGCGTCCTGCGCGCGCCGCGCCGTGCTGCTCGCCGACGGGCGCGTGATCGCCGACGGCCCCGTCGAGGAGCTGCTCGCGGGCGGCTGGTACTTCGCCACCGAGACCGCGCGGATCCTCGGGGGCGCGGGCGGGGCGCTGCTGCCCGAGCAGGGCGCCGAGCTGCTGCGCCGCGACTCGGCCGTCGAGGCGGTGCTCTCGTGAGCTGGCCGCTGGCCTCGTTCCTGCTCGTCGGCGTCGTGTTGCTGCTCGGCTGGCTCGCCTATGAGCGCGCCCGTCCCTCGGCGCGGATGATCGCCGTCGTCGCGACGCTCGCCGCGGTCGCGGCGCTCGGGCGCGACGCCTTCGTCGCGATCCCCGACGTCAAGCCGATCACCGCGATGGCGCTCGTCGTCGGCTACGCGCTCGGCCCGCTGCCCGGCTTCAGCGTCGGCGCGCTCGGCATGCTCGCCTCGAACTTCGTGCTCGGCCAGGGCCCCTACACGCCGTGGCAGATGGCCGCGTGGGGGGGCGTCGGGCTCGCGGGCGCGGCGCTGGGGGCGCTCAGCCGGCGCCGCCTGAACCGGGTGCAGCTCGCGCTCGCCTGCGCGCTGGCGGCGTTCGCGGCCAAGGAGGTGATGAACCTCTATCAGTGGACGATCGGCGCGAGCCACACCCCGGCGGCGTTCCTCGCGATCGCGGGCACCGGCCTGCCCTTCGATCTCACCGACACCGTCGCGAGCTTCCTGTTCGGGATCGCCTTCGGCCCGGAGCTCGCACGGCTGCTGGCGCGCACGCGGGCGCGGATGGACGTGCAGTGGGAGGAGGCGCAGCCGCCAAGCGCCGGCACGCGGCTCCTTCCTCATCTCTCCGCCTCTTCGCTTGTGCTGGTGCTCGTGCTCGCGGCCGGAGCCGGGGCTTCGCTGGCGCTGCCGCGCGCCGCCGATGCGGCGTCGCTCTCGCGCGAGCTCGGCTACCTGACGCGCGCGCAGAACCCCGACGGCGGCTACGGGGCGACCACTTCACAGCGCAGCGGCGAGCTGTACACCGCCTGGGTCGCGATGGGGTTCGCCGCCGCGGGCCGCAACCCCGCTGCCGTGAAGCGCGACGGCCACTCGCTGCTCGACTCGCTGCGCGGCGAAGCCGCGACGGTCCGCAGCCTCGGCGACGTCGAGCGCACGATCCTCGCGGCCCGCGCATGCGGCGCCTCGCCCTACTCGTTCGCCGGCAGGAACCTCGTCGCCGAAACGCTGCGGGCGCGGGGCGCAGACGGCTCGTTCGCGCATCAGGTCAACCTCAGCGCCTTCGCCGTCTTCGCGCTGCGCGCCGGCGGCCACTCGGCGAGCTACAGCCCGATCCGCAAAGCCGCGGGCTGGATCGAGCAGCAGCAGAACCGCGACGGCGGCTTCGGCTTCGGCGGGCGCGGTTCGCGCAGTGACGTCGACGACACCGGCGCCGCGCTCCAGGCGCTCGCCGCCGCCGGGGCGCGCAACCGCGGCTTGCTCGCGCGCGCCGTCGGCTACCTGACCCGCTCCCAGGGTGCCGATGGCGGCTTCCCGCAGGAGTACGGCGGGGAATCGAACGCGCAGTCGACCGCCTGGGCGGTGCAGGGGCTGATCGCCGCGGGCACCGACCCCGGGTCGGTCCGCCGCAAGGGCAGCCGCTCGCCGATCGCCTACCTGGAAAGCCTGCTCGCGCCCGACGGCAGCATCCGCTACTCGCGCACCAGCGCGCAGACGCCGGCTTGGGTCACGGCGCAGGCGCTGATCGCGCTCGCGGGGAAGACATTCCCCGTCGGATGAGCGGTTCAGCGCCGCTTTAGCGTCGCTCCTACCCTGTAGGCATGTCGACCGGGGCATATCCCGCAGTCGCGCTGCCGCAACACGGCTCGAGCTCTCGCTCGCCGCGCGCCCGCGGAAGCGTCTCCGCGCCGTTGCTGCTGGCGGGCCTGTGCGTCGTCGCGCTCGCGGTGCTGTGGCTGCTCGCGACCCACGTCGAAGCGACCCGCGTCCGCGACGCCGAGCTGCTGCGCCACTTCGCCCTGATCGAAGGCGAACGCGTCAACGACGTCGCGCGCGGGCTGTTGCACCTGCTGGAACCGGGGCCGTTCACGATCTGGGCGGCGGCGATCGTGCTGTTCGCGATCGCCCGGAACCGTCCGCGCCTGGCGCTCGCGGTCGCCGTCGTGATGGCGTTCGCGCCGATCAGCGCGGACCTGCTCAAGCCGCTGCTCGCCGAACCGCACGTTGGCTTCGGGCGCACGATCGGAGCCGGCTCCTGGCCCAGCGGGCACGCCACCGCGGCGACGGCGCTGGCGCTCAGCGCGCTGCTCGTGACCCCGCGGCGCTGGTGGGCGCTCGCGGCCCCGCTCGCGCTCGCCTTCATAGCCGCCGTCGGCGTGGCGCTGCTGATCCGCGTGTGGCACATGCCCAGCGACGTGCTCGGCGGCTACCTGCTCGGCACGCTGTGGATCGCGCTGGCCGTCTCCTGCCTGCGGGCCGCCGACAGGCGCTGGCCGCGTAGGCGCTAGTCGCCGTCCCGCGCCCCGGCCCCGTGGGCGCCGGGTTGCCACAGCGACTCGGGTTGCTCGGCGTTCGGGCCCTCGTTGTTGGCGGCGCGACTGAGGATGAACAGCAAATCGGAGAGCCGGTTCAGGTAGCGCACCACCTCGGCGTTGCCCTCGGGGCCGACCGCGATCGCGCGGCGCTCGGCGCGGCGGCAGACGGTGCGGCAGACGTGCAGGTAGGCCGCGGGGGGCGTGCCGCCGGGGATCACGAACGAGCGCAGTGGCGCCAGCGTCGCGTTGACCTCGTCGCACGCGGCCTCCAGCCACTCGGTGTAGTCCGATCCGACTCGCAGGCGCGCTCGCTCGGCGTCCTCGCCCGGGGGGACCGACAGATCGGCGCCGATGTCGAGCAGGTCGTTCTGCACGCGCGCAAGCCACTTCGCGAACTGCTCGGGCATCCCAGGGGCGAGCAGCGCTACACCGATCGTCGCGTTGAGCTCGTCGACCGTGCCGTAGGCCTCGACCCGCGGGTGCACCTTGGAGACACGGCTCATGTCGCCCAAGTGGGTCTCCCCGCCGTCGCCGAGCTTCGTGTAGATGCGGGTGAGATTGACGGTCATCGTTGCTCGGCTCTCGCGCCGCCGGGTCCCCGGCGACATGCCGGAGGGCAACCTGCGGGACCCCCGATGATAGGCCCGCCGAGCGCATGTGTGCGGATCGGCACACCGCGCGTCTTCTCAATCGGATACGTTCCCGCCCTTCATGCGGATAGGTGTTCCGAAGGAGACCGCGGGGGGCGAGCACCGGGTTGCGCTCGTGCCCGAGGTCGTTGGCAAGCTGAAGGGCAAGGGCCTCGACGTGCTCGTGCAGAGCGGCGCGGGCACCGACGCGCTCGTGCCCGACGACGCCTTCACGGCGGCGGGCGCCGAGCTGACCCAGGACGCCGGCGAGATCTGGCGCAGCGACGTCGTGCTGACGATCTCCCCGCCCGACCCCGAGCAGATCCGCGCGCTCGGCCAGGGCTCGATCCTGATCGGCTTCCTCGCGCCGCTGTCGAGCCCGCAGACGACGAAGGCGCTCGCCGACGCCGGCGCCACGGCCTTCGCGATGGAGTCGATCCCGCGCATCTCGCGCGCCCAGTCCATGGACGCGCTTTCCTCGCAGGCGAACGTCGGCGGCTACAAGGCCGCGCTGCTCGGCGCCGAGGAGATGGGCCGCTTCTACCCGATGCTGATGACCGCCGCGGGCACGATCCCGCCGGCGAAGGTGCTCGTGCTGGGGGTCGGCGTCGCAGGGCTGCAGGCGCTCGCGACCGCGAAGCGCCTTGGCGCCCGCACGACCGGCTACGACGTCCGCCCCGAGGTCGCCGAGCAGGTCCAGTCGCTCGGCGCCATGTGGCTCGACCTTGGCCTGGAGGCTAGCGGCGAGGGCGGCTACGCCCGCGAGCTGACCGACGAGGAGCGCGCGCGCCAGCAGCAGGCGCTGACCGACGCGATCAAGGGCTTCGACGTCGTGATCACCACCGCGCTCGTGCCCGGGCGCCCCGCGCCGAAACTCGTCACCGCCGAGGCCGTCGAAGGCATGAAGCCCGGCTCCGTGATCATCGACATGGCCGGCGAGACCGGCGGCAACTGCGAGCTGACCGAGCCCGGCCAGACCGTCGTCAAGCACGACGTGAAGATCGTCTCGCCGCTGAACCTGCCGTCGAGCATGCCCGAGCACTCCTCGCAGCTGTTCGCGCGCAACGTGCTCGCGCTGCTGGAGCTGTTCGTCGACGAGGAGGGGAAGCTGAACCTCGACTTCGACGACGAGATCGTCGCCGGCGCCTGCGTCGTGCGCGACGGGCAGATCGTCAACGAGGCCGCGAAGGCAACCGTGGAGAAGGCATCGGGAGGAGCCCCCGCATGATCCTGGCCAGCACGCTCACGACGAACCTCGCGATCCTCGTGCTCGCCGGCTTCCTTGGCTTCGTCGTCATCTCGAAGGTCCCGAACACGCTGCACACGCCGCTGATGTCCGGCACGAACGCGATCCACGGGATCGTCGTGCTCGGCGGCCTGCTCCTGCTCGGACTCGCGGGCCTCGACGGCCTCAGCAAGGCGCTGCTCGTGATCGCCGTGGCGTTCGGGACGATCAACGTGATCGGCGGCTTCCTCGTCACCGACCGCATGCTCGAGATGTTCAAGTCCAAGCCGAAGCCCAAGGGCGAGGACGACGGGCAGGGAGGGGGCTCGTGAACGCGCTGCCGCTCGCCACGTCGTTCCTGCAGAGCGACAACTTCATCTACGTCCTCTACATCATCGCCTTCGGGCTGTTCATCCAGGGCCTGCGCGGCCTCGCCGGCCCGACGACGGCCGTCCGCGGCAACCGCATCGCTGCGGTCGGCATGGCGATCGCGGTCGTGGCGACGCTGCTGAACAAGGGCGAGGGCAACTGGGGTCTGATCGCGCTCGGCGTCGCGCTCGGCGTCGCCGTCGGCGTGCCCGCGGCGCGCCAGGTGAAGATGACCGCGATGCCGCAGATGGTCGCGCTGTTCAACGGCGTCGGCGGCGGCGCGGTGGCGCTGATCTCCTGGGTCGAGTTCCGCCACCAGGGTTCGACGTACGGGTCGAAAACGCTCGAAATCGGCCACCAGGTGCCCGGCGGCCCGGTCGTGGGCACCGGCGTCGCCGTACACGTCGGCGGCGTGCCGACGTACGTCGCGATCTTCTCGGTGTTCGCCGCGATCGTCGGCTCGGTCTCCTTCTGGGGCTCGAACATCGCCTTCGGCAAGCTCCAGGAAATCATCCCCGGGCGCCCGATCTCGTTCGGCTCCGCGCAGCAGATCGTCAACCTCGTGCTGCTCGTGCTCGCGCTCGCCGCCGGCGTCGATCTCGTCGCCGGCGCGCACTCCGAGCTCCTGTTCATCGGCATGCTGGTCGTCGCCGCGCTGCTCGGCAACGCTGTCGTGCTGCCGATCGGCGGCGCCGACATGCCGGTCGTGATCTCGCTGCTGAACGCCTTCACGGGGCTGTCCGCGGCGGCGACGGGCGTCGCTCTGAACAACCCCGCGCTGATCGTCGCGGGCATGATCGTCGGCGCCTCCGGCACGATCCTCACGAACCTGATGGCGGTCGCGATGAATCGCTCGATTCCGGCGATCGTCGCGGGTGGCTTCGGCGGCGGCGGCGCCGTCGCGGGCGCCGAAGGCGCCGGCGAGCACGCCGGTACGGTGAAATCGACCAGCGCCTCCGACGCAGCGATCCAGCTGGCCTACGCGAGCCGCGTCGTGGTCGTCCCCGGCTATGGCATGGCGGTGGCGCAGGCCCAGCACGCGGTGCGCGAGCTGACGAAGGAGCTCGAGAAACGCGGCGTCGAGGTCAGCTATGCGATCCACCCCGTCGCCGGGCGCATGCCGGGGCACATGAACGTGCTGCTCGCCGAGGCCGACGTCCCCTACGACCAGCTCAAGGAGATGGACGACGCCAACCCCGAGTTCCAGCGCACCGACGTCTCGCTGGTGATCGGTGCCAACGACGTCACGAACCCCGCCGCGAAGAACACGCCCTCCTCGCCGATCTACGGCATGCCGATCCTCGAAGTCAACGACAGCGCATCGGTGATCGTGATCAAGCGCTCGATGAACCCCGGCTTCGCCGGCATCGAAAACGAGCTGTACTACGACCCCAAGACCTCGATGCTGTTCGGCGACGCGAAGTCGGCGGTGTCGGAGATCACCGCCGAGCTGGCGGAGCTGTAGGGCCGTGCGCCGCCGGTCGGCGCTGCTGGTGCCTTGCTGCGCCGGGCTGCTCGCGCTCGGCCCGGCTGCCACGTCCTCCGCGAGCCCGCGGCTGCGCCCGCGCATCGTGCACGGCTCCGCGACGCCGATCGGCGACGCTCCGTTCCAGGTGGCCCTGTACGACCCGCAGCTGGTCGAACCCGGAGAACCCGGCAACCTGCTCGGGGCGCAGTTCTGCGGCGGCGTGATCCGCGACGCCACACACGTCGTCACCGCGGCGCACTGCATCACCTTCGGCGGCTTCGAAGCTGCGGCGCCGGAAGAAGTCGAGGTGCTGGCCGGCAGCGCGAACCTCGAAGCACCCGAAGCCGGCTCTGTTCGCGACCCGGTCCTCGCGACCTCGTTCGATCCCGAATGGAACCCGTTCACCGGCGCGCACGACGTCGGCGTGCTGACGCTCCAGAACCCGCTGTGGAGCGGCGCGACGCCCGAAATCGACGGCACCGCCACGATCGCCCCGCTCGCCTTCGCCGCCTCGCAGCCGCCGGCCGGCTCGGCCGCGACGGTCAGCGGCTGGGGCTTCGACAAACCTCTCCTGCCGGGGCAGGAACCGAGCGCGAGCGAAGAAGCCGAAGGGCACCCTGCGGTCCTGCAGTCGGCGCCGCTGACGATCGTGTCGCAGGCCGAATGCGCCTTCGACTACGAAGACGAAGAACTGCTGCTCAGCGAGTTCGTCTGCGCGAACGGCCCGAGCTCGCCCGTGGCGGACTCCTGCTTCGGCGACAGCGGCGGGCCGCTGTTCAGCGGCGCCCCCGGCAGTCCCGCCGACAGGCTCCTCGGCCTCGTCGACTTCGGCGAAGGCTGCGCCCAGAAAGAGTTCCCCGGCGTCTACCAGAGCCTCGCGGACCTCCCGAACCGGCAGTTCGCCGGTTCGGACCCGCCGCAGGCGCCGCGCAGCGTCTCGCCGCCCGCGATCGCCGGGACGCTCGAAGTCGGCCGCCCCGTCGACTGCGAGCCCGGCGGCTGGCAGGGCTCGGGACTCGAATTCCGCTACGCCTTCTACCGCGAGGAATCGGGTGCGCTCGGCTTCTTCTCGGTCGAAGCCCTGACCGAAGCCTCCGGCGTGCCGTCGTACACGCTTCAGAGCGCCGACGCGGGGCAGCGGCTCTTCTGCGTGGTCGAAGCGCGCAACGCGGGTGGCATCGGCACCGGGATCAGCGACGACGTGTCGATCCCGGTGCCCGCGTCGTCGGCGGCCGTCCCGACGGTCCCGGTGGCGCCTGCGCCCATTTCGCCCGCGCCGAAGCCGCCGACGCTCGGGCTGCTCTCCAGGCACTGCGGCCGGGGCTCCTGCACCGTGGTCGTGCGCGCCGGCGACGGCGCCGGCCAGCGCCTCGTCGACAAGCTCGAAGCCAAGCTCTCGTTCGTGCGCAGGGTGCGCTGCCGCAAGCACGGGCGGCGCGCGAGCTGCGTCCGGCGCTTCACGCGGCGCGTCGGCGCGCGGGCGCTCGCCCCGGGCCGCTTCTCGATCGTGGCGAGCGGCCTGCGCCCGGGGTCCTACACGCTTGCGATAGTCGCCATCGACAGCGCGGGCCTGCGTCAGACACACGCCACGAAGGTCGCGCTCGTGCTCAGGCCGTCGCGCCGCCACCGCTAGCCTCCGCTAGCCACAGTCTCCTGGCCACAGGGGCTCCGCTAACAACAGCCCCGCTAGCCACAGCGGGCGCCGTCGAGGGCTCGCGGGACGCCTCTGCGAGACTGCGGCACGTGATCGAGCGCAGCCAGGCCCTCGCGGCGCTGAGCGAGGAGGAGTTCGACGTCGTCGTCGTCGGCGGCGGGATCACGGGAGCGGGCGTCGCGCTCGACGCGGCCTCGCGCGGCTACAGCGTCGCGCTGCTGGAGCGCGCCGACTACGCCGCCGGCACCTCCAGCCGTTCGAGCAAGCTGGTCCACGGCGGGCTGCGCTACCTGCAGAACTTCGACCTCGGGCTCGTGCGCGAGGCGCTGCTGGAGCGCCAGCTGATGGTCGCGCTCGCGCCGCACCTGGTGCGCCCGCTGCCGCTGGTCGTGCCGGCGTTCGAGGGCGCCCACCCCGACCGCCTCGTCGGCGTCGGCCTGAACCTGTACGACGTGATGTCCGTCGAGCGCGGGCGCCGGCGCTCGCGCCGCGGGCGCAAGCAGCGCGCCGGCTCCGAGCGCAAGGCCGCCGAGCCGGGCGCCGAAACCGCTACCGGCGCCGCGGCCGACGGCGCCGAGCAGTCGTCCTGGAGCCCCGAGCGCCACCGCGTGATCTCCGGCGAGGAGGTCGTCGAGCTGCTGCCGGCGCTCGCGCCGCGCGAGCCCACCAGCGGCTACCTCTTCTACGACTGCCAGACCGACGACGTGCGCCTCCTGCTGACCGTGCTGGGCGAGGCCGAGCGCTTCGGCGCCGTCTGCGCCAACCGCGTCGAGGTGACGGGGCTGCTGGAGCACGAAGGGCGGGCGCAGGGCGTGCAGGCGCTCGACCGCGAGGGCGGCGGCAGCTTCGAGGTGAGGGCGCAGAACGTCGTCAACGCCACCGGGGTGTGGGCCGACGAGCTGCGCCCGCGCGAGCTGCACGACGAGGCCGAGCTGCCGCGCATCCGCCCGAGCCGTGGCACGCACGTCACGCTCAGCCACGCCGACCTGCCGCTCGTCGGCGGCGCGATCGTGCCCGCCGGTTCGGGGCGCTCGATCTTCGCGCTGCCGTGGCTCGGCCACGCGCTGATCGGCACCACCGACAACGACTACGAGGGCCCGCTCGACCACGTCGAGCCCTCCGGCGAGGACGTCGACTACCTGCTCGAAGCCGTCAACGACTTCTTCGGATCGAGCTTCACCCCGGACGACCTGACCGGAGCCTTCGCGGGGGTCAGGCCGCTGATCTCGACGGGCGATCCGAAGAAGTCGGTGGACATCTCGCGCAAGGCCGAGCTGTACGAGACCTCATCGGGCATGATCACGATTACCGGCGGCAAGCTCACCACCTGGCGCCGGATGGCGAAGATGACCGTCGACCGGATCGCGCTCCGCGACGCCAGCGACGCGCCCTGCCGCACCCAGGAAATCCCGCTGGGCCAGGCGATCTCCGCCGAGGAGCTGCCGCGCGTGGAGGGCGTGCCGGAGGAGTCCTACGCGGCGCTCGCCGCCCGCTACGGGCACGCCGCGCACCAGGTGCTGGCGCTGGCCGCGGAGCGGGGCGAGCTCGCGCAGCCGATCGTGCCCGGCGCGCCGGACCTGCTCGCGGAGGTCGTGCTCGCCGCGCGCAGCGAGCAGGCGCGCGGCATCGGCGACGTGATGCTGCGGCGCACGCGCCTGGGGCTGCTCTCGGCGCGCCAGCTCCTCGCCGCCGATGCCGGCGCCGGCGCCGCCGCCGACGCCGGCGGCCGTGGCGCCGGGGAAGCAGAGCCTCGTGCGGGCGGCGAGGCCCACGGGAACGGGCCGGTCGAGCGCGTCGGCGGCACGCTCGGGGCCGAGCTGGGCTGGGATCGCGAGCGCCTGCGCGAGGAGATCGAGCGCTTTCGCGTGGAAGCCCGCGCCGAGGGCCTGCTCGGCGCGTGAGCGAGACCCCCCGTCACCGGCTGCGCGTGCGTGGGCGCGTGCTCGAACTGGGCGTGCGCCCGCTGCTGATGGGGATCGTCAACGCCTCGCCGGACTCGTTCAGCGACGGCGGTCGCTACGCCACCCTGGAAGCCCAGGTGCAGCTCGCGCGCGAGCTGCTGGACGCCGGGGCCGACATCCTCGACGTCGGCGGCGAGTCCGCCACGACGGGCCGCCCGCCGGTCGAGGTCGAGCAGGAGATCGATCGCGTCGTGCCGCTCGTCGAGCGGCTTGCCGGGGAGCTGGGGGCGCTCGTCTCCGTCGACACCTACAAGCCCGCGGTGGCGCGCGCCGCGATCGACGCCGGCGCGCACGTCGTCAACGACGTCAGCGGGCTGCGCGACCCCGGGCTGGCGGACGCCTGCGCAGAGACCGGCGCCGCGCTCGTGCTGATGCACACGCGCGCCGCGCCGCGCGAACGGCTGCAGGACCCGGAGCTGTACGACGACGTCGTCGAGGACGTGCTCGGCTTCCTGCGCGAGCGGGTCGCGCTGGCCACCGCCGCTGGGGTTGACCCCGAGCAGCTGCTGCTCGACCCCGGTCCCGACTTCGCGAAGACGCCCGCGCAGACGATCGCGCTGCTCGCGGGCCTGGAACGCCTGCACGAGCTGGGACGCCCGCTGCTGATGGCGATCTCGCGCAAGGACTTCGTCGGCGCGCTGACGGGCCGCGCTCCGCGCGAGCGCCTCGCCGGGACGCTCGCGGCGCTCGCGCACGGGCTCGACGCCGGCGCGCACGTGTTCCGCGTGCACGACGTCGCCGCGGCCGCCGACTTCGTCGCGGTGCGCTCGGCGCTGCGCGGCGAGATCGCGCCCGGCAGGGATCTGGCGCTGGCCGATGAATTGCGTCACGACCGGCCGACCGGCCGGGACAGTCGCTAGGCTGAGGCCTGCAACGGGTGCCCACCGCTGTCCAACGCGGCGGGACGCCAACCACCCCATCCAAACAGAAGGAGATAGTCATGCCAGCAGTGCTCGAGCGCTCAGAGCTCGAAGCCAGCCCCCTCGCCGACCTGCACGCGATTGCGGATCAGCTCGGTCTCGACAGCTTCCGCCGCCTGCGCAAGGCCGATCTGATCGACAGGATCCTGGGCGAGCAGAGCGAGGACGCCGACGACGACGGCGCGACCAGCGAGGAGGAGTCCTCCGGCGGCGCGCGCAAACGCTCGCGCCGCGGCGGTCGCTCACGCCGCTCACGCGGGTCCGCCGACGCTGAGGCCGACGGAGACAGCGACAGCCAGGAGGCCGCCGAGGAGCCCGAGGCCTCGACCGACGATCGGGACGCCGACGAGGAGTCGCCGCGCAAACGCTCGCGCCGCGGCGGTCGCTCGCGCCGTTCCTCCGCGGAGTCCAACGGCAAGGCCGACGACGCCGGCGAGGGCGAGAGCCGCGACGGCGGCGAGGTCGCCGAGGGCATCGTCGAGGTGCTCGGCAACGGCTCGGCCTTCCTGCGCATCGACCCGCCCGAGCCCTCCGACGGAGACGTCTACATCTCCGCGGCGCAGGTGCGCCGCTGCGAGCTGGTGTCGGGCGATCGCGTCACCGGCCCGGTGCGCACGCCGCGCCGCTCCGAGCGCTACCCCTCGCTCGTCCGCATCGACACGATCAACGGCGGCTCCGCCGACGCCGTGTCCAGCGGCACGCGCTACGAGGACCTGCCGGTGGCCTACCCCGGCGAGCGCTTCGAGCTGAAGTCCAGCGACCAGACGCTGCAGGCGATCGAGGCATTGACGCCGTTCGGGCGCGGCTCGCGCGTCACGATCGTCGGCGCCGCACGCTCGGGCAAGAGCGAGACGCTCGGCGCGCTGCTGCACGCGATCGCCGCGGGCAAGGGCCCGGAGGTCTCGCTCGTGCTCGCGGGCGCCCGCCCGGAGGAGATCGGCCGCTGGCAGGAGGGCGAGCCCGCCCCGGTGGCGGCGCTCAGCTTCGCGGCCTCGCCCGACACGCAGGCGCAGGCGGTCGACCACGCGATCGACGCCGGCAAGCGCGTCGCCGCGCGCGGGGGAGACGCCGTCGTGCTGATCGATTCGCTCGACGGCCTGCCGCCGCACGTCGCGCGCAGGGCGCTCGCCGCCGCGCGCAACCTGCGCGAGGGCGGCTCGCTGACCGTGATCGCCACGGCGTCCGCGCCCGTCGGCGGCGAGAGCACCGTGATCGCGCTCGACGTCGCGCTCACCTCGACGGGCCGCCAGCCGATCCTCGACCTCGCCGCCAGCGGCGTGATCCGCCCGGATCTGCTCGTCGGCGAGTCCGACGCCAAGGCGCTCGTCAAGGCACGCGCGGAAGCGCTCGACAACGGCAGCTAGGAGACGGCGAAAGCCGCAAGGCCATCCGAGCGGGGAGCCGCGAAAGCGGCTCCCTAACTCAACTCAACGCCTGTAGGCGACTCGGCCCCAGGAGGGCTCGGGCGCGAGTTCGATCGGCTCGCCGGCTGCCTCGCTCAGCGGGTCGGCCGGTTGCACGTAGGCGAAGCCGCCGGTGGCTTCGTCGAAGGACACGCTCAGCTCGCCCTCGTTGACGCGCTGGTCCAGCCAGGCGCCGCGGAAGACCAGCCGCCGCAGCCAGTGCACCAGCGAGCGCTCCGCCGGGCCGACCAGCTCCGGCCAGCAGTCGTTGACGTGCTGGCCCAGCGCCGAGGCCGGGTCGGAGATCTCGCCGTTGACCGCGAGGTTCACGAGGTCTTCCAGCTCCTCCTCGCCGAGGCGGCCGCCGACGAACCCGACCTTGATCGCCGCCTGCTCGCAGCGCTCGGAAAAGTCGGCCTCGTTGAAGGTGAAGCGGAGCTCGCCGTATTCGAGGACGAAGTCCTCTCCGGAGTCGTAGTTTCCGCGGCGCGAAGTGTCCATGGCGAGCTTGCCTCCAGGCGCTTGGCACCCGAGGTCGTCGGGATCATAAGGCGGCTTCCTGCACCGCCGGCTGCGGTGCATGGGATTTTGCATGCATTCGGTTCCACCGAATCGCGGCTTGCGCGGCCCGGCCGGCCAACGCCCTCTATACGCTGCCCGAATGGCGCGTCTGTCCCAACACGGCCTGCGGCGCGTGCTCGGCACGAGCGCGCTGTTCTCGACCGCCTACGGCAACGTCGGCTCCTCGATCTACTACGCGCTCGGGCTCGTCGCCTCCTACGCGCTGGGGCTGACGCCGATCGTGTTCCTGATCACCGGCGTGATCTTCTACCTGACCGCCGCTACCTACGCCGAGGCCACGGCGATGTACCCCGAGGCCGGGGGCTCCTCCTCGTTCGCGCGCCACGCCTTCAACGAGCTGTGGTCGTTCTTCGCGGCTTGGGCGCAGATGCTCAACTACACGATCACGATCGCGATCTCCGCGTTCTTCGTGCCGCACTACCTGGGCGGCCTGTTCTGGCCCGCGCTCGAACACGGACCCGGCGACATCATCTTCGGGATCGCCGTCGTCGCCACGCTGTCGATGGTCAACGTCGTCGGCGTCAAGGAGGCCGCCGGCTTGAACATCTTCCTCGCGATCACCGACCTCGCCACGCAGCTGTTGCTCGTGATCGTCGGGATCGTGCTGGTGCTCTCGCCCGACACGCTCGTCCACAACGTCCACCTGGGCCTGGCCCCGAGCTGGAAAGACTTCCTGATCGCGATCCCGATCGGGATGATCGCCTATACGGGCATCGAGACGATCTCGAACATGGCCGAGGAGGCGCGCGACGAGACGAAAACCGTGCCGAAGGCGATCCGGGCCGTGGTGCTGGCGGTGTTCGCGATCTACGCCGCGCTACCGATGGTCGCGCTGTCGGCGCTGCCGGTGCACAAGGCCGGCGACGGCAAATACACGACGCTGCTCGGCACCGCGGAGGACAAGGGCGGCTTCGCGGGCGACCCCGTGCTGGGGATCGTCAAGCACCTGCACCTGGGTGCCTTCCAGCACGTCGGCGAGATCTACGTCGGCCTGCTCGCCGCGACGATCCTGTTCATCGCCACGAACGCCGGCATCATCGGCGCCTCGCGTCTGGTCTACTCGATGGGGCTGCACCGGCAGGTGCCGGGGCGCCTGTCACAGCTGCACCCGCGCTTCTCCACGCCCTGGGTCGGCATCCTGCTGTTCGGCGGCATTGCCTGCGTGACGATCATCCCCGGCCAGGCCGAATTCCTGGGCAACATGTACGCCTTCGGCGCGATGCTGTCGTTCACGATCGCGCACCTGTCGGTGATCCGGCTGCGCGTGAAGGAGCCCGATCGCCCGCGTCCCTATCGCGGGCCGGGCACGATCAGGATCGCCGGCAGGGAGCTGCCGCTGTTCGCGCTGCTGGGGATCTTCGGCACGGGCCTTGCGTTCGTCGTCGTCACCGTGCTGCACCTCGCGGTCGCGGCCGCGGGCGTCTTCTGGCTGGCGCTCGGGATGGGGCTGTACGTGCTCTACCGGCGCGACCAGGGGCTCGACCTGCGCACGACCACGAAGTCGCCGCAGCGCGAGCGTCCGCCCGAATTCGAGGAGTTCGACTACCGCACGGCGCTGGTGCCGATCTTCGGCAAGGACATCAGCGCCAGCGTGCTTGGGCACGCCGCGAAGCTGATCGGCGAAGAAGGCGTCGTCTACGCGATCTATGTGCTGCCCGTGCCGAACCAGCTTTCCCTGGACGCCGGCATGGAGGAAGAGGAAGCGCACGGGCGCTCGGTGCTGGAGAGCGCCCGTATCCAGGCGCGCCGCTCCGGGATCAAGATCCACACCGCGCTGATCCGCACGCGCAGCCCCGGGGCCACGCTCGTGCAGGAGGCCCAGCGGGTCAACGCCGACGTCATCTACTGGTCGACGATCCACGCCTCCTCCTCCGACCAGCGGATCGGCCCCACGGCGGCCTACCTGCTCGGCAAGCGGCCCTGCCGCGTGATCATCGAGACCGAGAACCCGCCCGCGCCGGCGCCGCCGCGCAAGCGCGAGCCGGTCCCCGCCTGACGCGCCGCCGGGCCTTCCGGGGCACCGCGGGCGCCCGCCGCGGCGGCCGTAACGAAATCGTTATGTCCCGCGTGGCGATCGTCATGCGGGCGTAATGCCCGCATACCTAGCTTGACGCTGGGATGGCACGCCTGACAGAGCACGGTCTGCGCCGCTCGGTCGGCGTGTCGGGCCTGTTCGCGACCGCCTACGGCAACGTCGGCTCCTCGATCTACTACGCGCTCGGGCTCGTCGCGGCGCACGCGCTGGGGCTGACGCCGCTGGTCTTCCTGTTCGCGGGCGGGCTGTTCGCGCTGACGGCGAAAACCTACGCGGAGGGGGCGTCGATGTTCCCCGAAGCCGGCGGCTCATCCTCGTTCGCGCGCCATGCCTTCAACGATGTCGTCTCGTTCTTCGCGGGCTGGGCGCTGAGCCTCGACTACATCCTCACGATCGCGATCTCGGCGTTCTTCGTGCCGCACTACCTGAGCGCGTTCCCGGGGCTGCACGCGCTGAACCACAACCCCGACGACATCGTCGGCGGGCTGGTCGTCGTCGGCGTGCTGGCGGCGCTGAACATCCGCGGCCTCGGCGAGTCGGCGAAGCTCAACTTCATCCTCGCGATCGCCGACCTCAGCACGCAGGTGCTGCTCGTGGTCGTCGGCGCCGTGCTCGTGCTGAGCCCGCACCTCCTGATCCACCAGGTGCACCTCGGCAGCGTCCCCAGCTGGGGCGAACTGATCTTCGCGCTGTCGCTGGCGATGCTCGCCTACACCGGCATCGAGACGGTCGCCAACATGGCGGAGGAGTCGCGCGACCCCGGGCGCCAGGTGCCGAAGGCCGTCAACCTCGTGGTGCTGGCCGTGCTGGGCGTCTACGCGGGCATCTCGGTCGTCGCGCTGTCGGCGCTGCCCGTCGTCCACCACGGCATCGGCTACAGCCCGCAGCTGCACGAACACTTCTCCACGCCCGGCCACGCCACGGCGCTCGGGGGCTTCTTCCAGAACGACCCCGTACTGGGGATCATCTCGCGCCTGGGCCTGCACGGCACGGTGCTGCACATCGCCCAGTACTACGTCGGCGTGCTCGCGGCGACGATCCTGTTCATCGCCACGAACGCCGGCATGATCGGCATCTCGCGGCTGTCCTGGTCGCTGTCGGAGCACCGCCAGCTCCCGAGCATCTTCTCGCGGCTGCACTCGCGCTTCCGCACGCCCTGGTTCACGCTCGTGTTCTTCAGCGGCCTCGCGGGCGTGCTGATCCTCTACGGCGACACCGAAGTGCTCGGCAACCTCTACTCGTTCGGGGCGATGCTGTCGTTCACGACCGCGCACGTCGCGGTGATCGCGCTGCGCGTCAAGGACCCCGACCGCGAGCGGCCCTACCGGATGCCTGGGAACCTGCGCATCCACGGCGCGGACATCCCGCTGAGCGCGGTGCTCGGCGGGATCGGCACCGCCGCGGCGTGGGTCGCGGTCGTGGTCTTCCACGCGGAGGCCCGCGTCGTCGGCATCCCCTGGATGGTCGTGGGCATGGCGGGCTACTACTTCTATCGCCGCCGCCAGGGCCTCGACCCGCTGAAGTCCTACAAGATCGAGCGCGCCGCGCGGCCGGCGGACTTCGAGGCGTTCGAGTACTCCACCGCGCTCGTGCCGATCTTCGGCGCGGACGTCAGCGCCAGCGCGCTGCACAGCGCCGCGAAGCTGATCGGCGAAGACGGCGTCGTCTACGCGATCTTCGTGCTGCCGGTGCCGAACCAGCTTTCCCTGGACGCCGGCATGGAGGAGGAGGAAGCCCACGGGCGCTCGGTGCTGGAGAGCGCTCGCATCCAGGCGCGGCGCGCCCAGATCAAGATCCACACGGCGCTGATCCGCACGCGCAACCCCGGCGCGGCGCTCGTGCAGGAGGCCGAGAAGGTCGGCGCCGACGTGATCTACTGGTCCACGATCCACGCGCCCGCGGGCGAGCAGGGGATCGGCCCGACGGCGGCCTATCTGCTCGGCAGGCGGCCCTGCCGCGTGATCGTCGAGACCGAGAACCGCGCGACGCGCGAGCTGCGCGACGGCGTGCCGGGGGCCTCCGCGGCCTCGCGCGCGGACGGGGCGGGCGGCGGCGCGCCCGCCGCGAAGCCCGTCAGCCGCGCCGCAGCGCCGAGCTGAGCGCCTCGCCCAGCTCGGGGTGGGCGAACTCGTAGCCGAGCACCAGCGCCTTCGCGGGCACGACGCGCGCGCCTTCGGTGACGATCTCGGCCATCTCGCCGTAGAGCAGCCGCAGCGCCGCGCCCGGCACCGGCAGCAGCGCCGGGCGGTGCAGCGCCCGCCCCAGCGCGCGCGAGAAGTCGCGGTTGCTCGCGGGGGTGGGGGCCGTGGCGTTGACGGCGCCGCGCCAGCGCTCGTCGCCCGCGGCGGCGAGGAAGATGCCGACGAGGTCCTCGCGGTGGATCCAGGAGATGTACTGGCGCCCGCCGGCCACGGGGCCGCCGACGCCGAGCTGGAACGGCGGCAGCATCTTCTCCAGCGCGCCGCCGTCGCGGTGCAGCACGACGCCGGTGCGCACGCAGGCCACACGTGCCCCCAGCCCCTCGGCCTTGTGCGCCTCGGACTCCCACTCGACGCAGACCTGCGCGAGGAAGTCGCGCCCGGGCGGCGCCTCCTCGTCGAGCGGCTCTTCGCCGTGGGCGCCGTAGTAGCCGACGCCGGAGGAGCTGATCAGCGCGCGCGGCGCCCGTCCCGCCTCGTGCATGCCGGCGAGCAGGTTGCGCGTGCCGGTGACGCGGCTCTCGCGGATCGCGCGCTTGGCGCGCTCGTTCCAGCGCTGGGCGATGTTCTCGCCGGCGAGGTGCAGGACCGCGTCGCGCCCGTCGAGCGCCTGCGCGGGCGCCGGTTCGCCCATCAGGTCCCAGGCGAACGCCTCGACGTCCTCGTGGCCCTCGCGCGCCAGGCGCTTGCGCGCGCGCTCGGGGTCGCGCGTGAGCACGGACACCTCGGCGCCCGCGTCCTGTAGCGCGGCCACGAGCGGGGGGCCGATCAGGCCGGTGGCCCCCGTGACCGTGACGCGCGCGGCGCTCGTGCTCATTGCGCCACGGGCGCGCCGGGGGCGAGCGTGTCGCCCTGGGCGAAGCCCAGCTCGCTGCCCGCGCGCGCGGCGCCGGTGGCGCGCGCCTCGTCGGCGACGGCCTTCGCGACCGCGGGTGCGACGTCGCGGTTGAAGACGGAGGGGATGATGTAGTCCTCGCGCAGTTCGGACTCGTCGACGGTGTCGGCGATCGCGTGCGCCGCGGCCATCTTCATCTCCTCGGTGATCTCGGGGGCGCGCACGTCGAGCGCGCCGCGGAACACGCCGGGGAAGCAGAGCACGTTGTTGATCTGGTTCGGGTAGTCCGAGCGGCCGGTGGCGACGATCCGCGCGTACTTCGCGGCGTCCTCGGGTGTGACCTCGGGGTTGGGGTTCGCCATCGCGAACACCATCGCGTCGTCGTTCATCCGCGCCAACGCCTCCGCGGGCATCGCGCGCGCGCCGGAGAGGCCGATCAGCAGGTCCTCGCCGTCGATCACCTCTGCGGGCGTGCCCGCGCGGCAGTCGGGGTTCGTCTGCTCGGCGAACCATTTCTTGATGTCGCTCATCGAGCCGTTCAGGTAGTCCTCGCGCTGGACGTGCAGCGCGCCCTTGGAGTCGGCGCCGACGATGTTTTTCACCCCGCCCGCCTGGAGGATCTTCGTGACGGCGATGCCCGCGGCGCCCAGGCCGATGATCAGCACGTTGAGGTCCTCGATCCGCTTGCCGGTGAGCTTCACGGCGTTCAGCAGCGCCGCCATCACGACGACCGCGGTGCCGTGCTGGTCGTCGTGGAACACGGGGATGTCGAGCTCGGCCTTCAGCCGGTCCTCGATCTGAAAGCAGCGCGGCGCGGAGATGTCCTCGAGGTTGATGCCGCCGAACGCCGGCGAGATCAGCTTGACGTTCTGCACGATCTCCTCGGGGTCGGTGGTGTCGAGGCAGATCGGGAAGGCGTCGACGCCGGCGAACTCCTTGAACAGGCAGCACTTGCCCTCCATCACGGGCATCGCGGCGCGCGGGCCGATGTCGCCGAGACCCAGCACCGCGGTGCCGTCGGAGACGACGGCGACCGTGTTGCGCTTGATCGTGTACTGGAAGGCCTTTTCCTCGTCCTCGGCGATCGCGGTGCAGACGCGGGCGACGCCGGGCGTGTAGGCCATCGAGAGGTCGTCGCGCGTCTTCAGCGGGTGCTTGTTGTGCTGTTCGATCTTGCCGCCGACGTGCATCTGGAAGGTGCGGTCGGTCGTGTCGATCACCTCGACGCCCTCCAGCGCGCGCATCGCCGCGAGGATCTGCTCCCAGTGGTCCTGGCTGGAGGCGTCGACGACGATGTCGCGCAGGCTGTGCGAGCCGTCGACCTCGACCAGGTCCACGGCGCCGACCATCCCGCCGGCGTCGCCGATCGCGCCGGTCAAGAGGCCGAGCGTCCCCTGGGCGTCCTCGATGCGGACGCGGATCGTAAGGCGGTACTGCGCGCTGGTCGTTGCGCTCACTGAGCTTTCTCCTAGGTATTCGGGCGGCAGGGCATGTTAGGGCCAAGCGGCGGGACGCCGCTGCGCCGCTCTCATAGAGTGGGCCTCGCATGGCCGCCGCGAGCACGACCGCGAAGTCCCGGACGGGCGCCCCCACGGGCGCCGGCCAGGGGGCGGAGCGGCGCCTGTTCCTGATCGACGGCCCGAGCCTCGTCTACCGCGCCTTCTTCGCGCTGCCGGAGTCGATCGCGACCTCGACGGGCGTGCCGACGAACGCGATCTTCGGCTTCGCCTCGATGCTGGTGAAGATCGTCACCGACTACGGCGTGCAGCCAACGGTCGTCGCCTGGGACGCGGGCACCTCCGGGCGCACGGAGGTCTACTCCGAGTACAAGGCCCAGCGCCGCTCGCGCCCCGATCTGCTCAAGCAGCAGTGGCCCGCGATGGAACCGCTCGTGGAGGCGTTCGGCTACGCCAACGTCAAGGTCGAGGGCTACGAGGCCGACGACGTGATCGCCTCGCTGGCGGCCCGCGCCAGCCAGGCGGACCCGCCGGTGCCGGTGATGATCGTCACCGGCGACCGCGACGTCTTCCAGCTGATCGACGAGGACGGCCTCGTGAAGGTGATGGCGACCGCGCGCGGGATCACCGAGACGAAGATCTACGACCGCCAGGCGGTGATCGACCGCTACGGCATCCCGCCCGAGCTGATCCCCGACTTCTACGGCCTGAAGGGCGACACCTCCGACAACATCCCCGGAATCCCGGGGATCGGCGACAAGACCGCGAGCGATCTGATTCAGACGTATGGATCTCTAGAGGACGTGCTGTCGCACGTCGATGACATCAAAGGCGCGAAGCGCAAACAGAACCTGACCGAGCACGCGGAGGACGCACGGGTCTCGAAGCAGCTCGCGACCGTGCAGCGCGACGTCGAGGTGCAGATCGACGTCGCCGCCGAGTCCACGCGCGAGCCCGACCGCTCGCGCGTGCGCGAGGTGTTCCGCGAGTTCGAGTTGCGCGACCCGCTGCGGCGCCTGGAGGAAGCGCTGGGCGACCCCGAGGTCGCTGCCCCGGCGCCCGCGGCGGAGGTGAAGCTCGGCGGGCGCGTCCGTGACGGCAAGCCGCAGGACGTTGCGAAGCTGGGTGGGGCGGAGGACGAGCTGGCGCTCGTCGCGCGCGAGACCGAGGCGCCGGAGGGCGAGCTGTTCGCGGACGGCCCGCCGTGGCGCTTCGCCGCCGCGGTGGGGGAGGAGGCGATCGCGGGGGACTGCCAGTCGCCGGACGAAGTCGCCGCCGCCGCAGGCGAGCGGCCGGTGATCGCGCACGACGCGAAGGCGCTGGGGCTCGTCCCGCCGGGGTTGACGCACGACACGCTGCTCGGCGCCTTCCTGCTCGAGCCGGCGCGGCGCAAATTCCCGCTCGCCGAGCTGTGCGAAGAGCGCGGGCTCGCCAGCGACCTCGACGACCCGCTCGCCGCCGACGCCGTGATGCTGCACGCGCTCGCGGCCTGGCAGCGTGAGCAGATCGCCGAGCGCGGCCTGGAGGGCGTGATGCGCGACGTCGAGCTGCCGCTGGTTCCGGTGCTGCGCGAGATGGAGCTGCTGGGCGTGCGCCTGAATCTCGACCGGCTCGCTGAGATCACCGGGCGCGTGCGCGAGGAGCTGACGGGCCTGGAAGAGGACATCTTCCTGCTGGCCGAAGAGGAGTTCACGATCGGCTCGCCCCAGCAGCTGGGACAGATCCTGTTCGAGAAGCTGGGGCTGTCGCGCAAGCGCCGCGGCAAGACCGGCTACTCGACCGACGCGCGCGTGCTGCAGGCGATCCGCACCGAGCACGAGATCATCCCCAAGATCGAGCGCTGGCGCGAGCTCTCGACGCTGGCGAAGACCTACCTCGACGCGCTCCCCAGCCAGGTCGACGGGCGCTCGCGGATCCACACCACGTTCCTGCAGGCCGGCGCGCAGACGGGGCGCCTGGCGAGCACGAACCCGAACATGATGAACGTGCCGATCCGCACGCCGCTCGGGCGCGAGATCCGCGGCTGCTTCGAGGCCGACGAGGGCCAGGTGCTGATCTCGGCGGACTACTCGCAGATCGAGCTGCGGGTGCTCGCGAACGTCGCGGAGGAGCCGGTCCTGATGGAGATCTTCGAGCGCGGCGAAGACGTCCACACGGCGACGGCCTCGCAGGTCTTCCAGGTCGCCCCCGATGCGATCGACCCGGGGATGCGCTCGAAGTCGAAGATGATCAACTACGGGATCGTCTACGGGCTCTCGGACTTCGGGCTCGCCGACCGGCTGAACATCCCCCGCGAGGAGGCGAAGGAGTTCATCGACGCCTACCTGACCCGCTTCCCGCGGGTGGCGGCGTTCATCGCCGAGACGATCGAGTCCGCGAAGGAGCGCGGCTACGTCACGACGCTGTGGGGCCGCCGGCGCCAGATCCCGGAGCTGCAGGCGCGCAACTACCAGGTGCGCACGCTGGGCGAGCGGCTCGCGGTCAACACCGTGATCCAGGGCACCGCCGCCGACATCATCAAGCTGGCGATGATCCGCTGCCACGCGGCGCTGGCCGAGTCGGGGATGCAGACGCGCCTGCTGCTGACGATCCACGACGAGCTGCTGTTCGAAGGACCGCCCGGCGAGGCGAAGCGGGCCGGCGATTTGATCGAGCGCGAGATGTGCGGCGTGTGGGAGCGCGAGCCGCCGCTCGCCGTCGAGGCCGGGGTCGGGCAGAACTGGCTGGAGGCGAAGTGAGCAAGACGGTCGCGGTGCTCGTCGGCGTCGGCGCCGGGTGCCTCGTCGGCATGCAGGCGCCGATCAACTCGCGCCTGGGCAAGACCGTCGGCGGCGTGCAGGCCGCGAGCTTCTCGTTCCTGGCCGGGACCGTGGCGCTCGTCTCGCTGACGTTCGTGCTGCGCGGCGGGCTCGGCAGCTGGGGTCGCATCGGCCAGGTGCCGTGGTGGGCGCTGGTCGGCGGCCTGCTCGGCGCGGTCTACGTGTTCGTGGCGCTGGAAGCGGTGCGCACGCTCGGCGCGAGCGGGCTGACCGCGGTCGTGATCACCGGCCAGCTCGCGATCTCCGTGGCGATCGATCGCTTCGGGCTGCTCGGCGTCGCCAAGCAGCACGTCGGCGTGCAGCGCGTGCTCGGCCTCGTGCTGCTGCTTGCGGGCGTCGTGCTCGTCGTGCGCAAGTAGCGCCTCAGCCGAGCGCGGTGCGAAAGCCCTCGCGCCAGTCGGCGTGCTTCGGGCTCCAGCCCAGCTCGCGCTTGGCGCGGGCGTTCGAGGCTCCCTGCGCTTCGGTCATGATCGCCACGCCGTAGCTGCCCGCGAGCGGCCGCGCGAGCCACGCCGGGACTTTCATCGGCCTGCCCGCGCCGAGCGCCTGTGCCAGCGCGGGAATCCAGTCGGCGACGCGCGCGGGCTCGTCGTCGACGACGTTGAACACGCCAGGCTTGCCCGCGTCGAGCGCTGCGACCGTCGCCGCGGCGGCGTCGTCGACGTGGATGAACGACCACACCCCCGCGCCCGAGCCGACGACCGGCAGCCTCCGCCTGGCGACTTCCTCGCCGGTCGAGCCGTCGCGCGCGATCGCGCTGCCCGGGCCGTAGAAGTAGCCGTAGCGGAGCACGGTGCCGCCGGCGTCGAGCACCGCCCGCTCGAGCGTCCCGAGGGCGCCCGCCGAGCGCTGGACGGGCTTCGGCGCCCGCTCGGGGTCGAGCAGCGGGTCGTCCTCGCCATGCACCGTGCCCGGCGGGCCGGGCGCGTAGAAGAAGGCGACGCTCTGTGCGATCAGGCGCTGCACGCCGGCGGCCTTCGCCGCCGCCACGAGGTTCGCGGTGCCCTCGCTGCGCAGGCGGTCGTTCGTGGCGAAGTCGCGCTCCATCTTGCGGGGGTCGATCCGCGCCGGGATCGAGGTGAGCTGGTGGATCATCGCGTCCGGCCGCGCCTCCGCGACGGCCCTCGCGAGCGCGGGCGCGTCGAAGGCGTCCGCCACCACCGGCTCCGCGCCCGCCGCGCGCAGCCGCTCGCTGCGCTCGGCCGAGCGCGTCATCCCGACCACCTCGTGCCCTTCGGCGCGCAGCAGCGGCACGAGCCGGCGCCCGATCACGCCGGTGGCGCCCGCGAGGAAGACCCTCACGCCGCGATCGCGTTGGGGGACGGCGTCTCGTCGCGGCCCGCTGTCTCGGGCACGACGCAGACCATCCCCTCGCTGAAGCCCGTCGCGCCGATGCCCAGCGCGAGGTTGAAGCGCCCGCGCATGTTCTCGACCGCGATCACGTTCGTCAGCTCGACGAGCTGGGCGTCGTCGAAGTGCTCGCGCAGCGCCGCGAACAGCTCGTCGGAGACGCTCACCGGCGTGCTGCTGATGCCGGCCGCGTAGTCGATCACGAGCTTCTCCAGCTCTGAGAACTCGTCGCTGTCGCGGTGGTGGGGGAGCGCCAGCAGCTGCGCCTCGCTGACGCCGGCGCGGTAGGCGATCGGCGAGCCGATGTCGATGCACCATCGACAGTGCGTGAAGGCCGCCGCCTTCAGCTCGGCGAGTACCTTCAGGCGCTCGGGCACGCGGTGCGCTCTCGCGACCATCCCCTCGAACACGCCGTAGCCGATCAGCAGCCCCGGCGTGTGCGAGAACGCCTGCGCCGGCTCGATCATCGCGGTCGTCGTCTCGCAGCCGGTCAGCTTCTTCGTTTCGCGGCGGCCGATCCACAGCAACAGGCGCGTCCACGGCCCGACCCTGCGCTCGTTTGTTCCAGCGACTCTCATGACCTCTGCACCTCCGGGGATCGTGCCGACTCGCGCGCCAGCCAGACCAGCGCCGCGGTCGCGACCGCGAGCGAGGCGAAGTTGGCCGGCCCGAGCCAGCGGGTGTGGGCTGCGCCGATGTCGGCGAGGTGGTTGATCGCGTGCAGGCCGTACTGGAGCGCGAGCAGGCACAGCACCGGCGTGCGCCAGGAGCGGCGGCGGCAGGCGATCAGGCCCGCGACGCCGATCGCGGCGTAGAACGTCGCGATGTCGCGCATGTAGTGGTCGTTCTGCGCGCCGTAGGGGCCGATGTCTTCGAAGAAGGCATGCGGCGCGAACGTCAGCATCGCCGCGATCGCCAGGTTCACCACCGCGAACGCGATCAGCCCCGCGACGACGATCGAGTCCTCGCGGGAGGGGGCGCCGGCGGTTGCTGCGGGGATCTCGCCGGCGGTTGACACGCCCGCTACATTAGCCCACAGGTGGTTCCCGAACAGTGACCAGTTCAACGGCAGAAATGGGTACCAGTTATGGCCCGGAGCTGCTCGTCCGCCTGCGCGGCGGCAAGCGCCGCGCGCAGCTGGAGGATCGCCTGCGCGAGCTGGTCCGCGACGGCACGCTCGCCGCCGGGAGCCGCATGCCCTCCTCGCGCGCGCTCGCCGGCGACCTGGGCGTCTCGCGGCGGCTCGTGGTCGACGCCTACGCGCAACTGCTCGCGGAGGGCTACCTCGTCGCGCGCCGGGGCGCCGGCACGTACGTCGCGGATGCGGGGACCAGCGAGGAGCCCGCGGCCGGCCCGCGCCCCGCGGGCAGGCTGCGGTTCGACTTCTTCCCCGGGGCGCCGTCGCTGTCCTCGTTCCCGCGCGCGCTGTGGCTCAGCGCGACGCGCGAGGTGTTGCGCTCGGCGCCCGACAGCGCCTTTGCCTACCCCAATCCGCGCGGCGCGCCCGAGCTGCGCAGCGCGCTCAGCGCGTACCTGCGCCGCGTGCGCGGCGTCGCCGCCGACCCGGAGGCGATCGTCGTCTGCGCCGGCGCGACCCAGGGCCTCGCGCTGCTCGCCCGCGCGCTCCGCACGCGCGGCGTCGAGGCGATCGACGTCGAGGACCCCGGGCTGCCGCCGCATCGCGCGGTGCTCGCCTACGCCGGCCTGTCCGTGCGCGGCGCGCGGGTGGACGAGCAGGGGCTGGTGGTCTCGTCGCTGCGCGCGCCCGTCGTGCTTTGCACGCCGGCGCACCAGTGCCCCACGGGCGTCGTGCTCTCGCCCTCCCGTCGCGGCGAGCTCGTGCGCTGGGCGCGGGAGGGGGGCATCGTGATCGAGGACGACTACGACGCGGAGTTCCGCTATGACCGCGCGCCACTCGGCGCGTTGCAGGGTCTCGCGTCCGATCGCGTCGTCTACCTCGGGACGGTCTCGAAGACGCTCGCGCCCGGCCTGCGCCTTGGCTGGCTGGTGCTGCCGCCATCGCTCATCGCGCCGGTCGCGGAAGCGAAGGCGTTCGACGACCTTGGCTGCTCGACCGTCGAGCAGCTCGTGCTCGCGCGGCTCCTGCAGACCGCCGCCTACGACCGGCACCTGCGCAAGGCCCGGCGCCTGAACCGCTCGCGCCGCGACGCGCTGCTCGCCGCCGTCGCGGAGCACATGCCGCGGGCGCGGGTGAGTGGCGTCTCCGCGGGGCTGCACGCGCTGCTGGAGCTGCCCGAGCCCGCCGAGCTTCAGGCGCTGCTCGCCGGCGCCGCGGCGGAGTCGCTCGGGATCTACCCGCTGAACTTCCATGAAGTCGAGCCGCGGGCAGAGGTGCGGTCGCTGGTGATGGGCTACGCGAACCTGTCCGAGCCGGCGATCGCTGAGGGCGTGCGCCGGCTCGCGCACGTGCTGGGGGAGCTGTGAGCCAGGCGCGGCCCGGTGCCCGTCCCGTGCCGGGCCGAAGGTTGCCCGCGGCGCTGTTCACCGCCCGGCTCGCGGCCCGCAACGCGCCGCGCGGGGCACGCCGGATCGCGGGCGCCGCGCGCACGGGTACGCCGGGGGAGATCGCGCGCCACAAGCGCGCGCTGCTGGTGACGTACCGCCGCGACGGCACGCCGGTGCCGACGCCGGTGTGGGCGGCGCCCGGCGCGGGCGGGCTGTTGTACGTACGCTCCGAGCGCGCCTCCGGGAAGCTCAAGCGGCTGCGCAACGACGCGCGCCTGCTCGTCGCGCCCTGCACCGTTCGCGGCGAGCCGCTGGGGGCGCCGTTCGAGGCGCGAGCGCGGGTGCTCGACGCCGGGGAGGAGCGCGTCGCGGAGCAGGCGCTGGCCGCGCGCTACGGCCTGGGTCGCGAGCTGTTCGAGCGCGCGATGGACCTGCTGCGCGTCGACATGTGCTTCCTGGAGATCGCGCCCGGCGCGTGGGCGCCGGGGTCAGGCTGACAGCGCCGTCACCCGCGAGCGGGTCAGCGCGCGCACGCCGTCCGCCACGAACGTCGGCGGGGCGATATCGAGATAGCGGTCGAACGTCCAGGCGCACAGCCGGCGGTTCTCGAACATCCGGATCACCGCCGCTAGCGAGCGGCTCGGGGTGACCCGCCCGACCGCGCGCTGCACGCGCAGCATCCACTCGAACTTGCGCGCGTGCGAGGCCGAGAACGTCCCGTAGCGCTGGAGCGCCTGCTCGCGCGTGCGCCGTCCCTGCACGACCTCGCGCAGCTCGCGCCCGCAGGCGAGGCCGAAGTAGAGCGCCGTGCGGATGCCCTCCGCCGTCAATGGGAGACAGTGGCCGGCGGAGTCGCCGACAAAGAACACGCCGTCCTCCACGGCGGGGCGGAGCTGATGCGGTATCCAGTTGCCCTGGTAGCGCTCGGGGGGCAGGCCAAGGTCGCCCGCGAGCCTGACCGTCGGCTCCTTGACGTGGTGGGAGGGCCAGAACGAGCCGACGCCCACGCGCAGCTCGCCCGCGGCGGGGAAGCTCCACGAGTAGCCGGCGCGGACGTAGCGCGGGTCGACCCACAGCTCAAGCTCCTCGCCGTTGCCCTCCGGGTGCACCTCCAGGCCGCGCGACAGCCGCGCGTTCGGCGGCTGGATCGTCGAGGCGTTCGAGAGCACGCGCCGCCAGCCGAGCGCGTCCACGATCAGCGGCGCCGTCAGCCGGCCGCGGTCCGTGATCACCGTGTCGCCCTCACGGCCGGTGATCGTCGCCGTCGCGAACTCCACGTCGCCGTCGCCGGCCTGGCCCCACAGGAGCGCGCACAGCTCGCGGTAGTCGAACGTCGAGAACGACCAGGGCAGCGACCAGCGCGAGGTGTTGAACTTCGTGTGCACCACCAGCTCGCCGAACGTCTGGCGGTGGGAGTCCTGCAGGTCCATCGCGTTCAGCCAGCGCGTCGGCATCGCGCACGCGGAGGTCTGGCGCTCGCCGATCTCGTAGCGGTCCAGCAGCAGCACGCGCGCGCCCGAGCCCGCCAGCTCGCGGGCGATCGTCAGGCCCGCGAAGCTCGCGCCGCACACCAGGACGTCGCAGTCGCGCTCGAGTGGCGTGCGCGCCGCTCCCCGCGTCGTCGCTCGTACAGGCATCTGCCGAGCAATGATACGGGCGACCGCGCCGATGCTGCGCTAGGCTTCGCCGGTGCAAACGGTGATGGAGAATCCTCAAGCCCGGGTGGTCGAGGGGTCGAACGGCCTCCTGCTGGAGGTCGACGGCGCGATCGTCCCCAACTACGAGGCGACCTTCCGGACGATCGAGGAGGGCGAGGTCGTAACGGGTCACGTCGTCCGCATCGACAAGGACGAGGTGCTTGTCGACATCGGCTACAAGTCCGAGGGGGTCATCCCCGCGAACGAGCTTTCGATCCGCAAGTCGGTCGATCCCAAGGACGAGGTCCACCTCGGCGAGGAGGTCGACGCGATCGTCCTCACCAAGGAGGACCAGGACGGCCGCCTGATCATGTCCAAGAAGCGCGCCCGCTTCGAGAAAGCGTGGCGCCGCATCGAAGCCGCCAACGAGTCCGGCGAGCCGGTCGAGGGGACCGTGATCGAGGTCGTCAAGGGCGGCCTGATCATCGACCTTGGCGTGCGTGGCTTCCTGCCCGCATCGCTCGTGGACATCCGCCGCGTGCCGAACCTCGACGAGTACATGGGCACGAAGATCGAGACGAAGGTCATCGAGCTGAACCGCTCGCGCAACAACGTCGTGCTGTCGCGCCGCGCGGTGCTGGAGGAGGAGCGCAAGGAGGTCCGCCAGCAGATCCTCGACCGCCTCCAGCCCGGCCTCGTGGTCGAAGGGCAGATCTCGAACATCGTCGACTTCGGCGCGTTCGTGGACCTCGACGGGATCGACGGCCTGATCCACATCTCCGAGCTTTCCTGGTCGCACGTCAACCACCCGAGCGAGATCCTCTCGATCGGCGACACCGTCAAGGTCAAGGTGCTCGACATCGACCGCGACCGCCAGCGCATCTCGCTGGGCCTGAAGCAGACCCAGGAGGACCCCTGGCAGCGGATCGTCGACACCTACAACGTCGGCGACGAGCTGGAGGGCAAGGTCACGAAGGTCGTCACCTTCGGCGCCTTCGTTGAGATCCTCGACGGCGTCGAGGGCCTCGTGCACATCTCCGAGCTCGCGCCGCACCACGTCGAGAGTCCCCGCGAGATCGTTCACCCGGGCGACGAGATCCGCGTGAAGATCCTCGAGATCGACTCCGAGCGCCGCCGCCTGTCGCTGTCGGCGAAGCGCGTCGAGGACCAGATCCTGCCGGTGTCGCGCCCGAACGAACCCGCCGCCGAGGCGCCCGCAGCCGAGGCGCCCGCAGCGGAGGCCGCGCCCGCCGCGGAAGCAGCGCCTGCCGCTGAGGAGGCGCCTGCCTTCGAGGAGGCGCCCGCCGCGGAGGCCGCTCCCGCCGAGGCGCTTGTCGCGGAGGTCGCGGAGGAGGCGCCCGCGGAAGAGGCATCCGCGGAGGCGGCGCCCGAGCCGCAGCCCGCCGAGCCCGCGGCTGAGGCTGCCGCAGAGGAGCCCGTCGCCGAAGCGCCCGCGGAGGAGCCTGTCGCCGAGGCGCCAGCGGAGGACGCCGTCGAGGAGCCCGTGGGCGAGAACGTCGCCGGCGACGCCGCGCCGCTGCCGGACGCCGCGGCCGCCGAGGCGGAAGCCGCCGCCGAGTCCGAGTAGGGCCGCGCCCTTTCCGCCGGGCCGGTGCCGGATCTCATCCCGTTCGTCGGGCTGACCGGAGGCATCGGCGCCGGCAAGTCGACCGCGCTCGCGGCGCTCGCGCGCTTGGGCGCCGCGACGATCTCCAGCGACGCCGTCGTGCATGAGCTGTGGGCCGGCGACCGGCAGCTGCGGGAGGCCGTCGTCGAGCGCTGGGGGGCGGAGGTCGCGCCCGGCGGCACGATCGACCGCGCGAAGGTCGCCGAGCGCGCGTTCGCCACGCCCGAGGACCGGGCCTGGCTGGAGCAGCGGCTGTGGCCGCTCGTCGGGGCGCGCGTCGCCGCCTGGCTGACCGAGGCGCGCGCCGACCCGGCCCCCGGCGCCGAGCGGCCGCGCGCCGCGGTCGTCGAGGTGCCGCTGCTGTTCGAGTCCGGGCAGGAGGGCATCTACGACGCGACGATCGTCGTCGTCTCGGACGAGCAGCTACGCCACCAGCGCGCCGCCGCGCGCGGGCACGCCGCGCTCGACGAGCGCGCCGCGCGCCAGCTCTCGCAGCGGGAAAAGGCGGAACGTGCGACGTTCGTAGTCCGCAACGACGGCACCGAGCAGGAGTTGGAACGTGAGTTGTCGGCGGTTCTTGACAAGCTAGGCGGATGAGCCGGCAGACGGCGATCGACGCCCGTCACGCACGCTCCTCGCGCGGCGGCTCCGCCGCGCGGGCATCGCGGCGGGCGGGCGCGTCGCGGCGAGCGCGCCTGGCTCGACGCCGCGCGCTCGGCGCCGTCGTCGTGCTCGCGCTGCTCGCGCTCGCCGGCGTGCTCGTCGCCTCAGAGGTCAACCACGCCGTCTCGAGGCTCGGCCTGCCGCTCACGAACGCCGACGTGATCCGCGAACAGGCCGCCGAGAAGCACCTCGACCCCGCGCTGATCGCCGGCGTCATCTACGCGGAGTCGAAATTTTCTCCCGAGCAGTCCTCCGCCGGGGCGGAGGGGCTGATGCAGATCCTGCCCGAAACCGCCTACTTCATCGCGCACCTGTCCGGTGGCTCGCAGTTCACCGAGAGCGACCTCGCCACGCCCAGCATCAACGTCGCCTACGGCAGCTACTACCTGCGCTACCTGCTCGACCACTACGACGGCGACGAGATGCTCGCCGTCGCCGCCTACAACGCCGGTCTCGCGAACGTCGACCGCTGGGTCGCGCGGGCGAAGGCACGCGGCGGGCACCTGACCGTCGCGGAGATCCCCTTCCCCGAGACGCGCGCCTACGTCGAACGGGTGCTTGCCGCGCAGCAGGACTACCGCTCGACCTACGCTCGCGCGCTCGGCATTCAATAGAGCAGGCACGCCGCTCCCGGCGGGCCTGCCCCATCATCGATAGCGCTCGCTACGGTAGAGAGCGTGCCCGAGTTCAAGCTCGACCCCGTCTTCACCCCGACCGCCGACCAGCCGCAGGCGATCGCCGCGATCGCCGAAGGCATCCAGGCCGGCGAGCGCTTCCAGACGCTGCTCGGGGCCACCGGCACCGGCAAGACGATGACGATGGCCGGCGTGATCGAGGCCGTGCAGCGCCCCACGCTCGTGATCGCCCACAACAAGACGCTCGCCGCGCAGCTCTGCAACGAGTTCCGCACCTTCTTCCCCGACAACGCCGTCGAGTACTTCGTCAGCTACTACGACTACTACCAGCCAGAGGCCTACGTCCCCAGCCGCGACCTCTACATCGAGAAGGACTCCGCCATCAACCAGGAGGTCGATCGCCTGCGCCACGCCGCCACCGCCGCGGTGTTCGCGCGCCGCGACGTGATCGTCGTCGCCTCCGTTTCCTGCATCTACGGCCTTGGCTCGCCCGAGACCTACGAGCTGAACATGCAGATCCTCCGCCGCGGCGAGGAAATCGACCGCGACAAGCTGCTGCGCAAGCTCGTATCGATCCAGTACACCCGCAATGACCAGGTGCTCTCGCGCGGCAGCTTCCGCGTGCGGGGCGAGACGCTCGAGGTGTTCCCCGCGTACGCCGAGACCGCCTTTCGCGCGACGCTGTTCGGCGACGAGGTCGAGCGCTTGCAGCACTTCGACCCCTTGACCGGCGAGCTGCTGGAAGACGATCTCGAGCACGTCGCGATCTGGCCCGCGACCCACTACAACGTCAAGGAGGGAACGATCGAGAGCGCCGTCGAAGCGATCGGCGCCGAGCTGAACGAGCGCTGCGAGCAACTCGAGGCCGAGGGCAAGCTGCTCGAGTCCCACCGCCTGCGCCAGCGCACGCAGTACGACATGGAGATGCTGCGCGAGATGGGCTTCTGCTCCGGGATCGAGAACTACTCGCGGATCCTCGACAAACGCGCCCCCGGCGAGCGCCCCTACTGCCTGATCGACTACTTCCCCGACGACTTCGTCTGCTTCATCGACGAGTCCCACCAGACCGTGCCGCAGATCGGCGGCATGTACGAGGGCGATCGCTCGCGCAAGCAGACGCTCGTCGACTACGGCTTTCGCCTGCCCAGCGCGATGGACAACCGCCCGCAGCGCTTCGAGGAGTACCTGTCGATCACGCCGCAGCTGCTGTTCGTGTCCGCCACCCCCGGCGAGTACGAGCGCTCGAACTCCAAGCGCGTCGTCGAGCAGATCGTGCGCCCCACCGGGATCGTCGACCCCACCGTCGAGGTGCGCGAGACCAGGAACCAGATCGACGACCTGATGAACGAGGTGCGAAAGCGCGTCGACCGCGACGAGCGGGTGCTCGTAACCACGCTCACCAAGAAGATGTCCGAGGATCTGTCGCAGTACCTGCTGGAGATGGGCTTCCGCACGCGCTACCTGCACTCGGAGATCGACACGCTCGAACGCATCCAGATCATCCGCGACCTGCGCCTTGGCGAGTACGACGTGCTCGTCGGCGTCAACCTGCTCCGCGAGGGCCTCGACCTGCCCGAGGTCTCGCTCGTCGCGATCCTCGACGCCGACAAGGAGGGGTTCCTGCGCGGCGAGACCTCGCTGATCCAGACGATCGGCCGCGCCGCCCGCAACGTCGACGGGACCGTGCTGATGTACGCCGACAAGGAGACCGCCGCGATGCGTGCCGCCATCTCCGAGACCGACCGCCGCCGCGAGATCCAGCTCGCCTACAACGAGGAGCACGGGATCACCGCCGCCACGATCGTCAAGGGCATCTCCGACATCGCCGAGTTCCTGCAGTCCGACTCGAAGGTGCCGAAGGGCCGCAAACGCCGTACCGCCAAGCGCGGCAAAGGGGAGGAGATGCCCCAGCACGAGCTCGAGAAGATGATCGTCGAGCTCGAGGAGGAGATGATCGCCGCCGCCGACGAGCTGCGCTTCGAGTACGCCGCGCAGCTGCGCGACGAGCTGCGCGAGCTGCGCCGTGACCTGCGCGAGATCCAGTCCGCCGAGGGCGGTTCCGGCGGCTCCGGCGCCGCCGAGACCGCCGCGGGCGACATCGCCTAGGATGGCCGCCGTGGACATCGACCGGCAGGCGATCGAGCGGCGCGACTTCCCGATCTCCAGGCGCGGCTACGACCCCGCCGCCGTCGACGCCCACCTGCGCGCGCTCGCCGGGGAGATCGAGGAGCTGCAGCGCGAACGCGCCGATGGCGGCTCCGAGCCCTCGCTCGCCTCCGCCGCCGGCACCCAGGTGCAGAGCATTCTCGCCGCCGCCGAGACCGCCGCCGCCGACATCGAGCGACAGGCTCGCGAGGCCGCGCAGGCCACCCGCGAGGAGGCCGATCGCGACGCCGCCCAGACGCGCCAGGAGGCCGTCGAGCGGGCGCAGGCCCATGCCGCCGCCGTCGCCGAGGCCACCGCGACGCTGCTCGAGCGCGTGGGCGCCATGGACCGCGAGGCCGGTGATCTTGTCGACCGGTTGCGCGCCGGGGCCGAGCGGCTGTCCGGCGACCTCTCGGCGCTGGTGGCGAACATGGGCGAGCTGTACGACGCCGCCGCCGGTCAGGCGGGCGTCACCCGCGCCGTCGCCACCGACCAGGCCGCGCAGCCGTCGGTGCCCGTCCCGTCGCCGCCCGCATCGCCGCCGTCGTCTTCGCCGCCGCGAGCCGCGGCCCCGCCCCCGCTTTCGCCGCCCGAGACCACCGCTCCGGGCGTGCATCTCGACCCCGAGGCGCCCGCTCCGCGGGAGCGGATCGCCGCGGGTGCCGCGCCGCCCGCGCAGCAGCCCGCGAACGGGGGCGAGGGGGGCGACCTCGACAGCGCCCGGCTCGTCGCGCTGAACATGGCGCTCAACGGCGAGTCGCGCGAGGACGCCGACCGCTATCTCGCCGAGAACTACCAGCTCGCCGATCGCGGGAAGCTGATCGACGAGGTGTTCGCCGCCATCGACACCTAGGCCGCCGCGAGGCCTGGGGCTTTTCGCGCAATTAGCGAGAAGAGACGGAGTGAGGTACCCGAACGTCTGTTCGGGCTCATAGAATGACCGTCAGATGCCGACGGGCAACCAGATAGTCGTTTCAGGCGCTCGCGAGCACAACCTCAAGGACGTGTCGCTGTCGCTGCCGCGCGACGCGCTCGTCGTGATCACAGGCCTGTCCGGGTCGGGGAAGAGCTCGCTGGCGTTCGACACCATCTACGCCGAGGGGCAGCGCCGCTACGTCGAGTCGCTGTCGGCCTACGCGCGCCAGTTCCTGGGCCAGATGGACAAGCCGGACGTCGATTCGATCGAGGGGCTCTCGCCCGCGATCTCGATCGACCAGAAGACCACTTCGCGCAACCCGCGCTCGACGGTGGGCACCGTCACCGAGATCTACGACTACCTGCGCCTGCTGTGGTCGCGCGTCGGCAAGCCGCACTGCCCCATTTGCGGGCGGCCGATCGTGGGCCAGTCCGCCGAGCAGATCATCGACCAGGCGATGGAGCTCGCGGAGGGCACGCGCTTCATGGTGCTCGCGCCGGTCGTGCGCGGGCGCAAGGGCGAGTACGGCAAGCTGCTGGACGAGCTGCGCGCCGACGGATTCGCGCGCGTGAAGATCGACGAGCGCATCCGCATGCTGGAGGAGTCGATCGTGCTCGACAAGCGCTACAAGCACGACATCTCCGTCGTCGTGGACCGGCTCGTGATGCGCCACGACGTGCGCAAGCGTCTCGCGGACTCGATCGAGACCGCGGTCGCCCGCGCCGACGGGCTCGTCGAGATCGAGATCGTCGGGCGCTCCGGCGAGGACGGCGCCGGCGCCGGCGAGGAGGCGAAGGGGATGAAGGGCGCGACTGCGGCGCGCGCCGCCGCCACGCAGATCGTGCCCGGCGAGAAGCCCGAGCCCGGGACCGTGTTCACGTTCTCGGAGCGCTTCGCCTGCCCCGAGCACGGCCCCTCGCTCGTGGAGCTCGAGCCGCGGATCTTCTCCTTCAACTCGCCCCACGGCGCCTGCGACCACTGCACGGGGCTCGGCTCGCAGATGGAGATCGACCCCGAGCTGGTCGTGCCGGACCCCTCGCTGTCGATCGGCGAAGGCGCCATCGCGCCGTGGGCCAACAGCAGCTCCAACTACTACGAGCAGGTCACCGAGGCGATCGCCGACCGCTACGGCGTCGACCTGGAAGCGCCCTGGGAAGAGCTGTCCCAGGACGAGCGCGACCTGTTCCTCTACGGCACCAACGGCGAGCCGCTGCAGGTCACGTACCGCAACCGCTACGGGCGCCGGCGCTCCTACGCGACGCGCTTCGAAGGGATCGTCAAAAACCTCGAGCGCCGCTACCGCGAGACCGACTCGGAGTGGACGCGGGAGAAGATCGAGGAGTTCATGTCGCTGCGGTCCTGCCCCGTCTGCGACGGCGCGCGCCTGCGCGCGGAGTCGCGCGCCGTGCTCGTGGGGGGCACGCGGATCGAGGACTTCTGCGCGCTGTCGGCGCGCCGGGCGCTGGAGTGGCTCGAGGAGGTCGAGCTGTCGGAGACCGATCGCCACGTCGCGCGGCTGATCCTGCGCGAGATCTCCGAGCGCCTTCAGTTCCTGGAGAACGTCGGCATCGGCTACCTGTCGATGGACCGCGCCGCCTCGACGCTGTCGGGCGGGGAGGCACAGCGGATCCGCCTGGCGACGCAGATCGGCTCCTCGCTCGTGGGCGTGCTCTACATCCTCGACGAGCCCTCGATCGGCCTGCACCAGCGCGACAACTCGAAGCTGATCGCGACGCTGGAGCGGCTGCGCGACCTTGGCAACACCGTGATCGTCGTCGAGCACGACGAGCAGACGATGCGCCAGGCCGATCACCTGGTCGATCTCGGCCCGGGGGCGGGCGAGCACGGCGGCGAGATCGTGGCGCAGGGGACCGCCGCGCAGGTGCAGCGGGTGAAGGGCTCGCTCACGGGCCAGTTCCTCGCCGGCACGCGCACGATCGACGTGCCTTCGAAGCGGCGCACGCCCAACGGCTACGTCGAGATCCGCGGCGCCTCAGAACACAACCTGCGCGACATCGACGTGCACGTCCCGCTCGGCGTGCTGACCTGCGTCACGGGCGTCTCCGGCTCCGGCAAGTCAACGCTCGTCAACGAAGTGCTCTACAAGGCCGTCGCGAACCGCCTGCATCGCGCGCGCCAGCGCCCCGGCGCGCACCGCTCCATCCACGGCCTCGACCAGCTGGACAAGATCATCGCCGTGGACCAGTCGCCGATCGGGCGCACGCCGCGCTCGAACCCCGCGACGTACACCGGCCTGTTCGACGTGATCCGCGACCTCTTCTCGAAGACCCAGGAGGCCCGTGCCCGCGGCTACAAGCCCGGGCGCTTCAGCTTCAACGTCAAGGGCGGGCGCTGCGAGGTGTGCCGCGGCGACGGGCAGATCAAGATCGAGATGCACTTCCTGCCCGACGTCTACGTGCCCTGCGAGCAGTGCCACGGCAAGCGCTACAACCGCGAGACGCTCGAAGTCCGCTTCAAGGGCAGGAGCATCGCCGACGTGCTGAACATGCCCGTCGAGGAGGCGCTGAAGTTCTTCGAGCACATCCCCAAGGTCCGCCGGCGCCTGGAGACGCTCGACGCCGTGGGGCTCGGCTACGTGCGCCTCGGCCAGCCCGCGACGACGCTCTCCGGCGGCGAGGCGCAGCGCGTAAAGCTCGCCACCGAGCTGTCGAAGGTCGCCACCGGCCGCACGCTCTACATCCTCGACGAGCCAACCACCGGGCTGCACTTCGCCGACGTGCAGCGGCTGCTCGAGGTGCTCCAACGCCTGGTCGACGCGGGCAACAGCGTCGTCGTGATCGAGCACAACCTCGACGTGATCAAGTCCGCCGACAGGATCATCGACATGGGCCCGGAGGGCGGGGAGGAGGGCGGCCTTCCGATCGCGGTCGGGACTCCCGAGGAGGTCGCCGCGGAGCCCGGCTCGCACACGGGCATGTTCCTCGCCGAGCTGCTGACGCCGACCGTGAAACGGGCCGCCGCGAAAGCGCCTCGCCGCAAGCGCGCGGCGAAGGTCGCGGCTTGAGCGGGCCGGCCGCCGACCCGGACAGAGCGGGGGAGGCCCCGGCGGCCACGCCCGGGCTACCGGCGCAGGCACGCCTGTGGGCGCAGAAGTGGCGCTGGTACGAGCGCAACTCGCTGCCCTGGAACCGCGCGCGGATCCACTGGGAGCTGATGCGCCGCGGCGCCTTCGCGCGCTGGCCGCTGCACGGCAACGTGCTGGAGGCGATGCGCCAGGGGCGCTTGGAGGTCGGCGCCGAAGCGCTGTTCGAGCCCGGCGTCTGGATCACGGCGCCAGGGGCTGCGCGCGTGCGGATCGGGGCGGGCACGTTCCTCAACCAGGGCGTGATGGTCGCGGCGGAGGAGCTGGTCGAGATCGGCGCGCACTGCATGCTCGCGAACGGCTGCTTCGTCTCGGACGCGAACCACCGCTTCGACGACCCCGGCAAGCCGATCACCTGGCAGGGCTTCGAGAGCAAGGGACCGACGCGAATCGGCGATAACTGTTGGCTCGGCGCGAACGTCGTCGTCACCAGCGGCGTCACGATCGGCGAGCGCTGCGTGATCGGGGCCAACAGCGTCGTCACGCGCGACGTCGAGCCCTTCTCGATCGCCGCCGGCCTGCCGGCGAAGGTGATCAGGCGCGTCGAGTACGGCTAGGCTGGCGGCCATGGACCTGTACGAGGCGATGCGTTGCGCGCCCACGAGCCGCCGCTTCACCGACGAGCCCGTCGCGCCTGAGGTCCTGCAGCGGGCGCTCGACGCCGCGCGCTTCGCCCCCAGCGGCGGCAACCGCCAGGGCTGGCGCGTCGTCGCCGTGCGCGATCCCGGCCGCAAGCGGGCGATCCGCGACCTCTACCTGCCGCACTGGCGCGACTACATGGAGCTGACCGGCGGCGCCAAGATGCTCGCTGACCCCGACAGCGCCGACCCCGCCCGCCTGCGAATGGTGCGTGGCGCCGACGACTACGCCGAGCGCCTGCATGAGCTGCCGCTGCACCTCGTGATCGGCGTGCGGCTCGCGGACCTCGCCGTCACCGACGCGAAGCTGCCGCGCCAGAGCATCGTCGGCGGCGCCTCGGTCTACCCGTTCGTGCAGAACCTGCTGCTCGCGCTGCGGTCCGAGGGGCTCGGGGCCGCGATGACGACGCTGCTCGTGCCCGCCGAGGACGAGGTCAAGTCGCTGCTCGGCATCCCCGAGGACGTCGCGCTCGCGGCGCATGTCGGCGTCGGGCACCGCGCCGACCCCTGGCCGAAACGCCTGGCGCGCAGGCCGGTCGAGGAATTCGCCTTCGCCGAGCGCTTCGGCGAGCCGCTCTAGTTCGAGCGCCTCCACCAGCGCTTCTTGCGCGGCTTGAAGGGTTCCTGCAGGTCCGCTCGCGTGAACGGGCCGGGAAGCGCCGCTTCGGGGTCGAGCGTCGAGCGGTACAGGTAGACGCGGTAGACCTGGCCAAGGGAGATCAAGTAGGTCTGGACCGCGATCAACAGCCCACCGCCCACGGCGACGAGCAGCACTCCGCCACCGCCGCCGTGCGCCAGCCCGACGCCGATCAGGATCACGCCGGGGATCGCGAGCAGCCCGTTCGCCACGCCGACCGCGATCAGTCCCGCCGTCTGCTCGCCCCAGCGCTCCCGGAACAGATGCGCCGAGCGGCGCAACGTCTCGCGCGGCCCGCGACCCTCGTAGGCGATCACGGGCACGGCGAACAGCGTCGCCAGCGACCAGGAGAGGTCGAGCAGCAGCGCGGCGATCTTGCCGCCGAGCGGGACGTACTCCTCCGCGACGCGAAGCACCGCGCCCACGGTGCAGACGAGCGTCGTCCAGCCGAGGATGATCACGCTGCGTTCGCGCGCCACGCGCCAGCCCTCCGCCACGCTCACCGGCTCGCCGTCGAGCCTGCGGTGCAGCATCGTCGCCAGCGCGACCCCCGAGAAGATGCCCACGTACGTGGCCGGGTAGGAGGCGATCAAGCCGCCGACGAGGATCAGCGTGCGGCTGTGGCCGCGGCTGCCCACCAGGCCGTCGGCGAGCGCGAAGCTCAGGCCCCCGATCAGCACGTTGACGAGCGCCGAGAAGGCCGGGAAGAACATCAGGCGCCGGTCGCTGTGCAGCACCTCAGTACTGGCATGACCCAAACGGCTCGCACGCTCCCAGCGCGTCTCGTCGCTTGGCGGCCTGCGCTCCGTCGCGTCCATGCCCGGGACCTTACCCCGCTCCCGGGCCGTCAACCTTGGCCTGCGTGCCCAGGCGACGTTGAAGTTGGCCCCCCGGCCGGGGTGGGGACTCTCCGGCCGGGGGATCCGCTTTAGCTTTAGGAGCCTGAGACCGGGATCGGGTCGAACGGCGCGGTGCCGCGCGCCAGTTCGAAGCCCTGGCCGGTGGCGGCGTTCGCGTAGGCGAGCTCCTTCGCCAGCGTGCCGACGCCGTTCGCCGCGGGCAGCGGCGCGAACTCGACCGTCGAGAGCACGCCCAGCGCGTCCCCCGCGGAGTCCATGAAGCCGCTGCCGGAGTCGCCGGGGACGCCGGGCGTCACCGTGTACAGCTGCTCGCTCCAGCCGCCGGTTTCTTCCTGGTCGCCAAGGCTGACCCCGGTCTTCGGGCTGAGCGCGCTGACGCCAAGGCGCAGGATCGAGTTGCCGTAGCTGTAGACCTGTTCGCCCTGCGCGGCGACCTGCGAGGCCAGCCCTTCAGGGCCGCCCCAGAAGGGCACCGTCGGATTGACTTTGCTCACCTGCGCCGCGTTGATCTTGATCAGCGCGAGGTCGTTGTAGGCGCAGGTCGTCGCGTCTTTCTCGCCTTTTTTCTGCATCGTTAGCCACGAGTTGTAGGCGAGCGTGCCGATCAGCGTGCCGTCCTGGACGCCGCCGTTGACGAGGTCGCCCGAGTAGATCTTGGTGCCGATCGGCAGCGATTTCGTGGAGCAGCCGTCGGTTTCGGTGTCTTCGCCCGTCGAGGAGCAGTGCGCCGCCTGGCCGAGGTAGACGTTGCCGGCGGAGTCCGTGAAGACGAAGTTCGCCGTGCACTGCGAGGCGCCGTTCAGGAACGACGAGGCGTTCGTGAACGTCATCACCCCCGGGTGGATCGTCGCGCTTTCCGCCGGCGCCCAGGCGGAAGCAGCGGAGGCGCTGCCGAGCAGGGCCAGGGCGAAGCAGGCGATCAACGTAGGCGGGAGCAAGCGCGGCTTCATCGACTTCCTTTCGTCGCGGGCGTGACAAGAGGGCCCCGCGCGTTCGCGCTGAGGCCTCCGGCACGGTTTCCTCGTCAAACGGCGCGGAGGTTTACACGCCGTCAGCCGACGACTTACCCCGGGACCGGGCGCTCAAACGCGCCCTGCGCGGATGTCAGCCGAGTTGCGCCTGCAGCTCCGCCAGCTCGGCGGGGTCGATCTTGTAGGTGTGCTCCGGGCCCGGGTAGCGGCGCATGCGCACGTCCTCCGCGTAGGCCGCGACGCCCGCGTTCATCTCCTCCTGGATGTTCGCGTAGCGCTTGACGAAGCGCGGACCGAGCCCGTCGCGGATGCCGAGCAGGTCGTGGAACACGAGCACCTGGCCGTCGGTCGCGGGGCCGGCGCCGATGCCGATCACCGGTATCTCGATGCGCGGCATCAGCTGCTCGGTGACCGCGCTGGGGATCGCCTCGAACACGAGCGCGAAGCAGCCCGCCTCCTGCAGCGCCAGCGCCTCGGCGCCGATCCGCGCCGCGGCCGCCGCGGTGCGGCCCTGCGCCTTCCAGCCCCCCAGGGCCGTCGAGGTCTGGGGCGTCAGCCCGACGTGGCCCATCACCGGGATGCCGGCGTTCACGATCGCGCGGGCGCGCTTGACGGAGGCCTCGCCGCCGCCCTCGAGCTTCACGGCCTCGCAGCCGGCCTCCTTGACCATCCGCATCGCCGTCGCGATCGCCTGCTCGTCGGAGACCTCGTAGGAGCCGAACGGCAGGTCGCCGATCATCAGCGGCGTGCGCAGGCCACGGCGCACCGCGCGCGCCAGCACCAGCATGTCGTCCAGCTCGACCGGGGTCGTCGCGTTGTAGCCGAGCATCGTCGTCGCGGCGGAGTCGCCGACCAGCACGAGGTCGACGCCCGCGGCCTCGGCCGCGCGCGCGCTGGGATAGTCGTAGGCGGTGACCATCACGATCGGGTCGCCGAGGTGCTTGCGCTCCGCCAGCAGCGGCAGCGTCATCGGCAGCCTGCCGGGGTCGGACGGGGCTTGGATGTCGGGGTGGCTTGACATGTGGGCTGTTTCCTCTCTGACGTCAGTTGACGCTCTGCGTGAGCAGGGTCGCCACCGCGTCGTCGACGGTGATGATGCGGTTCGTGCCTGCCTCCACGTGGACCACGCGGGGCTCGTAGCGTTCGAGGTCGGCCTCGTCGTAGCTCCCGTAGGAGACGACGATGATCGTGTCGCCGCGCTGCACCAGGCGGGCCGCGGCGCCGTTGATCGTCATCACGCCCGACCCACGCTCGCCGGCGATCGTGTAGGTCTCGAAGCGGGCGCCGTTGTCGATGTCCAGCACGTGCACCTGCTCGTGCTCGAGGATGTCCGCCGCCTCCAGCAGGTCGGGGTCGATCGTGATCGAGCCGACGTAGTGCAGGTCGCAGTCGGTGATCGTCGCCCGGTGGATCTTGGACTTGAGCATGGTGCGTTGCATCAGGCGATTGCCTTTCTCGAGTGCGGTTCGTGGGCTGGGGTGGGGGCGCTGCTCGTGTCCTGCGGCGAAGTCGGGTTCTGGGCGCGCGCCGGCGCCGGGCGCAGCAGCGCGTTGTCGATCAGGCGCGTCTCGCCGAGACGCGCCGCGACCGCGAGCAGCGCCTCCTGGCTCAGCTCGCGCACCGGCAGCAGCGTTTCGGGGTCGACCAGCTCCAGGTATTCGGGCTGCACGCCGCGTGCGAGCATCGCCGCGCAGGCGACGTCGAGCAGCGCCTCCGCCGAGCGCTCCCCGTCGGCGGCGCGCTGGGCCGCGGCGCGCAGGCCCTCCGACAGGGCGACCGCGCGGGCGCGCTCGTCCGCGCCCAGACGGGCATTGCGGCTCGACATCGCCAGGCCGTCGGGCTCGCGCACCGTCGGGCAGGCCTGGACCCGCACCGGCAGGTTCAGGTCCGCCACGAGGCGGCGGATCACGACGAGCTGCTGGGCGTCCTTCTGACCGAAGTAGGCCACGTCGGGCTGGGCCATGCCGAGCAGCTTCGTCACGACGGTGCCGACGCCGCGGAAGTGCTCCGATCCGCGCGAGGCGCCCTCCAGCCGCTCGGTGATCCCCAGCACTTCGACCGAGGTCGAGAAGCCGGGCGGGTAGACCTCTTCGACCGTGGGGGCGAACAGGAGATCGGCGCCCGCCTCCGTCGCCAGCTCGGCGTCACGGCGCTCGTCGCGCGGATAGTGCGCGAGGTCTGAGTGCTCGTTGAACTGCGAGGGGTTCACGAACAGGGTCACGACCACCAGATCGCACTCGCGCCGTGCGCGGCGGATCAGCGAGACGTGGCCCTCGTGCAGGGCGCCCATCGTCGGCACGAGCCCGATCGACTCGCCGGCGCGGCGGGCGGGAGCCAGCGCGGAGCGCAGCTCCTCGACGGCGCGCAGCGTCCTCATGCGCAGGCGTGGGGGCGGTTGACGGTGATCATCGGCTTCGGTCCAGTTCCTTTCGGATACCGGCGCGACAAAAGGTGTCGGTGCTGCGGCCTTCGGGTCCGTCCCGCGTGCGGTGACGGCCTGTCACGAATGATACAGCCGCTCCGGCGGCGCACAAGGGGGGCGGCCCGGGCCGCGGGAGGGCCTGAAGGCGCCCGCGAGCGCCGCTACCAGGCGTCTACGTACGGCCGGCGCTTGCCTTCCTGCTCCCACCACTGCGGGCGGCGCTCGTCGAACAGCGTCGCGATCCACCGGCGGGAGTCCGCGGGGTCGATCACGTCGTCGATCTCGCCGTAGGCCGCCATGTTCATCCCACGCCCGCGCTCGTAGGCCATCGCGACGAACGACTCGAACAGGCGCTCGCGCTCCTGCTCGTCCTCGACGGCGTCGAGCTCGCGGCGCATCCCCAGGCGCACCGCGCCCTCAAGCCCCATGCCGCCGAACTCCGAGGTCGGCCAGCCGACCGTGAACAGCGGCGCCTTGAAGCCGCCGCCGGCCATCGCCTGGGCGCCGAGCCCGTAGCCCTTGCGCAGCACGATCGTCCCGCAGGGGACGCTCAGGTTCGCGCCGCCCAGGAACATCCGCGCGAAGTGGCGCACCGTCGCGGTCTGCTCCGACGCCGGCCCGACCATGAAGCCCGGCGTGTCGCACAGGAACAGCACCGGCAGCGAGAAGGCGTCGCACATGCCGATGAAGCGCGCGGCCTTGTCGGCGCCCTGGGCATCGATCGCCCCGCCGAGGTGGGTCGGGACGTTCGCGACGACGCCCAGCGGACGGCCGTCCAGCTTCGCGAGCGCCGTCACCATTCCCGCGCCGAAGCCGCGCCGCAGCTCCAGCACCGAGCCGGCGTCGAACAGCCCCTCGACCACGCGGCGCACGTCGTAGGCGCGCTTGCGCTGCTCGGGGACGAGGTCGCGCAGCAGCGTCTGGTCCGGCACCTCGCCCGGCTCGGTGGCGCCACGGAAGTAGGACAGGTAGCGCTTCGCCGCTGCGACAGCCTCGCGGTCGTCGGCGACGCGCAGGTCGACGACGCCGTTTGCGTCCTGCACCTCGATCGGCCCCACTTCCGCCGGCTCGAACACGCCCAGGCCGCCGCCCTCGATCATCGCGGGGCCGCCCATCCCGATGCTCGCGTCCTCGCTGGCGATCACCACGTCGCAGCAGCCCAGCAGCGCGGCGTTGCCGGCGAAGCAGTAGCCCGAGGCGATCCCCACCAGCGGGACCAGGCCGCTGAGCTGCGCGAACAGCGCGAACGCGCGGCAGTCGAGGCCCGCCACGACCGGCATGTCCACGTCGCCCGGGCGCCCGCCGCCGCCCTCCGCGAACAGCACCAGCGGCAGCCGCCGGCGCTCGGCGACCTCGAACAGGCGGTCCTTCTTCGCGTGGTTGCGGAAGCCCTGCGTGCCCGCGAGCACCGTGTAGTCGTAGGACAGCGCGGCGCAGGGGCGGCCGTCGATCTCGCCGACGCCCGCGACCAGGCCGTCCGCCGGCGTGCGCTCGATCAGCTCCTCGCGCGAGCGGCGCTGCTCCTGCGCCGCGAACAGCAGCGGGCCGTACTCGACGTAGCTGCCCTCGTCCACGAGGTCCTGCAGGTTCTCGCGCGCCGTGCGCCGCCCGCGCTTGCGCCGCCGCGCCACCGCTTCCGGGCGGGCGGCATCGAGGCCGATGGCGTGACGCTCGCGCACGGCCTCCAGATCGGCGCGGAAGCCGTTCGCGGCCGCCGCCGCATCGGGTCGCGCGTTCGCGGCGGCTTCGCCCGCGGGCTCCTGCGCCGGGCTCATCACCAGCAGCGTCTGGCCCTCCTCGACCGCTTCGCCCACCGCGACCTCGACGCTCGCGACGACGCCGCCGCGCTCCGCCAGCACCTCATGCTCCATCTTCATCGCCTCCAGCACCAGCAGCGCCGTGCCCGCCGCGACGCGCTCCTCCGGCGCGTGCGCCAGCGACACGACGACCCCTGCGAACGGGGCGGTGACCGCGATCTCCTGGCTGGCTGGCACCGGCAGATCATTGCGCAGTGCAATCCGCTGGCGGTTTGAGGGGCGGGTATTCCAGGGGCCGGGATTCGCGACGCGACGCCACACTCAATGGCTCTGCGCAAATTGCGGCCTTACACGGAAGCCGGTGCTCGCGAGCCCTCCCGGTCAAGGTTTACGATCGGTCGATGTCCTCTGCTGAGACGGATCTGCCTGCAGACGAGCGCCGCGAGCTGCTGAAGGAGGTCTACGCGCAGGCGAAGGTCTGCACGCGCTGCCCCGAGCTCGCTGCCACGCGCAAGACAGTCGTGTTCGGCGCCGGCAATGCCAACGCCGACCTGATGTTCGTGGGGGAGGCCCCCGGCGCGAGCGAGGACGAGCAGGGGGTGCCGTTCGTGGGGCGCGCCGGGAAGCTGCTCAGCACGTTGCTCGAAGAGGTTGGACTAAAGAGAGACGACGTGTTTATTGCGAACGTTCTCAAGTGCAGGCCCCCCGGCAACCGCGATCCCCTCCCGGTCGAGATCGACAACTGCCAGGGCTACCTGCGCCGCCAGGTCGAGCTGATCCAGCCCACGGTGATCTGCACGCTGGGCAACTTCTCCACGAAGCTCCTGCGCGGCGACCCCACCGGCATCACGCGCCTGCACGGCCAGCCCGAGGTGCTGGCCCTGGGCCGCCGCGCCGTGCGGCTGTACCCGATCTTCCACCCGGCCGCGGCGCTCTACACGCCGCGGATGCTCGAGACGCTGCGCGAGGACTTCATGCGGCTCCCGGACCTGCTGGCGCTCGGCGCGCCGGAGCAGCCCTCGTTGGAGGAGGTGCCGGAGTACGAGCTGCCCGAGGGAGCCGACGCCGAGGCGGAGGGCGACGCCGCGGGCACGGGCTCCGTCGCGAAAGGATCCGTCGCGAACGGCTCCCCCGCGAAAGGCGCCTCCGCGAACGGCTCGGCGAGCGGGAGCGCCGAGGCCGACGAGGCCGACCAGCTCGGCCTGTTCTAGTCGCTCCTGGACGCTCCCTGGACGCCCTCGCGGTCGATTTTTCCCAGGTTTCGCGGGTGAAAAGGGAAATCGGCGCCGGCGAAGAAGATTTTTGCCCCCAGGCCTAAAGTCGGCTTCGACCCCAGCCGATACAGGCCTTGTCTCCATCCCTCCAGGAGTAACGATCGGCCCGCGTCCCTTTCTCCCGCGGGCCGATCGCGTTTAACCGGCCCGGCGCCGCGACCCGCCCGCTTGGCTCTACAGTCTCGTCGTGGCAGTGCGCAGCGTCGAGACAGCCGACCCGGGCGAGACCGAAGCATTCGGGGCCGAGCTGGCCCAGGGCCTCAGAGACGGCGACGTCGTGCTCGTCCGCGGCGAGCTGGGCGCCGGCAAGACGACGCTCGTGCGCGGCGCCGCCCGCGCGCTCGGCGTCTCAGACCCCGTCACCAGCCCCAGCTTCAGCATCGGCCACCGCTACCGGGCGCGCGAGCGGCTGACCGTCACGCACCTGGACCTCTACCGCCTCGCCGACATCGGCCGCGAGGACGACGAGCTGCTGGCGGACTACTTCGGGCGCGGGCGGATCGCCTTCGTGGAGTGGCCCGCCGAGGCGGCCCGCGAGCTGGCCGGGGCGCGCGTGCAGGTCTCGCTCTCCCATCAGGGCGAGGATCGCCGCCGCATCGAGGTGGTGGAGTCGGGGTGATCGTGCTCGGCTTCGACACCGCCACGCACGCCACCGCCGTCGGCCTGCACCTCGCGGACGGCACGGCGCTGCGCGCAAGCGACGACCCGCCCGCGGAGGCCCATCCCGGCCACGCCACGCGGCTGCTCGACCTGGCGCGCGAGCTGCTCGACGAGGCCGGAATCGGCTGGGGTGCGCTCCAACGAATCGCCGTCGGCGTCGGTCCCGGCCGCTTCACGGGCCTGCGCGTCGGCATCGCCACCGCTCGCGGTCTCGCGCAGTCGCTGGGAGTGGAGCTCGTCGGCGTCTCCTCGCTGCACGCGCTCGCGCTGGGAGCCATCGAGGCGGGCGACGGTCCCGACGCGCCGACGATCGCCGTGATCGACGCCCGTCGCGGCGAGGTGTTCGCCGCCGCGTACGCGCACGGCAGGGCAACCGACCTCCCGCGCCCGCTGCGCGCCGCCGAGCTTTCCGGGGTCGTCGCGGAGATCGAGCGCGAGGGCGCCCCCGCGGGCGAGCGCTGGCGGGCCGTCGGCGACGGCGCGGTGCTCTGCGCCGAGCAGTTGCGCGCCGGCGGCGTCGAGGTCACCGAGCCCGGCTCGCCGGTGCACCGCATCGACGGCGCCGCCGTCTGCGAGCTGGGCGCCGCCGCTGATGGGGCCGAAGCCCCCGGGCCGGCGAGGCCCGGCGCCACCCCGGGCGCAAGCGCCGACGCCGAGCAGACGATGCTCGCCGCGGTCCTGCCCGACTATCGCCGCTCGCCCGACGCCGCGCTCGCCCGCGGCGCCGCGCCGCCCCCACCGGCAGGATCAGCGCGAGCGTGAGCGAGCCCATCAAATCCAAGCCCCCGGAGAGCGACCCCGCCATGGCGATCGAGGTCAGGCCGCTGACGTACCCGGACCTGCCGGAAGTCCTTGCGATCGAGCGCCGTGTCTTCCCGACGCCGTGGTCGCTGGCGATGTTCGTGCTGGAGCTCTCGAAGCAGACCGGCATCTGCCTCGCAGCCTGCGAGCAGCTGTCCGGCGCGGAGGCCGCAGCCAGCGGGCGCAGCGAGCGGCTCGTGGGCTACCTGATCTGCTCGCGCTACGACACCGTCTGGCACGTGATGAACGTCGCCGTCGACCGGCACCGCCAGCGGACCGGCCTGGCCTCGCGGCTGCTGGCCGAGCTGTACGCCCGCGTCGGCGACGAGAGCGCCCGCTTCACGCTGGAGGTGCGGCGCTCGAACGCCGTCGCGATCCACCTCTACGAGCGCGAGGGCTTCCGCGCCGCCGGCACGCGCCGCCGCTACTACCAGGACAACGGCGAGGACGCGCTCGTGATGTGGCGCACCCCCGCCACGCGCCAGGGGACGCTCGACGACGTGCCGAACCCGGGGCCGGTATAGGCGCCCGCGATGAGACCCGCACCCGATGAGCACCCTGCCCGCATGACGATCCTCGCCCTGGAGACCAGCTGCGACGACACCTGCGCCGCGGTGATCGACGCCGACGGGCGCATGCTCGCGAACGTGATCTCCTCGCAGACGGCGCATGAGCAGTTCGGCGGCGTCGTCCCCGAGATCGCCTCGCGCCACCACCTGGAGATCGTCAACGCGATCGTGCAGCGCGCGCTGGAGCAGGCGGGCGTCGGGCTCGACCAGCTGGACCTAGTCGCCGCCACGCAGGGCCCAGGCCTCGTGGGCGCGCTCCTGGTCGGGCTCTCGACCGCGAAGTCGCTCGCCGCCGCGCGTGAGCTGCCGTTTGCCCCCGTCGACCACATCCAGGGCCACGTCGCGGCGAACTTCCTGGTCGGCGGCGGCGACCCCGCGACCGGCTCGGGAGCGGGCGCCTTCGAGCCACCGTTCGTGTGCCTGATCGCCAGCGGCGGGCACACGCTGCTGGCGCACGTCCGCGAGCATGACGGCTTCGAGGTGCTGGGCCGCACGCTGGACGACGCCGCGGGCGAGGCGTTCGACAAGGGCGCGCGGATGCTCGGGCTCGGCTATCCAGGCGGCGCCGCGCTGGAAAAGCTCGCAAGCGATGGCGACGAGACCGCGTTCGTGTTCCCCGGCTCGCGCCGGGAGCGTGCGAAGGGGGGTCGCGGCGCCCAGCGCCAGGCTTTTGCCGACGGCCTGGACTTCTCCTTCGCGGGGCTGAAGACCGCGCTGCTCTACAAGCTGCGCGAGCTGGGGGAGGAGGAAGCGCAGGCGCGCCGCGCCGACCTCGCCGCCTCCTACCAGGCCGCGATCGTCGACAGCCTGCTCGAACGCTGCGAGCGTGCCTTGCAGCTGCTCGGCGGCGATCGCCTCGCCGTGGGCGGCGGCGTCGTCGCGAACGGCGTCCTCCGCCGCCGCCTCACCGAGCTGGGCGTCGCGCTGCACGTCCCGGTCCGCGCCCTCTGCACCGACAACGCCGCGATGATCGCCAGCGCCGCCCGTTACAGCCCCCGGCTCGCCTACCCCGACTATCTGGCCCTCGACGCCTACGCCACGGGCGAGCGGGCGATCGCGTGAGCGAGGTCACCGTCTACTCGCGCCCTGACTGCCACCTCTGCGTCGAGGCCGTCACGACGCTGCGCGGGCTCCAGGCCGAGCTGGGCTTCGCTCTCAAGGAGCTGGACATCGATCGCGACGAGGCGCTTCAGCGCGCATACTTCGAGCGGGTACCGGTGATCGCGCTCGACGGCGAGGAGCTGTTCGACTTCTTCGTCGACGAAGCGATCCTGCGCGAGCGACTAGAGTCACGACGATGAGCTACGGAGAACCCACGCTGCGCCCGCGCGAGCTGCACGTGGACGGCGCAGGCGCCGCCAGCGAGCGGCTGTCGCTGGGCGTCGCGGCCCGTCTGTCGCGGTATCTGCAGGTACTCACGCAGGCGAAGAAGATGGGCAAGGAGACCATCTCCTCGCAGGAGCTGTCGGACTACACGCACGTGAACTCCACGCAGATCCGCCGCGACCTCTCCGGCTTCGGCAAGTTCGGCAAGCGCGGCGTCGGCTACAACGTCGAGGCGCTCGTCTCGCAGATCCGCAAGATCCTGCGTACCGCCGGCCAGCACAACATCGCGCTGCTGGGGGCGGGCCACCTCGGCAAGGCGATCGCCTCCTCGGACATCTTCGCCGACCACGGCTTCCGCGTCGTGGCGATCTTCGACGTGGACGAGCGCAAGGTCGGCACGAAGGTCGGCAGCCAGACCGTGCGCCACACCAGCGACCTGCGCCAGGTGGTCGAGGACGAGGACATCGTCGTCGGCGTGCTCGCCGTGCCCACCCAGGCCGCGCAGGGGCTTGCGGACGAGCTCGTGGAGGCGGGGGTGAAGATCATCTTCAACTACTCCGAGTCGCTGCTCTTGGTGCCGCCTGAGGTGACGGTGCACACCTCCAGCCCTGCCGTCGATCTGCTCTACGCGCTGTACTTCTACCTGACCTGAACGGACCTTCGCAGGTGACCAGCCTGGACCTAGACCGAGCGGCCGAGACGTTCGCCACCGCAACCGACTTCACGGTCGGCGTCGAGGAGGAGTTTTCGATCCTCGACCGGCAGACGCTCGAACTGCTGCCCCGTTTCGAGCAGCTGCGCGACGCCGCCCGCGAGAGCGACCCGCTGCTGGGCGAGCACATCACCGGCGAGCTGATCTCCTCGGAGATCGAGATCATCTCCGGCGCCGGCGCCGACCTGCAGGACGCCCTCACGCGCCAGCGCGACCGCCGCCGCCGGCTGTTCGCGCTCGCCGACGCCCACGGCGTCGCGCTCGGCGCCACCGGCACCCATCCCTGGGCCGACTACCGCGAGCAGCCGATCATCGACACCGAGCACTACCATCGCGTCGAGGACGGCCTGAAGTACGTCGCCTGGCGCAATAACACCTTCAGCCTGCACGTCCACCTGGGCGTACGCGACCTCGACCGGGCGATCCGCGCCTGCGACCGGCTGCGCCCCGTGCTGCCGCTGCTGCTGGCGATCTCCGCCAACTCCCCGTACCTCGACGGCCGCGACAGCGGCCTGCACTCCGCGCGCACGCAGAGCTTCACGAAGAGCTTCCCGCGCTGCGGCGTGCCGGACGCCTTCGGCGGCTGGGCCGCCTACCGCGAGTACATCGAGTTCCTGGTGCGCACCAACTCGATCGTCGAGTTCACGCAGGTCTGGTGGTCGGTGCGCCCGCACTTCGCCTTCGGCACCGTCGAGCTGCGGATCTGCGACGCGCAGGCCACGGCGCAGGAGTCCGACGCGCTCGCCTCGCTGATCGCCGCCTGCATCGCCCAGGCCGTCCGCGACGTCGACGAGGGCGTGCCGTTCTCGGACCCCGCGCCGCGGCTGATCGAGGAGAACATGTGGCGCGCGATCCGCCACGGGCTCGACGGCAAGCTGCTGGACCTCGACAGCGCCGAGGAGTACCCGGCGCGCGAGGCGATCGAGCGGCTCGCCGCCTGGAGCGCTCCCATCCGTGCCGAGCTCGGCATCGAGCTGTCCTTTCCCGAGCGCAACGGCGCCCAGCGCCAGCGCCAGATGATCGAGGCCGGGGCCTCGCGCGAGGATGTCTTCGCCGCCTCCGTCGCCGAGACGAAGCAGAGCTATTCACAGTCACAGGAGGTCGCCGTATGAGCGCCGATTCCGAAGGTCCTGCCGGTCCGCCCAGCGCCGAGCCCAGCGAAGCCGAGCTGCGCGCCGCCTACGAAGCCGAGCTGGCGCGGGTGACGAGCACGGACGTGATCCTGCAGACGGCGGTCTCGCTGCTGAACCTGGGCAGCTTCCGGCTCGCGCCGGCGCCGCCGCCCGACCCGGCGAACCCGGGCGCCGGCCCGCCCCCCGGCGCGGGCCAGGACCTGGAGCAGGCGCGCGACGCGATCGACGCGGTGCGGGCGCTGGTGGAGATCCTGGAGCGCCGCGTGCCGAGCGAGCTGCGGCCGCTGCGCGACGCGCTCTCGCAGCTGCAGATGGTCTATGCGCGCGAGGCGCAGGCCGCGGGCGTGTCTCCGGGCGCGGCCCCGGCGGCTCCGAATCCGGAGCCGGTCGGCGGAAGTGCGGAGCCGGACGGCGGAAGCGCGGAGCCAAGCGGTGGCGCGGGCGGGCAGGAGCCGCCCTCGGCCGAGCCCGAGCAGCGCGGACCCGGCCCGGCGGAGTCGAGCGGCCGCCTGTGGGTCCCGGGCCGCTGAGCGGCGCCCGGGAAACGCGCTGAGCGCCCCCGAGACGTCTTTCCGCGCCGCGGCGCGATAGACTGCGCGCGCACTTGCGCCGGGCTGCGCCCGACCCCGGGCGACCCAGGCAGCAGGTGTGCGCGCGACGATCCTCGCGCGGCCCGCAAATCAGACCGCGGAGGATTTCTGTTGAGTAGCTTTCTGACGAACCATGGGGTCGTCGTCGCCCTCGTTTGCGCCGCATGCGCCGTTGTGTACGGCCTGCTGACGACGCGTTCCCTGCTCTCGCTCTCGCCGGGCAACGAGAAGATGCAAGGCATCTCGCTCGCGGTCCAGCAGGGCGCACGCGCCTACCTGAACCGCCAGTACGCGACGATCGCGGTGGCGGGGATCGTCCTCTGCGTGGCTCTTATCTTCATCCAGAACATCGCGGTGGCGGGCGGCTTCGCGATCGGCGGGATCCTCTCGGGCTCGACGGGCTACATCGGCATGAACGTGTCGGTGCGCTCGAACGCCCGCGTGGCGGAGGCGGCGCAGGGCGGCGTCTCGCCGGCGCTGCAGGTGGCCTTCCGCGGCGGCGCGATTACGGGCATGCTGGTGGTGGGCCTGGCGCTGATCGGCGTCGCGGGCTACTACGGCCTGCTGACGGCGGTCTTCAACGACAGCCCGAAGACGACGGTCGACGCGCTGGTGGGCCTTGGCTTCGGCGGCTCGCTGATCTCGGTGTTCGCGCGTCTGGGCGGCGGCATCTTCACGAAGGCGGCCGACGTCGGCGCGGACCTGGTGGGCAAGGTCGAGGCGGGCATCCCCGAGGACGACCCCCGCAACCCGGCGACGATCGCGGACAACGTGGGCGACAACGTCGGCGACTGCGCGGGCATGGCGGCGGACCTGTTCGAGACCTACGCGGTTACGGCGGTGGCGGTGATCCTGCTGGGCGTGCTGACGTTCCACGAGCAGACGAAAGTCGCGATGTACCCGCTGGTGATCGGCGGCGTGGCGATCATCGCCTCGATCCTGGGCACGTTCGCGGTGCGGACGAAAACCGACAACGTCGAGCGCGCGCTGCTGCAGGGGCTGATCGTCTCGGGCGTGCTGGCGGCGGCGGCGTTCGCGCCGATCACCTACTGGCTGATGCACACCCTGTCGTTCAAGGACACGGGCGGCGCGGTGGTCCCGCCGGAGTGGTGGAAGTTCTACCTGTGCTCGCTGATCGGCATCGCCGTGACGGCGCTGCTGTTCGGACTGACGGAATACTACACCTCGACCCGCTTCTCGCCGGTGAAGAAAACGGCGCAGGCGTCGGTGACGGGCCACGCGACGAACATCATCCAGGGCTTCGCCTCGGGCCTGCAGGCCACGGCGCTGCCGGCGATCGTGATCGTGCTGGGGATCTTCGGCTCGTGGAAGCTGGCGGGCGGCGGCGTGCAGGGCATCTACGGGATCGGCGTCGCGGTGATGGGCCTGCTCTCGCTGACGGGGCTGATCGTGGCGCTGGACGCCTTCGGCCCGATCACCGACAACGCGGGCGGGATCGCGGAGATGGCGGAGCTGCCGGAGGAGGTCCGCAAAGTGACGGACCGCCTCGACGCGGTGGGCAACACGACGAAGGCCGTGACGAAGGGCTACGCGATCGGCTCGGCGGTGCTGGCGGCGGTCGTGCTGTTCGCGGGCTTCCAGAAAGAAATCGAGGACAAGGTGGGCCACGTGATCTCGTTCGGGATCAACGAACCGCCGGTCCTGATCGGGCTGCTGCTGGGTGGCCTGATGGTGTGCCTGTTCGCCTCGCTCTCGATCGAGGCGGTGGGCCGCGCGGGCGGTGCGGTGGTCGAGGAGGTGCGCCGCCAGTTCCGCGAGCACCCCGGGATCATGGACTACACCGAAGAGCCCGACTACGCGCGCTGCGTGGACATCGTGACGCGGACGGCGCAGCGTGAGATGGTGATCCCGTCGCTGCTGCCGATCCTGCTGACGCTGATCGTCGGCCTGATCGACGAGCAGGCGCTGGGCGGCCTCTTGATCGGCGTGATCGTGGTGGGCTTCTTCTTCGCGGTGATGATGACCGCGGGCGGCGGCGCCTGGGATAACGCGAAGAAGCTGATCGAGGACGGCGCGTTCGGAGGCAAGGGCTCCGAAGCGCACGCCGCCTCGGTGACGGGCGACACGGTCGGCGATCCGTTCAAGGACACGGCAGGACCGGCGATCAACCCGATGATCAAGGTCGCGAACATCGTGGCGATCCTGATTATCCCGCTGATCACCTGATAGGCCGGCCTGGATGGCCGGCCATGTGACTTGTCTGTGCGCGCGGAGCGGCACAGGCTGTATCGAGAAGCGCAGCGTGCGCCGACCCGGAAGGCCGGATGCCGCTTCGTGTTGATGGGGCCGGCCCTGTCGGGCCGGCCTCTATGGACTGCCGGTCGGCAGGAGCCTAAGCTCAGCGTGAGATGAACGGCCGCACGGTGCATCGCTCTGGCACGGTCGTGCTGTCCGTGCTGATGGCGCTGATCGGCGTGGCGCTGATCGGCCAGACGATCGCGGACGGCCACGGCGTGCTGTCGGCGCGGCTGCTGCTGGGCTTGCTTTTCCTGGCGGCGGGTATCGCGCGATTGTGGATCGAGCGCAAGCGAGGCCAGCGCACGTGAGCACGGAGGGGGAGGAGGAGCCCGGCCGCGCGGAGGAGGCGGAGCGGATCGCGCAGCAGATCTCCGCTCGCTCGATGGCCTCGGCGCGGCGCAGCGTGGGCTCGCCGACGCTGTTCGCGATCGTCTACACGCCGCTGGCGAGCGCGATCTACTTCGCGCTGGGCGTGATCTCGGGCCACGCGCTGGGCCTGACGCCGGTTGTGTTCCTGGTCTCGGCGCTGTTGTTCGCGCTGACGGCGATGACCTACGCGGAGGGGGCCTCGCTGCACCAGGAGCGCAGCGGCTCGACGGTGTTCGCGCGCTACGCCTTCAACGAGCTGGTGAGCTTCGCGGCGGGCTGGGCGATCCTGCTGGACTACGTGATCCTGATCGCGGTCACGTGCTACTCCGCGACGCAGTACCTGCGCGTGTTCTGGAGCCCGCTGGGGCACAGCGCGGAGGCGCTGGGCCTGGCGCTGGTGTTCATCCTGCTGGTGGTTCTGGGCAACATCCGCGGCTTCGGCTGGCGGCGCTCGCGGCGCGTGGCGATGATCGTGGTGGGCGACCTGGCGGTGCAGGGCCTGATTGTGGTGCTGGGGCTGATCCTGTTCTTCGACCCGCACACGCTGACGGGGCCGATCCACCTGGGCAGCGCGCCGAGCTGGTCGGACTTCGTGTTCGCGCTGACGGTGGCAGCGATCTCGTTCACGGGCCTGGAGTCGGCGGCGGGCCTCGCCGGCGAGGTGCGGATCACGAAAGGGCAGCTGAAGCGTTTGGTGAGCACGGGCACGGCGACGGTGGTGATCATCTACGTGGGAATCGCGCTGGTGGCGGTGACGGCGCTGCCGGTCCACGACGGCCACACGCAGCTGGCGACGCGCTTCCTGGACGACCCGGTGGTGGGGATCGTGGGGCACATGAAACCCCACTGGCTCGCGGAAGCGCTGCGCTACGTGGTGGCGGGGCTCGGCGCCCTGACGCTGGTGGCGGCGGCGAATTCGGCGATGCTGGGCCTGGCGCGCCTGGCCTACTCGCTCTCGACGAACCGCCAGATCCCGAGCGGCCTCGGCCGCCTGCACCCCCAGCGCTCGACGCCCTACGTGCTGATCATCCTGGCGGGGATCGCGGCGGCGGGGCTTGTGATTCCGGAGGACCTCGACTTCCTGGTGGGCATCTACGCCTTCGGCGCGCTGCTGGCGTTCACGATCGCCCACGTCTCGATCTGCCGGCTGCGCTACTCCGACCCGGAGGGGGCGCGCGGCTTCCGCATTCCGCTGTCGGTGCGCTGGCGCGGTGGCGCGCTGCCGCTCCCGGCGGTGCTGGGCGCGCTGGTCTCGGCGGCTGGCTGGGTGGCGGTGATGACGATCCACGACCCCGCCCGCTACGTGGGCCTGGGCTGGATGCTGGTGGGGCTGGCGATGTACGTGATCTACCGCCGCGCGGACGAGGCGCCGCTGCTGCGGCGCGTGACCGTGGCGCCGGAGGTGCTGCGCGCGGAGCCGCCGCGCGAACGCGACTACGGCTCGATCCTGGTGCCGCTGTTCGGGACGCGCCTGGACGAGGACATCGTGCAGACGGCGGCGCTGCTGGTCTCGGGCGAGCAGACGGACGAGGCGGCGATCGACGAGTCGACGATCGAGGCGGTGTGGGTGTTCGTGATCCCGATGTCGCTGCCGCTGGACGCGCGCCTGCCGGAGGCGCAGGTGAAGGAAGCGCGCCAGGCGCTGGCGCGGGCGAAGGCGGTGGGGGAGGAGTACACGGGCGTGCAGGTCGCCACGGCGACGGTGCGCACGCGCCGGGCGGGCCACGCGATCGTGGACGAGGCGAAACGGCGCGGGGTAGAGGCGATCGTGCTGGGCGCCGAGGAACCCTCGCTGATCCGCGGCGGCGCGCGCCTGGGCGGGCGTGGCGGGCCGCTCGAGAACTTCGTGGGCGACGTGACGAAGTACGTGATCGACAAGGCGCGCTGCCGCGTGATCGTGACGGCGCCGGCGGCGGGCGACTCGCTCTCGGAGCGCCGCGCGCGCCAGGCGAAGGCCGACGCCGCGGAGGCCTCCGCAAAGACGGCGGGGGCCGGATCGCCGCAGGCGGCGGCCGGCGAGGCCGGCGGCGGCTCCTGAGCCGCGCGGAGGCATGTTCGTGAGAGCTGGAGTCGCGGCTTGCGCGCGACGGCCTATCGACTAATCTGCGGCCCATGTTCGTGATGATCGTTGGCGCGGGGCGGGTAGGCTCGGCGGTCGCCAAGTCGGCGCTGGCCTCCGGCCACGAAGTCTCGGTGCTGGACGAGGACCCGCTCTCGCACGAGCGCCTTGACGCGGGCCAGACGGTCAGCTGGGAGGACGCGGGCGGCCAGTTCACGGTCGGCACGGCGCTCGAGATCGACGCGCTGATCGGCGCGGGGATCGAGCGCGCGGACGTGTTCATCGCCTCGACCGACGGCGACAACACGAACCTGATCATCGCCCAGATCGCCCAGCGCCGCTTCTCGGTGGAGAAGGTGATCGTGCGCGTGATGGACCCCGCGCGGGCGAGCTGGTACGGCGAACAGGGCCTGCACACGATCTCCCCGACGAAGCACGCGATCGAGATGTTCGAGAGCGCGCTCGAGCCAGAGCCGGTCTAGGCCGTGTACGCGATCATCGTCGGCGCCGGCAAGGTCGGCCGCAACCTCGCGCGGGAGCTGATCGACAAGGGCCACGAGGTGACGCTGATCGAGTCCTCGCGCCCGCGCTATCTCGCGATCGAGGACGAGTTCGAGCACGCGGCGCAGTACGGCGACGCGACGGAGCTGTGGGTGCTGGAGCGCTCGGGCATCCAGCGCGCGGACCTCGTGATCGCGGTGACGGGGGACGACGAGGACAACATGCTCGTGTGCCAGGTCGCGAAGGAGAAGTACCTCTGCGACCGGATCATCGCCCGCGTGAACAACCCGCGCAACCACGACCACTTCCGCCTGCTGGGCATCCAGCCCGCGGTGTCCGCCACGGACCTGATCCTGCGACTGATCGAGCACGAGGTGCCGCGCTACGGGCTGGTGCACCTGCTGGCGCTCGAAGAGGAGCGCCTGGAGATCATCGAGCTCGAGGTCACCGACGACGCGCCGACGGTGGGCCAGGCGGTGTCGGACATCGCGCTGCCGGAGGGCAGCCTGATCATCTCGGTGCTGCGCGGCGGCACGGGCTTCGTGCCGAAGGCCGACACGGTGATCGAGGCGGGCGACGAAGTGCTGCTGGTGCTGGACCCCGGCCTGGAGGAGGCGATCACGGCCTACTTCGCGCCGAACGGGGCCGGGCACGAAATCTGAGCGCGCGTCGGCCTGCGAGCCGAACGCTGGATGCGTCCTCGGGGCGCGGACGCGGCGCGGCTCCCACTATCCTTGGGCCTTGCGATCGGGCTGCGCTCGGCGGGGCCTGCGATCCGGGATGGTGTAATTGGCAACACGCCTGCCTCTGGAGCAGGAATTTGGGGTTCGAGTCCCTGTCCCGGAGTAGCCGGGCATGCCCATGAGACAATCCGCGCATGTCCTCTGAGCCGAGCATGCCGCCCGATTCGAGCGAGTGGCAGAAGATCCTGACGGAGGGTCACCGGAGCATGTCGGCGGCGCGGCACTTCTGGCGGCGCGTGCCCTCGGCGCCGCGCTGCAAGGTCTGTTCGAGCCCGTTCGGCGGCGTGGGCGGACGGATCGTACGCCACATCGGGTGGGCGCCCTCGCGCAAGAACCCGAACGTCTGCGCGCGCTGCTGCGACCAGATGCCGGTCGGGGGCGCGGAGGTCGACGTCGCGGTGCTGTTCGCGGACGTGCGCGGCTCGACGGGCCTGGGCGAGCGCAGTGGCGCCAGCGAGTTCGCGCAGCTCTTGAACCGCTTCTATGCCGTGGCGACGGAGGTGATCCTGCGCCACGACGGCCTGATCGACAAGCTGATCGGCGACGAGGCGATGGCGCTGTTCATCGCGGGCGTCGCCGGCCCGGACTACCGGCGCAAGGCGTTTGACGCCGCCCGTGAGCTGCTGGAGGCGGTCGGCTACGGCACGCCGCAGGGCGCCTGGCTGCCGGTGGGCGTGGGTCTGAACGCGGGGCACGCCTACGTCGGCAACGTCGGCTCGGCGGTGGTGGACTTCACGGCGCTGGGCGACGCCGTGAACGTGGCGGCACGGCTTCAGGGCAGCGCGAAGGCCGGACAGCTCGTCGTCGCGGGGGACCTGCTGGAGGATTTGGATCGGCGGCTACCCCGTGCGCGGCACGTGGCGCTGGAGGTGAAGGGTCGCGACGAGCCGGTGCCGGTGCTGGTCGCGGACTTCGGCGCGCAGCAGCCGCTCGCGGCGGCGTAGCGAGCGCTCCTCGTCAGCGGGCGCCCTTCTGTCAGGCAGCCGCCGCCGGGCAGGCGCTCCGCCGTCAGGCGAGCGCTTTTATCTCGAGCGCTTCTTTGCCGGTGGTGGTCGCTTCGAAGGCGAGCGCCGCGTATTCGGCTTTGCCTTCGCCGAATGTCGCCAGCAGCGGGCTCGCGCCGGCGCCTTCGAAGGCTTCGGGTTTCTGCTTGCCCTTCTTGCCGGTGAGCTTCAGCTTGAAGGTCTTGGACATCTTGTCGACCGCGCTCACCGTCGCGATCGCCGAGCCTTCGAGCACGACGTGGACGGTGCTGTCGCCAAGTCCGCATTCGAATTCGCCCAGGACAGACTGTCCGCCGCCGGCGTGCAGCTGCGAGCCGACCGCCGGCGCCTTGCCGCCGGCGCCCTGCTTGATCACGCCGAGCTCGCCTTCGAGCGGGCTGAGCGCGATTTCGCCGGTGGTGGTCTTTTCGTTCTGGCAGGAGCCGCGCCCGGGCTGTTCGCAGCCGGACAGGGTGAGGTGCAGCAGTTCGGTCTTCGGCCCGGTGTATTCGCCGTCGCCCGCCACGGCGGCGCAGGTGATCTTCGCTTTGTGCGTCGTTTCGAGCGTCAGCACACCGCCTTGCACCGTGAACGCGGGTGTGCCCGCCCCCGCCACCCATTCGAAGGCGCCTTTGCCAGGTTCGCTCGCCGTCAGGCAGGCCGGCTCGCCGTAGCCGCCGTGGCCGCCCGAGGCGGTCAGGCAACGTCCTCGTTCGGGCAGGCTCTCGCCGGTGAGGAACGTCTCGTCCTCGCCCGCCGAGGTGCCGCCGGGGCCGGTGGCGGAAATGCGGAAGTGATAGGTCGTGGCGGGGTGCAGGCCCGAGACCTGGGCCGCGACGGCGACCGCGTCTTCGCCTTCGCCCGGTGAGACGTCGCAGGGCGCGCTCGAGGCGTACGGCACCGAGGGGCCGTATTCGAAGTGGCAGTCGCTGACGGGTTCGCCGTCGGGGTTGACCGTCGCGTGCAGCGTCGCCGCGCTCGGCCCTTCGACATCGGCGGTCATCGTCACCGCGTCGGGCGGCGCCGGTCCGGGCGGGTTCGACGCCGGGCCCGGTTCCGGATGGGTCGGCAGCAGCACCGGCGGTTTCGGCTGCTGGTTGAAGTCGAAGTCGTTCGCGATGTCGCCGAGGCCCGGCGCTTCTTCGCGCACGTCGGGGCGTTTGTCGGGTCGCCCGTCGGTTTTCGGGTTCAGGCGCTGGCTGTCGATGAAGTCGTCCTCGAGGAACTTCAGGTAGGCGTCGTGGCTCAGCCGCTGGTGGTCGATGTAGCCGCTCTTCGCGTAAGGGCTGATCACGATCCCGGGCACGCGCAGGCCGTAGCCGTTGACGTCGACGTCCGGGGGGTCGACGTGGTCGTAGAAGCCACCGGCGTCGTCCCAGGACAGGAAGATCGCCGTGCTGTCCCAGCAGGGGCTCTTCATGATCGTGTTGATCAGCGTCGTCACGTAGGCCTGGCCCTTGGAGATCAGCGACGGCGGGTGTTCTGAGTCTTCGAGGTTCGGCACGATCCAGGCTGCGCTCGGTAGCCCGCATTCGTAGCTCTTGCCGGCGTCGGCGAAGAAATGTTCGAGGCCCTGGATGTTCTGCGTCTGGCCGTCTTCGGTCACGTCGGTGAAGTCCGCGAGCGGGTTCCAGATGCCCGGTGTCTGCGCGCTCTGCTTGTGCTGTTCGCAGGACAGCTCTTCATCGTCCTCGCAGTCGGGCTCGTCGCCTTCGGTGACGTAGTAGCGCCAGCTGACGTGCGCCTTGTCCATCAGGTAGGTGATGTCGGTCCAGGCGTAGTTGGTCTTGCCCGGCACGATCGGCCCGTCCCACGTCTTGGAGGGGGTCTTCGGCGCGAGCGAGTTCTTGCAGTCGAGCGGGTTCGTGTCGCCCTTCGGGCAGCGCGCCGACCAGGCGGAGACCATGTACAGGTGCTCGGTCAGGCTCCAGGCCGAGGCGGACTCGAACAGGTTGTCCTGTAGCGCGAAGTCTTTGGCGTAGGTCCAGTAGTTGGGGATCTCGCGGGCGTCGTGGTAGCCCATCACGTCGTTGCAGGAGTGCTGCGCCTTCGCGGCGCGCGCTTCGGCTTCGCTCTGCGCCGGGCAGGGAGTGCAGTCGGGATCGGTGCTGCCGCGGCATTTCTTCGTCGTCTCGGCCTCGCCGACGAAGCCGTCCATCAGCCCGCCGTCGATGTCGCCTTCGAACGCCTTCGTGCCGTGCGGGCCGCCGGAGTTTTCGTCGTGCGGGTCGTGGTAGGGCGCGATGCAACCGCCGTTCTGCGGGTCCGGCACGCACACGCCGCCGGGGATCCCGTTCGCGCCCGGGTAGGTGCCGAAGTACTCGTCGAAGGAGCGGTTCTCCTGCATGATCATCACGACGTGCTTGATCTTGTGGATGCCTTCGGGTTCGGCCGCCTGCGCCGAGCCCGGCGCCCAGATCGCGGCGAGCAGCGCCAGCACCGGCAACGCCGAGGCGAGCAGGCCGAAGCCGGCCCTCCCTCGATCGGCGCACGCTCTCCACGCCTCGCCCCGGAATCCGGTCCGGGCGAGGCGGCGAATCCGTTCCCCTCCCACGATCGCGAAACTGTACACGGCGGTCGCGTATTCGCAAGGGCAGGGGCGTCCGGATTGCGTCGCGTTCACAATCTCAACGCCCCTCCGGCCGGCGGTGTCCTGGGCTCTGTCGCAGGTTGCCTAGGCCGCGGCCTGCGCCGCCCAGTCCCGGTACAGCTCGTAGTAGCGGCCCTCTGCGGCGATCAGCTCGTCGTGCGTGCCCTGCTCGGCGATGCGGCCGTGCTCCAGCACGACGATCCGGCCCGCCTGGCGGATCGTCGAGAGGCGATGCGCGATCACGATCGCCGTGCGCCCGGCGAGCAGGCGGCGCAGGCCGCGCTCGATCTTCGCCTCGGAGTGCAGGTCGACGTTCGAGGTCGCCTCGTCCAGCACGAGGATCCGCGGGTCGGCGATCAGCGCGCGGGCAAAGGCGATCAGCTGCCGCTGGCCCGCCGAGAGCTGCGTGCCGCGCTCGCCGACTTCGGTGTCATACCCCGCGGGCAGCTCCGCGATGAACTCCTCGGCGCCGACCGCAGCCGCCGCGGCGCGGATCTGCTCGGCGGTCGCGTCGGGGCGCCCGAAGGCGATGTTCTCCGCGACGGTGCCGCTGAACAGGAACGCCTCCTGGGGCACGATCCCCATCTGCGAGCGCAGCGAGCTGCTGCGGACTTCGCGCAGGTCGTGGCCGTCGATCAGGATCGCGCCGCTCGTCGGGTCGTAGAAGCGCGCGATCAGCTTCGCCATCGTCGACTTGCCCGCGCCGGTGGCGCCGACGAGCGCGATCGTCTGGCCGGGCGGGATCTGCAGCCCGACGTGGTCCAGCGCCAGCACCTGCTGTTCGCCCGAGCCTTCGCCGCTGCGCTTTTTGTAGGCGAAGGAGACGTCGTCGAAGTCGACTTCACCCTTGATCTGGGGCAGCTCGATCGCGTCGGCGCGGTCGGTCAGGTCAGGCTGCACGTCGAGCAGCTGGAAGATCTTCTCCAGCGCCGCCATGCCGGACTGGTATGTCGCGTACAGCTGGGAGAGCTGCTGGATCGGTTCGAACAGGTTCGACAGCGCTGCGACGAACGCGACGATCGTGCCGATCGAGATGTGGCCTTCGATCGCCTGCAGCCCGCCGTAGAGGACGATCGCCGCGACCGCGAGGCCCGAGAGCATTTCGACGCTGGGGAAGTAGGCGGCGTTGAGCTTGACCGTCGTGTAGTTCGCGTCGCGGTTGTCCTCGTTGAAGGCCATGAACTGGCGCTCGTGCTCGGGCTCCTGGGCGAAGCTGCGCACGACGCGGATCCCCGACAGCGTCTCCTGCAGGTAGGCCGTGATCGCGCCGATCGTCTCGCGCGTGCGGCGGAAGGCGCCGGCGGAGACGATCCGGAACCACAGCGAGCCCGCCAGCAGCAGCGGCAGCACGCAGAACGTGATCAGCGCCAGCTTCACGTCGAGGTAGAGCAGAATGCCGACGGTGCCGATCAGCGTCAGCCCCGACTGGAACAGCGTCACGACCGAGTCGGTCACGAGCGAGTCCAGCGCCTCGACGTCGTTGGTGATGCGCGAGATCAGGACGCCCGCGGGCCGGCTCTCGTAGAAGCCGATCGGCAGCGTCTGCAAGTGCGTGAAGATGCGGACGCGCAAGTCCGCGAGCACGCGCTGGCCGACCCAGCCGACGAGGAAGGTCTGGGCGTAGGTCATGCCCCAGACGAGCAGCGCCGAGACCATGAAGGCGACGACGACCAGCACCAGTTTGCCGAAGTCGTGGCGTTCGATCCCGTCGTCGATCGCCGCCCGTGCCAAGAGCGGCGGCGCGAGCGTCGCGCCGGTGCCGACGATCAGCGCCGCCACCGTCAGGGCCGCACGCCCGCGGTAGGGGCGCAGCAGCGCCAGCAGCCCGCGCAGGTTGCGCCCGCGCGTTCCTTTGCTCGCGCGCTCGCCCGTCCAGGTCGAGTGCGGGCCGCCGGGGCGGTGCACCGCCGGGCTCACAGGCCGCTCACCTCGCGCTCGCGCGGCTTGCGCGTCAGGAAGACCTGGTCCGGCAGCCCCTTCTCCACGATCTCGCGGTACAGCGCGGAGGCCCCGAGCAGGTGCTCGTGGTCGCCATGGGCGACGACCCGGCCGTGGTCGAGCACGACGATCTCGTCCGCCAGCGAGATCGTCGAGAGCCGGTGCGCGATCACGAACGTCGTGCGACCCGCCATCGCCTCGTCGAGCGCGAGCTTGATCTGCTGCTCGGTCGAGGCGTCCACCGAGGAGGTGGCGTCGTCGAGGATCAGCACCCGCGGGTCCGCCAGCAGCGCGCGGGCGATCGCGATCCGCTGGCGCTGCCCGCCCGACAGCGACAGCCCGCGCTCGCCGACGCGGGTCTGGAAGCCCTGCGGCAGGCGCGCGACGAACTCGTATGCCTGCGCGCGCCGCGCCGCGGCTTCGATCTGCTCGATGCCCGCGCCGGGGCGGCCGTAGGCGATGTTCTCCGCGACCGTCGCCGAGAACAGGAACGGGTCGTCGCTGACGACCGCGACCGCCTGGCGCAGCGAGGCGAGGTCGACGCTGCGCACGTCGGCGCCGTCCAGCAGCACCGCGCCCTCGCTGGCGTCGTACAGGCGCGAGATCAGCGAGACGAGGCTCGTCTTGCCCGAGCCGGTGCCGCCGACCAGCGCGACCGTCGAGCCCGCGGGCACGTCGAGGCTGACGTCGCTGAGCACCGCCCGCGCCGGCGCGGGCGGGCCGGCCCGCTCGGTCTCAAGCGAGATCGCGCGGGGGCCGACGTGGACGGCGCCGAAGTCGTCGCCTTCCTCGTAGCGCAGCGTCACGTCGCGCAGCTGCACGTGGCCGTTGCCCGCCGGCAGCGCCGGCGCGTCCGGCGGCGCGACGATCCGCGGGTCGCGGTCGAGCACCTGGAAGATGCGCGCTCCAGAAGCCGTCGCACGCTGGGCGAGGCCGAGCGTCATGCCGAGCGCGCGCATCGGCCCGATCAGCATGTTCAGGTATAGGTAGAACTGCGTGAACTCGCCAAGCGTCAGGTGCGCGTGGATCACGCGGTCGCCGCCGATCAGCAGCACCGCGGCGAGGCCGAGCTGGGGCAGGAAGCCGATCGCGGGGTTGAACGTCGCCTCCAGGCGCGTCGCGACCATCGACTGGTCGAACACGCGCGCGACGCTGTGGCGGAAGCGCTCCAGCTGCTGGGGCTCTCGCGCGAACGACTTCACGACGCGCACGCCGGAGATGTTCTCCTCGGCGTCCGCGGTCAGCTCGCCGATCCGCTGCTGGACCTCCTGGATCGCCGGGCGCGCCATGCGCCCGTAACGCTGCGAGATGAACACCACAAGCGGCGTCGGCGCCATCGCGATCAGGCCCAGCGTCGGGTTGATCGCGATCATCGCGATCCCCGCCAGCAGCAGCGTCAGCGCCGATTGCAGGATGAACACGAGCCCGTAGCCCAGGAAGAAGCGCACCGCCTGCAGGTCGACCGTCGCGCGCGACATCAGCTGCCCCGTCTGCTGGCGGTCGAAGAAGCCCAGCTCCAGGCGCTGCAGGTGCGCGTACAGCTGCTCGCGCAGGTCGTACTCGATCCCGAGCGAGACGCGGCCCGCGATCATCCGCCGCATGTAGGTCAACAGCCAGCGCACCAGCACGATCGCCGCGATCACGATCGCGAGCGTCAGCAGCGTGTGCTTGTCGTGCGAGCGCGCCGCCAGCTCGTGGTGGCGCGCGTGGCGGTCGCCGCGCTTGATCGCTTCGACCGCCGAGCCCGTGAAGTAGGGGATCAGCACCGTCACCACCATCGCGAGGCTCGCCAGCAGCCACGAGGCGATCAGGCCACGCTTGTATGGCCTCAGGAATCCCAGCAGTCGGTAGAAGGTGCTCATAGTTGTGCGGTCAACGATTATTGCAGGCGCTCGTGCGCGGTTCCGGCCGCGGCGCCAGGCCTAAGCTCTTTCCATGGCCGATCGGCAACCGGCGCAGCCCCGCGCCGTCACGCGGGCGGGACTTTGCGACACGTGCGCGCATCAGCAGGAGGTGCGCAACACGCGCGGCTCTGTCTTCTCGCTCTGCACCCGCTCGCGCGTCGATCCAGCTTATCCGCGCTACCCGCGCGTCCCGGTGCTCGAATGCGCCGGGTACGAGCAACGCGAGAGCTAACTCGCGACGGCGGGCGCCGGCTCGCCGTCGCCGTCCGCCGCGCTCTGGGTCACGACGAAGTCGCTGCTGCGCACGAGCAGGAACGCCAGCAGCGAGCCCGCGAGCGCGACGCATGAGGCGACGATCAGGATCGTGGTGAAGGCTTCGGTGAAGCCGACGCGGTAGGCGTGCGTCAGCGCGGCGCCTCCGCCGAGCTGACGCAGTTCGCCGGAGACGAGCGCGCCGGTGAGGTTGTGGCCCCCGATCGCGACCGAGCTCGGGAGCGCGGCGATCGTGTCGCGCGTGATGTTGTGCTGGAAGATCGCCCCGAGACCCGCGATCCCGGTCGCGATCCCGACCTGGCGGAACGTGTTGTTGATCCCGGACGCCATGCCGCTGCGCGAGTGGTGCACGACGCCCACTGCCGTCGAGGCCAGCGGCGGGTTGATCATCCCGACGCCGACGCCCGCGAGCACGAAGCCGGGGATCAGCACCGTCCAGCCCGAGCTCGCGTCGACGGCCGTCATCGCCAGCAGCCCCGCGCTCACGAGCAGCAGGCCCGTGCCGAGCAGCAGGCGCACCGGCACGCGCACCGACAGGCGTCCCGAGACCGGAGCCACGAAGAACGAGACCAGCGTCACCGGCAGGAAGCGCAGGCCGGCCTGAAGCGGCCCGTAGCCGAGCACGTCCTGGATGTAGAGCGTCAGGTACAGGAACATCGCGAACATCGCCGAGGAGACGCAGAAGGCGACGATGCTCGCGCCCGCGAACGCCGGGCGGCGGAACAGCGTCAGGTCGAGCATCGGCCGCTGCTGGCGGTGCTCGACGATCACGAACAGCACGATCAGCACCGCGGAGGCGATCAGGAAGGAGAGGATGCGGGTCGAGCCCCAGCCCTTTTCGTTGCCCTGGATCAGCGCGAACACGAGCAGGAACAACGACCCTGAGAACGTGATCAGCCCGAGCCAGTCGACGCCGTGCGCGTTCGGGTCGCGCGACTCGGAGACCTGCGTCAGCGTCAGGTAGACCGCGCCGATCCCGATCGGCACGTTCACGAAGAAGATCCATTCCCAGCCGATCCCGGATGTGATCACGCCGCCGACGACGGGGCCGACCGCCACGGCGGCGCCGATCACGCCGCCGAAAACCCCGAACGCGACGCCGCGCTCCTTGCCGTGAAAAGCCTGTGCGATCAGCGCCAGCGAGGTCGCGAACATCATCGCCCCGCCGGTGCCCTGCACTGCGCGGAACAGGTTCAGCGCCAGCGGCGAACCCGCCAGGCCGCAGGCCGCGGAGGACAGCGTGAAGATCACGAGGCCCGTCGTGAACACGAGCCGCCGGCCGAAGCGGTCCGCCAGCGAGCCCGCGGTGAGCAGGAACGCCGCGAGCGTCAGCGAGTAGGCGTTGACGACCCATTGCAGGTCCTCGAAGGAAGAGTGCAGCGAGCGCTGGATGTCCGGCAGCGCCACGTTCACCACCGTGATGTCCAGCAGCAGCATGAAGATCGCCACCGACACCGCGATCAGCGTCCACCACTTGCGCTCCAAGCCCGCTCCTTTGCTCGCTCGTCCTCGTCCCGGCCGCGGCGCTCGACCGTCGCGCGCCGCCCCGCACTATATGAACGTGCCGCGGGCGTTCTCGGATCAGCTCGGCTGCAGGTGGCGAGCCAGGAAGGGCACGATCTCCGCCCACAGCTTCGCCGCGGGCTCGGGTCTGTAGGTGGGGCGGTAGTCCGCGAAGAAGGCGTGGCTCGCGCCCTCGTAGACGTCGACTTTGATCTCCTGGCCCGCGCGGCCCGCGGGCGAGTGCCCGGCTTCCTCGCGCAGCTTTGCCGCGAGCTCCGGCGAGGGGTTCTGGTCTTCGGCGCCGACCGCCGCCAGCAGTGGGCATTCCAGGCCCTCGGCCACCATCTCCAAAGGTGGGGTGGGGCGCTGCTCGGTCGAGCGCCGCTCGGGCTCCGCGCGGTCGGCGAAGCCGCCCCAGCAGTCGACCACCGCGTTCAGCTTGTCCGAAGCGCAGGCCAGGAGCAGCGCGTAGCGCCCGCCCATGCAGAAGCCGATGCAGCCGATCCGGCCCGTGACGCCGTCGAGGCTGCGCAGGTGGTCCGCCGCGCCTTCGAGGTCGCCCAGCGCCGTCGCGTCCGGCATCGAGAACAGGCGCGCGAAGACGTTCTGCATGTCGCTCGTGTCCGGCGGGCCTCCTTCGCGCGTGTAGAGGTCCACGCCCAGCGCGACGTAGCCGATGTTTGCGAGGCGGTTGCAGACGTCGCGGATGTGATCGCCCAGGCCGCCCGCCTCGTGGATCACGATCATGCCCGCGTGGCTCGCCGCGTCCGCGGGGCGCGCGAGATACCCGTTCACGTCCGTGCCGCCCGCGCCGGGGTACGTCAGCGTCTCGCCGGTGATGCGGGTCGGGTCCGTAACGGCGCCGGGGACTCCCTGCGGGCTCGGCGTTACCTCGATGCTCGGCATCGTCAGAGGATCGCCTTCGGATAGGCGCGCGTCGCCGCGGCGAGCATCACCAGCAGGAAGCCCGCGACGACGAGGAAGTCGAGCCACAGCTCACCCGCGCCGCCGACGCCCACGAGCATCTGGCGCAGCCCCTGCACCTCGTAGGTCAGCGGGTTCACGCGCGCGATCACGTGCAGCCAGCCCGGCATCACGCTCAGCGGGTACAGCGCGCTCGAGGCGAAGAACAGCGGCATCATGATCAGCTGGCCGATGCCCATGAAGCGCTCGCGCTCCTTGACCGCCGCCGCCAGCAGCATCGACATGCAGGCGAAGCCCGCGGTGCCCAGCATCAAGAGCGCCAGCGTGCCCAGCACGCCGTCGACGCTCCAGCGCACGCCGATGCCCGCGATCGCGATCACCGCCAGCAGCAGGAGCGCCTGGACGAGCGCGCGCACGCAGGCGCCGACCGCCTTACCCAGCACGATCGCCGTGCGTGGCAGCGGCGTCGCCAGCAGACGTTGCAGCTGGCCCACGTCGCGTTCCCAGATCACCGCCAGGCCGAAGAAGATCGCGATGAACATCGCTGCCTGCGCCATCACGCCCGGGGCCAGGTAGGCGCGGTATTCCAACGTCCCCAGCGTCAGCGAGCGCGAGTGGCTGAGCGCGGTGCCGAAGATGAACAGCCACAGCAGCGGCTGCACCGAGCGCGTGACGATGTCGAGGTGGTCGTGGCGCAGCTTGCGCATCTCCGACTGCGCCATCGCGAACGCTCCTCCCGCGAGCGCGCGCAGGCCGTGCGCCGTGAGCAGGCCGCCACTCGACGTGCGGCTGGGGCCACCCGGGCTAGCCGAGCCGGCGGGCAACGCGGCGCTGTGCGCGGACATCGCTCAACCTCCCCTCCTGCTCGGCGTCCAGCGTGCGACCCGTCACCGCCGTGAAGACCTCCTCCAGGCTGTCGGTCTCGTGGCGCTCCAGCAGCTCCGCGGGCTCGCCCTGCTCGACCAGGCGCCCCATGTCCATGATCGCCAGGCGCTCGCAGTAGCGCTCCGCCTCCTCCATCAGGTGCGTCGTCACGAGGATCGTCGTGCCCACCTCCGCGCGCAGCGCGCCCAGGTGCTCCCAGACCATCCGCCGCGCCGAGGGGTCAAGGCCCACCGTCGGCTCGTCCAGGAACAGCACCGACGGCTGGTTCAAGAGCGCCGTCGCGATCTCCAGGCGCCGCAGCATCCCGCCCGAGAGCGTGCGCGCCAGCCGGTCCAGCATCGACTCCAGGTGCATCGAGGAGATCGCCTGCTCGATCCGCTGCTTGCGCTCGCGGCCGGAGACGCCCGTCACCCGCGCGTAGAAGTCGAGGTTCTCGCGCGCCGTCAGCGCGCCGTCGACCGAGATCGCCTGCGGGATGTAGCCGATCGCCGAGCGCACCGCGAGGCTGTCCGAGCGCACGTCGTGGCCCGCGACCAGCGCGCGGCCCGAGGTGGGGGGCAGCAGCGTCGTCAGCACACGGATCGTCGTCGTCTTGCCGGCGCCGTTCGGCCCCAGCAGCCCGAACACCTCACCCGGCGCGACCGCGAAGGAGACCCCGCCGACCGCGGTCGTCTCCTCGAAGCGGACCACCAGGTCGTCGACCAGCACCGCCGGCGACCGCGAGTCGCTCACGGCTGCGCCTCCAGCGCGGGGGGGAAGCTGCCCCCGGCGCGCGCGTCGATCTCGCGGATCTTGCGCCGCGCCCGCTTGCGCGTCTCGCTCAGCTCGTGCTCCAGCTTCTCGAGCTCCTGCGCGCGCTTGCGCACCAGCGCAAGCTGGCGGTCGATGTGCCCGAGCGCCTCCTCGAGCAGCTCGCGCCGGCGCTGCGGGTCGACGTCCTCGCGGCGCAACTGGGCGCGAACCTCCGCGCGCGCCTCCTCCGCGCTCAGGAGCGTCTTCAGCTCCTCCAGCGAGAGGCCGAGCAGGTCTTTCAGGCGCATCAGCTCGCGCAGCCGCTCGACCTCAGCCTCCGTGTAAAGGCGGTGGCGGCCCGATGGCCGCGCCGGCGCCTCCGGCAGCAGCCCGATCTCCTCGTAGTAGCGGATCGTGCGCGGCGTCGTGCCGACCGCCTTCGCGACGTCGCCGATGCGCAGGCTCTCGCCGCTCATGCGCGCACCCCCAGCGGCCGTTCGTCCGCCGCCGTCTCGTCGCGGCCGGGAACGAACGCCTCGTCCGCCAGCGCTTCCTCCCAGGGCCTGATCGCCGAGGGCTCCTCCGCCTCCGCGGCCTGCGCCTCCGCGCTCTTGTGGCTCGGGCGCAGCAGGCACACGCCCGCGCCGAGGATCGAGGTGCCCGCCAGCACCCACAGCGCCACGTGCATGTTTTCGATGAAGGGCGCCAGCTTCTCGGCGGACAGGCCCTGGGCCAGCCCGGAGAAGACCGCGAACAGCGTCGCCTTTGGCACCGCCGAGGTCACGATCGCCAGCACGAACGCGATCGACAGCACCGCGCCCGTGTTCTGCAGCAGCGTGCGCGCCCCCGCCGCGATGCCGCGCCGGTGCGCCGGCACCACGCCCATCATCGCCGCGGTGTTGGGGCTGTTGAACATGCCCGAACCCACGCCCACGAGCGCGAGCCACAGCCCGCTCTGCCAGTAGGCCGTGTGCACGTCGAGCGTCGTCATCCCCGCCAGGCCCGCCGCCGTCACCAGCATTCCGATCGAGGCCAGCGCGCGCGAGCCGTGGCGGTCGGCGTAGATGCCCGCGATGGGAGAGGCGATCAGCATCCCCACCGCCAGCGGCATCAGCTTGATTCCCGCCGTGATCGGCGAGTCGCCCTGCGCGCCCTGGTAGTAGAAGACGAACAGGAACATCAGCGCGAAGCGCGCCAGGCCGTTCAGGAACGAGGCCGCGCTCGCCGCCGCGAACAGCCGGTTCTTGAACAGCGCCAGGTCCAGCATCGGCGCGCGCGAGCGGCGCTCCACCAGCACCCACAGCGGCAGCAGCACCGCCGCCACGATCAGCCCGCCGATCACCAGGCCGTCGTTCCAGCCGGAGATGCCCCCGCGGGAGACGCCGTAGACCAGGCCCGTCAGCCCGACCACGAACGTCGTCGTGCCCAGCACGTCGTAGCTGCTCGCGCTGTCCGGTTTCGCCAGCTCGCGCAGGATCGTCGCGCCCCAGGCCGCGCCCGCCAGCGCGAACGGGACGTTGAACCAGAACACCCAGTGCCAGGAGATGTCGACCAGCGCGCCGCCCAGCACCGGGCCCAGCACGAGGCCGATCGCCGCGACCATCGTGTTCGCGCCCATCGCCAGGCCGAGTTCCTCCTTCGGGAAGGCGTCCGTCACCAGCGCCGCCGCGTTCGCGAACAGGAACGCCGAGCCGATCCCCTGCAGGATCCGCCACAGGATCAGCTGCGTCGCGTCGCCCGCGAAACCCGCGCCCAGCGAGGCCAGCGCGAACAGCACGAAGCCGCCCACGTAGGCGCGCTTGCGCCCGAACAGGTCGCTCAGGCGACCCGCCATCAGCACCAGCACCGTCGCCGCGATCAGGTAGGCCAGGATCACCCACACCAGCGCCAGGAGGCTCGTGTGCAGCGAGCGCTCCAGGTCCGGCAGCGCGATGATCAGCGTGCCGGAGTTCGTCGCCGCCAGCAGCATCCCCAGGCTCGTGCACGACAGCGCCCACCACTTGTAGCTCGCGTGCCCCGCGTCCACCCCGAAGCGCGTTCCGGCGCCTCCTCTCGATCGCTGTCCTCCGGTCTGGGCTGTGCTCATCTCCTGCTCCTGAAACTTGACGTGAACGTAAGGATCACAATAGCAGGCGGGGTGGCGATTCCGCCCTTGAAACGCCTGCTACAACGTCTGTATGAGCGACAACGACCGCAAGATCCAGAAGACCGACGAGCAGTGGCGCGAGGAGCTGACCCCCGCGCAGTACGACGTGCTGCGCCGCGCCGGCACCGAGCCGCCGTTCACCGGCGAGTACGTCTACAACAAGGACTCCGGCGACTACCGCTGCGCCGCCTGCGGCGCGATGCTGTTCGGCGCCGACACCAAGTTCGACTCCGGCACCGGCTGGCCCAGCTTCACCGAGCCCGCCGTCGCCGAGGCCGTCGAGCTGCGCCCCGACAACAGCCTGTTCATGAAGCGCACCGAGGTCGTGTGCCGCGCCTGCGGCGGGCACCTGGGACACGTCTTCGACGACGGCCCCGGTCCCGGCGGGCAGCGCTACTGCATCAACTCCGCCGCGCTGAAGTTCGACCCCGCGCAGGCGGGTCAAGACGCAGCTGAGCCCGCCGCCGCCGGCGACAGCGCCGCTTCCTAAGCCCAGCTCTCGCTGCGCCGCGGCGCCGAGAGCCGCTAGGCTCGCAGACATGATCATGGAGGCTCGCGCGAAACGGCTGTCGACGCCCTTGCAGTGGGGGCGCCGCGAGAAGACCGCGGTCGGGAGCTTGCTCGCCGTCTTCATCGCCGCGCTGATCGCGCTTGGTATCTATGGGCTCAGCAGCGGCTCGCCCGCGCGCGCCGACTGCGTCGAAGCGATCGCGCCCAGCACGCTCGGCGGCGTCAGAATTCACGGCTGCGGCGCGAAGGCGCGCAAACTGTGCGCGAACTCACAGCAGATCAGGGGCATCGAGGATACGCTCGGCGCCTCCTGCAGGCGCGCCGGCTTCCCCGTCGGCTGAAGCCGCGGCCGCCAGCACGCCTGTCGGAGACCCCACGGCCTCGATCGCTCCCGATCGAGGCCGTTCATCAAAACATCTCCCCCCGCGTCAATCACCAGCAAACAAGGGCTTTTCGCCGTCTCCGCGGGGCTTTCGGCGAGCGTCTATACAGATGTCGAAAGGCGCTTCGGGAGTGTTTAGCCAAACCTCCCTATCCGCTACCCAGAGCTGGCTGTTTCATTCCCCGATCGTTGTGGTGCGCTGCCGCTCGCATGTGCGAGCTGGGGTTTGTCACCCGACATAACGAAAGGGGAACTGCGCGCAAATGCCTACTTGGGTTCCATACCTTGAAGGGGCGAAGCAGTGGCTGAACCCCGGTGACAACGCGTGGCAGATGACGGCAGCGACGTTTGTCGGGCTCATGAGCCTTCCCGGCCTGGCGGTCCTCTACGGCGGTGTGATGCAGAAGCGCTGGTCGGTCAACAGCATGATGCTCACCTTCGTCGCGTTCTCGCTTGTGCTGGTCGCGTGGGTGCTGTGGGCGTTCAAGATGGGCTTTGGTAGCCCAATTGGCGGCGGCAAAGGGTTCTTCGACACGTTCTGGGGCAAGTCCGGGACCGTGCTCGGTGCGAACGAACTCCAGAAGCAGGCGGTGATCCCGTCGATCTCGACAGGGCCACCGTTCCACTTCCCACAGGCCTCGCTCATCTATTTCCAGTTCGTGTTCGCGGCGATCACGCCGATCCTGATGCTCGGATCGGTGCTCGGGCGGATCAACTTCAAGGCATGGATTCCCTTCGTGCTCTTGTGGATCACGTTCGTGTACACCGTCAATGCGTTCCTGATCTGGGGCGGTGGCTTCTTCTCCGCGCACGGCGCACTGGACTACTCCGGTGGTTACGTGATCCACCTCGCCGCCGGGATCTCCGGCTTCGTCGCCGCGGCCGTGATTGGGCCGAGGCTGCAGCGAGATAGAGAGATCGATGCGCCGAACAACCTGCTGATGGTCGCCGTCGGCGCCGGGCTGCTGTGGCTCGGCTGGAACGGCTTCAACGGCGGGGACTCCTACTACGCAGGTGCGAACGCGTCGGTGGCCGTGGTCAACACGAACCTCTGCACCGCCGTCGCGATGCTCGTCTGGATCGCCTGGGACTACATCTTCCGCGACAAGCCGTCTTTGATCGGCTCCGTCAACGGGATGATCACCGGGCTCGTCGCGATCACCCCTGGAGCCGGTTTCTTCAACGGCTGGGGTGCCGCCGCCGTGGGCATCATCGCCTCGACGGTCGTGTGGTTCGCGATCCGCTTCCTCAGCCGTGCCCCCGTCTTCAGAAATGTCGACGACACGCTGGGGGTGGTCTATACGCACGGGATCGCCGGACTCATGGGCGGTCTGCTCGTGGGGATATTCGCCGATCCACACATCGTCGAGTACATCGCCACCGGCGGTGGGGCGGAAAACCTGCCTGGTTTCGCGGGTGTCGTGCACGGCAGCTGGACGCTGTTGCGCTGGCAGGCCGAGACCGCGGCTTTCGTGATCATCTTCAGCGGGATCATGACGTTCATCCTGTTGAAGATCGTCGGGATATTCATCCCGCTCAGGCTCTCCGACGAGGAGTTGGAGATCGGGGATCACGCGATCCATGGCAACGAGGTCTACCCCTCGGACGTTCCAACGCTCGGCGGACCGCACGCGCCGCCGGCGTGGCAGCCCAGCCCCGCTCCTTCGGGGGCGTAGGCCGGGAGGCCGTGACCCGGAGCGCGCCCATTCCCCGCGGGTGCGCTCCGGGTCGGATACGACGGATCGCGGCCCCGCTTCGGCGGGGTCGCTCCGTTTAAGGCGCGTCAGCGCGGCTCGCCGCTAGTTCGACGCCGTGAGCCCGATCGGGCAGCTCACGCCCGTGCCACCGAGCCCGCAGTAGCCGTTCGGGTTCTTCGCCAAGTACTGCTGGTGGTAGTCCTCGGCGTAGTAGAAGGGGCCGGCCTCCGCGAGCTCGGTCGTGATCTCGCCGTAGCCCTCCTGCTTCAGCTTCTCCTGGTACATCGCGCGGGACGCCTCCGCCGCCGCGCGCTGGGCCTCGTCGCGCCACAGGATCGCCGAGCGGTACTGACTGCCGACGTCGTTGCCTTGGCGCATGCCCTGGGTCGGGTCGTGGCCCTCCCAGAAGAGCTTCAGCATCTCCTCGTAGCTCGCCTCGGCGACCTTGAATGCGACCAGCACCGCCTCGGTGTGGCCCGTGCGCCCGCTGCAGACCTCCTCATAGGTAGGGTTCGGCGTGAACCCACCCGCGTAGCCGACCGCGGTCGTGTAGACGCCGGGCGCTTCCCAGAACCCGCGCTCCGCGCCCCAGAAGCAGCCCATCCCGAAGATCGCCGTCTCGACGCCGTCGGGGAACGGTGGCTTCAGCGGCGTGCCCAGCACGTCGTGGCGGGCCGGCACCGGGATCTCGGTGTCGCGTCCCGGGAGCGCCGAGGCCGCGTCCACCATCTCGGCCTGCTTGCGCGTGAAGAACATCGACATGACCTCAGGCTAGTCGATCGCGGACCGTTTTCCGCAGCCCCGTCCGGCTCAGGATTCCGTCGTGCGCGGGGCGTAGCGGTGGTGCAGCATGAACGCGTTGCCTTCGGGGTCCTCGAAGAACGCCATGTGGCAGACGCTCGTGTCGAGGACGTCTCCGTGGAACTGCACGCCGCGGGCTTCGAGCGTCCTGCGGGCCTCCGCGACGTCGTCGACGTGCAGCGCGATCGCCGTCTTCTGCGGGTTGTGCTCGAGGCCCATCTTCTCGGCGTCGATCACGCTCAGCGTCAGGTTCCCCGCCTCGAACTCGGAGTAGTTGCGCTCGGGCATGTAGACCGAGCGGCGCAGGCCCAGCACCTCGCCGTAGAACGCCGCGGAGGCCGCGATGTCGTGGGTGGGCAGGGCGACGAAGTCGACGCCGCCGATCAGCTGCTCGGTGGACGTGGGGGAGGCCATGCCTTGCTCCTTTCAGCGCCTTTCGAGCGCGTTTAGCGTGGATCGAGCACGAACACGGCGATCTCGCGCATGGGGGTGTTCGCGTCGTAGTCGTCGAAGCCCTCGTACATCTCGTTCACCTTGCGCCACAGCTCCGCGCGCTCCTCGCCCTGCGCGACGCGGGCGCGCACCGGTTTGCGGTCGCGGCCGACCTCGATCTCCGCGTCGGGGTTCGCCTGCAGGTTGTAGGACCACGCCGGCGTGCGCGCGTTGCCGGCGTTCGAGCCGATCACCACGTGGCGCTCGCCGTCCTTCAGGTAGACCACCGGCGCCGTGCGCTTCTGTCCCGAGCGACGGCCTGTCGAGGTCAGGAGCAGCACCGGGGCCGTCCCCACCCTGTTCAGCAGCCGTCCGCCGCTCAGCCGGTAGACCGGCACGTTCAGCTTGCCCGTCGCCTTCAGCCACGAGTCCGGCATCGTCATCGACAGGCGGGAGTAGAAGCGGTTGCTCGGCACGTCGCCGCCAGTATCCCACCCGTGGCGCCCGGGTAGCATCGCCGCATGAGCGAGGAGCCCGTCGTCCTGTACGAGGTGTCCGACCGCATCGCGCGCCTGACGCTGAACCGGCCCGAGCGCGGCAACGCGATCACGAGGCGGCTGATCGCCGAGCTGGTCGAGTGCGTGCACCGCGCTGACCTCGACCCCGAGGTCAGCGTGCTGCTGCTGTCCGGGGCGGGGTCCGGGTTCTGCGGCGGCTATGACCTGCTCGAGAGCGCGGAGGGGATGGGCAAAGCATCGGCTTCGGGGGCGTCCACGCCGTCGGCGCCGCCGGGTTCGCCGATCGATCCCGCGGTGATGTCCGCGAACCACGACCCGCAAAGCACCTGGGACCCGATGGTCGACTACGCGATGATGAGCCGCAACGCCGAGGGCTTCATGAGCCTGTTCCACTGCGGCAAGCCCGTGATCTGCAAGGTCCACGGCTTCTGCGTCGCCGGCGGAACCGACATGGCGCTCTGCTCGGACCTGCTCGTGATCGCCGAGGACGCGAAGATCGGCTACCCGCCCGCGCGTGTCTGGGGGTCGCCCACGACCGCGGTGTGGGCGTATCGGATCGGGCCGCAGCGCGCGAAGCGGCTGCTGTTCACCGGCGACTCGCTGTCAGGCGCCGAGGCGCTGGAGTGGGGGCTTGCGATCGAGGCGCCCGCCGCGGAGGAGCTCGACGCGCGCGCCGATGCGCTCGCCGCGCGGATCGCGCAGATGCCCGTCAACCAGCTGATGATGATGAAGCTGCTCGTGAACCAGTCGCTCTACTCGCAGGGGCTGCACGCCAGCCAGGTGCTCGGCGTCGTGTTCGACGGGATCGCTCGGCACACCGCGGAGGGCTATGACTTTCAGCGGCTGGCCGCCGATCGCGGGTTCCGCGAGGCGGTGCGCGAGCGCGACGAGCCGTTCGGGGACCTGGGGCGCTCGACGTTCAAAGGCTGAGCCGAGTGGGCGGCGAGCCGGGGCGCCGGCGCTCGGCCGAGTCTCGATCCGGGCGGTGCAAGCCGGCGATTGGCGCATGCCCGCGGCGAAGGCTAGAATGCGCGTTCCCGCGGATGTAGCTCAGCTGGCTAGAGCGTCGCCTTGCCATGGCGAAGGTCGAGGGTTCGAATCCCTTCATCCGCTTCGATCGAATGTCCGCGCGCCCGTCGTGAGCCGGAACGTTCAAGTGAAGCGCGTACGGGCCGCGTCGTGACCGCGAGCCGATCGAGCAGGGCCGGCCCTACTCTTCCGCTCCGGGCGTCTCGGGCGTCTGTCTCCGTGTCAGCGACACCATCAGCCAGCTCGCGCGGGCTGCGCCGGCGGCTTCCGCGATCGTCGCGATGTCCGCGAGTGGCCCTATGTCCTCTTCGCTGACTTCCCTGAACACCAGCGCATCGGAGAGGTCCTCGCGTCGCTGGTCGCGCCTGCGACCGGGCAGGCCCAGGCCGGTCACCGTCGCGGCGAGGTTTGCCAGATAGCTACGGGGGTCGCGTCGCTCGGGTGCTTGGCCTGAGGCGGTCGCTTCGCGAAGCATCGCGCGTGCGAGCCCGGCAGGAGACTCGTCGTGCAATCGCTCGGGGCTGGAATGCGCGAGCAGCCCGACGCCACTGCTCCACGTCAGGTGATCGTGGTTCGGGCCTATCTCGCTGGGGGCAATCAGGAGGGAATTGTCAAGCACGCCTCCGATCGCCTGGTACTTCCACATGTCCTCGTGCCGCCAGAACCTCGGGGCCGCATAGCGAACGACGGCGTTTCCTGCCGTGGCCGCCTCGAGTTGGGTCAAGAGGTGATGCTGTCTCGAAGAAAGCTCCACGCGCCAGTAGGGCTGCTTGTGCGATCCCCACTCATTCGAGTAAGAGCGCGTGAGATAGCTCGACCGCTTGTACTGGATGAACAGGCTCACGAGAAACGGTGTGCTCAGCCCAGGATCATTTGGCCAGCCCGGAAACGCGGCCGTTCCCGTCGCGACCCCTTCCGGCGGAGGGATGCCCAGGAGCTGCCAGATTCGCTGGTCGCTTGGAGCCAGCGCGACATCGATGCCAAGCTGACCCTCGAGTGACGTCGTGGGTGCGAAGAAGCTCCCGCTGCCGCCGAGAAGCTCCAGGTTGGCCGCCAGCTCGTACTGGCGCTCGCCGAACTTACAGACGGGCATCTTCCGTCGCTGGGCAGAGGGTCGAGGACTCGAATCGTTTCATCCGCTGGCGATCACACGCCCCAGCGTAACCGCGCCAAGCCCTAGCCCAACGCTCACGACGACGTTCAGCACCGCGACCCCCCGCCGCCCGCCCTCGCCCAGCCGCCACGTGTCAAGCATCCAGGTGGAGAAGGTCGTGTAGGAACCGAGCGTCGCGGTCCCGGCGAGCACGAGCGCGTTGCCGCTGAGCGAGAGCCCTGCGAGCAGCCCGAGCAGGAGCGAGCCGCTGAGGTTCACGACCAGCGTCCCGAGCGGCAGCGCCTCGCCAAAGCGAGCGGCGATGAGCGAATGCATGAGGAAGCGCGCGTTCGCGCCGACGCCGCCGAGCAGCGCCACGCCGACCCAGACCCACCAGCTCACGTGATCACCTCCAGCTCGCGCGCCGCCGCTCGCCGCGCGTGGTGGCGTGCGATCGCGGCGCCAGCGCCGATCGCCGCGAAGCCGGCGCCCACGCTTGCGAGCCCGTATCCCAGCGCGAGGCCGAGCCGGCCGTGTTCGAGCATGTCCAGCAGCTCCAGTTGCAGCGTCGAGAAGGTCGTGTAGGCGCCGCAGAAGCCGGTTCCCAGCAACGGGTGCCAGTGCGGCGATTCTGGTGGGCGCTCGTAGAGGTGGGTGGCGATCAGCGCCAGCGCCATGCAGCCCGTGACGTTCGCGAGGAACGTCGCCCAGGGCCAGGTCGTCGCGCCGTGGGGGAGCTCGTGCGCGATCCAGACCCGCAGCAGCGAGCCGGCGGCGCCGCCGAGGAAGATCGCGGCTGTCTCACGTCTGTCTGGTCGCGGCACTGCCCGGCTGCTCCTTTCGCGCTCGGCCTCGTGGCTGAACTTCGGCGAAAGGGGTCATCAGCCCTTGTCACGTTGGGCGGTTCGGAGGGCGCGCTCGCGGCGTGCGCCTCGCCTCAGGACTCCATCTGAGCCGGGTCACCGTAGCGCACGTGGCGTTGGGGGCTCGCGACGGCGTAGCGGCCCCGGTCGACGCGGACCAGCGTGCCCGACAGCTCGAGCTCCGTCAGCGCCTGCAACGTCTCGCCGCGATCGCGCCCCGCGCCCGCGAGCCCGTCGATCGTGTCGATGCCCTCGCCGATTCGCGCCACCAGCTCCTGCTGAAGCTCGCTGAGCCACGGTCGCTCGGGCCGTGCGGGCGCCTCGCGTCGTGCACCGGCGTCGGCTCCGTACAGCAGGTCGAGCACGTCCTCCGAGCCGCGGACCAGCCGCGCGCCGTCGCGCAGCAGCGCGTGGCAGCCGGCGGAATCCGCCGAGTCGGCTCGGCCAGGCAGCGCCGCGACGGCGCGGCCCGCCAGGCGTGCGAGCTCGGCTCCCCTGAGGTCGCGCGGTTCCTCGCGCGCCTCGACCAGGAGCACGAGCGCCGAGAGCCCGACGGCGATCCGCACGCTCGCCGCAGCTCCCCAGGCCCGTCCGTGCGAGTCGAGGGGCAGCTCGCTGACGGCACACCCGTCGCTCAACAGCGCGTCGTAGACCTCACGGCGGCTCCGGGGCGGCGGCACGCGCAGGCCGTCGCCAGCGACGAGCAGCGCCGCGCCCCCTGCGTCGAGCGTGCCCTGCTGCGCCGCGAAGGCGACCCCCGCGACGCACTGCGTCACGACGACGACGCCGCTGGCCGCCAGCTCGCGGCCGAGCCTGCGCCCGAGCTTCAGGCCGTAGGCGCTGGGCCGCGGCGTGCCGAGCAGCGCGACCGCCGGCCGGGCCGCAAGCTCGTGCATCCGGCCCGGCCCGCCGGCGACGTGCAGCAGCCGGGGCGCCGCGAGGCCCCGCGCGGCCTCGCGCAGCGCCATGGGGTAGCCGGGATCGTGCACGCAGACCGCGCCGCAGGCCGCTCCCGGAAGGGGCGGTGCATCCGCCAGGGCCGACGCGTGCTCACGCCGAAGCCGCTCGCGCCGGCGCCCGCCGAGCGCCGCGATCAGCTGCTCGTCGCCGAGCGCCAGCAGCTCGAACAGGCGCCCGTCGGCGCGGCAGTTGCGATCGAGCACGGCGCTCAGCTGCCCGAGCAGCCAGCTGCGGCGCAGGCAGTCGGCGCAGGCGCTGGCGCCGGATGTCCCGGCACGCTGGGCGCCCCCGGCGCTCACGGCGCCGAGCCGTGCCCGAGCCCCGCGTCGCCGCGCAGCGCGATCGCCTCCCCGAGGTCCTTCGCCGCGACGCGCTCGCGCTCGGCGAGGTCGGCGATCGTGCGCGCGACGCGCAGCACCCGGTGCTGCCCGCGCGCGCTCAAGAGGCCTCGCTCGCGGGCGGCGTCGAGCATGCGCTGCGCCTCCGCCGGAAGCCGCACGTGCCGCCGCAGCATCGAGGCGTCCATCTGCCCGTTCACCAGCACTCCTTCCTCGCGCAGGCGCGCCGACTGGCGCCGGCGCGCCGCGCGCACTTCGGCGCGGGCGTCGGCCGAGCTGGTGGTGGCGGGGCCGCTCGGATCGTGCCCGGCGTGGTGCGCGAACTGGGCCAGCAGGTCGATCCGGTCGAGCAGCGGCCCGCTTAGCCGGCGCCGGTGGCGCGCCAGCTCGGCATCGCTGCAGCGGCAGAGCTGCGCGACGCCGAGGTAGCCACAGGGGCAGGGGTTCGTCGCGGCGAGCAGCATGAAGCGCGCGGGGTAGAGCGCCGAGTGCTGCGCCCGGACGATCGCGACGCGCCCGTCCTCCAGCGGCTGGCGCAGGCCGTCGAGGACGACGCGCGAGAACTCCGAGAGCTCGTCGAGGAACAGCACGCCGTTGTGCGCCAGCACCGCCTCGCCGACGCGTGCCTGCGCCGCCCCGCCGATCAGGCCCGCGAGCGTGATCGAGTGGTGTGGCGCCCGCAGCGGGCGCTCGCTCGCGAGCCCGTGGGCACCGGCCCCGGCGATGCTGTGGATGCGCGTCACCTCGATCGCTTCGGAGCGGCTGAGCGGCGGCAGGATCGAGCCGATGCGCTGGGCCAGCATCGTCTTGCCGGTGCCGGGCGGCCCGCTGAGCAGGCAGTTGTGACCGCCGGCCGCGGCGATCACGACCGCCCGCACCGCCAGTGGCTGGCCACGCACGTCGGCGAGGTCGGCCCCCGCTCGGCGACTCCTCGCCCCGCCACGGGCGCGCGCCGGCGGCAGCGGGTCGGCCTTGCCGCCGCCGAGCACGCGCACCGCGCTCCTCAGCGACCGGGCCACCGCCACCTCCAGCCGCGTCACGAGCTGGGCCTCGCAGGCGCGCTCACCCGCAAGCACCAGCGTCGAGAGCCCCGCCTTGCGGCTGGCCTGCGCGACCGCGAGCGTCCCCCGGCACGGGCGGACGCTTCCGTCGAGCGCCAGCTCGCCGAACAGCGCGTGACTGTCGAGCGGGCCGGGATCGAGCTGGCCGCTCGCGGCCAGCAGCGCGCAGGCGAGCGCCAGGTCCAGCGCAGGGCCCGCCTTCGGGACGTCGCCGGGGGCGAGGTTCGCGGTGATCCGCTGTGCGGGGAACTCGAAGCCGGAGTTCAGCACCGCGGCGCGCACGCGCTCGCGCGCCTCGCGCACGGCGGCGTCGGCCAAACCCACGATCGTGAAGGCCGGCAGGCCGCGGCGGACGTCGACCTCGACCGTGACATGCAGCGTCTGGAGGCCGTCGATCGTGAAGGTGTGGGCTCGCGCAAGCATCGGAGCTCCTCGCTGTCGCTCTTCGTCGGAGGCGGCCGAAGCTAGGGCGGGCTTGAGATGGAACGCTGGCCCCGGTGTCCCGCCGCGGCATCCCCAAAGTCCCTAGACGGCATTGCAAGCAGGGCGAACATATGCGAACATACGTTCGTATGTGGGAACGAGCCAGTATCCGGAGGAAGCGCATCGACGCCGGCCGGCTCGGGACCCTCGCAGGCTCTGTGGGGATGATGGCGCCGTGGCGAGCGGCGCGGGTGCAAACGCCGACGCTGCCCGGCCTGCCGTCCAGGCCGGTGGCGTCGGCGGGTGGGTCGTGCGGAGCGGGTCGCTAGCGCGTGGCGAGCGCCCGATCGCGAGTGCGGCGGCCAGGCTCGCAGGCCTCGCCGCTGCTTGCACGGCCGGTCTTCGGGTGCCGCGGCGGCGCCCCCGGCAACTCGATCGGGGCGAGCGCGAGCGCTTCGCGGATCAAGGTGGGGAGGTCGACGCCCTGGGCGGCGGCGAAGCTACCGAGCAAGCGGTGCTCCGCGGTGGAGAACGGAACAGAAACAGTCCGCATAGTGGAATCTGGCATGTCGCGCATCGTATGCGGTCGGCCGCACACGGTCAAACGCATGGACTCGCGGATATTCGGATGCGATGTTCTCGAATATGACGAGACGTCCGAAACCCGACCCTGCCCTGGCGTCGGCGCTGCGCAGGCTCCGCGAGGATAAAGGCCAGACTCGCGAAGCGCTCGCCTACCACGCCGGGATCACGACCGCGTCGCTGGCTCGGATCGAGCTGGCGCAGGCGACGCCGGGCTGGGACACGATCCGCCGCCTGGTGGGGGCGCTTGATCTGACGATCAGCCGCTTCGCAGAGGCGGTCGAAGCCGCCGAAGAGGGGGCAGCCCCGGCCTAGCGCGCCGGCCGGCGGCTGCGGCAAGTAGCTCGAGAGCCCCGGGCCCTGCTGCCCGGGACCGGGGCTCTCGACTGCTACATCCCGTCGGGGTGGCGTACGACGTAGCCGCTGGTGTCGCCGACCGAGTCGGCCCAGCGGGTGCCGGTCTCCTGCTGGGCGATCGTGTCGAAGCGTTTCCCGTCCACGACCATGAAGGCGTGTTCGGCGTTGGCGTAGATAGTGATGTGCCGCCCCGGCCCGGCTTCGCCGTAGGACTCGAGCTCGGAGGAGTCCTCCGGTGCGCTGAGCAGCCCGCCGCCGTGCAGGGCGTAGGAGACCGAGCCCGAGCAGTCGTAGCCGGTGGACTCGAAGGACCCGTGCCCGCCGCCGTAGACGTAGGGCCGCGTGGCGATTTCATCGCCCGCCGCGATCACCCGGGCGACGACGCTGGAGCCGGCGGAGGAGCTTTCGCTGCCGCTTGACCCGGACCCGCTGAGCGCGGAGTGCGGCGGGTGCAGCGTGTCCTGGCTTGAGATCCCCAGCACGCTCCAGGTGGCGGGGCCGACGACGCCGTCGACGTCGAGCCCGTGGCGCGCCTGCAGGCGGCGGACGGCGGCCTCGGTTTCGGGGCCGAAGTTGCCGTCGGCGGAGAGGTGCAGGGCGCTCTGCAACCGCGAGACGGAGTCGCCGCCACCTTCGCCGCCACCTTCGCCCGATTCGGTGTCGGCGACGGTGGCGGTGTGCGCGCCGTGTTGCGAGCCGGCCTGCGCGGAGGCGGGCGGCGTGAGGGTTTCCTCGCCGGAGATTCCGATCACGCTCCAGGTGGCGGGACCGACGATGCCGTCGACCGTCAGCCCGTGTCGCGCCTGCAGGCGGCGGACGGCGGCCTCGGTTTCGGGGCCGAAGTCGCCGTCGGTCGAGAGGTGCAGGGCGCTCTGCAGGCGGGAGACGGCGTCGCCGGAGCCTTCGCCGCCTTCGGAGCTGAAGGCGACGGCGTCACGCCGCACGCCCGAGCTGTGGGCGGAGCCGCCGCGCAGCGCGGCGAGCGTCGCGGGGCCGACGATGCCGTCGGCTTCGAGCCCGTGTTCGGACTGGAAGCTCTTGACGGCTTCTTCGGTTTCGGGCCCGTAGACGCCGTCGGCGCCGATGCCGAGCGCTTCCTGGAGCATTTCGACCTGGCGGCCCTGGCTTTCGGAGCTGATCGTGACGGTGTGTTCGGTGGTGGTCGCGGGCTCGGCGGCGATGGCCTGGCTGCCGCCGCCGGCGATCGCGGCGGTGGGGCCGGCGCTCAGGGCGGCGAGGGCGCCGAGCGAGAGCCGCTTGGCGCGCGAGCTGCCGGGGACGAAGCGCAGCTCCTCGGCGCGCCGGCGGGCGCGCGAGCGACCGAGCGACAGCTCCCAGGGCTCGGTGAGGGAGAGGTCCCTGCGCGCGGGCTGGCGCTCGGCGAGCAGGGCGCCTAGTCCGAAGGGGTCGAAGCGTCGAGCGTCGAGGGTGATGCGCGACTTGG